>JAUZSK010000052.1 GCA_030949565.1 Enterobacterales bacterium
GAGGCTATTGCTACTTGGTACACTATTATAGAGACTGCTAAAGGCTAATGGATTAGAACCCTATCACTACTTGAAGTATCTTATGACTGAGTTTCCTTATTATCAAAGAGATGGTAGGGATATTGAGGCGTTGTTACCTTGGAATGTAAGTGCTGATGGGATAGTTAGGATTTCTTAGAGGTTGGTTGGTGGGGTTATTGTGGGGGTTACAAATTTGGAACTGTAGCTTTAGCCTCAGCCTCAGCCTTTGACGAGGCTAAAGCCATCGTTTCCGATAGGTTTTATATTTTATTGTTTAATTTAGACTAGGTACTTAAAAGTATAAATAACTTACAAGAGAAAAACTCTTGCAAAAAGGTAAAAAAGAGTAAAGACTATCTTTTTGAGAATTGTGGAGATCTTCTCGCTTTTTTCTTACCTGGTTTCTTACGCTCAACAACTCTACTATCTCTAGTAAGAAGTCCCATTGGCTTAAGGATAGCTCTAAAAGTTGGTTCGAACTCTACCAATGCTTTAGTGATACCATAGCTTTAAAGCATCTGCCTGAGCAGAATAACCACCACCCAGTGTAGTTGCTCTAATATTCATGAAGCGGCGCACGAAACGCGGCAAAGCGCTCAATGATGAAATACAGAAACGGTTAAATCAAATTCCAACCAGCACCCAGTCTCTAATAATAAATCAAACAGAACTCATCAGACTCACACTTGAAGCAGTGAGACTGAAGCCAACGCCTCATAATAAAGGGCCCTAGCAGCAAGAAGCTTCCACACCTACCAAACATGCTTCAGCATCGAACCACTAAGATTGCATAATCACCTCTACCAATTTGGGGGTCGAAATATGGGGTAAGACGATCTGATTTAATTATCGGTGTGTGAGGGTTCCAGTGATTTCCTGACTCGCCGTATCTTGAATAAAATTGATCCAGATGCTGTTGATTAAAACTCTGCACTGGTGGTTGCGAATGGCCGCTTTAAATTCTTCAAACCAAAAGTGGGAATACGCCTTCGAACCATACAGACCGGGTACTTTTCAAATAGCATGACTTCAGTTGAAGAATTGTACTGGCACCAGAAAACGCGAAGAATCCAGGCTATTAAAAATAAGAGGCTGTGATAAATAGAAGCCTAACAGGGTCAGCCCAGCGGCTAGTAGATTGGTGATAAAACTTTTTTATTCATAGAAATTCACTCATAGTAGATATCGGGAATATTATGCTGTTAATAATAGGATAAAGCATTGTATTAACAAGTGTTAGTTTATTACAAAGTCTCATAAGTTAGCCATATTAATCACCACTTGTTATTTTTTGTTTAAATTCACACAGATCTTTCAATAATGCAAGAACCGCAGCGGCTTTCTTATTTTTATAGTATAGCGCCCACGTAGAATCAACCAATGATGAGCATCCATCATAAATTCCTCAGCATTGAATTTTAGCAGGCGTTTTTCAACCTCAACTACATTTTTTCCCTTTGCAATACCGAAGTTCGATTGGAGACACGAAAATATGGGTATCCACCGCCATAGTCGGCTGTCCAAAGGCGGTATTGAGCACCACATTAGCCGTTTTACGACCCAACAACTGGAAGGGCTCTGAAGTCTCTTCACGATTTTGCGGCACTTGGGATTGATGTTGCTCAGCATCGCAAAGATGATCTGGCAGGTTTTTATAATGTTAGCCGACGTTGAAGTGTTGTAAAGACCGATCGGTTTTCACGTAGCTCCTTAACTTATCTAAACCCAAACTCAAAAATCGCCTAGGTGGTGATATTGGCTACTAAGTAGAGCTTTTTAGTGGCTTTATTGACTCCTACATCCGTTGCTTGGGCGGACAAGATGAACCGCGATTAGTAGTTCAGCAAGGTGAAGAGTATTCCAGCCTGGGTGGTTGGAGTTGGCGGCTGTTATTTTTTAATCGTTGGAAGATTTGTTGTCTTTTATCTTTATCGTCATAGAGTTGTTTCAGTGATTTTGTATACCAAATTCAGTGGGTTATCGGAGTTAAACAAAACTCCTTGTAGCAACTTGTGGCTTAGAATCGTTTTTTGATAGCAGAAACCGCTATTGTGAAGCAGAATTCGCTGATACACCATTTATTTGCTTTTAAATCCTTGGCTATCCCTGAGCGGGTCAACTCTATTCTGAAAGGTGCTTTTATTCACCACAAGAACTAGAGAGAGAACCCACGTGGCTCAAAAAATAATCATCAGCAGTCAGTTTTGACGGTGGCAATGTTCGTTGTCTGGATTCAAGCGATCCAACGGCAGGTTAAGCCACATATTGAAAAAGACAACCCAAAGCAATTTTTTCAATGGCTTTACTTTAGGGCCAGTGGCGTAGCCAATTCAAAATGGTCAACACTCAGTTCAACCAACACTTCGCTGATGGCGAAGCTTATCCGGACGGCCGGAAGGGCGATCACGGCAGTGGCTTCTGCAGGACCGACAGAAGACTGGTTTCGTGTACCCACCAGCTATCAAGATGGTGTGGTTAGGCATCAATCATAAAGTCGGGAATGGATAGTATTTATTACGCTTACTTTTGCACCCTATTCGATGCAGAGAGACATGATGATCGGATTTCGCCGCAGCGCTAGAGCATCCGGAGAGTGCAGCTAGATGTGCTAGGTCATACACTCCTGATGGTCGCAGACCTTGATCAGCGAATTGTTGGAGAGGAAGTTGATGGAAAGTGAAAAAGCTTTGGATCCATGGCGTAGACAACATCCTGGTGAAACACAAGCGCTCTTTGGTGGGCAGAGAGGGATTTATATCTCTTGATTATTGGATGATAGTGATGTTGTTTCTCAAGCTTTGTTAGCCAAATGCAGTTTCTTATATTACGCCTAATATGAACCCCGAAGGGTAGTTTTCGAGGTCATTTAAGAACCAATGCGGTTGGTTCTAACCTTAATCGTGAATGGTTAAAGCCGAGCATGGAAAAAAAGTCCAGAAGTCTATTTAGGCCTTAAAAAATGAAAACCATCGGCGTTGATTTCTGTTTAGATGTTCATGGAGATGAAGGTTTGCCTTATAATTTTATCGCTGGCGCAGAAGGTATACCCGCATTGGACTGATAAGATGGCGAGTTTACAGGAATCGCGTAGCTTCCTAATCTCAGAGCGAGTCAATCCCCGGACTTTCAAAGGAGAAAGTGCTATCTCCACTCGACAACCGCCGGGGTAGAAAACCCGCTGGAGATGAGGATCTCGCACTAATTGTGGCATGGCAGAGCAATTCAACTGTTTGGTCCCATGACTTTAGAAATGCCCTTTAAAGATACCATTGAAACACCGCACCCGGTTGAAGGCTGGTCACCTGATCGTTGCCATAATCTCGGTGCTTCTTGCATTGATGCCATTTATGCAGTGATTGATGAACTCTAGCTTAAGATAATATTGTTCATCCTAGAAACAGCCCTAAGGGCTGTTTTTTGTTTCATTTTCTGCTTTTTTATGTCTGAATGTCTCTCTAAGATTTCACATGTAACATTTCATTAACCTCGCAAACTATTCTCTATTAGGGGGCGTCTTTCTAGGTATATTACAAAATCTAAAAATAGAGGGGAAGTTATGGATTTCAAAAAAATCACATGGGGTATCGGCTTAGGCTTATTGAGTTTTAATCTTTTTGCGCAAGGACAATACCAAATTCCAAGAGTTGAAAAAGCACCGATTATAGATGGTGTGATCAATGCAGATGAATGGAAACACGCTAGCCAAGTCGAGTTAGCTTATGAGACTAGCCCTGGTGATAGTCTCCCTGCCAAAGTTAAAACGACTGCCTACATGATGGAAGATGGTCAATACCTCTATTTTGCTTTTAAAGCGGAGGATCCAGAGCCAGAAAAAATTCTAGCCTATTTGAGAGATCGGGATAGTATTTTTAGGGATGACTTTGTCGGGATCATTATCGACACCTTTAACGATGAAAGACGAGGCTTTGAATTTTTTGTTAATCCTCTGGGCGCGCAGGGCGATCTTACTCGTGATGATAGCCGTTTTAATGAAGATGCTTCCTGGGATGCTGTGTGGGATAGCATGGGTAAAGTCACTAAACAAGGCTATGTGGTGGAAATGGCCATTCCTTTTCGAGAAATTAGATTTCCATCGGGACTAGAGGAACAAACTTGGGGAATACAGTTTTTGAGGATCTATCCTCGCGATTCTAGAACCGTTTTTAGTGACTCTAAAAATGACAGAAATCTTGATTGTTCGCTGTGTCAGGCGAAAAAGCTAAAAGGTATGCCTAATCTAAAAATGGGGCAAAATATCGATGTGACGCCGACTCTGACCAGCCTTAGCGCAGAGCAAAGAGATCCGGCAACAAGTTCTGCATGGCAGTCAAATAATGCTACCGAAGTTGGTTTAGATCTTCGATGGGCAATGACTGAAAACTGGATCCTCAATGCGACAATTAATCCAGATTTTTCTCAAGTCGAAGCAGATGCCGGACAATTGGATATCAATACCACCTTCTCATTATTTTATCCAGAAGCAAGACCATTTTTCCTAGATGGTGCGGATTATTTTTCATCCAGCAATCGACTGGTACACACTAGGAATATAGCCAATCCCGATTATGGGATTAAAGTCACCGGTAAAAGCAACGGCCAAAGTAGCGGTGTTATTTTAGCGCAAGATACTAGTACCAGTTTTCTTCTGCCGGGGAGTCTCGGTTCAAATATTGCTATTTTAGATAACCTCGCGTCTGATATTTTAATCGCCCGCTATCAAAAGGATGTGGGTGATAAAAGCCATGTTGGTGCTTTAATCACTTATCGAAGCAAGAGCGAATATTCCAATCAAGTCACCGCCATCGATGGAAAATATTTTTTTACTGAGTTTGATAGTCTGGAATTCCAATATATGCGTTCAGATTCTAAAAACCCTTTGCAAATCCAAAGCGATTTTGGATTAGAGGCTAAACAATCGGATGACGCTTTAACTTTGCGCTATCGACGAAGTAAAAAGAACTACGGACTTTCAACCTCTTATGTCGATTTTGGTAAGGATTTCCGTGCAGACATGGGTTTTATTTCCCAAGTCGATTATAAAAAACTGGCGCTTGGAGGCAACTATACTTGGTATGGAAAAAAAGGCAGTCCCTGGACTCGTTGGGGCATTTTTAGTGAATGGGATAAAACAGAAGATCAAGCAGGTAAAAAATTAAAAGAAGAAGTGGAATTTCATTTTAATATTAGTGGTCCCATGCAGTACCAAACTAATATGGGTGTGGTGAGTCGAAACCGCTATTACAACAACCAATACTTTGATGAAACGCGCTATTTAATGTGGTTTCAATTTAAACCTTGGTCCAATTTCACTTTAGGCAATTTTATGTTGTTTGGCGACCAAATTGATTTTTCCAATACACAAATTGGTGAAATTACCTTATTTGATCCCTACATTAATTGGCAGATAGGCAAGCATTTCAATTTACGCCTAAGCAGCACTTACCAAAAATTAAAAGTACCCGGTGGTGAACTGTTTAACGCAAAACTTTATGATGCTCGACTGGCCTATCAATTTAATATTCGAAGTCGGTTATCTTTAACTATACAAACTACTGATATCGACCGTAATCAAGCCTTGTATACTCGCAGCAGTGTTGACAGCAATAGTAAAACCTTTGGCACGCAGCTCATCTATTCCTATAAAATTAATCCACTTTCTCTAGTCTATGTTGGTTATTCCGACAATGCCAGAGACGATGATAATTTGGATTCGTTATTAAAAACGGATAAAACAATTTTTGCTAAATTTAGTTATCGTTGGCAGATTTAGGCTGTAACACAGTTCATTGTGAGTAGTCTGAAGCGCAGCGGCAACTCCTGATAGATTACCGCGTCGCTCCTCCTCGTAATGACGGGGCTGGTGCAGAAAATATGTGTCATTGCGAGAAGCGCAGCGACGCTGTAACCCCTGATAGATTACCGCGTCGTTTCTATTCGAATTGACGGGACAGGTGCAGAAAATTTGTGTCATTGCGAGAAGCGCAGCAACGCTGTAACCCTTGGTAGATTACCGCGTCGTTCCTCCTCGTAATGACGGGACTGGTGCAGAAAATTTGTGTCATCGCGAGAAGCGCAGCGACGCTGTAACCCCTGATAGATTAGCGCGTCGTTCCTCCTCGTAATGACGGGACTGGTGCAGAAAATTTGTGTCATTGCGATAAGCGCAGCAACGCTGTAACCCCTGATAGATTAGCGCGTCGTTCCTCCTCGTAATGACGGGGCAGGTGCAGAAAGTTTGTGTCATTGCGAGAAGCGCAGCGACGCTGTAACCCCTGATAGATTACCGCGTCGTTCCTCCTCGTAATGACGGGGCTGGTGCAGAAAATTTTTGTCATTGCGAGAAGCGAAGCGACGCTGTAACCCCTGATAGATTACCGCGTCGTTCCTCCTCGTAATGACGGGACTGGTGCAGAAAATTTGTGTCATTGCGATAAGCGCAGCAACGCTGTAACCCTTGGTAGATTACCACGTCGTTTCTATTCGAATTGACGGGACAGGTGCAGAAAATTTGTATCATTGCGAGAAGCGCAGCGACGCGGCAATCTTTGGCTTTTAACGCTTATTCGCGCATTATTTTATTATAAACATCCGGATCGGTATCGCCTTCAGTCGATAAAAGTAATAGGCGACTAGTAGCATCTAATTTCAATTTTTGTTTTAGTGGCATCAGTTCATTATTGTGCATGATGTGTTCAAGCAAACCTAGGGTGACGGCGGCCGATTCTCCGGACAAAATCGCTGGGTCATTGCCGATTGGATTCGCATAACGGCGCATTCCACTTTCGGTGATAGAGTCTTCACAGCGGATAAAAGCAGGGGTAACATTTCTTATAATTTCCCAAGCGCTGACACTGGGCATACCACAAGCCAAGCCTGCCATAATGGTATCAAGTGAGCCGTGGCGTCGATGGGGTTGTGTATCATTTATTTGTATCGAACGATAAAAGCAATCCGCATTTTTAGGTTCGACTAATACAAAGCAAGGTGTTGCTCGTTTGCTGTTAACAAAGTAGGCGGCAATGGCGGCTGCCAGTGACCCGACACCCGCTTGTAAAAATACATGGCTTGGCCAAAACTCGGGATCTTGATCTTCAATCTCGCTTATAAGGCTAAAATAACCACGCATAATATCATCGGGAATAGTTTGATAACCCTGCCAAGCGGTATCTTGCAGCAGTATCCAATCATTCTGTTGGGCTATGTGTTTGACCCATTCGACCGTGTCATCATAATTAATATCGGTAACCGTGACATGATCGCTAAATTGTTTAACTGCATTAACACGATGAGGGGAAGAACCCTTCGGCATAAACACATGTGACTGACATCCAAACAGCTCCGCAGCCCAGGCTACGGCTTTACCATGATTGCCATCGGTGGTGGTGGCAAATTGAAGATCCTGATAGGATCGTTGATGCTTTATGAGATCCTTAAAAGACAATTCATCTGAGCTCAATGCTAACTTAGCAGCTATAATACGCGCCATGGCATAACTTGCACCTAAGCCCTTAAAGGCTTTTAAACCAAATCGATTGGATTCATCTTTGACTCGTATCTGTGCCACATTTAAAAAATTGGCGAGGTGACTTAAATTAACCAGTGGTGATACCTGGTAATTTGGCAGTGATTGATGGAATTTTAAAACCTGTCTTTCAACTGCATGAGCGGTGAGTTGGCTAATGGCGGAATTATTATTGGATAAATCGTCATTTAACAGATAGTCGATTTCATTTTTCATGAATAGGATTCAGTCACTAGGCTAACACTTGATCCGCCACAAAGGGATTGGATTGTCTTTCGGTTTTAAAATCTGAAATACCGCCATGACCGGAAACAAACCGAGTATCACCACCCAATGGCCAGAGTTTCTGAGTAATGGAATCTAGCAAGTCTTGATGATTGCCTTGCGGAAAATCGGTGCGACCAATACTGCCTTTAAAAATCACATCGCCGACAAAAGCAAGCTGCGAAGTTCGATGAAAAAACACCAAATGACCAGGTGTATGACCTGGGCAGTGCAACACCTCAAGCTTCTCATTGCCGATGGTGATTTCTGCACCTTCTTCTAGCCATTGATCGGGATAGCAGTTTTCAGCGCCGTTAAAACCATAGCTTTTTCCCTGCGCTTCGATACCTTCTAGCCAAAATGCGTCTTTTTTTTGTGGCCCAATAATGGGTATTTGCAACTGTCTTTTTAAGGCTTCCGCACCACCTGCATGATCCAGATGGCCGTGAGTCAGTAACACCTTTTCAACCGTTAGTTGGTGTTTTTCTATGAGTTGTGTGATTTTTTCGACATCACCGCCGGGGTCGACTATGGCGGCCTTTAAGGTTTCACTACACCAAATAACCGAACAATTCTGTTGAAAAGGAGTAACAACGACAACTTCGACTCTAAGGCTCATATTTTTCACTCAAAACTAAAAGAATTCATTCTAAACCAATTAGTCGCTAGAGTGAATCAACATAGTGTTTTTTCATATTCCTGACAATGATAAAAATGGTCACTAAAACCAAGGGGGCAGCAAGGGTTAAAACGATATTCTCATTAAAGGTGAAAAACAGACCATTGATGCCATGTAAAAAAATCTTTAACAGACTGATCAAGTAATAGGAAATAGCGGCAACAGATAAGCCTTCAACGGTCTGTTGCAAGCGTAGTTGTATATGACTACGACGGTTCATGGATTCAAGCAATTTTTTATTCTGTTCGGCGATGGTTTGATCGACTCTTGTTCTTAATAGGTCACTGGCGCGAGTGAGTCGTTTGGATAGACTTTCTAATTGGCGACGAACTGAGTCGCAGGTTCTAATGGCAGGCATAAATCGTCGCTGTACAAATTCTCCTAAAGGATCTTTACCTTCGACTCTTTGTTGATCCAGCTCCTTTATACGGCTATTCACTAATTCGGCATAGGCGAAGGTTGCGGCAAAACGATAATTGGTCGATGCTCTGAGTTTCTCGACTTCAGCAGCAATGGACATTAACTCTTGCAATAGGGCGCTTTCTTCATCAGGCTCTGAAATATGGGTCATTTTCTCTAGCATCAAGGCGCATTTTTGCCCTAAATCAGAAGCGATGGGAGCAATCGACTTGGCTAAAGGTAAACCGAGTAAGGCCATTTGCCGATAGGTTTCTATTTCTAACAATTTAAGTACCACTCGACCTAACTGCATGCGTCCCTTATCCCGTTCAATCAGTGAGTTTTTACCCATAAACAACCGAGTAAAGCCCTGACTATCTAGTTGCAATGAAGTCCAAACGGTAAACTGATCATCAATTAATCGACTGGCAATATTAGGGCGAACCGCTAGATAATCTTCAATCATGGATTCATCAAATTCATCACTAATTAACAGACTGACCGCAGAAATAGCTTCTCCCGGAAACTGCTTGAGCCAACCTTCGGGAAACATTTCTAAAGCAGATACACCGGTGTTAATCGGTTTTTTTAATGGGCGGATAATGGTGATGGTAGAGAACTCTCGATGATTCTCCCAGCGCATATGGAACTGCTCAAATTCTTGAAAATAACTATGGGTTCCAGGGCTGATGCCATTCACATGGTAGCGTTTGGCCAAATCATTGATGCTTTGATACTCCTGCTCCACCACTTTTTCTTCATGGTAAAAGGCGATATGGCTAATCACGCAAGGGGCAGCAATGCGAGGGTAGGGGCGCGCATGGATCTCTTGATGAAGTTCTAAGTGCAGTGGGTGGAACTTAATCATGGCGAGGTTTCCTTAATTTAAACTGCCGCGATGGAATAAAAAGTCTTTATGTCAGTGGTTTTATAGCAGTCATTGTGCTTCAATTCAAGCAAAAACCTTAGACTAAGCCGACTAGTTGAGGGCTCCGCAACAAAATAAATATTAGTCAAAGAGTGTTTCTAGATTATGACAGAAAAATGCAACAAAAACCCTAAACGACTTCAACCTCACTCATCATCTAGCTTATAATGGGATTCGTCCATTAACGGATCGCTAAAGCCATGCCTCCATCAAGTTGCAACCTTGAACCATTCATCCAAGCCACCCGTTTTTGGTTAGAAAAGTCAGTCATTGGGTTTAATTTTTGCCCCTTTGCCAAGCCGGTATTTCGCGCCGATGCGATCCATTATTCTGTTATTACCACGGAGAATACAGCCGATCAGCTAGAGGCAGTCGCTAATGAACTACAGCGACTAGAAAAGCAGCCAGAGATAGAAACCAGCCTGCTCATTTTTAGCAAGGGTTTAAAAGACTTTCATCAGTATCTTGATTGGTTAGAACTCGCCAACCAGCTTTCATCTGATATGGGATTTGAAGGCCACTTCCAACTGGCCAGTTTTCATCCCGATTATTGCTTTGAAGGCGCACAAACCCACGATGCCAGCAACTATACCAATCGCTCACCTTATCCCATGCTGCATATAATTCGTGAAGCCAGTGTTGAAAAAGCATTAGCCCATTACCCTAATCCAGAACGGATCCCGGAGACCAATATTAAAGTCGCAACAGAGCAGGGCGAAGAGGTTTTTAAAACCATACTAAAACAGTCAAAAGCGTCGTTTAGCGGCTCGGATTAGCCCAAAAATTGCTAGTATGCCGGTTTTTGTCATCACCGCGATAGAACCAACCTTGCACCATTTTGGTGCAAGAATTCAGCTTAACTTGTACAAAATGCACCAAAATGGTGCATTTTTAAGTTGCAAGTCGGAAATTTGCACCAAAATGGTGCAAAAGTAAAACCAGCGTTTTATTTGGAGTAGCGCAATAGACTGTCAACCGAAAAATAATGACAAAATAATGGACAGGCAGAAATCAGAAGATATCTTCCTCGAATAATATTCTTTTTTTTGTTTGCAGATGAATTTAATTATTTTTTCAGGACGGAAGGCGTTTTGTTTGAATATCGCTTAATTATCCGAATTCCAAGCGAGGTTCTATCTCTTAGAAGTTAAGATTTGCAGAAGGAAATTTATTTTGGTTAAGTGGTATTTAAATGGTTAGTTTTTTACAGCTAGAAAAGCCTTTCAACCATTTTATATTTAACTCTTCGGTTTTTTGTTGCAATAAAATTAGTTTACCGACGAAATAACCTTGATAAGTCACTGCGTTCGCGCGCTTTAGCTACCTCAGTCGATACATTGGACGTTGTGATTATAGCCTTGCGATTATATTTGACAAAGGGCCGCTTCTTTTGTAGTATTCTTGTTTCATCTAGAAGTCATTTCTTGTTTTATCCAGCAGTAGTCTTATAGCAGTAGCAGTTAAATACCTTAATAATTAGGTTTTAAAATTATTTGAAATAAAGTTGTTCCGTTGTTAGCCGTTAATTTTAATCCCTATCGCTAATTCACTTAGGAGCAATACTATGGCCGTCGATATCGCCGCAGAAACCCAAGCCTTACCCTTAGGCTATTATCTTTCAGCACCTCTCACCGCAGCAATTGAAGCTCAAGCATTATCCGCACACAGCACTATTGAGTTTATTGATGCACTCGGCACCGATGATTTTGGCAAGCTCCGTACAATGGAGTTCAAATACGATACTAATATTGCCGATCCAACCACTGGTGAAACCACCACAAAAGAAATAAATTTGGTTGTTCCGCTTCTTGCTATGACCGAAGCTCCACATATGGCGATTGAAGATCTAACGGTCAATTTTGAATTTAAAATTAGAGATGTAATTTCTAAAGAAAATCAATTTAAATTGACCGCATCTGCTGGGGCTGAATACAGCACTTCAACAACAATCGAAGCGTCAACCGGCGGATTAGCAAAATTTTTATACGGAAAAGCTAGTGCTAAAACGACCAGTTCATTTAAAGCGAATTTTAATGTTTCGGCGGCTTATCAACGAACTAGTCGGCACGAAACCGATCGTAGTGCAACGCTAAAAATGAATATGACGGCGAAACAACGAGTGCCTGAAGGATTTACTCGGGTGCTGTCCATATTTGCTGATTCAATTTCTGCACAAGCGGATTTACCAGCATAGTAGTTAGCCAACTCAACTTGGAGATGATTAATGACTCGCATTGACGAAGAGTTTAGTGCCAGCGAGCTTTGGGTGCCTCCATTCAAGCTGTGCAAGAGGCTCAGATAGCAGCGGAATTAGAAGTGATTGATTTTATTCTAACTTACGGCATGGAGGAAGTTCGCAAGAAAAAAGGAAAAAAGACCGTCACTTCCTATCAATTACGAAATTTAGATTTTGATATGAAGAAATCTATTTCTGATCCGTCCAATCCCGGGCGCGTGGTAGAACATACCATGAATGTATCAGCGCCGTTGTTGTCTATTATTCAACCTCCCAGTCTAGTCATAGAGGAGGCTAACATTGATGTTTCTTTAGATGTAATGCTGGAAAAGGAAAATAAAAGTAAGTCCAAGTTAAACGCCTCGAAATCGACAAGCGCTGATTTTTTTGCTATAGCTAAACCCAATATCAGATTGCGCGGACAGGTGGGAAGAGGGACGGCCAACAGCTCATTTAGAAATAAAGGAAAGGTTCAGGTTTCTTTAAAATTACGCTCAGCGAAAGATCAAATGGGTACATCAAGATTCTTAAGAATCATTTCAGAAGGCCTCAAAACAAAAATAGATGAAACCGATTTAAAGAAAAATGGTTGAAAACCGTTTCAGTGTACTTAAACTAAATTCTATGGTTAATATTATTAATGAAAAATAGGATAGATCTATCAGCTTTAAAAAAATCTGACTTCAATGTTAAAGGTAAAAGTAAAACATCAAGTGTTGAAGGTGTTGATGACGCCATTCTTTTATCAGATTTTATTGCGGCTATGCGTCGAGAATTTGAAAGTGTCGCTTTAATTGCCAATTCAAAAGATAGCGATATACCACAATTTAGTATTTCGGAGGTAAAGTCAAATTTCTCTTACAAAGTAACATCAGTTAGCTCGGATGGTGTAAAGATAAAAGTTTTATACAATCAGCTAAAAGATAATCCAGAGAATAATACTCAACATCTGGAAATTAATTTTTCCGATATTGACGTTCACTCGGCATTAGCAGGAGACTAGTTGAAGTCATCGGCCTTAAAAAAACCTTTCAATGCCATTGACCGCTTGCTTGGCGATTTATTAAAGGATGATCTGATAGAAACTTTAGATTTTTCTTCCTTTGATTTTGCTGAAACAGGTATTCCAATGGCACCCTTGTCACCGCCGTCACCCGCTGCTAGCTCTTCTCCTCAGGTTCCAGCTTTACCGCAAAGTTCTGCAAGTACTGCTCCAACAAGTACCCCACGCCTAAAAAATCAAGTAGATTCTGATTCCAGCCCATCTAAATCAGGAAATGTTAGTCGTAATCAGTCAAAGCATAGCGTGAAGACCTCTATTGAAAGGAGATCATTGGGGAAAAAGGCGTTAGCCGTTGCAAGAAAAGAAATCGGCGTTAAAGAAATACCAAAAGGTTCTAATCGAGGACCTAGGGTTGATCAATATCAAAATGCAAAGGGGTATGGATTGGTGCGCAACATCTTGTATCTTGGTGTTTCGAGCAATCCGGCGGAAGCCCGTTTGGTCATAAGGGCTGGGTTGAAAGCTTACGACGTTGGGCAAAGTCAAAAAATGTATATACACCATCAACGGGCGCGGTACCACAAACCGGTGATATTTTCACCATGGCAAGATATGATAAAAAGGGTAAATTAGTTGGTGGCCACACAGGATTTGTAGATCGTTACAATTCCAAAACAAAATATTTTACATCGATAGAAGGTAATCCAAATGATTCGGTTAAAAGCGGTCGTCGCAGTTTATCAAGTATTGACGGCATCATACGCCTCTAAAGTATTTTTCCACCACTAAAATTAACTTTTATAAGAGTGACCTGACGCAAACTAACCAACACCTTTATCCACAATCACCTCACCCTGCTTAATCACCATGCTACAAGCATTACCACCGATCCGGTAGCTGAGTTCTGCGGGTGATTCAAGATCCCATAATACAAGATCCGCTTGCTTTCCGACTTCAATGCTACCAACACGGTCGTCGATTCTCAATGCTTTCGCCGCATTGATGGTTACGCCTTTTAACGCTTCGAGTGGTGTTAATTTAAACAGTGTGGCCGCCATATTCATTGTCAGCAAAATCGATAGGCAGGGGGAACTGCCGGGGTTGTGATCGGTTGCTATAGCGATGGGCACTCCAGCTTGCCTTAGTGCTTTAATGGGCGGAAGCTGAGTCTCGGACAAAAAATAATAGGCTGCTGGTAATAGGGTGGCAACGGTGTTTGATTGTTTCAATGCGCCAATGTCTTCGACCGCTAGAAATTCTAAATGATCGACTGACCAGGCATTGTATTCACTGGCAAGTTTTGCGCCTTTCAGGTCGGATAATTGTTCTGCGTGGAGCTTGACTGGAAGCCCAAGGCTTTGTGCTTTTTTAAAAATACGCTCGGTTTGTTCAAGATTAAATCCAATGGATTCACAAAATGCATCCACGCAATCGATCAGGTTTTCTTCTTTTAGTGTGGGCATCATTTTTTCACAAACAAATTCAATATAGTCATCTGATCGATCTTTGTATTCTGGCGGCAATGCATGGGCACCAAGAAAGGTTTTACTAACTTCAATGCCTGAAAACCGCCCCAATTGTTGCGCTACTTTTAGCATTTTACGCTCATTAGTCAGGTCCAATCCATAACCAGATTTCATCTCGATACTAGTAACGCCTTCATCGATTAAGTAACTCAAGCGTTTAGCGGCTAGGTCAAATAATTCATCCTGGCTCGTCTGTCGAGTGGCTTTAACGGTTGATAAAATACCGCCTCCCGCTTCTGCTAACTGTTGGTAGGTTGCACCATTTAGACGCATTTCATATTCATTGGCTCGATTGCCTGCGTAGATTAAATGACTATGACAGTCAATTAAACCTGGCGTTAACAGTTGCCCGAGACCATCAATGGCCTGTTCGGTATGCAGCCCAGCAATCTGTTTTGAATCGGCCTCATAAATAGCCCGAATGTCCCCATCTTTAATGGCGACTACTGCATTTTCGATGATACCGTAATCCTCTTCCGACGCGAGGCTGACTAGTTGAACATTATGGAGGATGAGATCATAGATTTCTGGCATAATAAGCACTATCTCGTTATAAAAGGTTTAATACAATAGTAATGGTTAAATTATACGCTGAATCCATTTTAATTGGCAGTCATTGGCAGCAGGATAAAACGCTAAGCATTAATGCTGAGGGTATTATTGTATCGATTGAAGCGGGGAAAGACAGCCAAGCGGTGCAGCTAGATGGTCCTGTCATCGCGGGCATGAGTAATTGTCATTCACATGCTTTTCAACGAGGCTTTGCCGGTTTATCCGAGTATCGCTCTGGTCATAACGCGGATGATAGTTTTTGGTCGTGGCGCGATATCATGTATCGTTTTGTGGCAAAGCTAACACCCAGCGATGTGTTGCAGATTACTCGCTTTGCTTATCTTGAAATGCTAAAAGCCGGTTATACCCAAGTGGCGGAGTTTCATTATCTGCATCACCAAGCCAATGGGCAAAGCTATGGCGACCCGATTGAAATGTCTCGTCAAATCATAGAAGCAGCACAGCAGACGGGTATTGGTTTAACGCTACTGCCGGTTTTATATACTTATGCTGGGTTTGGGCAGCAGAAAGCAGCACTACAGCAAGCTCGCTTTGTTCATCAGGACGATGCCTATCTCGACTTATTGAGCGCAATACAAAAGGATTATCCACAGCAGAAAAACTTTAAGCTTGGCAATGCTTTTCATTCACTACGCGCAGTGAGCCAGCAACAATTAACTGAATTGATCCCCATTTTAAAAAAACAATTAGCGGATGCACCAATGCACATTCATATTGCAGAGCAAGCTCAAGAGGTGGCTGATTGTATCGATTTTTATGGGCTTAGACCGGTTGAGTTTCTGCTGCAAAATTTTGAGATAAATCATCACTGGTGTCTAATTCATGCGACTCATTTAACCTCGGACGAAATATCTGGTATCGCACAGTCTGGCGCGGTTGTTGGAATTTGCCCAACCACTGAAGCGAATTTGGGTGACGGTGTATTTCCGGCGGCTGAGTTTTTTGAACAGCAAGGTCGTTGGGCAATAGGTTCGGATTCGCATATCGCAATCAATGTGAGTGATGAACTACGTAGTTTAGAATATGCTCAAAGATTAACCCGACAAAAACGAGTTGTTTTAGTGGACGCGAAGCGCGGTTATCTATCGGTTGGTCAAAACCTCTACCTTTCCGCAATGCAAGGTGGATCGCTGGCATGCGTTCCACATAATAAAGCTCCCTCAAGTAATGAAATTGATATGGCGATTCAAGTGGGGCAGAGGGCTAATCTATTGGTGCTTGATCCCAATCATCCCTCGCTATTTTCTAAACAAGACCATTTTATACTCGACTCGGCAATTTTTAACGCTAGCCAATTACCCGTCAAGGACGTTTATGTCAGTGGTCAGCGCATCATTGAAGATGGTCAACACCCACAACAACAGAAGATCACCGAAGATTATGCCAAAGTATTAAAACGACTGTTAGTTTAGAATTTGAATTCGAGATCTAGCTAATGTGTCATTAAGCATTGGTTGTTAAGGCTTGTTGTTTACTAAAAATAACCCACCGTCCAAGCAATAAAATAGCGGCGGTCGATAAACCACAAATCATCCCAATCCAATAGCCCTTAGCTTGTAAATTGTGAAATTCTGCGAGATAGTATCCGATGGGAAATCCGACCAACCAATAAGAAATGGCAGTAATAATCATAGGCATTTTTGTATCTTTGAGTCCTCGCAATGCACCCGAACTTGATACCTGTAATCCATCGGAAAATTGAAACAAGCCGGCAAAAAATAATAAACTGACCGCAATTTCAATCAATTTTGGATCGCTGGTATAAATGGAGACTAGAAATCTTGGAATGAGCATCATCATTGAGGCCGATAAAATCATAATGATGACACAACTACCAATACCAGTGAAACCAGCAATACTGAGCGCTTGAGGATAGCCTCTGCCTTTAAAATAGCTGACCCTCGCTGTGATAGCTTGTGATAGACCCAATGGAATCATGAAGGTTAAGGAGGCTATATTCATGGCAATCTGATGACCACCCATTACCTCAACAGGATAACGTGCAATCATTAAAGAGACTGCGGCAAACATGGTTATTTCAAAGCCTAGTGTAATAGCGACTGGAAAACCCAAAGCAAAAATTGATTTAAATTCGGACCAATTGGGTAGGGCGAAGTCTTTAAATAGCCTAAGCGCTAGGTATTTTTTTGCACTCAATGTATAGATTGCCATACCGATAAACATTACAAACCAAGTAATCGAAGTAGCATAACCGACACCGACAGCACCCATTGCACCCACTCCATAGCCGCCGTAGATAAACCAATAGTTTAGTACGCCATTTAAGGGGATGGCGAGCAGCGTAATAGTCATCACGGCCATGGTTGAAAATAGCCCTTCGTTACAGAATCTTAAGGCAAAAAATAACAATAGGCTTGGCATACCCCAAATGGTGGCGCTTAAATAGTCTATGGCTAATTGCGCTACTTGAGGCTCAATATTAAGTAGAGTTAGCACAAACCCAAAGTTAAGTAATGCTAACACCGCCACTGGCGACAATACAATTGCCAAAAATAGTGCTGCATGAAAGTGTTGTCGAATACCTTTGGTGTTTTCGGCGCCATGCAGATGTGCAACCAACGGATTAAAGGCCAAAAACAAACCTAAGAAAAAAACCAATACTGGGTGAAGCAGACTGGTGCCAATGGCTATCGCGGCTAGCGCATCAGAACTATAATGACCGGCCATTACCGTATCGATAAAGCCGGTGGCCATTTGTGCCAATTGTGATAATACCGCAGGTATACCGATCGGGGCGAGTTGCCTAATTTCTTTTTTAAATTGATAGAACATCGCTTAAATTTCTTTGCAAACTGGTTAGGCTAAATCTTAAATATAAAATCGGATTGGTCGGAGACAGGATTATAATCGCTTGGTAGGCGAAAAAATAACCAGCAATACGGGGAATAAATAATCCTTTAGCAAATGGATAAATCAAGTATACAACAAAAATGCAAGATTGGATCTTTAAACCTAGAATAATCAGTCGGTAGGCAATTCTGTAATTTTGAGATAAAACCATTTGGCTGAGCGATTTCCCTTACCTGTGGTATAGAGATTGTTTTTAACGGAGTCGCTATCAACTAGCGTTTGACTACCTGGTTTTTCCAGTTTTCTTGGAATGATTTGTTTCGCTTGTGGATTCACGGCTGTTGCATAGGGGAGAGAGTTGGATGCAGCGAACAAGGTCCATTGATTTTTTTTGACTAATAGCTCTGTGGAAGCCAAAAGCTTTATCCGTGCCTCTGGTTGCTTTGATTTTGCTGTTTGAGCGGTGGCTGAAATTTGCACTAAAACTTGATTGCCTTTAGTTTGGTGGATGATAATTTCAAAACCGTTTTGCAAGTTGGCTTTTTTAGCGGTCGGAAAATAAAAGCCTTGATACAAGATGACTGAAGATATTGGGTAACTAACCAATTGCTTAACTATTAAAGGGATGTTGTCGAGAGCTGAGGCTTGGAAATAAATGTTTTCATCCCCTTTGGCAGCAATGCGATAGTTTTTGTTGTGCGACATTTGCTGCTCTAATTGACTTGGCAGTGGCGTTGGTCGCCCTTGTGTGTTTGACGGATGGTTGATTGCTTTATCCTGTAGTTTTATTTCGACAAGATAAGATTTTCGAGGTTGGTCTAGGTCTTTAAGAATATTAAGAACCTTAATATTATCCGATAAGCTGGAATTAACGATTAATTGATATTCATTAGCGCTTAACTTAGCATTTTTATCTAGCTGCGCCTGAATGGAAGGCAGTAATTTTTCGGCTTTTTGATAGTGCAAGTGATGCACAAATATTTTTGCCATTAATGGAGAACTAAACACTATACTAGCAACCAGCGCGCATAGTTTTAGCCGTCGGTTGGAGAAAATAATCATTAGAGATACAAGGCTCGTAGAAAACTTGCCGGACTAGACTCTTGCCAAATTTTATCAAAATAGCGAGATTTTTCTTTGACCAAAAAATCTGGCATTTGTCGTCTTTCAGCATGGTAATCCTGATGGTTTTGGCGATATAAAATGTGCTTACTATCGACTAAATAGAAGGCAAAAGCCTCCTCAAAATAATCTCTGGGGATCAGCTTTATACCGATGCTGCTAGTAAATCTCTGTGCTAACGAGACTAATCGGTGGTCAATACCTGATAAAGATTCTTCTGTTTGTATTAGTATCTCAATACGGGAATAACGACTTCTTTTCACTAGATCAATAACTGATTGCTCAATATTACGCTGGTTTAGGATCCGTGGATCGCAGTCCCGGGTATAGATTTGAATAGTCTTGTGGGCGTTAGCAAACAGTTGTTGACTGGCCTGTTGTAGCGCTTGGTATCCACTAATTAGCTGGCTGGACTCCTGGTCTGTTGACAGGCTTGAGGTTTTTTGATCAGAGGTATTAGAAAAACTCATGGCATGCTCTCTATTCAATCGTTGCCTAGACTGATGATTAACTTAAATGATCATTTAGGCTGTCTGTACAGAAAGAATAAATCTATGCGAGCTTCAATGCAAGTTTTTGATGGGGTACGCCTTGACGCATAAAGACCGGTCCTGCGCTACAAAATTGATGATTTTGATAAAATTGTTGATTTTCTAGGTCTGCATTAATTGAGACTTTGGTTAATTCTTGTTGTTTAGCGATATCAACCAAGCGGTTAAGTATTTGAGAACCAATACCTAAACCACGATAGGGTAGCAATACTGCAATACGTCCGATACTACCTTTGTCAGTTATACGTCCACAGGCAATGACTTGATCAAACTCATTAGTGGCAATGATATGAGTTGAATCGCCGTCTTTTAAATCGCAAAGCACTTGATCGTCAAAATGCTGTTCTAGCATAAAAACCTTATGCCTAACATTTAAAATATCATCTAATGACTCTTGCCAAAGAGTTTGTTTAAATGATAATTGTTGTTTTTTAGTCTGGCTTTTCATGGTTAGTTGTTCGGGCGTTAGTTAATGTTGACCGCTTCCTTTATTACCATCCTAGCCAAAACTGGTGAAAAATCAACCAGTTTTAGTTAAAAATTAATGCCTTTTATGAAAAAAATGCTTTAGGTGCCTCATTTATTGACTGTTTGTGCTTTAAAAATAACGATAAAGGAATTTTAAATACTTTTCGCCTGTGCAACCGCATTGCCTATATAATTGCTTGGAGTAAGCTTTTTCAGTGCCGTTTTTACTTCAGTCGGGAGGTCTAATTGGTCGACAAATGCCTGCATTCCTGCCTGATCAACTCGCTTACCACGAGTAAGTTCTTTAAGCTTCTCGTAAGGCTTTTCAATACCATAACGTCGCATTACGGTTTGAATCGGTTCAGCCAGCACTTCCCAATTTTGGTCCAGCTCTGCACTAAGAGAATTAAGGTTGACTTCGAGTTTGCTAATGCCTTTAAGTGTTGATTTGTAGGCCACTAGTGAATGGGCGACGCCTAGCCCCAAAGTTCGAAGGGCGGTTGAATCACTGAGGTCTCTTTGCCAGCGAGAAACCGGTAGTTTTTGCCCGAGATGAGTAAAAAGTGCGTTAGCAATACCTAGGTTACCCTCAGAATTTTCAAAATCGATTGGATTAACCTTGTGCGGCATGGTAGATGATCCGATTTCTCCGGCTATGGTCTTTTGTTTAAAATGTCCTATCGCGATATAGCCCCATAGGTCGCGATCAAAATCCAGCAAAACGACATTAAATCGACTGATCACATCAAAATACTCAGCGATATAGTCATGTGGTTCAATTTGAGTGGTGTAGGGATTCCAGGTTAAACTTAGGTTTTCAATAAAACTCTGCGCAAATGCAGGCCAATCAACTTCTGGATAAGCACTGATATGCGCATTATAATTACCCACCGCACCATTGATTTTGCCCATCAGCTGTACATTGCCGAATTGAGCTTGTTGTCGTTGCAGGCGAGCCACCACGTTGGCCATTTCTTTACCCAGCGTTGTAGGTGAAGCGGGTTGTCCGTGAGTACGTGACATTAATGGAGTATCCGCATACTGATGCGCAAGATCTGCAATACTGTTAACCAGTTGATCTTGCAAGTCATCAACCACCAGCGATGCATCTTTTAACATTAGAGCATAAGAAAGGTTGTTAATGTCTTCAGAGGTACAAGCGAAATGAATAAACTCACTGACCTTAAATATTTCGGTAGTATCGGCGATTTTCTCTTTTAGAAAATATTCAACGGCTTTGACGTCATGATTGGTGGTGGACTCGATGTCTTTGACTCTTTGCGCATCTTGCAGCGAGAAATTGCTAATGATGGCTTCTAGCTTCAGATTGGATTGCTCACTAAATGCGGGAACTTCTTTGATCAGCTCATGCTTTGCCAGAGCTTGCAACCAGCGAACTTCAACGATTACACGGTATTTAATAAGACCAAACTCACTAAAGATGGCACGTAATTCTTGGGTTTTGCTGCCGTATCGACCATCGGCAGACGAAATTGCTGTAAGCGGAGAAAGTTCCATGAAGATTCCTTAAATCAAGCGCTAGGGATTGTTGCTACCTATTTTAACCTATCTTAACCTAGGTTGTAATAGCATTGTTTTCACATCTAACATAAAAATAGAATAACTAAGCAAGAATGAACTATAGTTAAAGCATAGTCTGTGATAGATTAAAAACATTGAATTTTTAGCTAATTTCTTTAGTATTAAGCATAATACAATCAAACTATTAGGGCCAAAGAATGAAAAAAATGATTTTTCCTCAAGCTGACCACTTTCAAGTTCCTAAAGCGTTATTTATTGGCGCTTGGAAAGTCTGGTTTAAGCGATTTGGTGAACACTCGGAGTGGCGAAAAGGCAAGATGCCAATTGGCCAGAGTGAAGCAAAGCTGTTTGAAATTATTGAAAACGGGCAACGCTTTTGTGTCGAAGTGGCGGCGAGACTAATGGTTCCTTGGTCTTATCGCGATACTTGTCAGGTTGACAAAGCCTTCTTTTTGATGAATCCAGACGTGATAAGACAGACTCAAATGGACCATGATGGTGAAATAGGCGTTCGTTTAACCGATCAAGCGCTTGACTATTGGGATTCTTTAACCTTTTTAGAGCAAGATTTATTCACTGCCTATGCAGAAGCAAGAATACAGGCAGATATTGAAACGCCCAGCAATGAACCAGTAATCATTGATGACGCTGGTTTGGAAATGATTGGTGAGGATATCTATCCGCCATTAGTACCCGATAAAAATTCAACCATCGATGATTATGCTAGAGCCGTGGTTGCATGGATTGATGAAGATCCCTTCACCCCAATGTACCAACGTGCTGCAATAGCAGATGCGGTCAGTACCTGGCATGATCGGTTAGAAGCTTTCTTTTGGCCGAAGCCGAGAAACGGGTTAATGCAAGTATCTCACGCTTCCGACGCGTTAATGTACCGCGCTGAAATCTTAGCAAAAGGAATTGAGGAAGGTATTGAATGGGACGTAGAGGATAAGGAAATGGCAGTTAAAGCGACTGAAGAAATTTTCTTACAGTCAGGTACACCACAAAGGCAGGTGACTTGGGAAAATATTTACCAAGTCATGAAAGCTGCATTGTCCTCAGATAAAAAAGCAACCGCTAAAATGAATAGTGGTTGGGCGCTATTGGCTTCCTTTTCGACTCATTGGTTAAATCGAGTTGAAGGGCGTACGCCGATGATTTGCTGGAATAGTCGAGTGTCAACAGCCATTTTATCGCGCCTAGATTTTTTGTTGGTTGAAGCTGGGCATGAAAATATACCCACGATGTTTTCTGATATAGGAACAATACCGGGACATGGTGGCACTCGGCCTCGTGAAATGAGCCTTGCTTGGAAAGATGGATATCGTAGTTGGACATCTACTATCGCTGCTAGTGAATTTGTAAATCGTATGGTGCACTGTCTTAATCATGAGAAAAATGCTGATGGCAGCTTAAAATACGCTCAAATGCCGATACCAACCGGCGGTAGAGCGCCTTGGTCGATGCAGGGTGTTCAGTTGGTGCTTTTCTCTGATGGTTATTAAAGACTAACAATTAATCTATAGGCCATTGAGTATATTCGCCAGGCTGCAGCTGGTTGAGATGCCAGTCGCCGATGGATACTCTAATAAGGCGTAAGGTTGGAAAGCCGACACTAGCCGTCATGCGTCTGACTTGACGGTTTTTTCCTTCTTTAATACTGAGTGAAATCCAACAGGTAGGGATGTTTTTTCTTTGTCTGATCGGTGGCTTTCTTGGTCCAATTTTTAAGCTCTGCTTTTCTATATCCAACAAAGCCGCTTTGGCCGGCCGAGTTTTACCATCCTTTAATATAACGCCCTTTTCTAATTGCTTTAATGCATCAGTGGTAATAATTCCTTCCAATTGCACCCAATAGGTTTTTATCATTTTTTGTGTAGGATGGGCTATCTTATGTTGTAGCTGACCATCATTAGTGAGTAATAGAAGACCTTCGGAATCTTTATCCAGTCTGCCAGCAGGATAGATGGATTTTATCGGAATATAGTTGGCTAGGGTATCATCTTGTGGCTGCCCGCTAAATTGGCATAAAGTATTAAAGGGTTTATTAAATAATACTAGTTGGGCATTTTGCATCTTCAGCGGCGAAAGTCGTGATGGCTTATTGCGTCGTTTAAAAGCCGTTGAACGTTGACTGTTTTTTAGTTTTCGATTCATGCATTCAGTTTAAGGTTTTTGTTGTTATGACTGCAATAGAAAATTAAGCTAAATGGCGACTGATAAGTCATTTTTAGGCTAGACTTGTTTGTAACAAAGTCAGGTTCCTTTAAGACTGTGACAAATAACTACTTCTGAGAAGTTATAATCTAAAAACGAAAATCTTAGATTGATACCATCGAAGTCAATTTTAGTGACTTCCATCAGTATATCAGAAGCTTTAGATAGCGTATAATTCGCCCATTCTTTTTTGCATGAGTTAATTTGCTTAAAAAGCAAACAATCAACCCCATTATTAAGGATTCCAAGATGTCTAACTCTAAAATAATCTACACGCTAACTGATGAAGCACCAGCTTTAGCGACGTTTTCTTTACTACCAGTTATTCAAGCTTTCGCAAGTCAAGCAGATATAGCCGTTGAAACAAGGGATATTTCGCTTGCATCAAGAATATTGTCCAATTTTTCTGAATTTTTAGAGCCCGAACAAAGAGTGGATAACGCGCTGAATGAGCTAGGTCAACTGGTGCAAAAGCCAGCAGCTAATATCATTAAGTTACCCAATATTAGCGCCTCGATCCCACAACTTAATGAAGCGATAAAGGAACTGCAATCAAAGGGTTATGCGATTCCCGATTTTCCAGCAGCTCCCACCAGCGACGATCAAATTAAAATTCGTGATCAATATTCTAAAGTATTAGGAAGCGCGGTAAATCCCGTGCTTAGAGAGGGAAACTCTGATCGAAGAGCACCGGCAGCGGTTAAACAGTATGCTAGAAATAACCCTCATTCAATGGGGGCATGGAGCAATGATTCAAAATCTCACGTGGCCAATATGTCATCGGGTGATTTTTATCACAGTGAGCAGTCTTGTGTTATTTCTCAAGCGCAAGAGGTCACTATCCAGCTTAAGGACAAGGAGGGTCATATACATACCCTAAAACAAAACCTTGCGTTGCTTAAAGATGAAATTATTGATGTTTCAGTCATGAGCCGAAATGCATTGAGAGAGTTCTTAGAGCAGCAGATGCAAGATGCAAAAGATCAGGGCGTTCTTTTCTCTGTTCATTTAAAAGCGACGATGATGAAAATCTCAGACCCAATTATGTTTGGTCATGTGGTGTCGGTCTTTTTCAAGGATGTTTTTACAAAGCATGCGCAGACGTTTAAGCAATTGGATGTTAATCCTGATAATGGTTTAGCCGCCTTATACAGCAAGATAGAAAGTTTGCCTCAAGCAAAAAGAGATGCGATTAAAGCTGATATTGAGACCTGTTATGCAACACGACCAGCTATTGCAATGGTTGATTCTGATAAGGGGATTACTAACCTTCATCGGCCTAATGATGTCATTATCGATGCTTCATTGCCGGCCTATATTCGTTCATCTGGAAAAATGTGGAATGCACAAGGTGAATTACAAGATGCTAAATTTGTAATTCCAGATACTTGCTATGCAGAATTTTATCAAGAGGTATTTACGGATTGCAAAACCAACGGCGCTTTCGACCCAAAAACCATGGGGAGTGTCTCCAATGTTGGTTTAATGGCTCAAAAAGCAGAAGAATATGGTTCTCACGATAAAACCTTTAAGGTTGAACAGGATGGCGTGGTTGAAGTGATCGATAGCCAAGGCAATATTTTACTCAGTTCGGTAGTTGAAGAGGGTGATATTTGGCGTATGTGCCAAGCAAAAGACGCGCCGATTCAAGATTGGATAAAATTGGCGGTTAGTCGCGCTAAAGCCGCAGGTATTCCCTCAATATTTTGGTTGGATAAGAACCGCGCGCACGATGCTGAGTTGATTAAAAAGGTTGAGCAATACTTACCACAGCATGATACCAGTGGTCTCGATATCCAAATTATGTCGCCAGTAAAGGCTATCAAATACTCAATGCAACGTATACGCCAGGGATTAGACACTATCTCTGTCACAGGTAACGTGCTGCGTGATTATTTAACGGACCTTTTTCCTATATTAGAAGTGGGTACTAGCGCAAAAATGCTTTCAATTGTGCCACTGATGAATGGCGGTGGCTTATTTGAAACCGGTGCTGGCGGATCGGCTCCAAAGCATGTTCAGCAGTTTATTCAAGAAGGCCATCTTCGGTGGGATTCATTGGGCGAATTCTTGGCTCTTGCTGCTTCTTTAGAACACTTATCACAAACCACAGGTAATGCAGCGGCTCAAGTCTTGGCGGATACACTTGATGCAGCCACTGGTGATTTCTTGATGAATAAAAAATCACCTTCACGTAAAGTAGGTGAGCTGGACAATCGTGGTAGTCATTTTTATCTAACGCTTTATTGGAGCAAGCACTTATCCAGTCAAAGTATCGATCAAAAACTGGCTGATGTTTTTACCCCGATTTACAGTGAATTAAAGGACAAAGAACAAAGCATCGTTAAACAACTTAACTCCGCTCAGGGCAGTCAACAGGATATTGATGGATATTATCTTGCTGATGTAGAAAAGATTGCCAAAGCCATGCGTCCTAGTGATAGTTTTAATCAAATCATAGCGACGCTCAGTTAGAAATGATTATTGGGACTAATGGTTTAAGTTTTTTAAGCAGTTATTGATTTATTTGACTAAAAAAGGCAATTACTAATCGCTAATAATTAACGTTATCTAATCAACAATAAGTTTTTGATAAACGGTAAAGAGCGGTGAAATGCTGCAATGCAAAGCTAGTTTGTTTTGCAAAATGTGGCTCGCTCACAGTATACTGAGGATTTCGTATCAGGGAGCGTAAAGGCTCGCATCAAGAATAAACTAAAAACAGTTAGTTTGGTAAGTGGATTATTCCTTTATACAGTTAAAATCTGTCGCTGGATAGTCTAAAAAAGTAGTATTTACTAGTGGGTTTTAATATAAATATTGCAGAGTTAATGATATGCAGAATACCGCAGACAATATCTCTTTGCGAGTTATTGTCTGGTTGCAAAAGAAAAAAAGGGTAAACCAAATTGCTTGGTTTACTCTTCCTCTGATTTCTTTTCTACAGTGGTAATCTCTTGTGCATGAAGACCTTTAGGGCCTTCACAGGTATCGAAGGCTACTTCTTGACCCGCTTTAAGACTTTTATAACCATCCATTTCAATCGTGGAATAGTGTGCAAAAATATCATCACCACCATCGTCAGGACATATAAAACCATAGCCTTTCGCATTATTAAACCACTTAACGGTACCCGTCGGCATATACTACTCCTTGAATTCCTTTATTTTTAACAAACAAACGAAAATGCCAGCAATTGGCATATAGACGAGAAAAACAAATTTTAAAATCAGAAATCATTTCTGCCTACATCTATAAATCTCATAATTCCCCTTAAAAGTCAAGCGTTTATGACTTGTAGAATTGTTTCAAACAATCTTCTTCTTATAAATAGTTGAAAAGTTATTGGCAATACCCCATCTAATAGCAGTACAATGATCGATGGGCGGTTTGAATGAAATGTCACTTAAATCATTATATAACATTCGTTTAACTACGTTTTACCAGCTCGTGAATATCGTTTTTAGCTGAAGTGGATCTTGATAATAATCAATATCGATGATTTAATTATAAAATTAGCACATTTTTAAGGCGAATTGACTAGAATTAACTATGAGTGATCCAAAAGATAATGAGTTAGACATCGCCGCGGTTGTCACTGAAAGGCAGCCAGAAATAAAACGGCCGCCTATGTATCGGGTTTTACTGCTCAATGACGATTTTACACCAATGGATTTTGTAGTAATGGTGCTAAAGCGCCATTTTCATAAGACTTCAGAACAGGCAACTAAAATCATGCTAGATGTTCATTATGAAGGCGCGGGGGTTGCGGGAATCTACACCTCAGAGATAGCAGAAACGAAAGTTTCGGTGGTTAATGATTTTGCGAGATCAGAAGGGCACCCTTTAATGTGTACCCTTGAAAAGGATGACGAGGACGAATAGCCTATTTAATCATTGATAAATAGATGTTTATTACTAGAGTCCAGTAATGGTTCAATTGTACTGCACACAAAAAACGGTGACAAAGAATTTAAGTTGAGATTGTAGAGTATATAGACCCCAGATTGTATTTTAAAACTAGCCGGATCGTAAAACAAAAGGTGTTTCAAAGATGTTGAGTAAAGATTTAGAGTTAACCCTTAATTTAGCCTTCACTGATGCCAGAGAAAGGCGTCATGAATACATGACTGTGGAACATCTACTGTTAGCGCTTTTAGACAATGCTCTTGGCGTTAGTGTTTTGCGTTCCTGTGGCGCAGATATTGTTAAGCTACAACGACAATTGCGGCATTTTATTGATGAAAACTGTCAGATTCTCCCTGATGATGTGGAGTCAATTGAAACTCAACCAACCTTAGGCTTCCAACGAGTATTGCAGCGTGCTGTTTTTCATGTTCAGTCCTCCGGTAAAAAAGAAGTTAATGGTGCTAATATCTTGGTCGCAATTTTTAGTGAGCAAGAAAGCCAAGCAGTTTACTTTTTACAACAACAAGATATTTCTCGGTTAGATATAGTTAATTATATTTCACATGGGATCTCTAAGGTTTCTGAAGAAATCGAAAACCCCGATCCAACAGAGCGAGAAAACCTAGCGGGTGGCGCTGAGCCAAAAAAGAAAACGGCTTTGGAGTCCTATGCTAGTAATCTTAATCAGCTTGCCAGCAAAGGTAAGATTGATCCCTTAATCGGTAGAGATGATGAATTAGAAAGAACCATACAAATCTTATCGAGACGCCGAAAAAATAATCCGCTATTAGTCGGGTGAAGCTGGAGTAGGCAAAACCGCCATTGCAGAAGGCCTAGCCAAACGAATCGTTGATAGTGAGGTACCAGAGGTTATATCCAACGCTACCATTTTCTCTCTGGATTTAGGCGCATTGCTGGCAGGAACAAAATACCGTGGAGATTTTGAAAAAAGATTGAAAGCGGTGCTTGCTGAGTTAGCGGAAAAAGAAGGATCTGTTTTATTTATTGATGAAATCCATACTATCATTGGAGCCGGATCTGCTTCTGGTGGAGTGATGGATGCTTCCAATCTTATAAAACCCATGTTAGCCAATGGTGAATTAAAATGTATGGGCTCAACCACTTTTCAGGAATATCGAGGTATTTTTGAAAAAGACCGTGCTTTAGCTAGACGTTTTCAAAAGGTTGATATAGAGGAGCCAAGTGTTGCTGATACCATTGCCATTTTACAAGGTTTAAAAC
Source organism: Enterobacterales bacterium (assembly GCA_030949565.1). Lineage (GTDB taxonomy): Bacteria > Pseudomonadota > Gammaproteobacteria > Enterobacterales > Kangiellaceae. Next base: position 29,014 of record JAUZSK010000052.1, read on the forward strand.
CGCGCTATGAAGAACATCATCAAGTGGAATATTCTTATGCTGCTCTAAGAGCTGCGGCTGATTTGTCTGCTCGGTATGTCAATGACCGAAACCTTCCTGATAAAGCCATTGACGTGATTGATGAGGCCGGTGCTAGTCGGCAACTGCAAGACCAAGAGGATCGAATTAAAGATATTACGGTTAACGACATTGAGGCGATTATTGCTAAAATGGCTAAAATTCCAGCGCAAACGGTCTCTTCATCCGATCGAAAACCCTTAAAGATTTGGAAAGAAATCTTAAACTGGTCGTTTTTGGACAGGATGAGGTAATAGAAACTTTAGCTAACTCTATTAAACTTTCACGTTCAGGTTTAGGCATCGAAGATAAGCCTGTTGGGGCTTTTTTACTTGCTGGCCCTACCGGCGTTGGAAAAACAGAAGTGACTAAGCAGTTGGCCAAAAATCTTGGGATTGAGTTTATTCGTTTCGATATGTCGGAATATATGGAAAGTCATACTGTTTCACGATTAATCGGTGCGCCTCCTGGCTATGTTGGTTTTGATCAAGGTGGATTATTAACTGAAGCTGTGACCAAACATCCCTACTCAGTGGTGTTGATGGACGAGATCGAAAAAGCACATACTGATGTGTATAATTTATTACTACAAGTGATGGATCATGGTTCATTAACCGATAACAATGGCCGCAAAGCTGATTTTAGAAATGTGATATTGGTGTTAACGACTAATGCGGGCGCAGCTGATTTACAAAAGTCGAGTATTGGATTTCAACAACAATCTAAGCAAACCGATTATATGAAGGCAATCCAAAATACTTTTACGCCGGAATTCAGAAATCGACTTGATGCAACGCTTTGGTTTAACCCATTGGATAAAGAAATTATCTGCTCGGTGGTGGACAAATTTATTGCAGAACTACAAGGGCAACTAGATGAAAAGGGAGTATCGCTAGAAGTTTCGCAAACTGCTCGTAATTGGTTAGCCGAGCAAGGCTATGATGAACAGATGGGCGCCAGACCTATGGCACGAGTGATCCGTGAAAAAATTCGTCAGGAAATAGCGGAAGAGCTATTGTTTGGTCGCCTAGCCAATGGTGGCCAAGTGAGTGTTGGTTTTAACAAGAAGAAACAACAGTTAAGCTTTGAAATTGCGACTAAAAAAGAAATTGCGGTTAAGCAGTCATAACAATTGGCTGCTTAACGGATGATTTTGTTTTTACCTTGCGCGGAAAGTGATTCGACCTTTGGATAAATCATAAGGCGTCATTTCAACGGTCACCTTGTCTCCAGTCAATATACGGATATAATGTTTACGCATTTTTCCAGAAATATGCGCAATAACCACATGCCCATTTTCAAGTTCTACTCTGAACATGGTATTAGGGAGCGTTTCTTGAACCACACCTTCCATTTCTATACATTCTTCTTTTGCCATAGCTTGTTTTAAATAACCTGTTTTTAATGCGCCTTTGCTTTTAAAAGGCAAATGATTAACTCGTAAAAATCGCCGCTATAATGCCTGATTTTACAAAAATAAGCAAAATATTTCTAATCCTATTGAGGATCGGGGTTGGAGTTTAAAGTTAGGGAAAGTTACTCTAAACTAGTTGTAGCCCCATAAATATCAAATCATTTTAAAAAAACGGCAATTTTCGTTTCGAAATAACAGACTCATTTCTTTAAGTTCTCTTATGTGAGTTGCATTATTTAGCCACTGGTAAAAAAACAATCTCATCTGATAAAAGTCCTAAACATCCTATTTTACAGATATCGTTATGAATATAATCAACTAGATAATAGGTCTCTTACAACCTTGAGCATTGGATGATGTCGCTGACTATTCCATGTCATAGCTGAAGTGATCACAGCGATATCTTCCACTAAAGGTTTTACTATGACATTATTTGGGGCCAATTTTGCGACGCCATCTGGAACTAGTGCTACTCCTTGCCCACAACTCACATATGCTATTTGCGAAGTAACGGATCGTACTTCATGCAAAATTCGCGGACTAAAACCGTACTTCCTACACGCAGCCACAAGCATATCAAAATAACTAGGACTAACCTGTCGAGATGACATTACCATTTGCTCTGGCTCCAGTTCTGCAATAGCAATTTTCGGTTTTTGAGCTAAATGGTGTGTTTTCGGCATTGCGACTGCTAACCTATCCTTAGCTAAACTTAAGGTCTCAATACCTGATTTAGTCTCACCGTCTAGTCTGACAAAAGCGATATCCAATTCACCGTTTTCAAGAGCTGGAATCGCTTCAACGCTATCTATTTCTTTAACATAAACAGTCACATCAGGATATTTTTGATTAAGTTTGTCCAATAGAGGAGGGATAGTTTCTAACATTGCTGAAGTGATTGCACCAACTTGAAGTACACCTGTTTGTCCTCTAACGATTTCTCTAACCGTTTTATCGAGAGTTTCCATATCGTTAGCAAATTGTTTTACAGCGGGCAGAATTGCCGCTCCAGCGGGCGTGAGTTTAGTTCCTCTTCGTGATCGCTCAAATAACATGAGTTTAAGAGCGTTTTCTAATATCTTTATTTGTTCAGTTAATGGTGGTTGAGACATGCCTAATCGAGTTGCAGCTCGACCAAAATGCAGCTCTTCAGCTACCGCTAAAAACATCCATAATTGCTTTATTAAACGAAAATTAATGGTGCTCATCATCTCTGAATACTCCTTTTGCTCTAATAGACCCTTCTGATAGGTTAATTGTATCACAGTGTTATTTAATAAGGATTATAAGTATCATAATAATACCTTCATACTAGTCCCTACCAATAGCCATTTTAAACGGCACGCAAATGCAGACTGTCGAAAGTTTTTTTAATGTTATTAACAACCTTACCTGGGGACAGGCGTTGATCCCGTTACTGGTTGTCTTCGGTTTATTCATTACAGGATTATCTCGTTTTGTTCAGTTTCAGTTTTTTGGAAGAATGTTTCGAGTAATAATATCCGATAACCAAACAACCGATCCCAACACAATTTCATCGCGAGCTGCACTGCTTATTTCAGTCGGTGGTCGCGTTGGTGGCGGCAACATTGCAGGAGTTGCAGTCGCTATTACTTTAGGAGGCCCAGGCGCTGTTTTTTGGATGTGGGCAATCGCCTTGGTCGGCATGGCGACCAGTTTAGTTGAAAGCACATTAGCGCAAATTTTTAAACGTAAGCAAAATGATGGTTCCTTTCGTGGGGGACCTGCTCGTTCGATTCTTCATGGCCTAGGTGAAAATTACCGATGGTTAGCGATTGTCTATTCAGTCTGCCTAATTGCGGCTTTCGGTTTGGGATTCAACGCTTTTCAGGGGAATACTGTAGCTGGTGCGTTAAAGGATAGTTTAGGGATCAGTCGGATGATAAGCGGGGCGCTTCTTGCAGTGATTGCAGGCTTTATCGTTTTCGGTGGGATAAAACGTATTGCTAAAGTTGCCGATGTTGTAGTTCCTTTGATGGCTATCAGTTACATTGCAATGGCGCTGGTGGTTATAATTTTGAATATTTCTGAAGTCCCTTCGATGTTGCAATCAATCTTAGCCAACGCTTTCGGATTTGAAGAAGCCGTTAGTGGTGGAATGGGAGCAGCAATCTCACAAGGGTTAAGACGCGGTTTGTTCTCAAATGAAGCCGGGCTGGGATCCACTCCTAACGTGGCGGCTACCGCTGATGTAAAGCATCCTATAAGCCAAGGAATCACTCAGTCCCTTTCAGTTTTCATTGACACCATGTTGGTCTGCACTTGTACGGCCTTTATTATTTTGTTAGGTGATATTTATGTACCTGGAAACGAAGCAATTGACGGTGTAGTACTCACTCAACAGTCTTTGGTATCGCATTTAGGTAATTGGACAAAGTATTTTCTTTCAGCAATGTTGCTGCTTTTTTGCGTTCAGCTCAATCATTTACAACTATTACCTAGGTGAAAATGCACTGACTTTTATCACAAAAAAAACCAATTGCGGTAACTGTCTTACGCGCTGCCGTTGTTGGGATCGTTTTTATGGGAGCAACGGCTCCAGGCGCTACAGCAATATTCTTCTTTTCCGATCCGATGATGGGCATTTTAGCAATCGTTAATTTGGTCGCTATAATGATGTTATTACCAACCTGCTTAAGAGTTCTTGAAGATTTCAGAAAACAACTTCACAATGGAATTGAGCGTCCAATATTTAATTTTGATGATTTCGACGATTTGGATATTGATAGGGATGCTTGGGATCAAGCGAATAAAAACTTAGGTAAAAATAACGTCAGGTAACCTTAAATGACTAAAAAATTAGTACAGCTAATGAAGCTAGAAAAACTTGATACCAATACCGTTTCAGACGCATTGGATTTCTTAGGGTTAGAGGGGGCTACTTTTGGGATACGCCCTCTATGGGATTGCAAAAAAATTGTAGGCCTTGCGAGCACCGTAAAACTTGGACCAAAAGAAAATAAAAACTCAACGGTTCACCTAATCACTCCTGTCATCGATGCCATTGTGGATGACGATAGAGTTCTGGTGATAGCGGGTGGTACTAACGGCGTTTCTTGTTGGGGTGACATCATTGCCAATGCGGCTAAACAAAAACAAATTCAAGGAACAGTTATCGATGGATGTAGTCGGGATATTGACGGCAGTAAGGATATTGAATATCCATTATACGGAAAAGGCGTCACGATGATTAGCGCAAGAAACCGCATCATTCAATTAGATTCCGGATGCCCGATTTTATATGCAGGGGTGACCGTTAACGAAAATGATTATGTTATCGCTGATCGTTGCGGGACTGTTTTTATTCCATCTAAATGCATAGATGAAGTTTTGGCACTCGCCGAAAAAATTGACGCAAGACAAAATAACATGTTAAAAGCGGTTCGCTCGGGGAAATCAGTTGCTGAGGTAATGCACGACAAAAAATTTGAAGCAATAAATAAAAAGTGAACAGATAGACTTATAGCTTCATTAGGTAAATAATTTGAGAGAGCAATTTAATGACAGATAACAACCAATCAGATCCAAGTGATCTTTGCAAAAATGAAACGCAAGAATTAATAAAACTTTTTGAGGGGCTGGACACCGCAGGAGTATCAGACGCATTAGATAAGATGAACTTACATGGTCAAGCGCTAGGCATAATGCCGCTAAAAAACTACACCTTGGCTATTGTCGGTGCGGCCTATACGGTTAAGTACATTCCTGTGGGCACGCCGGCTGGTACCGTTGGTGATTATATAGATGATGTTGAAGAAGGTGATATCGTTGTAATCGATAATAATGGACGACTAGATTGCACAGTTTGGGGCGATATTCTGACGCAATATGCGGGTATTCGTAAAATTGCTGGAACAGTCATTGATGGTGTTTGCCGTGATGTTAATAAGGCGATAGAAGATCAGTACCCAATCTTTAGCTCGGGCAGGTTTATGCGTACTGGTAAAGACCGTGTTGAAGTAGAATCGGTCAATCAAACCGTCAACATTGGTACCGTTAGAGTGGAACCAAGAGATATAGTCGTTGCCGACGCCAACGGGGTTGTCATTGTTCCGCGAAAGTTTGCTCGTCAAATAGCCAAAATAGCTCATGAAATTGAAACCGTTGAAACGGCTATTCGAAAGCGAATTATGATGGGCGATAGTATTAGTGAAGCGAGAGAAAAGCTTAATTATCATACCCTTCAAAGGAAACTGAACGATGAATAATTATACCGATGAAATAAGAGAATTAGCCATAGGACTTGGCACGGCAACACTTTATGAAGCATCGGGAATTATCAACTGTGCGCTCGATCCTTTGATCAGACCTGTTTGGCAAGGTGCTGCAGTGGCAGGAACAGCCTACCCGGTTGCTTGTTCACCCGGTGATAATTTGGCCATTCAAATAGCACTTGAAAGAGCACCATCTGGAAGTGTTTTGACGGTAACAACCAATAACTTTGTAGCCGGCTATTGGGGCGAAGTATTAACCGTCGCGGCAGAATCATCTAGTATTAAGGGGCTCGTCATTGACGGCGGTGTGAGAGATGTAGCAGCTCTTCGCAAGCGCCAATTTCCGGCATTTAGCCGTGGTATTTCTGTTCGTGGTACGACCAAAGCTAGCTACAGATCGGTTGGGCAACCTATTCAAATAACCGGTACTCCTGCAAAACAAGGTGATTTAATTGTTGCTGATGACGACGGCGTTATCATTTTACCTCAAGCACTGGCGCTCGAAATTATTGTAAAAGGTCAAGTCAGAGAACAGCAAGAAGCAACCATGATGAAACGATTAACAGACGGTGAATCTACGTTAGACTTAATGGGCTTAGCCAAATGGCGGAAAAATTAATAGTATGAAAAATTCAACAGCAAAAAAACTGAATCGCTTTTTAGAAGCAAGCAAACCATCAGCCACTTATAAAGTTATCGATAAGGTTGTGAAAAAAAAGAGCTGCGGGTGAAACCGTCATTTCACTTTGCGCTGGCGAACCGGACTTTGATACGCCCCAACATATATCGAAAGCAGCTATTAAGGCAATCCAATCAGGACAAACTCGCTACACTCAGGTTGCGGGACTAAAATCTCTAAGGCAAGCTGTTAGTGACAAATTTAAGCACGAAAATGGAATTTCAAGCGCATGGGAAGAAACCATTGTTTGCACAGGGGGCAAACAAGTATTGTTTAATGCGCTTGCTGCTACCCTAAATGAAAGTGACGAAGTCATTATTCCCGCACCCTTTTGGGTGAGCTATCCCGAAATGGTTGAAGTCTGTGGAGGCAAACCTATTCCTGTTTCTTGCGGTATTGAGAGTGGATTCAAATTAACACCCAACTCACTCGAAAAAGCTATTACAAATAAAACCAGATGGCTAATACTAAACTCACCCTCTAACCCAACCGGCGCTGTTTATACTAAAAAAAGAATTAGAGAATCTTGCTGAGGTAATCAGAAAACATGAACAAGTGATGCTGTTATCGGATGATATTTACGAACACTTAGTTTTTGATGATGTGTCGTTTTATACCATGGCGCAAATTGCGCCCGATCTTAAGGAGCGCATATTAACCATGAACGGCGTTTCAAAAGCTTATGCCATGACAGGATGGCGAATTGGTTTTGGAATGGGTCCAAAATGGTTAATTGATGCAATGACCAAACTTCAAGGCCAACAAACATCAGGCGCTTGTAGCATCGCTCAACATGCAGCATTGGCCGCAATTACAAACAAAGAGGAATCAAAAAAATTCATCGATCAATCCTGCACTGTTTTTGCTAAGCGTCGTGATATTCTCATAAACATGCTGAATAAGGCCAAAGGTTTAAGCTGCGAGAAACCATTGGGAGCATTTTATATTTTTGCGGACTGTTCAAAATTGATAGGCAAAAAGACATTAACCGGAAAGCTCCTCAAGAGTGATAAAGATGTGGCAGATGCATTACTTGATGAACAGAATATTGCCGTCGTTCACGGAAGTGCGTTTGGTTTAGGTCCTTATTTAAGGATTGCTTACGCGCTCGATGAAGAATCTTTAGTTTTAGCTTGTGAAAAAATTCAATCTTTTTGTGACGCACTTGCTTAAAAAATATTTTTATTAGGAAAACTTAATCGTGAACGAATTTAAGAAATCAAATATCTCTGTCAATATCGAAGGTGTCGATCTTAAAATATCGACACTTTCAAGAGACGGAACAAAGGAAACCATCTTATTCCTGCATGGTTTTGGTTCAACCAAAGAAGACTACACCGACATAATTAGACAACAAGATTTAGATGAATATCCTTTTTTAGCCTATGATGCCCCAGGTTGTGGTGAGACATATTGCTCCGATTTAGGACAAGTTTCTATCCAACTTCAACTAAAAACGGCTCTTGCAATGCTAGATCATTTTGATATTGAACGATTTCATCTGGTGGGGCATTCAATGGGAGGGCTGACAGCATTAATGTTAGCAGACCAATGCCCAGAACGAGTGCTCAGCTTTACCGATATTGAGGGCAATATTGCCCCGGAAGATTGCTTTTTGAGTCGACAGATAATTAATTTCCCGAGTGAAAATCCCGAGCTGTTTTTCGAACACTTTATTGATCGAACATTACACACACCTGCCTATTCTAGCGCCCTCTATTCAGCAAGCCTAAAATATAAAGTAAGAGCTCAGGCTGTTCCCGGAATTTTTAATTCAATGGTGGATCTCTCAGACAACTCAAATTTAATGGAAAAATTCCTAAACCTACCTTGCCCTAAAATGTTTATGTATGGCGAACAAAACCAATCGCTCACTTACTTAACAGCTATACAATCCAACGGCGTAAGACTTGCGGAAATACCTGAATGCGGACATTTTCCGATGTACTCCAACCCAACATGCATGTGGCGCGCGATCGAGGATTTTTTAGTTTGAAATTTTGCACACAACTTGTGATTACTCGATAAGAAATCCGTAATCTAAGTCTAAATCATGTGTTCTGTAAACCGAACTTTTCTCACCGTTAAACTTTGGTTAAATTAGTTTGACTTGTGGAAAATCAGAAAATAAGAAAAATATTTTCTGATTCGAATAGGGTGTACTTTATCCTGACGTCAGATTTTAATTGAAATAGTGTCAGATTAGAACCTAAACAAGCATATTGACCGTTATGAGTCGGACTCTTAGACTCTATCCTGACAATTTGAGGTGAATCTATAAAAGGATAGCGAATAGTCTATGCTCATATTAATCTACTGGGTCATTATTCATTTACTCTAGCTAAACAGGTAATAAAAGGTCATCTTACACCAATCAATCAACCTTCGGACGATATTGAAACCCCTTAGAGTAACATTTCTAGTCCCGTTGGACTTCAAACCCTAGGATAGAATTGATTGGTCCATTCATTGTTCGTTGCTGTGACAGGTGGATGAGTGGCAATTCGATAAAATGGGTAGCGTTGCTAATTTAACCTGAGCCATTTTTGATTTATAAAGCATTCTAACGGCCGATAATTACCTTTATAAGACATTTTTTGACATTGTTTGATCCAAAACCCTAAATACAAATGATTTAGACCTTGTTGTTGGCATATTTTTGCCAGTTTTAGAATGGCTAACCGGCCTAAACTAAAGCTTGAATAATCTGGATCGAAAAAGGTATAAATGGCAGAAAGACCATCACTCAACTGATCAAATACGGCGCAGGCTATCAGTTGATCGGATTCATTAAAAATATCAAGAAAATGGGTATCCATCCATTTAGAAAGTATAAATTCACGATACTGTTTTTGCGAGGTTGGGAACATGTCACCGTCTGCATGTCGGATATTAATATATTTTTCAAATAAACGATAATGGGTTAAATCAAACTGTGCTTTTGAGATCTTGGTTTTAAATGATATTGCTTTATTGATGCATCGTTTTTGCTGTTTTGTCGGTTTTAATTCTTTGGCTAAAAGTCTTACTGAAATGCAAGCTTGGCAGTTTTCACAATGAGGGCGGTAAATGTGGTCACCACTTCGTCTAAAGCCTTGTTGAATTAAGCTGTCATAAACTTGGGGCGTTGGCATGTGTTGTGGGCTCAAGAATAAAGTTTTTGCTTGATTGTCTGGTAAATAGGGGCAGTCATGAGCTGCCGTTAAATAAAACTCAATTGGTATAGCGTTGGAATGGTTAGAAGGATTACTCATGCTTATCGAGTCACTAAATTAGCGAGACAAAGCGACTTCCGCTGCCATATTTTATCTGACAAACCGGCTTGCAATGGTGCCTTCAGTATCTCAAGATAGTCATTGCGGGACAAACTAACGGCCCCTAGACTAACTAAATGTGGGTTTTCTACCTGACAGTCTATTAGGCTAAAGTGATGGGGTTTTAGATAAGCAATCAAACAGGCTAGTGCTGTTTTTGAGCCGTTACTAATGCGACTAAACATTGATTCACCACAAAATACACTGTGGTTAGCAATGCCGTAAATTCCGCCAACTAGATGTTCATTCTGCCAAACTTCTAACGAATGAGCATAGCCTTGATGATGCAACTTGAGGTAAGCCTTTTTAATATCATCATCAATCCAAGTGGACTCACGGTTGTCTGTAGGCTTGGCGCATTCAGTAATTACCCGCTCAAAGTTTTGGTTGAGTGTCACTCTAAGTTGTGGTTGATTTTTAATAAAACGGCACAGACTGCGTGATGGCCTAAATGTTTGAATATCAAACACCATTCTAGGGTCAGGTGACCACCAAAGGATAGGCTCGCCCTCGGAATACCACGGGAATATGCCCTGTGAATAGGCATTAATTAAACGTTCAGGTGATAGGTCTGCACCTGCCGCCAATAATCCGTTAGGCTCAGTCAGAGCCTGCAACACAGAAGGGAAGGGGGTATCAGGATCAAGGTATGCAACCATGGTCTAATCCATTAGCCTTTAAAGTTCCATCTCCGGCACTTGATCAGGTATTAGCAGTTTGCCTGCTGTTTTTTCTATGATTTCTTGCACACTGACTCCAGGTGCTCTTTCTTCTAAATGAAATGCACCATCTTTAATCGACATAACCGCTAAATCTGTTACCACCTTATTAATGCAATTGACACCGGTTAAAGGTAACGAGCAGGATTCTAGTAATTTTGAGTTACCGCGTTTATCAGCGTGGGTCATGGTAACAATAATATTTTGAGCTCCGGCGACTAAATCCATCGCTCCCCCCATGCCTTTCACTAGTTTACCTGGGATCATATAGGATGCGATTGACCCATTTTGATCCACCTCGAAGGCGCCTAGCACGGTTAAATCTACATGACCACCACGGATCATAGCGAAGCTCTCTGCGGAGGAGAATATTGATGCTCCTGTGATTGCGGTTACGGTTTCCTTGCCTGCATTGATCATATCGGCATCGACATTTTCTTTAGTCGGGTAGGGGCCCATGCCCAATAAACCATTCTCCGACTGCAGCATGACTTGAATATCATCCGGTACATAGCTTGCAACTAGAGTGGGAATACCTATGCCTAAGTTTACATAATAGCCATCACGAAGTTCTTGTGCCACGCGCTGTGCAATTTGGTCTCTGCTTAATGACATAATGTTTTCCTTATTGCTTGGCTAATGTTAAGCGCTCAATACGCTTTTCGAAACTAGCTTGGATGATACGGTCAACGTAGATACCCGGTGTATGAATTTCAGTTGGGTTTAGTTCTCCGGGTTCAAGTATTTGTTCCACTTCGACCACGGTTATTTTACCGGCGGTTGCTGCCATGGGATTAAAATTCATGGCGGTATCCCGGAAAATTAGATTACCCATGGTATCGGCTTTCCAAGCCCTAACAATGGCAAAATCACCGGTGATACTTTCCTCTAAAATATATTGACGACCGTTAAATTGTTTTACTTCTTTACCTTCAGCTACCGGCGTGCCGTATCCGGTCGCGGTATAAAAAGCTGGAATGCCAGCACCACCAGCGCGCATTTTCTCTGCAAGGGTACCTTGCGGCGTGAGTTCTACTTCTAACTCACCGGCCAAATACTGTCGTTCGAACTCGGCATTTTCACCAACATAAGAGGAAATCATCTTTTTAATTTGTTTATCTTTGAGTAAAATACCAAGACCAAAGTCATCCACACCACAATTGTTGGAGACAAAAGTCAGATTTGTAGTCTGTAAACGTTTAATCTGTGCAATTAGTCCTTCAGGTATACCGCACAAACCAAAGCCACCCGCGATAACGGTCATGCCGTCTTCTAATCCGGCCATGGCTTCTTGATAACTTTTGACGACCTTATTAAATCCGGCCATAGAATTAGCTCCTAAAAAATGTAAGTGATGCACAGAGTCAAATATTTAATCGATTGCTTTGGATAAAATAGCCTTGGCAACTTTTGAGTTGTTGCCACGTCCTAAATATTGGCTGATATAATCGCCTGCCTTAACCAATTTGTCTAGATTAATTTGACTTTTTATGGCTAAAGATTCTAACAAATAAACCACATCCTCGGTAGCCACATTGCCGGATGCTCCTTTCGCATAGGGGCAACCGCCTAAACCTGCGACTGAAGCATCAATCGTAGAAATCCCCATTTCAAGCGCAACCATAATGTTTGCCAAGGCTAGACCGTAAGTATCATGGAAATGCACCGCTAATTGGTCAATAGGAACCTGCTCTAACACACAGGCTAAAAGTCTTTTTGTTGATAGCGGATTTCCTTGACCAATGGTATCTCCCAAGGATATTTGATAGCAGCCTAAATTTACAAGTTGTTGGCTCACTTGAGCAACTTTGCTTGGTTGAATTTCACCCTCGTAGGGGCAGCCTAGAACACATGATACATAGCCACGAACCGCAATATTTTGCTGTTTGGCAAGTTGCATAAGTGGTTGGAACCGTTGTAGGCTTTGCTCAATGCTACAGTTGATATTCTTTTGTGAAAAGCTTTCTGATGCCGCTGCAAAAATGGCAACTTCTTTAGCGCCAGCGCTAATCGCTTTTTCAAATCCTTGTAAGTTAGGAGTCAGTACCGTGAACTCGACCTGCTTTAGATCCGATAGACCTTGCATCACCTCCGTGTGATCAGCCATTTGCGGCACCCATTTAGGTGATACGAAGCTTGTTGCTTCGATTTTTTTTAATCCACTATCCGCTAAAAGTTCTATAAGCTTGAGTTTTATATCGGTTGCAACCCATTGGCTCTCATTCTGCAGACCATCTCTCGGGCCTACCTCAACCAAAGTCACTTCAGCAGGAAACTGCGAGTTGTCTAGCATGATATCTATTGTTCCTCAAATTCAATCAGTTGAGTGGTTTCGTCAACCAAATCACCAACGGCTACATAAACATCGGTCACTAGAAGATCCCTATGAGCCTTAATTTGGTGTTCCATTTTCATCGCCTCAACCACCATCAAACTATCGCCTTGATTGAGTTTATCGCCAACATTGACCGCTATGTCGATCAGGGTGCCAGGCATGGGAGCCTTTAAATTTGCTTCGCTCGAAATGGGTTCCATTTGGGTTTGTTTTTTGTAGAACCTCAACACACCAAATGGAGCTACCCCTGAATAAAGTAAAATGCATACCCTGTTGATGCCAATCAAATTTCATTTTATGGGCGTTGAGATTAAGAATAATCTCGTGATCCAAAAATTCACCGGAGACAATAAATTCTTTCATTTGGTGTTCAATAATAATTTGTTCACTTTGGTAGTGTACCAACACCTCATAGGTTTGCTCGTTGTAGCGTAATTGAAGTAAATATTGACTGGATTCATTGAGTCTCCAACCATCGGTGGTTGACCATGGAGAATAAGGATCAGCGACATTATTATTAATATATTTTTCTTTGTTTTGATAATTTAAATAAGCAAAACTAATAGCGCAGAGGATTTCATCATCGATAAAGTCCGTTGCAACACAAAGCTCTTCAAGGTTATCTTCGATAAAGTGGGTATCATATTCGGCATTTTTAATATTATCGTGATTGACCAGTTGATATAGAAAATCAATGTTAGTTGTTGGACCGGCTAGGTGAAATTTGGATAAAGCATTTTTGAGACGAACTCGTGCACCTTCTCTGGTTTTGTCCCAAACGATTAACTTGGCAATCATAGGATCATAGTAAACGCTAATTTGATCACCGGCTTTAATACCAGAATCAATTCGAATATAGGGATCATCAGTCGGAGTGTTTAAAAAACTCACTAATCCGCTAGATGGTAAAAATCCATTGGCTGGATCTTCAGCATAAATTCTAGCTTCAAATGCATGCCCTACTTGTTGTATTTCTGATTGCTTTAAAGGTAGTGGCTGACCCATAGCGACAATCAACTGCCATTCAACCAAATCCAGACCAGTGATCATTTCTGTTATCGGGTGCTCGACTTGAAGTCGAGTATTCATTTCCATAAAATAAAAGCTTTCATCGGAATCCAGCAGAAATTCAACGGTGCCGGCTCCTTGATAGCCAATTGCTCTAGCCGATTCAATCGCTACGGCCGCCATTTGTTGGCGCAAGTCATCACTAAAATTACATGCCGGGGCCTCTTCTAAAACCTTTTGATGACGCCGCTGTAAACTACAATCTCGTTCAAAACAATGCACAATATTATTGTGGCAATCAGCAAATATCTGTATCTCAATATGTCTTGGTTGAGTTAAATACCTTTCCAATAAAACTCTATCATCGCCAAAGGAAGATAGAGATTCCCGTTTGCAGGCGATTAAAAGACTTGCGAAATCTTGTAGTGAATTAACCACTCTCATACCTTTGCCGCCGCCACCTGCGGTTGCTTTAATCAGTAGAGGAAAACCAATTTGTTCAGCCTGCTGTTTTAAAAAATCCTCTTCTTGGTTTTCACCATGATATCCAAGAACCAGTGGAATTTTGGCCTTTGTCATAATTTCTTTGGCTTGGCTTTTGGAACCCATTGCTTCTATAGCTTCAATGGGAGGCCCTACAAAAATAATATTATTATCTTTACATGCCAAAGCAAATTCAGCATTTTCAGATAAAAAACCATATCCTGGGTGAATCGCATTGGCTTGGCTTTGTTTGGCGATTTGGATAATTTTATCGATCATAAGATAACTAGATTGAGCGGAAGCCTGTCCAACACAATAGGCTTCTTCGGCCATTAAACTATGCTTAGCTTGGCGGTCAATTTCTGAATAAATTGCGATGCAATGGATTCCCATTTGTTTTGCAGTCGTTATAATGCGACAAGCAATTTCGCCGCGATTGGCAATTAATAATTTATTAATTTGTCGAGCTCTCATGGCTTGTCCTGTTCGTATCTGGGTTCTAGTAGTCCGGCTAAAATATAAGGTTTTTTATAGTTCTGTTTTGGTTTTTGAGTTCCAGTTGGCGGGGCGTTTTTCTAAGAAGGCAGCGACGCCTTCTTTACCTTCACTGGTCGAGCGTATATCGGCAATTCTTCTGGCTGTTTCTAACACCATCTCTTCGCCTAAGGCGCGTTCACTGACGTAGTTGATTAGGCGTTTTGCCTGTAGCATAGCGGTTGGACCATTAGCCAGCACTCGATTAATATAATCCTGCGATTCATTGGATAATTCTTGGTCGTCAATGATCTTGTGCACAAGGTGAATATTTTGCGCCTCTTTGGCGTTAAATTTTTCAGCGGTTAAGAAAAAGCGTTTACAGTTACGCTCGCCAATGGCTTTAACCAAATAGGGACTAATAACTGATGGAATTAGACCGAGTTTAACTTCAGATAAACAAAAAACAGCATCGCTACTAGCCAAAACAAGATCACAGCAGGCGATAAGACCGACACCTCCACCATAGGCCGCTCCTTGAACAATCGCGATTGTGGTTTTATTACACTGATAAAGGGTTTGCATTAGTCCTGCAAGCTTTAACGAATCTTGATAATTTTCTTCCCAGCTATAATTGGACATACGCTTCATCCAATTAAGATCCGCGCCAGCTGAAAAACTTTTTCCAGCTGCATCTAAAACGATAATCCTTACGCTACTATCTTTATCAGCTTGACTGATGGCAGAGATCAACTGATCGATCATCAGATCATCAAAAGCATTGTGCCTTTCAGGGCAATTAAGCGTGATTCGGCGTACGCCATTTTTATGCTTGTGAATAATTAAAAACTTTTTCTGCTGATTGTCATTCATATCTTATCGCTCATTTTATGGATGGGTGAATGAGGGTGATTGGATCACATTCTAAATAGTCCAAACTCGGTTTTTATGGGGGCGGCATTGAGACTCACGGAGAGTCCTAGCCCGAGTACTTTGCGAGTATCTTTTGGATCGATAATACCATCATCCCATAGTCTTGCACTGGCATAGTAGGGATGCCCTTGTTTTTCATAAAGTGCTTCGATCGGTGCTTTAAAATCAGCCTGTTGCTGTTCACTCCAATCAATTCCTTTTTTCTCAAAATTATCTTTTTTTATTTGCGTTAAAACACTGGCCGCTTGAGCTCCGCCCATCACCGAGATACGTGCATTTGGCCACATCCATAAAAAACGGGGACTGTAAGCTCTACCACACATACCATAATTGCCTGCGCCGAAACTACCACCGATGATCACTGTAAATTTTGCCACCTTGGCACAAGCTACCGCGGTAACCATTTTTGCACCATTTTTTGCAATGCCACTTGTTTCATATTTTTTACCCACCATAAAACCGGTAATATTTTGCAAAAAAACCAACGGTATATTACGTTGGCAACAGAGCTGAATAAAATGCGCACCTTTTAGGGCAGACTCTGAAAATAAAATGCCATTGTTGGCAATTATTCCAACCGGATAGCCCCAAATCTTAGCGAATCCGCAAACTAAAGTTGCACCATAAAGTGATTTAAATTCATCAAATTCACTATCGTCGACAATGCGAGCAATGATTTCTTTTATCTCAAAAGGTTGTTTTGTATCGGTTGGAATAATGCCATAAAGCTGCTGGCTAAGGGTAGTGGGGGCAACCGGCTCTGACCTTTGCCAAGTGCTTTGTTTGCTTAGGTTTAAACGACTGACAATATCACGGGTGATTTGCAAGGCATGTCGGTCGTGCATTGCATAATAGTCGGTGACACCGGACTCTCGACAGTGGACATCGGCGCCGCCAAGCTCTTCCGCGGTCACCACTTCTCCGGTGGCCGCTTTAACTAAAGGGGGACCGGCTAAAAAGATCGTGCCTTGTTGTTTTACAATAATAGATTCATCGGCCATTGCTGGAACATAAGCACCGCCAGCGGTACAGCTGCCCATAACAACGGCGATTTGTGGTATGCCTTTGGCTGACATATTAGCTTGATTGTAAAAGATACGACCAAAATGATCACGATCGGGGAACACCTGATCTTGTTGCGGTAAATTAGCACCACCTGAGTCTACTAAATAAATACAAGGTAGATAATTTTGTTGTGCAATTTCCTGCGCTCTTAAATGTTTTTTAATGGTTTCTGGAAAATAGGTGCCACCTTTAACCGTGGCATCGTTAACCACTATCATACATTCTTGACCATTGACTCGCCCGATGCCGGTGATAATTCCTGCACTAGGCACTTGATTGTCATAATTGTTATAAGCGGCTAATTGAGATAGCTCTAAAAAAGGAGAACCTGGGTCGATAAGATGAGTAATTCGCTCTCTGGGCAACAGCTTGCCACGATCAGTATGCTTTTTCTGTCTTTCTTTACCACCACCTTGGCTAATCACCTGCATTTTATCTTTTAGATCATCGACTAAACTTTGCATGGACTCACTATTGGTTGCAAAGGATGAACTTTTTGGATTAATTTGACTAACGATACGTGGCATACTGAATGTTCCTTGGCTTAGATGAGCAATAGTTTAACGATAATCGGCCATCACTGAACGGTGAATGACCAATTTTTGTACTTCGCTGGTGCCTTCATAAATTTGACAAATTTTGACATCACGATAATAGCGCTCAACCGGAAAATCATTGAGGTAACCGTAACCACCAAAAATTTGAATAGCTTCAGAACATATTTTTTTCAGCCATTTCAGAGGCAAATAGTTTAGCCATTGAAGCTTGTTCTAAACAGTTTTCGCCGCGGTCTTTCATTCGAGCCGCGCGCCAGATTAGCAGCCTTGCAGCATCCAGTTGAGTCGCCATATCGGCAATTTTAAAAGCGATTGCCTGATGCTGATGAATCAGTTTGCCAAAGGCTTGTCTCTCGCTAGCGTATTGTTTTGCGGCATCCAGAGCTGCCCGAGCAATACCGACACATTGTGCAGCAATTCCTATGCGACCACCTTCTAAACCTGATAAAGCGATTTTATAACCTTGCCCTTCTTGACCCAGTAGATGATGCTTTGGAATTTTGCAATCTTCAAAAGTTATTTGAGCCGTATCAGAGGCGTGTTGCCCCATTTTATTTTCAATATTGGTGACCTTATATCCGGCATTATCAGTGGGCACGATAAAAGCCGAAATTCCTTTTTTACCGGCACTAGGATCAGTGACTGCAAATACTATGGAGGTATCGGCATTCTTGCCGGAAGTTATAAATTGCTTCACACCGTTAATAATATAATGATCATCCACGAATTTCGCTTTGCAACGGAGATCGGAAGCATCGGAACCTGCGTGAGGTTCGGTTAAACAAAAAGCAGCCAATTTTTCCCCTCTGGCCAAGGGTTTTAAAAATAATTCCTTTTGTTGCTCTGAGCCAAAGTTTAGGATAGGCATGCAACCCACCGAGTTAGTAACACTGATAATGGTTGAGCAGGCCGCATCACCGGCAGCTATTTCTTCTAACACTAGAGCGGATGAAAAATATCCGATTTCGCAACCATCCCATTTTTCAGGCACTAGCATACCAAAAAAACCGAGTTCACCAAGACCCATTAAAGCTTCTTTGGGAAAGGTTTTATCTCTGTCCCAGCTGGCGGCATAAGGTGTTATTTTTTCTTTGACGTACTGCGCCGCTGCCTGTTGGATCATTTTCTCTTGGTCACTTAAAAACATAAATACTTGTCTCGTTGGTGGTGATTGATAAAGGTTTAATAAAGCAAGCTATTTAATCGATCAATTCAAAAGCCATCGCAGTTGCTTCACCGCCACCGATACAAAGAGAAGCGATACCTTTGTGTTTGCCGTATTTCTTTAATGCTGCCAATAGCGTGACAATGATGCGGCTACCACTAGCACCGATGGGATGTCCTAAAGCGCAAGCTCCGCCATGAATATTGACTTTGCAGGGGTCTAAATCGAGATCCTTAATGGCAGCCATGGTGACGACTGCAAAGGCTTCATTAATTTCCCATAAATCGACATCACTGATTTGCCAGTTTATTTTTTTTAATAGATCTTGCATCGCATTAACTGGGGCTATGGTAAATTCGGCAGGTTTTCGAGCGTGTGTGGTATGCCCGACCACTTTAGCCAGTGCTTTTAAGCCACGCTTATCAGCTTCTGATTGTTTCATAAGGACTAGTGCCGCAGCGCCATCGGATATCGAACTCGCGTTGGCGGCGGTAATGCTTCCATCCTTTTTAAAGGCCGGTCGTAGTTGAGGTATCTTATCGAGGCGCGCTTTTAGCGGCTGTTCATCTTGGTCAAAAATAATTTCACCTTTACGGCTTTTAATTGTGACTGCAACTACTTCTGAATCAAAGGAGCCATCTTCGACGGCTTTTTTAGAACGTGCTAATGATTCTATAGCGAAAGCGTCTTGTTGTTCACGGCTAAACTGATAGCGATCGGCACACTCTTCGGCATAAAACCCCATAGCTTTGCCTTCATAGGCGTCCTCTAAACCGTCAAATGCCATATGGTCGAGTAGTTGGCCATGTCCAAAGCGGTAGCCAGCGCGCGCTTTAGGTAGCATATGCGGGGCATTACTCATGCTTTCCATACCACCAGCGACGATAATTGACTGACTGCCAGCAAGCAACAAATCATGCCCGAACATGACTGATTTCATACCCGAACCACAGACCTTATTAATAGTAGTAGCGCCGGTTGATAAGGGTAAATCCGCTGCTAGTGTGGCTTGTCTGGCTGGCGCTTGACCAAGAGCTGCCGGTAATACACAGCCCATGATGACTTCATTAACATTGTCCCCGGCTATTCCGGCACGACTAACCGCCGCTTTAATCGCGGTGGCACCCAAATCAGTTGATTTTACCGAGGATAAAGCACCCATAAACCCACCTAAAGGGGTACGCGCCATAGAGACAATAACAATTGGATCTTGATTCATCGTTGTTTCCTTTTCAATTAATTTAAACGAGTTTAAGGATGGTTAATCTTGTATTAAACTCGCAGATAAATAATGCTTCGATAATAGCCTGTTAAGCGGTTTCTTTAAAGAGTTCTCTGCCGATCAACATGCGTCTAATTTCAGAAGTGCCTGCACCAATTTCATAAAGTTTGGCATCGCGTAATAAACGACCGCAAGCGAACTCGTTTATATAGCCATTACCACCCAGGCATTGAATGGCATCTAAAGCCATTTGGGTGGATTTTTCTGAGGCATAAAGAATGGCTCCCGCCGAGTCTTTCCTTGTGGTTTCACCTCGGTCACAGGCCTGCGCGACTTGATAGACATAAGCTTTACTTGCGTTCATGGTGGTGTACATATCCGCCAATTTAGCTTGCATTAGCTGAAATTCACCAATCGCTTTACCAAATTGTTTTCTTTCATGGACGTAGGGTAAAACAATATCCATGCAGGCTTGCATAATACCCAGTGAGCCGCCAGACAGAACCAGCCGTTCAAAATCGAGACCGCTCATTAGTACCTTGACTCCGTGATTTAATTGACCCAACAGGTTCTCTTTCGGTACTTTACAATCTTGAAATACTAGCTCACAGGTATTAGAACCTCGCATGCCGAGCTTGTCCAGTTTTTGTGCGGTACTGAAGCCTTCAAACTCTCTTTCCACGATAAAAGCTGATATTCCTTTAGATCCGGCGCGGGGATCGGTTTTGGCATAAACAATCAATACCGACGCATCCGGTCCATTGGTAATCCACATCTTGTTTCCGTTTAGCAAAAAATAATCACCTTTATCCTCGGCTTTTAATGCCATACTAACCACATCTGAACCAGCGGATGGCTCGCTCATGGCTAAAGCTCCCACTTGCTCACCGCTACAGAGCTTAGGTAAATACTTGAGCTTTTGCTCATGACTAGCATTTTTTCTTAATTGGTTAATGCACAGATTAGAATGAGCGCCATAACTTAAACCAACGCTGGCTGAAGCTCGGCTGATTTCTTCCATTGCCACAACATGTTCTAAATAACCGAGGCCTGAACCTCCGTATTCTTCTTCGAGCGTGATTCCAAGCAGACCCATGTCCCCATTTTTCCGCCAGTGGTCAGGGAATTCATTTTTTTGGTCAATTTCCGCTGCCAGTGGTGCGATTTCCTTTTGTGCAAAGGCGCGAACCGAATCGCGGATCATGTCTGCTGTTTCTCCCAGATTAAAGTTAAACAAGGCATTCATATCGCGGCTCCTTGCTTGAGTTTTTGCTCTAGATGATCGAGTTCTTGTAACATTGTTTTGATATCCTGTTGCTGCTCGGCCAATGATAGGCGGCGTTGCTGGATTTTTTTAATTAATAGCAGAGTTTGCTTTTGCTCATCAGCGGGCGAGGCGTACATTGAAATAATCTCTCCGATTTCATCTAGTGAAAATCCGATTCTTCTGCCTCTTAAGATAAGCTGAAGTCGGACTCTATCACCACGAGTAAAAATACGTTGAGTACCTTGCCTAGTTGGGGAAATGAGTTTTTTTTTTGTTCATAGTGTCGGATAGAGCGGGGAGTCACTTCAAATTCATCAGCCAATTGGCTAATGCTATAGGTTTGCTGATTGTTTGCATTGATATTTTTCATATCAGGATTATAGTTTACCCTTACGTAAAGGTAAAGATGCAAATTGGTTTTTCTGTAAATTGGTCTAAACTATAACTTATGGGTTCATTAATTGAATGAGACGGTATATATTTTAAAAAGCATAGAATGAAATTAATACCACCCATAATAATATTCTAAGCTTGAAAATGGATGACTAATTGAAACAATCAGGATTTACATTAATTGAACTGGTGGTAGTATTGGTTATTATTGCCCTGCTGTCAGCAGTGGCGGTACCAAAGTATATTGGTTTACAAACGAGCGCGAGAAGCGCTTCTGTGGATGGGATTTCCGCTAGCTTTCGTTCGGCGGTCAATTTGGTACATATGACCTGGTTCGTAAAAGGTCACACAACATCTACTTCAGATTTGCAAGGCTTCGGAAATAATGATTTAGAAATTAATAATCAAGGCTGGCCAACTTCAACTTCCGGTGCAACCACAATTTCCAGTGCAAGTCATTGTGTGTTGGTTTGGCGGGGGATACTTGATAATGCGCCAACGGTAGCTACCTATACAGGATTAGACTACCAAGCAAGCCTAGTATCCGGCGCAACGACCTCTTGTGATTTTACGCTTAAAGAGGACTCTAGTATGCATATTATTTATGACTCTTTAACGGGTAAGGTTTCTCGTGTTAATGATTGAGTTTTTTATTCTGTTATTGCATAGAAAAATCTGTAGAGATGTCGCTCTTTAATCCTAAAACAACGACATCAAAATTTTAAAAGATCGTTACTATTCTACCAGCCACATTGGCGAGCTTTGTTCTGCTCGTCTAGCCAATTTTTAAGGGGGGCAAAATAATCTAAAATAGCGCTGGCGTCCATTTGTCTTTGTCCCGTCATGGCTTCTAGTGCATCCTGCCAAGGCTTGCTTGCACCCATTTCTAACATGGCTTTCAACTTCGCGCCCGCGTCCTTATTTCCGTAAATCGAGCAACGATGCAACGGACCGGTGTTACCGGCTGTTTTACAAAGCTCGCGATGAAATTGAAACTGCAAGATACGGGCTAAAAAATAACGAGAGTAGGGTGTATTTCCGGGTACATGATACTTTGCACCTGGATCAAAATCGGCTTCTGTGCGGGAAACTGGGGCTTTAACACCCTGATATTTTTGTCTAAGCTCCCACCAAGCCTTATTATATTGATCTGGCTTGATTTCGCCGTTAAAAACACCCCAGCGCCACTTATCAACGAGTAAACCAAAGGGTAAAAAAGCGACCCCATCTAGGGCTTTTTTCATCAGAAATGGAATATCACCACTGGCATCAGGCTCTTTTTCGATAAGCCCTATTTGACGAAGGTATTTAGGTGTGATGGAAAGCGCAATGGTATCACCGATGGCTTCATGGAAGCCGTCATTGGCACTGTTTCGGTATAGAAAGTCCTGCTTTAAATTGTAGGCTCGCTGATAAAAATTATGTCCTAATTCGTGATGTATCACGACAAAGTCCTCAGCATTTTTCTGGATACACATTTTTATTCGATAATCGGTGGTGCTTAAGTCCCAAGCGCTTGCATGACATTGAACCGCGCGGTCACGCGGTTTGGTGAATAATGATTTTTGCCAAAAAGTATCGGGAAGACGTTTAAATCCCAGGGATTGAAAAAAGTTTTCAGCGGTTCTGACCATGGCTTTTTCATCATAGCCTTTAATTTCTAAGCGTTTGGTAAGATCAATTGCCTGTGTGGTGGTCTTAGGCGCTACTGCTGGATAAATATTGTCCCAACTTTGAGCCCACATGTTGCCCAGTAGATGCGCTGGAATGGGTCCTGTTTTAGACACCACGTCATCGCCATATTTTGCATTCAGTTTGGCTCTAACATGACACTGTAAAGCTGAGTAAAGGGGCTTTACTTGGTTCCACAGGCGGTCCATTTCAGACGCAAAAGCATCTGCATCCATGTCGTATTTAGAACGCCATAACGCGCCGGTATCTTTATAACCTAACTGCTTAGCACCTTGATTAGCTATTTCAACCATACGTTGATACTTGGAACGCATTTGCGGTGAGACTTTGCGCCAGTTTAGCCATGCTGATAGCATTTCATCGGGGTTATCGGAATCTGCTAGGGTGTTACTCAATTCTGTCAGATCAAAGCATTGTCCATCTTCTGTACAACCCTTTGCATAGGTTGCATCAAGCCCGGAAGTTATCTGAGCCAGTTCTGCCGTGAGTTGATCGTCATCCGGTGCAGGAATGACTAATCCTGACTTTAATATGTCCAGTTTTCGTTGGGTATCATAGTCTAGCTTTAATCCGATAAAGGCTTTGGTACCTAATGCCAATTTCACCGCTTTTTTGGTGGCTTCTTCGCCAGCTTTAGCGGCAAGGGCATTGGTATCATCGGTAACAAAGTTTGCCTGCACCCAAAACGCTTGGTTGGTTATTGTGAAATCTTTTTCCAGTGAAACTTCAGCATCCGCGACGTATTGTTTGGCATCGTCAAGCGTTGCTTTTTTAGCTGCTTGTTGGGTTTGTTTGGTTTGGCTAGACGGTGCCTCAGGTTGGCAGGCTGACAAAACTGCAAAAGCGGTTAAGGATAATATGCCTAACTTTGCTTTATGCTTCAGGTTAATGAAAATTTGACTCATAGTTGTTACCTTAATCCTGTTAATTTAAAAATGAATGGGGCATTTGATTGACGCTAAGCGTTTAAAATTTAAATATATTATAACGACTATTCAATTAGCCTACCTTAGGTATCAGACACTTTTATTGGATGGCTCGTATTTTAGATAAGCCTATCAAGTGTTCGATTGACTTAAACCATGCTATCAATTAGTGATGAACAAGGTTGTTAGACCATATTGTTAGTAAGAATAACGAGCTTTGCCCAGTATCTCAAGTTTTGTGTGAATTGAAACGTTAAAGTGTGAACTGGCTTTCTGGTATTGGTCAAATTTTGTGCTAGTATAATTGCTACAGGATGTGAATTGTTGTAGTATTCAATAGGACTATGAAAATTAACTAATTGTCAGCACTACTGGCGTGTCGTTTAGCCATATTGATAGATTGTTATTTTCCACCTAGTTAGAAACAACAACAAAAATGAAGATAGTGATGTCCCCAACTTTTTATAGGCTTAGGTGTTACCGTGAATAAGATACTTATCTTAGCTGTTTCCGGCGTTTTCTGGCTCTCATCCAACAGTGCTGCTGATTCATTGACCGGCGTTGCACTTGATGAAGTGATTACCCTTTCTCCAGGCGGAGTTGAATTGCGCCTTAAAGGCACTGCAATTAAATCCAATGCGCGTCAAGCGGTGTATATCGGTGGGCTCTATTTACAAAAGGATGCTACTTCAGTGTCCGATATCATTGAAAGTCCCGGTGCAAAACGTTTTATCATCAAAACCAGTAAAAGTATTAAGCCTGACGCCATAATTCGAGCCATTAACTTGGGCATTACCGTTAATAATTCAGAAGGTGATTTGATTAAACTGGAGCCCTTAGTTAAAGCTTTTAATCAACTTTGGAGTTCTGAAATAAAAGAAGGTGACGAAATCTGCATCGATTATAATCCTGCTCTTGGAACCTTAGTTAGCATTAATGGCGTTCAAAAAGGTACAATTCCTGGTGAGCTGTTTTATAAAGCTTTTCTAAAAACCTGGCTTGGCGACAAACCACTCAATGCCGCCATCAAACGGCAATTGCTCGGAAACAAATAACCTGTTCCATCAAATACACAGAAATCCCGTTTATTGACGGGATTTTTTTTAACTCCTATTGTTCAAATAGTATTTGCCTAATTCAGGCATCAAGGTAAAATCAGCGCTTTAGATTAACCATTAGCAAGATGTCGCTTTATTTGCAAAAGCAACATTTAAAGGCAAATCATGAATTTATCAGAATTTAATCAATGGCTGCAAAATAACATTAGTGACTCTAATGCAATTCTGCAAATATTCTTAGCCGTTTTCGTAACACTCCTAATCAATTTTGTATGGAAGCGAGTCGTAATAAAACTAGAGCATCAATTACAAAAAACCACTACTCATTGGGACGACTCTTTTATAAAAGCCATTGCTTTGCCCGTCAGTCTGCTTATTTGGGGTGGAGGTGCTTGGGTTATCGTAAACTATTTATTGCACTTTGAACTTAAGTCCGCCATTAGGGATGTTTTAATTGTCATTGCCATTTCCTGGTCAGTTGTTCGATTTATTCGTAATGCCGAGCAGAATTTGATCAAACGCCATAGCCATTTAAAAGATGAAACAAAGATTGATCAGGCAACCATAGAGGCTATCAGTAAGCTTCTTCGTGTTTCAGTGAGTATAACCACCATTTTGTTGGTTCTACAAAATCTCGGTGTCAGTATCAGTGCGGTGTTGGCTTTCGGTGGCATTGGTGGTATTGCGATTGGTTTCGCCGCTAAAGATCTACTAGCTAATTTTTTTGGTGGTTTGATGATTTATTTAGACAGACCATTCGCGGTAGGGGATTGGATACGATCTAATGATCGACAGATAGAAGGTACCGTAGAATATATCGGTTGGCGCCAAACACGTATCCGCACCTTCGATAAAAGACCTTTGTATGTACCAAACGCCATTTTTAATAGCATGACGGTTGAAAATCCGTCGCGTATGACGCATCGTCGTATTTATGAAACTTTTGGTGTACGTTATGATGATATTCACCAAGTGGAGACGATTGTCAGTCAGGTGAAGAAAATGCTAAGGGAACATGCTGAGATTGCGAGTGAACAAACGCTCATTGTTAATCTCAACGCGTTTAATGAGTCTTCGGTTGATTTCTTTGTTTATACCTTCACTAAAACCACTGACTGGATTAAATTCCATGAAATAAAACAGAATATACTGCTTAGCATAGTCAAAATAATTGAACAAAACCAAGCTGAACTTGCTTATCCAACACAGCGGATACAACTTGAACAGCTAAATTTAGAAACTGAGGTTAGTAAGACTTAGGCTCTTGTCACCAGAGCTAGGCTTTAAGGTTTAGAATGGGCGTTAATGACAGAGTGAATCACGCGGTCATTTTCAAAGTAGACTGTAAATTTAGCGTAGATCCATTTGCTAATCGGAGGCTCACCAACCGCCGCTGTTTTTTGATTGGGTTCACCAAACTGCTGTAACACGGCATCTGATGTTAGTCCATTTACAGGGACTGAAACTGATGTGTCACCCTGTTGTCCAACCGACAGAATAGTTTGCTGGCTAAAACCAATATTCGCGTAGGTAAATACCAATAATGCCGCTAAAAGCCCTGCAAAGTGGCGTTTGCTTGATTTTGATTTTTGCTGGTGATTCATTGAGTTTTTCCTGGTTTTGTTGCCTTGTAGCTGGACTAAAGCGTTGTTTTAATAGCCTGAATAAACATCAGTTTGCAAGCCAAGGCTAATATATCAGTTTAATTGGATTGCTAACAGCTTGATTTAAAGGATTATAATCAGTTTTGATGACTATTTCTCACTTTCCTTGCAGGCTCGTAATTGTTTTGACTGAGTTTTAAAGATATGACCTATAATAGCATCCCGGTCTGCCTCTTTAATTTTAATAAAGCTTATTGCCAAGCGGTGCTGGTTTTTCTGATTTTCTACCATTTCACTATTGACTACTTGACCAAAAATATGTATTGCCTGAAATTCGGGAACTAGGATTATCTCCATGTTGAGCGTTTGCCCTTTTGCTAAAGCTTGATCCGATTCAAAGCGAAGACCACCGCCACTAATATCAACTTCCATCAGATCTCGATATTCATGATCAATGGCGGTTAATAGGTCATGACTTAAACAAGATAATTGCTGATTAATTGCCTCAAGGTGATCTTTAGTTAAATAGTGCTCGGCACTTAAATCATTATTAAATACGTCATTTAGATCCTGTATTTTGGATATTCTTTGTAGTAATGATATTTGTTCAGCGTGTTTATTAGATTCCAATTCAATGGTCTTTGGAGGCTGGTCTTTATTCGCAATCTCAAAGCGCATCAAAATTTTGTTCTTGATACGAAAGTATTCTCGCCGATCATCAGTGTTATTAGTTGATTGCATTAAGCGCCTTTGTTTCCTATAAATTTAACACACAGATTAATATATAGCATAAAATAGCCATTTCAGCCGATAAAAGGCCGATTTACTGCTAGAAAAGTTCCACAGTTGCTTAGCCTTGTAAATAATTGGTAAAAATCAAGAAAAAGTCTATTTTAAGAAGCTATCTATTGGTAGAATCCTAGGCTTATTGTCGCATTGTTATACTCATGCATTTGCTTTAGTAGTCAATCGTCTGAATGACTCCCTATTAAACTATTTGTCGAGAAAAATCCCTACCAAGCTGAGATGTTTATGGTTAGAAATCAATCAAGGAACTATAGAGTCATAGTAATCCTTGCTGTCGTTGGAGTGGTATATCCATGAAAAAATCTTTATCGTTAATGATCGGTCTAAGATACACCCGAGCAAAAAAAGATAATAACTTCATATCCTTTATTTCACTGGTCAGTATGCTGGGTATCGCACTCGGTATTATTGTATTGATCACAGTGATGTCGGTCATGAACGGCTTTGAAAAAGAGTTAAGAGAAAGAATCCTCGGTATGGTACCTCATATTGTCATTGGCGATCGAGGTAATGGATTTAGTGACTGGCAGTCCTTAGAAAAAGAGGTTTTAGCTCACCCCGATGTGGTTGCCGTAGCGCCCTTTATTGACTCTAAAGCAATGTTTCGAAGTCGCGGAAATACTAAATTTGGAATATTGCAAGGGATATTGCCGGCTAAAGAGTCTGAAGTATCGATAGTGGATGACTATATGCTGGCGGGGCAGTTGGACTCATTAAAAGCAGGTGATTTTGGCATTATTCTGGGTGTTGGAATGGCCAGTAGCTTGGGGGTGAGTCTTGGGGATAAAGTAACTGTGTTGCTGGCTGATGGTGCGACTGTGTCGCCGGCGGGAATATCGCCACGTTATAAACGCTTTCGGGTGGTTGGGATCTTTGAAGTTAAATCAGAGATAGATACCATGTTAGCCATGATCCATATTAAGGACGCGGCGGTTTTAACTCGTAAGGGCAATAAGGTTTCAGCGATAAGGGTGACAACTAATAATGTATTGAGAGCGGCTTATACAGCCTACGAACTTAGAAAAACTATCAGCGATGAATTTTATATATCGGATTGGAACTATACCCATGGTTCACTGTTTAAAGCGGTAAAAATGGAAAAGAAGATGATGTTTATCCTGCTGATTTTCATCATTTTTGTGGCAGCGTTTAATATTGTTAGTACCTTGGTGATGGTGGTAACCGATAAGCAGCCGGACATCGCTATATTAAGAACTCTTGGTGCGTCTCCCGCAACCATTATGAAGATATTCATTATTCAAGGTAGCCTTAACGGTATTATTGGTACTTTAATCGGTGTCACTGGCGGTGTCGCTCTCGCCACTTATTTACAACCGGTGGTTGCTTTTATTGAAAATTTATCCGGTGTGCAGGTGTTACCAGGCGATGTTTATTTTATTGGTTTTCTACCTTCCGTGTTGGAATGGTCTGATGTCTTCGTTATTTCTATTTCTGCATTAGTGATGAGTACTCTGGCAACGCTTTATCCCGCGTGGCGTGCGTCTAAAACCAAGCCAGCGGAGGCTCTAAGATATGAATAAAATGAATCAATCAAGCAGTTATAATTCAGAATATATTTTGTCGGCACAGGGTATCTGCAAAACCTTTGAAGATGGTAAAAAATACGTTGAAGTCTTAAAGGGTGTTGATATCAATGTTAAGCCTGCTGAAATGGTGGCTATCGTTGGCACTTCGGGCTCAGGCAAGAGTACCTTATTGCATATTTTAGGTGGGCTAGATAGCCCTGATAAAGGGCTAGTGATGGTTGCCGGTCAAGATATCCACCAATTAAGCATTAAGGCACAGGGCGATCTGCGCAATAGACACTTAGGCTTTGTTTATCAGTTTCATCATCTTCTGGCCGAGTTTACCGCGCTAGAAAATGTCTCTATTCCGCTGATTATAGCAGGGCTATCGGAACAAAAAGCACGACATCGGGCACAACAAATTATAGCAAAAGTTGGGCTAGCCGATCGTACTAGCCATAAGCCTTCAGAATTAAGTGGGGGAGAACGGCAACGTATTGCAATTGCTCGAGCGATGGTAACTAAACCATCTTGTATCCTAGCCGATGAACCGACTGGAAACCTCGATCGCAAGACGGCTGAATCAATCAACCAGCTAATGTTTGAGCTTAACCGTGATGAAGAAACCAGTTTCTTAATCGTCTCTCACGATATTCAATTGGCTCAGAAAATGCAAAAACGCTATGATTTAGACAGTGGAATTTTGGTTTTAGCCGAGTAATTATTTGCATTTTTTCAATTATTGAGACTATTTGCTTAAAAAGGCAATTTTTCTTGAAATAGCTTTTGACAAGTAGCCTTGCTAACTATAGAATGGCGCGCTCTTGAGGTAGCAGTCGTTTTTAGCTGCTTTAAGAATTGAGATGAGGTTGTAAAATTGACCACATTTCATACCTTTAGTCCCCTTCGTCTAGAGGCCTAGGACACTGCCCTTTCACGGCGGTAACAGGGGTTCGAACCCCCTAGGGGACGCCAAATTAAAAAGCTCAACAGTTTATCGCTGTTGGGCTTTTTTTATGGCTTCAAATTTGGAGCCTTTTTAAATATGTTATGATTGATTAGTCAAAACGATTTGACCTCAGTTCGACAAAAGAGAAGCCGAAACAACTCAATTAGCTAAGTGTAAAAATAGCCCATGAATCAAGACAAGAACCCCTCAAGCAAACACCAGAATCAACAAATAGCGCTAGATTTACTGTTAAAGCGAAAATCACACAATAGGTTGGGTGGTCAAGCGCTAACCAAAGAGCAGCTAGAAACCCTTTTCCAAGCGGCTTTTAGAGCGCCAGATCACGCTCAGTTAAAGCCATGGCGTTATCAAGTCTATAGCGGTCAATCCTTAGCCAAGTTAGGTGATTATTTTATAGAGGCCAGTAAAGCGGAGTCGGAAACGCAGTTGACCTCCGAGCAGCTTGAAAAAATTCATAACAAGGCATTACGCGCACCAACGCTAATCGTGGCTTATCTTTCACCCAAAGAACACCCAAAAGTTCCACATGTTGAGCAGGTTTTATCCTTAGGTGCCAGCATTCAAAACCTGTTGATGGCTGCTCACTTTTTAGGTGTAGGCGCAATTTGGCGCAGTGGTAAGCTTTGTTTTAATCCCCATTTAGCAAAGTTGCTCGGACTTAAAACACATGAGTCTCTTTTAGGTTTTATATATCTTGGTGAAAAAGAGGGTACAAAACGACCTGTTCCCGAGGTTGAACAGTCTCAGCTAGTGAGTTATATCGATTAGCCAAGCTAAAAATATTTTAACCTTAAAATAAAAAAAGCGGATATTAAATCCGCTTTTTTTATGGTTATTTATCGGGCGTTTAAAACTCAGCGCTATTGGGAACGCGAGGGAAGGGGATCACGTCTCGGATGTTTTGCATACCAGTGGCATACAACACCGCTCGCTCAAATCCCAAGCCGAAACCTGAGTGAGGCACCGTGCCATAGCGTCGAAGATCGCGATACCAGCAGTAGTCTTCTTTAGGTAATCCCATTTGATCTAAACGAGCATCAAATACATCCAGTCGTTCTTCGCGCTGGCTACCACCAACCAATTCACCGATACCGGGTGCTAAAATATCCATTGCGCAAACGGTTTTATCAATATTCAGTGATAACTTTGGTGCTCCAGGTGTGCTTTCCCATTTCTTTTCGGATAGTTCATTAGTATAATCGGGCGTCCAACATGTTCTTCGGCAAGAAAACGTTCATGTTCAGATTGCAGATCGGTTCCCCAACTCACCGGAAATTCCAATTTCTTTTTACTGCTTTGTAATATTTTGACCGCTTCGGTATATTCCATACGTTCGAAATCATTATTAACTACAGTTTCCAAGCGATTAATAACGATGCCATCAGCGCGTTTAGTTAAAGAAGGCTAAATCATCGCCTCTTTCATCTAATACGGCTTTGAAAATGTAACGCATCATGGCTTCTGCCACATCCGCGTTATCTTGCAAATCAGCAAAGGCGATTTCCGGCTCAACCATCCAAAATTCAGCTAGATGCCGTGTTGTATTAGAGTTTTCTGCACGAAACGTCGGACCAAAGGTATACACTTTCGACATGGCTAGACAATAGGTTTCAACATTCAATTGGCCGGATACGGTTAAAAAAGACTCTTTACCAAAAAAATCTTGTGAATAATCGACCTTTCCCTGCTTATTTAATGGTAGGTTGTTTTGATCAAGCGTGCTAACGCGAAACATTTCTCCAGCACCTTCACAATCACTGGCTGTGATAATCGGTGTGTGGATCCAGTTGAAGCCTTGTGAAAATAAAAAGCGGTGAGTGGCTTGCGCTAAGCTGTTTCTTACCCGAGTGACAGCACCGATTGCGTTGGTTCGTGGACGTAAATGAGCCACACTGCGCAGGTATTCCATGGTGTGAGGTTTAGGTTGAATAGGGTAGGTTGCCGGATCGTCAACTAAGCCTAAAACTTGGATTTCGCTCGCTTGAATTTCAAAAGCTTGGCCTTTACCTTGAGATTCCACAAGATTACCGGTTACCACCATGGATGCGCCGGTGGTCGCTTGCAACACATCGGAAGTATAATTGTCCAACTCTGCCGGTGCGATGATCTGTATCGGGTTAAAACAAGAACCATCATGCAAATTGATAAAAGAAAAGCCCGCTTTAGAATCCTTTCGGGTTCTGACCCATCCTTTAACCGTTACTTGGTCACCGGACTGTGCTTTTCCATCCAGTAGCGCTGAAATCGACCAACTTTTGCTCATTATTAACCTCGAAACTTTGCAATCGCGTAAAAAAGGGGGGATTTTAACCTTGGATTAGCCTAACTACCAGCCCCTAATGGAGATCCAGCCAGCAGAAGAAATTAGAATAATCTATCAAAAACACGACTATTGGGCTTGTTTTTAGGCGATAATCACGCAATATAGACTCTCATTGTAGGGTTTGATTACTCGGTTTGTTTAGCAACCGAATCAATTATCCCAAATAAGCTCAACGGAAACTTACCAATCATGCAGCACGCGCAAACAAGCTACTCACTTTTAGCCAAACAACTGACCGCTTTACTTGAAAGCCAACCAGATTTTGTAACCAATCAATCTCAGTTTGCAGCTTTGGTCTATCATTCTCTTGCGGATATTAGTTGGGCTGGTTTTTATTGGATAAATAAAGATGCTTTTTTAAGTCTTGGTAGTTTTCAAGGAAAAATCGCTTGTGCGAAAATCGCCGTGGGTGAAGGAGTCTGCGGCAAGGTCGCACAACAGAAACAAGGGCGAATAGTCGCCGACGTTAACCAGTTTGAAGGCCATATAGCTTGTGATGCTGGCTCTAAATCGGAATTGGTTTATCCAATCATTAAAAATGAAAAATTGATAAGGTGTGTTTGATATTGATAGCTATTCCCTGGATCGATTTAATCAGTCTGATCTTGAGGGAATTGGGCTCTTAATTGAGGTTTTTATCCAATCGACTGATTTTTTGACAGTCTAATATGCTCGATGCCTGATGCCTTTAGATAAAATAAAAGGAGCAACTAGCTCCTTTTATTGGTTAACCTATTTTGCATAACGCTGATTAATGCGAGCGTTTTTCAATAGGCTCAACATCACGATTTTTAACACCGGTATAAAGCTGTCTTGGACGACCGATCTTTTGTGTTGGCTCAGCAATCATTTCAGTCCAATGAGAAACCCAACCAACCGTTCTTGCTAGGGCGAAGATAACGGTAAACATATTCATCGGTATGCCAATTGCACTTAAAATGATGCCAGAATAAAAGTCAACATTTGGATAAAGCTTTTTTTCGATAAAATACGGGTCTTCAAGCGCTATTTTTTCAAGTTCCATGGCAACCTTAAGGATGGGGTCGTCAGTTTTTCCAACGGCTTGTAACACATCATGAGCGGCTTCCCTTAATACCTTAGCCCGTGGGTCAAAGTTTTTATACACCCTGTGACCAAATCCCATAAGTCGAAAAGGATCATTTTTGTCTTTGGCTTTCTTAATATATTCTGGGATACGATCAACATCGCCAATTTCCATCAACATTCTTAAACAGGCTTCATTAGCACCGCCATGAGCTGGCCCCCATAAAGAAGCTATGCCGGATGATATACAGGCAAAAGGATTGGCACCCGATGAGCCGGCTAATCTGACAGTTGAAGTTGAGCAGTTTTGCTCGTGATCAGCATGCAGAGTAAAAATCTTATCCATGGCTTTAACAAATACTGGATTAGGTTTTTTGTCATGTGATGGCATAGCGAACATTTGATTGAGGAAGTTTTCGGCATAAGTCATTTCATTGCGTGGATAAACAAAAGGCTTACCGATTGAATAGCGATAACACATGGCGGCAATGGTAGGTACTTTTGCTAACAGGCGAAAGGCACTTTTCACTCGATGAGATTCATTGTTAATATCTAAAGAATCGTGATAAAAAGCGGAAAGTGCTCCCACAACACCTACCATAATTGCCATTGGATGGGCATCACGTCTAAAGCCGTTAAAAAAAGCGATTAACTGTTCGTTTAACATCGTATGGTTATTGATGCGGTCAATAAATGCTTGTTTCTCTTCGACATCCGGTAATTCACCATTAAGTAAAAGGTAGCAAACCTCCATAAAGTCGCAATCATCCGCTAGTTGGTCGATTGGATAACCACGATAGAGTAAAACTCCTTTGCCGCCATCAATAAAGGTGATTTTAGATTCGCAGGATGCGGTGGACATAAAACCGGGATCAAAAGTAAATACACCACTTTTAACCAAGCTGGAGACATTGATAACGTCGTTACCTAAAGTGGGCGAATACATATCCAGTTCAAGAGTTTCGCCACTGGGTAAAGTGAGTTTGGCGGTTTTTTCCGTCATTGTTTTGCTCCTAAAATAATTTAGTTGTGTCTAGTTGTTGCAGACTGAGATAGCTATTTCATCTCTATACAGGGCGCTACTATAGAAGTAATCTAATAAAAGTCAATTATATTAAATCGCTTTTTAAGTCTAATAGTTCATAAATCAACCAATCTTGATTCGAATCACTAAATTTAGAGATACCATTTGTATTCAGTGGTTTAGCCTTATATAATGCGCTTAGCTCTTAACTGTCAATTTTTTTCGTCCCGAAACTGTTTTGTTTGGCTGATTTGATGAGTTTTTGTTCAATGAATACTAAAGTAATTTCAATTAACACTAAAAAGTTTAGCAGAATAATTAAAAGTTGCCTAAAATTATACCCAGTGAGTCTTCTACTCTTAAAAATCGAGAATAATTGATATCGTGAATAAAAATAGACCCGGCAGTGTCAACCTCGCCACCATGGTGAAGCTTAGTTGGCCAATAACCTCATTGTCTTCAATACTACATCGCGTTACAGGCGTTTTATTATTTTTGGCAATTCCTTTTTTCCTTTGGGCTATAGAACTAAGTCTTAGCTCTCAATCTGGCTTTAACCAAATTCAACAGGTGTTACAAGGCGATGTCGCCAAGTTCATCAGTTGGACCATCCTTTCCATGCTGTGTTATCACATGATTGCTGGAGCTCGTCATCTTTTGATGGACGCTGGCATCGGTGAATCCTTGGAAGGTGGTATTTTGGGATCCAAGCTAGTGATATTGGCCGGTATATTGATTGCCGCAGGCTTAGGAGTGTGGATATGGTAAAGTCAGTTACTAGTTTAGGGCGTAGCGGTCTACACGATTGGATGATTCAACGCGTTAGCGCGGTTGTTTTAGCGGTTTATATCGTTTACCTCGCGGTATTTATATTCTCGACACCTCATTTGCAATTTTCAGTTTGGCACAATTTATTTGAGCGAACAGGTTTTAAAGTCTTTTCGCTAATTGCCTTAACTGCTTTATGTTTTCATGCCTGGATCGGCCTTTGGGTTATTTCAACTGACTATTTAAAACCCCTCGCAATTCGCATGGTTTTTCAAGTGTTGGTAATTATTTCTTGTATTGCGCTTATTCTTTGGGGTGCGCAGATTTTTTGGAGTGTTTAAATGACGGTTCTTGAATCAGTCCCAGTTTTAACCTTTGACGCAGTCATTGTGGGCGGCGGTGGAGCGGGGATGCGCGCTTCTTTACAGTTGGCCAAATCAGGTCAAAAAGTAGCGCTTATTTCCAAGGTGTTTCCTACCCGTTCACATACTGTGTCGGCACAAGGCGGTATTACTGTTGCTTTAGGTAATACTCATGACGATGACTGGCGCTGGCATATGTATGACACGGTAAAAGGCTCCGATTATATAGGCGATCAAGATGCAATTGAATATATGTGTCAACAAGGTCCTGAAGCTGTGGTTGAACTAGACCATATGGGATTACCTTTTTCACGATTAGAAAATGGTAAAATTTATCAACGACCTTTTGGCGGTCAATCATTGAACTTTGGTGGCGAACAGGCTGCAAGAACAGCGGCCGCGGCGGATCGAACGGGTCACGCATTGTTGCATACACTTTATCAACAGAATTTAGCCGCTAAAACTAATTTTTTCAATGAATGGTATGCAATCGATCTGGTTATGAACGATGACGGTCAATGTTGTGGCGTGATTGCTATGTCGATTGAAACAGGTGAAGTGGTTCAGTTTAAGTCTCGCGCAACCGTATTTGCTACGGGCGGCGCAGGTAGAATTTACCAGTCCACCACCAATGCGTTAATTAATACCGGTGATGGTGTTGGCATGGCACTTAGAGCTGGCATTCCTGTGCAGGATATTGAAATGTGGCAGTTTCATCCAACTGGCATCGCTGGAGCAGGGGTGTTGGTAACCGAGGGTTGTCGCGGAGAAGGTGGTTATCTGATCAATAAGGATGGCGAACGATTTATGGAGCGCTATGCTCCCAATGCCAAAGATTTGGCCAGTCGTGATGTTGTTGCTCGTTCTATGACTAAAGAAATATTGGAAGGTCGCGGTTGTGGACCTAATGGCGATCACGTCATGTTAAAACTGGATCATCTCGGAGCCGAAACCTTAAACAAGCGGTTACCTGGCGTTTGTGAACTATCAAAAACATTTGCCCATGTCGATCCTGTTGAAACGCCGATTCCTGTTGTTCCGACCTGTCATTATATGATGGGTGGAATTCCAACCAATAAACATGGCCAAGTGATTGGCAAAAAAGCTGGTCAGGATGAGCATATCGTAGACGGCCTCTATGCGGTTGGTGAAGTTGCTTGTGTCTCAGTTCATGGTGCTAACCGATTGGGTGGTAATTCATTATTGGATTTAGTGGTGTTTGGTCGGGCTGCGGGGCTTCATTTAGAAGAATCTTTAGCCGGCGGATTAGAACAAAATGAATACAGTGAGGAAGACATTAAAAGATCACTAGCGCGCATTAATCGCTGGGAATCAAACGAGTCGGGTGATGATCCGGTTAAGGTTCGTGAGCAGATGCAATTAATCATGCAAAACCATTTTGGTGTATTCCGAACCGGTGACCTGATGGAAAAGGGGATGCAGCAACTTGAAGCTGTCGCAGAAAGATTGAAATCTGCAGTATTACCAGATAAATCGAAAGCCTTTAATACCATGCGAATTGAATGCTTAGAGCTTGAAAATTTGATGGCGATTGCTAGAGCTACCGCTAAAGCGGCTAACTTCCGTGAAGAAAGTCGTGGCGCGCACAGTCGTGAAGATTTCCCCGAACGTGATGATAGGAATTGGTTAACACATAGCCTATATTATCCAGAAACACATGAAATGGACAGAAGACCGGTTAATATGTCGCCTGTCACTATGGACGCTTTTCCACCGAAAGCGCGAACCTATTAATAGTTAAAGTATTACGAGAATATATTATGCAATTTTCGATTTATCGATACGATCCTGATACAGATAAAAAGCCTTATATGAAGGATTATGAGCTTGAAATAGAAACTGGTTCAGATATGATGCTGTTGGATGCGCTCATTTTACTTAAAGCACAGGATGCAGGCATTTCTTTTCGTCGTTCTTGCCGTGAGGGTGTTTGTGGCTCCGATGGCGTGAATGTTAATGGTAAAAATGCGTTAGCTTGTATTACACCCTTGTCCTCGCTAAAGGGCAAGAAGATCACCGTTCGACCATTACCGGGTCTTCCAGTTATTCGTGATCTCGTGGTTGATATGACACAGTTTTATCGTCAATATGAAAAAATTCGTCCCTATTTGATTAACAACGACGAGCAACCAGTTCGCGAGCATCTGCAAACACCGCAAGATCGTGAAAAGCTTGATGGATTATACGAATGTATTTTATGTGCGTGCTGTAGTACAGCTTGTCCTTCTTTTTGGTGGAACCCTGATAAATTTATCGGACCATCGGGTTTATTGCAGGCTTATCGCTTTATTATCGATAGTCGAGATACCGAAACTGAGTCTCGGTTAGATGATCTTGATGATGCTTATAGTTTGTTCCGCTGTCGAGGCATTATGAATTGCGTTAGTGTTTGTCCGAAAGGACTTAATCCGACGCAAGCCATTGGTCACATTCGATCCATGCTTCTTAATCGAGGTCTTTAAGCGTCGGCTATTTTTAATCTTCAAATATGCCTTGTGGTTATATTGCGCTTTGATTTTAACTTGGCACTCATCTTCGCTGGTGTTGTTCTGGTACAATAGCGGTAATTAAACAAGGCAAAATTTCTAAAATTGACTATTCTAGTCTTACATACAGTTTTTTAACTCAACCAACCTTAATCTATTTGGAATACAAATCATGAACCTACATGAATATCAAGGTAAACAGCTTTTTAGAGAGTATGGATTACCGGTTTCTAACGGCATCGCCGTTGACTCACCAAAGGCTGCTTTTGAAGCTGCCGGCCAAATTGGTGGCAATAAATGGGTGGTTAAAACCCAAGTTCACGCAGGAGGCCGTGGTAAAGCGGGCGGCGTGAAACTGATTACAAGCAAGGAAGAAGCCAGAGATTTTGCACAGAAATGGTTAGGCAAAAATCTTGTCACCTATCAAACCGATGCCAATGGTCAGCCGGTATCAAAAATACTGGTAGAAGATTGTACTGATATCGCTGATGAGTTATATCTTGGGGCAGTGGTTGATCGTTCGAGTCGTCGTGTGGTGTTTATGGCATCCACCGAAGGCGGTGTAGAAATTGAAAAAGTGGCTGAAGAAACGCCAGAAAAAATTCATAAAGTCGCCATTGACCCCCTAGTTGGCGCCCAACCTTACCAAGGTCGTGAACTTGCTTTTAAATTGGGTCTTGAAGGTAAATTAGTTCGTCAGTTTACGCATATTTTTCTTCAATTATCTAAACTCTTCCACGATTTGGATTTAGCCTTGTTAGAGATTAACCCTTTGGTCATCACTTCAGAAGGCGATCTACATTGCTTAGATTCCAAAATTTCGATTGATGGTAATGCTGTTTATCGTCATCCTAAGCTTCGTGATATGCATGATCCCACGCAAGAAGACGAAAGAGAAGCACATGCCGCTAGCTTTGAACTCAATTATGTTGCATTAGATGGCAATATCGGTTGTATGGTCAATGGCGCGGGACTGGCTATGGGCACCATGGATATTGTAAATCTACACGGTGGCTCACCGGCTAACTTTTTAGATGTTGGTGGTGGTGCAACTAAAGAGCGTGTGGTTGAAGCCTTTAAGATTATTTTGACCGACGATAATGTTAAAGCTGTATTGGTTAATATTTTCGGCGGTATTGTTCGTTGTGACCTTATCGCGGAAGGAATTATCGGCGCGGTAGAAGAGGTTGGTGTTGAAGTACCTGTGGTCGTCAGGCTGGAAGGTAACAATGCGGAGATAGGTCGAAAAGTTTTAGCAGATAGTGGTTTAAACATCATCGCTGCTACCGGTTTAGCGGATGCCGCACAAAAAGTTGTTACAGCAGCGGAGGGCAAATAAATGAGCATCTTAATCGATAAAAATACCAAGGTTATTTGTCAGGGGTTCACGGGTTCTCAGGGTACTTTTCATTCAGAGCAAGCCATCGAGTATGGGACCAAAATGGTAGGTGGTGTGACACCAGGAAAGGGCGGTCAAACTCATCTAGGCTTGCCAGTGTTTAATACAGTGGCAGAAGCGGTTGCACAAACAGGCGCAGAAGCATCGGTTATTTATGTACCGGCCCCTTTTTGTAAAGATTCCATTTTAGAAGCGGCTAACGCAGGAATTCAATTGATCGTTTGTATCACTGAAGGCATTCCAACATTAGATATGCTGGATGCCAAAGTTAAATGCGATGAATTAGGTGTTCAATTAATTGGCCCTAACTGCCCAGGCGTGATTACGCCGGGTGAATGTAAGATTGGTATTATGCCTGGTCATATTCACAAACCAGGCCGTGTGGGTATTGTTTCTCGCTCCGGTACTTTAACCTATGAAGCGGTTAAGCAAACAACGGATACCGGTTTTGGACAGTCTACTTGTGTTGGCATTGGTGGTGATCCTATTCCTGGCTCTAACTTTATCGACATACTTCAAATGTTTCAAGATGATGATAAAACAGAAGCTATTGTTATGATCGGTGAAATTGGTGGCACCGCAGAAGAAGAAGCCGCGGCTTTTATCAAAGCTAACGTCACCAAGCCAGTCGTTTCCTATATTGCCGGTGTTACAGCGCCTGCGGGTAAGCGTATGGGTCACGCTGGAGCAATCATTTCAGGCGGTAAAGGAACAGCGGATGAAAAGTTCGCAGCACTTGAAGATGCTGGTGTTAAGACAGTACGTAGTCTTGCAGACATAGGTAGTGCATTAAAGGAAATCACCGGCTGGTAGTTTAGCTGTTGATTTTAACTTAAAAAAGGAGCTTTTTAGCTCCTTTTTTATTTTTTAATCGCCATCAAAACTGACTAATGTTGCACTTTATGCAATAATTAATACTAATTATGTCATTTAATGCAACAATCAATCATTCATAGCAATAAAAAAGACCAAATTTCGCATTTTTAGTGTGTTTGTGTTGGAACTAAGTCTGTAAGTTGCGATAATCAAACGGACTAAATACCTTCAGGAGACTAATAAATGAAAACATTTCTTATCGTAAGCATCACGCTACTCACTTTTTTAGGATTAAATACAGCCTTGGCTAATGAGCAAGATGCTAGCCCCAGTGTGTATATTATT
This sequence comes from Enterobacterales bacterium, assembly GCA_030949565.1. Taxonomy (GTDB): domain Bacteria; phylum Pseudomonadota; class Gammaproteobacteria; order Enterobacterales; family Kangiellaceae. The sequence continues at coordinate 69,505 of JAUZSK010000052.1, forward strand.
TCCCCCCAAGATGGTGCTACGGTCAGTTCGCCAGTCGTTGTAATTTTCGGTTTAAAAGGTATGGGTGTGTCGCCTGCAGGTATTGGAAAAGCTAAAACAGGGCATCATCATCTCTTAGTTGATGCCGATTTACCGGATTTAAGCAAACCTTTAGGAGCCGAAGTAAAGCACTTTGGTGGTGGCCAAACTGAAACCAGTATAGAACTCAGCCCCTGCAAGCATACTTTACAGCTTATTTTAGCCGACTATAAACACCAACCCCACTCGCCCGCGGTGGTATCCAAGAAGATTACTGTTACTGTAAAATAGCGATCAATCGTTTAAGCTAGCGTTAATAATGGATCACTATTTAGTGAGTTTTTGGATTAAAGACTGCCATCTCCGTGGACAATCAGTGGAATTAATTCCACTGTTTGCTGAGCATAAGGATGCGCTTATCGAGGCGGCATCCGATGGTGAACTTTGGAAGCTATGGTACACCAGTGTACCATCCCCACAAAATATCGATGATTATATAGAATCAGCCTTATCCAACAAGGCAAAAGCAATGGCGATCATCCCTTTGTTGTACGTCACCTAGCGACCAATAAAATTATTGGCGCAACACGCTATTGTCATGTTGATAGTAACAATCAACGTCTAGAAATAGGCTACACCTGGTACAGTAAAAGTTTCCAGCACCACACAGGTCAATACTGAATGTAAAAACTTGCTGTTAACTCATGCCTTTGAAACGCT
>JAUZSK010000053.1 GCA_030949565.1 Enterobacterales bacterium
GACCTTATTAATTACTTTCTGCGCTTCGTTACTAAGTAAACTCTTCATAAAGATTGGGTGTTTCCTTTGGCATGAGTTTCTGCAATAAACACCTTGTTGCCGGTTCCTGTTAAATAATCGGCTGTTGGAAAATCGATGGAGAAAAAGTTCTCTTCTAACCATGCCCAAAAAGGTGAACGTCCTTTTTTGCATCTGAAACGCCTCTCATCTCGGCAATAATCTTGTCACTGAAGCGTTGGAGATGTTCCGCAATAAACAAAAACGAAAACGCGATAAAAAACGACCATTACCATTAATACGAGCCTTTTCTTTTAAAAATAAGGTACAGATCTCTGAAAATCCGGTGTTATCATTACAGAGCGTTAGCGTTTCAACTGTATTATGGACCTTTAGTTCAATTGAAGAATGAACTACTTTGCCCAAATGATAGTGATAGAAGGGCGAATTTAAGCCTACAGCAGCTTCAATACCGCTAGTGCCGACAATTTCTCCGGTATCAGTGTCTTCCATAACAAATAAGTAGCCTTGATCGCCAGCTTTACTGACTGATTCCGAAAATGAGCTTTCCGATCTGGCGATTTTGGACCTTAAAATCTCTTGATTGACTGGCAAGGAAGTGAAACCAATGCCCGAGTCGATCGCGATTTGATAAAGAGATTCATAGTCTGAATGATTTATCGGTCGAATAATGATCATATGTGTTATTGAGTCCTGATATTAAAGTTGGCTAAAGCTCTAGTTAACCCTAAGAACAAGGTGGGTCTTTAGTCTTCTAGCCTACTAGATTTCCCACCGGCTTAGTCAAGCCGGTGGGACGACAGTTTGCTTAGGCTATGATTGAAGAAATTTCTCAACAGCCTGCTCAAATAACTTCATGCCTGCGTCAATATCTCCGTCAGGTATTACGAGCGAAGGAGCAAAGCGGATTACGTTTGCACCGGCAATTAAAGTCATTAGTCCTTTATCCATAGCAAACAGCAGTAACTCCTTCGCGCGCCCCTTGTATTCTTCGGTTAAAACGGCACCAATTAGAAGGCCCTTACCGCGAATCTCACTAAATAAATTATGCTTTGCATTTATCGCTTCTAGCGCTTGTTTAAATCGCTCAGATTTTTGGCCGACAGCCTTGAGTAATTCAGCGTTGTTAATGGTATCGAAAGCGGCTTCCGCCACTGCGCAGGCTAAAGGATTACCGCCGTAGGTACTGCCGTGAGTTCCGATTTTTAGATGTTTAGCAATGTCAGTGGTGGTAATCATGGCACCAATAGGGAAACCGCCACCTAGCGCTTTAGCCGTGGTTAGAATATCCGGTGTGACACCTAATCCCATATAGGCGTATAGATGACCTAAACGGCCAACGCCTGTTTGAACTTCATCGAATACAAGTAATGCGTTGTGTGTGTTACAGAGCTCTTTAACCCCTTTAATAAATTCTTCGGTAGGTGAAATAATACCGCCTTCACCTTGTAATGGCTCAAGTACCACGGCGCAGGTTTTATCTGATATTAAGGCTTTAACACTATCCAAGTTGTTATATTCAGCATGATATATATCACCAGGCTTTGGTCCAAAACCATCGGAGTAGGCCGGTTGACCGCCAACAGAAACGGTGAAAAAAGTACGTCCATGAAAGCCCTGTTTAAAAGCAATGATGTGAGTTTTCTCTTCACCATAATTGTCCAACGCCCAGCGTCGAGCCAATTTTAACGCCGCTTCATTGGCTTCCCCACCGGAGTTAGCGTAATAGACTTTATCAGCGAAGGTTGCATCAGTCATCTTTTTAGCGAGCCTTAGTGCCGGTTCATTGGTCATTGTATTAGATAAATGCCACAATTTCTGGCCTTGTTCGGTGAGTGCTTGGACTAGTTTTGGATGACAATGCCCTAGACAATTAACCGCTATCCCACCTGCAAAATCAATGTATTGATTATTTTGTTGATCCCAAATTCGAGAGCCTTTTCCTTTCACTGGTATCACTTTAGACGGTGAATAATTAGGCACCATAACTTCATCGAATAACTCTCGATGGACTAGCATTTTATCTGACATTATTTGATCTCTCTTTTGTTCAGGAATCGATGGCTAGGAAAATAAATCGAGCAATTTACTGTCACTTCAGCCGCTGTATTTAGGCTAGTCATTATGTATAACATTATTGCTAATTTGTAGTGTCAATATGCACAAATTTGTGATATAAAATTAACATAATGATAAATAGGTAGTACAATATGGCGACAGAAAGTGAAGAAAAGCTCATTTCAATATTAAGAGAAGACGTCAGGGCAACAGTTTCAGAGATTGCTCGTAAGTTAAATATTTCCAGAGCGACGGTTCAAACGAGGATTGCAAAGCTCGAGAAGGAGGGGGTTATTGCCGGTTATACGTTGCTTTTAGGCAAACACTACTTAAATCAATATGTCTCCGCTCATGTTGCTATTGCCGCAGAGCAAAAAAAATCCTCCATTGTTTCAGCCGGATTAATGAAAATTGAACAAGTTTCTAGAGTGCACGCAATTAGTGGCGAGTACGATATGATTGCCGTAATTCACGCGCCGAACACTGAGCAATTAAGTCATTTAATCGATACAATCGGTAGTTTAGAGGGGGTGGTGAGGACCAATACATCGGTCATTTTAGAAACTAAATCTAAACGTTAGCGACAATAGGCCCATAATAAGAAAAACTAATCGCTAATGACAGGACAATAATAATCATGAAGTACCTGAATGATGCCTTTGACGACACCATCAGCTATCGAATAATAAATGGTCTGCGACTCGCGGCGTGTAGTGACTATATTGTCATCTCTTAATTTAGCTAGGTGTTGAGAAAGGGCTGATTGAGAAATATCGACCAACTCATTAAGGTCGGTAACCGATAGTTCACCTTCACAAAGGATGCACAAAATCATCAAGCGATTGACGTTTGCCAAGGCCTTAAGTTGACGAGTCGCCGAGTCAGCGTGTTCGTAGATGGCTTGTGGGCCACTTTGTCGGCATAATTTATCTTCAGCGGTATTCATTTCTTTCATTAAGAACAACTATTTAACTTCTATATGAGTAATAGCTAATGTAGTGGAAACAGCCTTTGATGTCCAGATCATTAACCCCTAAATCCACTAATTAATCTCATAATGAGTGGTTTTTAACGCTATTTTGAACTAAAACCATCAATCAACGGGCGTTTTAGGATGTAATGGAATGTTTTCTCTGTTGATGTCGATTGCGCCAAGCATTGATGATATGCCAACGCCAGAAGTACTTAATTGAGATATATCCTATTAAGCCAGCGCTTATTGCGCAAACGGCACAGCCTAATAAAAAGGGTTGCCACCAAACGGCTAAGTTGCTTTCTAACCACTGCCAACTGAGTTCAAAGGCAAATTCAGAAGCATTTTGACCAAGTATTGACACGCCGACTAAATAGGCTAAACCAAACAAAAAAGGCATGGTAATGGGGTTAGTGATCCAAACCAAAGCGACAGAAAGCGGTAGATTGCCGCGAATAAGAATGGCCCCACCAGCGGCTAAAATCATCTGAAAGGGCACCGGCCAAAAAGCAAAGAAAAGCCCGACCAAAAAGGCTTTTTCAACTGAATGTCGAGTCAAATGCCATAATTGAGGTTCATGAATTACTGGCCCAAAGATCTGCATAAAGCGATTCTTCTTAATTGAATCGGGATGGGGTAAAAATCGCTTGATAAGGTTACGTGGCATTTAAATGTTCGTTAAAGCAATAGTTTCTGATACTATTATTGTAGCCATAGTCCATCAGATTAAACAGAAGTATTTTATTTAAATTCTGCTAAATTGAATACTTATGGCGGCCAAACTAAAAAATAAAAAACTATAGAGACCTTTGCACAAGACTATAGCAAAAGAAAAATCGACTAAAATAATGCTGATTAAGCCGTAAAATGAAGCTAATAGCTGGCTATTGGCAGGTTTAAAACCAGAAGCAGTGTTATTTTAGTCATTTTTAGCTGTCATATGTCTCGTGCAAAGGTCTCATATAAAAGGATTTAAAGTGATTCAGCGCAGCTTGGGATTTCTATTAGGACTTTCCTGCCTATATTGGCTAAAGAGTGAATGGCAGGTCTATACAATCTTATCCCTTTGCCTGCTTTTTGGGCTTTTAGTCTATTTTATTGTCGTTCCGTTGAATCTTACGGTCATTAAATCCAATTGTTTAAAACATCAATATTTATGGCTGTTTATCAAATGGCTATTTATTGGTTTGTTGTGGGCCAGCCTCAATGCTACCTTGTGGTTGTTCCAAGTCCCAAAATTAATTGATAAGCCTCAGGTTTTAACGATCCAAGGCTATGTTTGTAGTATTCCTCACACCAGTCAAGTTAGCAAGGTGGAGTTAGCGAGCGTAAAAAGTGGATTTAACGCGCCGGTCGACCGACTTAGCTTTGACTTTTGTTTATACCAGCTGAATCAACAAACAATTGCTTTATGGCGTGCTAATAAAGTTAAATTGACGCTTTATCGACCGACAGCAGATGATCTATCGAAGATAAAGTCAGGAACTCATTGGCAATTGGTGGCAAAAATCAAACCTATTCATGGTCGGCTTAATCCGGGAGGTTTTGACTATGAGCAATGGTTAGTCAGCAACGGATTTGTTGCTACCGGTTATGTTAAACAAAGACAGGCTTTGACCGATCAAGGCTGGGTGATTAGCAACTACCATAAACTGCGACAAAAAGTATTCGATAGCATATATCGGTTAGCGCCAAACTCTGAACACAGGGGATTGCTATTAGCGTTAGCCATGGGCGAGCGTAAAGATATTAGTGACGGTCAATGGGCGGCGTTAAAAGATTCAGGCACTGCCCATTTGCTAGCAATCTCAGGATTACACATCGGTATAGCGGCGATTTGGAGTTACTACCTTTTATTGTGGTTCTTTTCCCGCTTCACTCGATTAATCTTAATTATCCCAGCACAAAAACTGGCTAATGTGGCTTCTGTTATCGCTGCTTTAGCGGTTGCTCTACTCAGTGGGATGGGCTATCCGGCACAAAGAGCCCTACTCATGTTGCTTATTTTTAGCTTTGTTTCTATGCAAAAGAGACATCTATCGTTAGCCAATCTATTAGCCTTATCGGTGATTATTATAGGGTTTTTGCAGCCAATGGCGATACTAACGGTTAGCTTTTGGATGAGCGTTATGGCGGTTGCCGTGATAGCTCTGGTGATGATGTTTAATCGGTCTAAAATCGCAAAGGAGTCCGAACCTAAGCTAACTCACCGGTTATTCAAATGGTTAGGCTTTAATGCATATCTATTTGTTTGTTTAATGCCGATCACATGGTTGGTTTTTGATGGTATTTCATTGGTAGGGTTACTGGCTAATCTTATTTTAATACCGCTGACGTCCTTAATAACCGCGCCACTGGTTTATCTAGCATCTTTAACCCTTTTACTTAATGACTGGCTGGCCGCTAAGCTATTTCTTTTGGCTGATTTCTTATTAGCATGGACTATGTGGCTACAGCAACAATTAGCTCAGATTAATCAAATTGTGCAATTACCCGCGATTAACTCAAATCAGTTTATTTTCATTGTTGTGGCTGCTTTTCTAGTTCTTTTGCCCAAAAAAATGCCTGCTAAAAGGCTAATATTACCGAGTCTGGTCGTATTTTTGCTGAGTTTTATGCCAAGCAATAGACCAAACCAGTTAAAATTATTAGTGTTCGACATAGGGCAAGGATTAGCGGTTTTTGTAGAGGTTGAGGGAAAAAAACTACTCTTTGATACTGGATACGGTAATAGGGATTTTTCCTTGGCTAAATCAACCTTATTACCTTATTTTGACCGAAACCTGATTGGCACTCTCGACAAACTCGTTATCAGTCACAAGGACTCTGATCATTCCGGCGGCTTGGTGGTGTTGCTCAATAATCTGAATATTGAACAATTATTAATCGGTGAGACTCTTAAAAAGAATCAGCTTACAAAGACCAAACTAGCGCCAAAGGCTGTCAATTGTCACCAATTACCCGATTGGACCTGGGCCAAGGTGCAATTTAGTTTTATTAATCGGCAAGCCAAAACCTATGAAAAGGGCAATAACCAATCTTGTGTACTATTAATCAAAACGCCCAATCAGCGTCTATTGCTTACCGCTGATATTGAAAGAGCCGCGGAGTCACGCCTTATGACTCAGGATATACAAAATATCGACCTACTAGTGGCACCTCATCACGGTAGTTTAACTAGCTCTAGCCAAGAATTTGTTAGCTATACTCAACCCAAAGTGGTGGTCTATCCAACGGGCTATGCTAATCGATGGAATTTTCCTAAATCAGAAGTGACACGGCGTTATAGCCAAATAGGCGCGACGCAATTAATAACCCATGAAGATGGTGCTATTGAGGTTACAGTGGATTTTGAGGGGAAACTAACAATTATTAGCGAACGTCAACGACGGTCACACTTTTGGCAGCGCATTCCTGTTCACTAGTCTGGCACCGATCGCAAAAAGCTTGTTATAATAGATTAAAAGCCATATCTATAGCGGTTATCAATCAACCATATTGATTGATAACCGCTTTATAATTAATAATAAAAGATAACAACTTGCCAAAGGCGAGATTTGTTATCACTTGAGGATACAAAAATCTATGATTTCTCTGTTAAAAGCCGGTGGTTGGATTATGATCCCCATCGTTCTCAGTTCATTAATCGCATTTGTTATCTGTATTGAACGCAGCTGGACGCTAAGGCGTAGCAGAATCGCTCCGCGACATCTTGTGGCACAGGTGTGGAGTTGGATAAAAAACAATCAACTCGATAAAAGTCATTTAAAAAAATTGAAAGAGAGCTCACCATTAGGAGAGATCTTAGCGGCTGGATTAATTAATCACTCCCATGGCCGAGATATGATGAAGGAAAGCATTAAAGAAGCCGGCTCGCTGGCCGCAGTCAAGCTTGAACGTTTTCTTAATACGCTGGGCACTATTGCTCAAATTACTCCTTTATTAGGGCTGCTGGGCACTGTTATTGGTATGATTCGCGTGTTTACTGTTATTACTATTCAAGGTACTGGTGATCCCGGAGCGCTGGCTCATGGTATTTCCGAAGCATTAATTACCACAGCAACCGGTTTGATAATTGCCATTCCTGCATTAATTTTCCATCGCCATTTTGAACGAAAGGTCGATGAGTTAATCGCTGAAATGGAACAAGAGGCCCTAAAGATGGTTGAAGTTATTCACGGCGAGCGCGAATCACTTAGAGGCTAACAAGAATGTTTTTACGTAAAAGAAAACAGGAAGTCACCGTCAATCTAACACCTCTTATTGATGTGGTTTTTTTATTGTTGATATTCTTTATGGTGTCGACCAGTTTTACTCGAGAGACGCAAATTAAATTAGAGCTACCTAAAGCTAGCGTGGAACCGCTCGAAAGTAAAATTGATTCGTTAGAAATTAGCATCGATAAAGAAGGCCGTTATTTTGTTAATGGTAAAGGCCTTGTCAACAAAACCATTAAAACACTGATTAAAGCCATTCGACCTATCATCGCAGAAAACAAAGAAGTTTCTGTTATCATTAGCGCAGATGCGGCGACGCCCTATCAATCGGTGGTCACAGCGATGGATGCGACTTCACAACTGGGGGTGATTAATCTTAAAATGGCAACGCAAAGGGCATCGCAATGAGCCAACCTGCAGCCAACAGTTCATGGAAAACATTTCTCCGCTTAGTTGGTTATCTCAAGGATTATAAACTGGCTTTTCTTGTCGCCATTCTTGGCAATCTGGCTTATGCCGGTATGGATTTTATCTTTGTACGATCGTTAGAGCCGTTAACTGATGAAGCTTTGGTTAAAGGTAATATGAAAACGCTACAAATGGCACCTTTTTTCATTCTCGGTTTATTGGTTTTTAGAGGTATCGCTAGCTTCATTTCTGCTTATTGTATGTCTTGGGTTGGGCAAAATATCGTGCAACGAATACGAGTTGAAATGGTTGAGCATTTTATGCGACTACCCAGCCCCTTTTATGATAAAAATGCTAGTGGCAGTCTGGTGTCTAAAATTACCTATGATACGCAACAGGTTGCCAGCGCAATAACCGACGCTATTACTAAATTACTGCGTGAAGGTGGTCTGATTATTTATATTCTGATTTACCTTTTTATGACTAGTTGGAAACTGGCTAGTTTGTTTTTATTAGCGGCACCAGTTATTGGCTTAATCGTAAACATTACCAGTAAACGATTTAAATTGATCAGTCATAAAATTCAAAATGCAATGGGTGGTATCACTCAAAATAGCCAAGAAATTATTGAAGGTTATCCTGTGATAAAAACGTTTGGCGGTGAAGAGCATGAACTAGAAAGATTTGAAATAGAAGCTAAAAAAAATAGGCAGCAGAATATTAAAATGGTGATTACTCGAGCGGCGAGCGTCCCTATCATTCAGTTGATCGCAGGTTTTTCATTAGCGCTTGTGATCTACTATGCAGGCATTGAACTTAAGGCTGGCGCGCTAACACCAGGACAGTTTGTGGCGATGTTGTCCATGATGCTGCTGATGCTAAAGCCACTAAAAATTATATCTAATCTTAACAGTATTTTTCAAACAGCAATCGCTGCAGCGCAAAGTATTTTTGCCATCATGGATGAGCCTACTGAAAAAGATGAAGGAACTAAAGAGCTAAAGAAAATTAAAGGCAAGGTTGAATTTAAAGATATTTGTTTTAACTACCCAGGATCACAAATTGCGGTACTCAATAATATTTCATTTGTGGTAGAACCCGGTCAGACTGTCGCACTGGTTGGTCGTTCAGGTAGTGGCAAATCAACCTTGGTTAATTTATTGCTTAGATTTTACATCCAAACTAGCGGAGAGATTTTAATTGATAATATTAACAGCAGTCAGTTAAAGTTAAAAAACCTAAGACAGCATACCAGTATCGTTTCACAGATGGTGACCCTGTTTAATACCAGCGTGAGTAAAAATATTGCCTACGCAGTCAGTGGTAAAATTGACCCGCAAGTATTGAAACAAGTGGCAGACCAAGCCAATGCCATCGATTTTATTGAGCAACTCGAGGATGGCTTTGATACTTTGGTCGGAGAAAATGGTTCAAAACTTTCTGGTGGACAGCGACAACGGATTGCTATAGCTCGAGCCTTATATAAAGATGCAAAAATCGTCATCCTTGATGAAGCAACATCAGCACTGGATTCTGAATCTGAAAGAGCGATTCAAAAAGCTTTTGATACATTAACTTCCAATCGAACAACACTGGTGATCGCACATCGTCTTTCTACCATAGAAAAAGCCGATAAAATATTGGTGCTGGATAAAGGACAGATTATTGAATCAGGAAAACATCAGGAACTTTTAGATAAAAAAGGTTTCTATGCTAATTTGTATCAACTGCAATTTAAAGATATAGATCAATAAAATGTCGTTGCAAACCAGCATAGAAAAGATCTGGTATTCTGGCTCTCCTTGGTTGACCTTGTTAAAGCCTTTGAGCCTGGTTTTCTATTTGATAGTTCAAAGCAAACGATCACTTTATTTAAATGGCTTATTTAAAACCTACCGGTTTGAAAAGCCTGTTCTGGTAGTCGGAAATATTAATGTGGGCGGAACCGGTAAAACGCCTTTTATTGCTCACCTAGTGAATCGACTTCAACAGCATGGCATTAAAGTCGGGATTGTCTCACGCGGCTACAAGAGCCAGCAGGAACAATTGCCGCATCAAGTGACGGATGAAGATACTGCAACGCTAGTAGGTGATGAAGCCTTAATGCAATTCAAGCAGTTAAATATTCCGGTAGTGATTGATGCAAATAGAAGTCGAGCAGTGGAATATTTACTTAAAAATAATTCAGTGGATCTAGTCATTAGTGATGATGGTTTACAACATTACGCAATGTCGCGTGATATTGAAGTGGTTTTAGTCGATGGTGAAAGACAGTTTGGTAATCAAATGATTTTACCTTTTGGTCCACTTCGCGAACCAGTTAGTCGACTTGAAAGTGTGGATTTTGTTATTCAAAATGGTGCGCAACCAGCGCAATATGCCAATTGGAAATTTGATCTTGAAGCAGTAACATTTGTACATCTAAACAGCGGTAAAGAATTTCCTTTGACGCAGTTTAAAAATATTCCAGTTCAGGCCGTTGCTGCTATTGGCAATCCGCAAAGGTTTTATACTTTGCTAGCTAAATATTGTAAGATTAAAGCTACCAAAAATATGCCCGATCATCATCTGTTTTCAGCTCAAGATTTTGATTACTCGAAGGATGGCATCGTTATAATGACACAAAAGGATGCTGTGAAATGCAACCATTTTTCTAAAGATAACTGGTATTATTTAAAGATAAGGTTAAAGCTAGAACAGTCACTCGAAGAAGCTTTATTAATACAAATTAAACAGACGATTTCTAGCCATTACTGAATAATCGTCTATCTAGAACATTAATTTATTGACTAAGAGATAGTAAAGCTATGGATAAATCACTCTACGAAATTATCGTTTGCCCATCTTGTCACGGCAATTTAGAGAAAGCGAAACAAGCTGATAAATTGGTCTGTCGTTTTGACCGTTTAGTTTTTGATATCGATGAAGGTATCCCGGTATTATTAACCGAAAAAGCTGAAATGGTTACTCAAGAGGCGATGGAAGCATTACTATGAGTTTTCACGTTATCCTTCCGGCGCGTTATCAATCGACAAGATTGCCCGGCAAACCCTTGGCGCTAATTGGCGAAACCCCCATGATCATTCATGTCTGCGAAAAAGCCAAGCTTAGTGGAGCTGCTAGTGTTAGCGTTGCAACCGATGATCAGAGAATATTTGACTGCGTAAAAGATGCCGGATTTAACCCGATCATGACTCACCAAGATCATCCATCTGGTAGTGATAGAATATTTGAAGCCGCACAGCATTTAAAGTTAAACGATTCCGATGTAATCGTTAATGTTCAAGGTGATGAGCCCTTTATTCCACCCCAAAATATTGCTCAAGTTGCGGATCTTCTAAAGCCAAAAATGGGTGATAAAGAAATTGGCATAGCTAGCCTTTGTTGTGCCATCGAAACCCCACAACAATTGAATAATCCCGATTGTGTGAAGGTAGTATTGGATAAAAATCAAATGGCTTTGTATTTTTCCAGATCCGCTATCCCATACCAAAGGGATGTCACTTCAAACTTAAGTGCTGACCAAGTGGCATCTTCTGCTTATCGTCATATTGGAATTTACGCCTATCGTTATTCATTTTTAAGTCAGTACATCAACTGGCCAGAATCGGATCTGGAGAAAATTGAGAAGCTAGAGCAGTTAAGAGTTTTATCTCAAGGACAATCGATTAAAATGGGTATCTTAAATAGTGCTCCACAAAATGGTGTTGATAATCCAACGGATTTAAAAGCCGCCAATGAATATTATCAATTATTAAAAAATAGAATCGAGTAAAACCGATGAAACACACAAAAATACTCTTCGTATGCATGGGCAATATATGCCGTTCACCAACAGCAGAAGGGATCTTTAGACAACTGGCAAGTATGCATTCGGGGTTAGGTAGGCTTAAAGTCGATTCCTGCGGCACCATTGGTTATCATGTGGGGGAACCACCTGACTCGCGCGCGCAAGCAGCGGCGCTGGAACGAGGTTATGATATTTCAATGATCCGTGCAAGGAAATTAGTTAAACAGAATTTAGAAAATTTTGATTGGATCATTGCAATGGACCATGAGAATATTGAAAATATTCGGCGTTTAGATTTGGATAGTATATTCAGCCATAAAATTAAGTTATTCTTAGATTTTACCCAATCGAGTCAAGGGCAAGCAGTTCCCGATCCCTATTATGGCGGCGAACAAGGGTTTGATAAGGTGATTGACCTAGTGGAGGAGGCGAGTGAAGGATTAATACAGTTTTTACTAAATGCTAAATAACTTTAGTCATTCAATTTTAATAAGTAAATTGTTCAATCAATAATTGCTACCGATTTAATTTGTGCCCAAACCTTCATACCAACCGCTAGTTTTAAGTTTGCCACGGATTTATTGGTGAGTTGCGCTATCAGCGTACAATTATTCAGCTTCAATTTGACCAAGCAGTAGGCATCATCCTTATCGGAATTGATTTCAGCTATCTCGCAGTTTAATCGATTTAAAATACTAGAATCTAAATGATTTGATAGCGCAATACTAATGTCCTTGGCTAATATCCTAACTCTAAGATGGTCTCCGATTTGTAGATTATTATCATGCACCCAAAGTTCATTTTTCTCAAAAACTACTTTATTTAAATGCCAAGCATCATCTTGTTGAATTACCCTACATTTAAAAACCACGCCTAGTTTATCATTGCTAGTCGTATCGTGATGGTCTAAAGTGGGCAATAGTTCTTGAAGCTTACCTTGTTTAATTAATTTACCCTGCTGCATCACAAAAATATGATCGGCCAATCGCGACACCTCATCCAGCGAGTGAGTGACATAGATAATAGGGAGAGGCTTTTCAAGGTTTTGAGTTAGCTTTTCAAGGTAGGGCATTATCTCTGATTTTCGTTGGCTATCCAGCGCCGATAAGGGTTCATCCATCAATAGTATTTTGGGTTGAGTTAACAGCGCTCGCGCGATCGCCACACGCTGTTGTTCACCACCGGATAGATTATTCGGGTAGACATCAAGAAACTGATTAATATCCATAATACCTAGAATGCTTTGGTAGTCATGTTCTAACACCGAGTTTGATGCACGTTTGATGGCGTAATCTAGATTTTGTTTGGTTGTAAGATGAGAAAACAAACTTGCTTCTTGAAATACATAGCCTACAGGACGTTGGTGGGCCGGTAGGAATATTTTGTCATCTTGCCAGATATCCAAGCCGATACGGAACAAGCCTTTGATCGGCTTTTCAAGCCCGGCAATACAGCGCAGTAATGTTGTTTTACCGCTGCCGGATGCGCCGTAAATGACTGAGATCCCTGACTCGGGTATTTGTAAGTCAACGTCTAGGCAAAAATGATGTCCTTTGCTATGGTTTCTTTCTAAATAGAAACGAGTTTTGATTGGAGTATCAATTGCCATAATTGATCCCCTGTGGTGATTTTTTACCTAAAATCGCGTAGATAATAAATAAAACAACAAAAGAAAAGATAACCATAGTCGCGGCTAAACCATTGGCTTGGTCATAATCTAAAGCTTCAACGTGCTGATAAAATTTGTACTGATAGAACCTGAGTTTCACCGGGAATATTGCCACCAATCATTAACACCACGCCAAACTCTCCTAGCGTATGCACAAAACCCAAAATAGCTGCAGTAATAAATCCCGTTTTGGATAAGGGTAAAACTAGTGAAAAGAAACGGTCCCAATGGCTAGCACCAAGTGTTGAAGCCACTTCTAATTGACGTTTTGAAATAGCGCTCATGGCATTTGTATCGGTTGTACTACGAAAGGCAATGAATAAATGACGGAAGCTATAACTAAACCCCAAAAACTAAAGGCTAAAGTACCTATGTTTAACGCCTCTGTCATCTGACCGATAAATCCCTGAGGTCCCATGGCAAGCAATAGGTAAAAACCTAACACACTAGGAGGGAGTACCAATGGTAATGCCACTAATGCTGCGACGATGCCTCGAAATCGAGATTGACTGCTGCTTAACCACCACGCAATAGGTGTTCCGATAAGTAGTAGAATTAGGGTAACGATGCTGGCTAATCGAATACTTAACCAAAGAGCTGTAAGATCAGAGTCGCTAAAAACCATAGTGTTTGTTCGCATGTTTTATCTGGTTGTATCAATACTTAAAATGATAACAGATTTTAGACCAGAGTTTATTTAAAACTGATAGCCATATTGACTCATTATATGCTTGGCAGAATCGCTTTTTATAAACAAATAAAAGGCTTTGGCTGCTTCATTGTTTGCTGCATGCTTAAGTAGCACAACCTCTTGGCGCACCGGTTGATAGAATTCTGACGGAACTAACCATATTGAACCCTGTGTTATTTGATTGTTTTGCGTCACCTGTGACAGCGCGATAAAGCCCAGTTGAGCATTTCCTGACATCACAAATTGAAAGCTTTGGCCAACATTTTCCGCTAACACCCATTTTCTTTGGCTCAATTCCACTAGTTTTAATTGTTGCATAACTTCAAAAGCTGCTTGGCCATAGGGCGCCAGCTTTGGGTTAGCTAACGCTAATTTATTAAAGTGGTTAGATTTAAGTTGCTGTAAAAGATTGGCTTTATTGTTTTGTTTTGACCACAAAACTAATTGACCTACCGCATAACAATAGATTGAATTATTAAAAACTAGATTGCGTTTAAGCAAGCGTGTTGGTTTATCGCTATCAGCGGAAAAGAATAAATCAAAAGGTGCACCATTAATAATCTGCGCATATATTTTACCGGATGAACCGTAAGAGACTTTAATTTTATGTGGGCTGGACTGATGAAAATGATCGATAAGATCTTTCATTGGACGAATAAAATTAGATGCTACGACTATCGTCGTTTGTTCCGCATAAACTCGTAGTGTAAAGGATGACAGTGCGATAATAAAAACTAGGATCAGGCGTTTCATTTAATCCTCTGCTTCAGTAACCTTTGTAAAAAAGACTCGAATTAAAAGGGGCTTAAACAGCCCCTTTTAATGATTGGCTCAGGAATTAAGCAACTGCTCCAAATTTGGTTTTGTCATTGGACTATAACTTTTACAGATATTTGCTGGTTCTTGCCACTCGATAGTGACCTTTTCACCATCGCTATAGGTCTTGGCTTTAAAACCGAAGTCCACAGAAATTAATACGTCTGGATTTGTCGCTTTAGCGGTGGCTGAATAAGACTTTCTTGGTACCGATGGCGCAACCGTTTCAATTACAACGGGAGAGGGAGTTACGATTTTAGATGGCTTAATATCGGCGACAATTTCTGGCTTAATGTCTTTTTTAACATCGGCTTTAGTATCTGTTTTCACATCTGATGTCTGCTTGCTCTCTGTGTTAGAAACTTTAACCGGTGAGCCCTTATCAGAGCTGCCTACTGATTTTGATTGCTCCTTAACAGAACTCGCAATGGCTGTTTTCTGGTTGCTCTCGGCTTTAGTGCTAGTAGATGTCTCAGAGGTAGAATTGGCAACATTCCCGTCTACTGTTGATGGAGTAGGGCTAGCAGTATTAGCCGACTGATTCGTCGAAGCGTTTTGGTCTGCCGCATTATTATGCGGTTTTGCTTCTGATATTACTGGCGCAGGCTTAGCAGACTGTTTCGTTTTGTTAGCGGCATCTACAGACTTAACCGGTGCGGCGTTTGCAGCAACGTTGCTAGCTGTATCAAGGCTTGTAACTGAATTAGCCGTCTCTTCCGGTTGTACTTGTTGACGACGTTGATCTCGCGGTTTTCTCGCAGGACGAGGTGCCCGAGGCTCGTTAACTTTAGTAGTATTAGCAGTCGTTTCTTGACTATTCGTTCTATCATTACGATTGTTTCCGCGTTGATTATTTCTTCCTCTAGGGCTTCGGTTGTTTCGATTACCACGAGGGTTCCTATTTTGCGGATCTTTGCTGTCTTTACTATCGTTACCCTGTTGGATTTTATCGGTATTAGCGGTTTTTACCTTTTGATCGCTGGTCGAATTGCGTTCAGTATTCTGATTGCGATTACGATTATTTCTATTTCGGCTGTTTTGATTCCGATTATTGCGGTTTCTATTATTGCGGTTCCGATTGTTATAGCGCTGGTTACCTTTATTGTTAGAATCCTTTTCGTTCTCTTCATTAGAAAACAAAGAACGCCACATTCGGACTAATAAACTCGGCTTTTTAGCTTCTTTTTTAGCTACGTGCTGGGGCGCTGCCGGAGCTTCTAGCGTTGTAACGGCTGCTTGCTCAGGTGGTTTTACAATGTTTGCTTCTTGACTGCTTGTTACAATTTCTAATTCAGGTTGCTTAGGTACTTTATAGCTTTCTGTTTCTAAAGATTCTGATTTGCGTAATCTTTTGATTTCGTAATTAGGTGTTTCCATGTAGGGATTTGGAATGATTACCAATAGCGTATTTTGTCTTTTTTCAATAGCGGCAATAATCTTACGTTTTTCATTAAGTAGGAAGGTCGCAACCGGTACAGGTAAGATAGCTTGAACTAAAGAGGTTGAATCTTTAGCCGCTTCTTCTTCAACCAGTCTTAAAATTGAAAGCGCCAACGATTGAACACCGCGTATGGTTCCAGTGCCATCACAACGGGGACAAACACCGTGCGCTGACTCACCTAAAGAAGGCTTTAATCTCTGTCGCGACATTTCAAGTAGGCCGAAACGCGATATCTTGCCCACTTGAACTCTTGCTCGATCTTGAGTTAAGGCTTTGCGCAGCACGTTTTCAACTTCACGTTGATGCTTAGCTTGTGACATATCGATAAAATCAATAACCACTAGACCGCCCATATCGCGCAGTCGTAATTGTCTTGCTATCTCAACGGCAGCTTCTTTATTAGTTTGGAATGCAGTATCTTCAATATCTGCGCCCTTGGTGGCCCGAGCGGAGTTAATGTCGATGGAAACCAAAGCTTCAGTTGGGTCGATAACGATAGAGCCACCAGAAGGTAGGTTCACATTACGTAAGAATGCGGTTTCAATTTGATTTTCGATTTGAAAGCGGTTAAATAAAG
>JAUZSK010000054.1 GCA_030949565.1 Enterobacterales bacterium
TGGTGTTTAACCGTTTCGCATTTATCGTGGCTGCTTTCCGCGTTTTCGTGCGCCGCTTCGCAATCGGAATAAAAGGTGAGTGACTGAATAATTTGATTAACTAATTGCTCGCTAGCACCTTGAGCTAACATGTCTTTTTTAAGGGTCAACTTCCATACAACAAAAGATAGTTTTGAAGCATCGGCCTTTTTATTAGGCGTTTTTATTGCGTTTTTGTTGGGCGATTTTTTGTGTTTTTCGGCAGCTTTGGTTGGCTCTGTCTTTAATACTTTGTTAGCTTCAACTAAGTTATTTTCGGTAGCCGAAAAAGCCAGCCCGCTCAACATCAATAAAGTGCTAACACCAAGCAAAACAAACCGATTTCCATTCATTTGATACAGTCTCTCAAAGTATAATAAATCCATTAAAAAATTAAATTGGTCCAGTTTAGGCCAACCTATTTTAAGTCTAGTCCAAAATCATTTATACAGCGTGGCTATTGGTGGCAATAAGGGCAAGACAACCACCGCATTCAATCGATACTTTTATACCCAATCCGACAAGTTTTTGCAACGATTGCTGGTGTAAAAGAGATATTTCTAGAAAATATTTTTAGTATTGTCTATTACTGGCGGTAACTGCAAAAAATATCCCTGTTGTGATAAACCTTGTTTAACCTCATCAATATTAACTCGAGCTAACTTGTCCCGATTGCTGAGATTTAGTTGAAGTGCAAATTCAGCCTTACCAAACAACTTAAGTAACTCTTCTGGCACCTCAGAAAAATCATCTTTTACTGCAAGATAAAGATACATTTGATCTTTAATAGAGCTTCGGTAGACACTAACAAGCATGGTTTGACTCACTTTAAGCTTTGCTCACTTTTTGAGCGGATAGCTAAACTGCATTTTGAGCTTTAAACTGCTCAAAACATTGGCCGATCTCATCGGTTAAAAGTTCCTTACGCCATCCGCTTAGACTAGAGCGCCAATTTGACTGGGTAAGCATTAAAAAAGAAAGCCGACGAATTAGGCGTTTACTCATTAATAGTGTTGGATGCAGGCAATTCTCTGAGGCTATTTTTTTAATACTTTTCTCAAGTCGATCGCTTAACGGTTTAAATCCTTTAACATCTCTTGGATTTAATACGGCGGCAGGCGTGATCGGTGAATTGTCCGCCGCTGTAGTCGATTGCCATTGCTGAATGATATCAAACCAATCGCAGGCATATAGCCGCAACGAGCGGGGATGAATATCTGAAATAAGTTTGAGCTGTTCATAATTGGTTGCTTCAGACTGAGCCAAAGCGACCATTGAATGATCGCGAATGATATGATTTCGAGTACGATTTTGATTTCTTGCAATATTTTCACGCCATTCAAATAGCTGTTTAAATAAACTTAATTGACTAGAGGTTAACCGCCAAACGTCTTTAGCCTCGCGATAATCAGGCATTTGCTCTACTCTGTTTATCGCGTTAACGGTTAATTCATCGCATTCTTGCTGAAACAAATGCTGCAAATTACAATCCACAAGTTGTTGTTCGAGATCGTTTGCGATTTCAGGTAAATAGACCACATCTATCGCCGCATAGCTAAGTTGTTCCGGCGTCAGGGGGCGTTTCATCCAATCGGAACAGGTTTGTTGTTTATCAATCTGATGGCCTAGTAGCGTTTCAACCAGCTTAGCGTAACCGATTGAAACATCGCCCTTTGCAAATTGATAAGCGATTTGAGTATCCATCAAGGCGGATATCTTGCATTGCCAGGCGGTGTAAAGTACTTCAAGATCTTCTTTGCAAGAATGAAGAATAATGGATATCTTAGGATCAGCAAAAACCTTTCGTAATTCATCAGGACAAGAAACTTGCAAGGGATCAATCAAGTAGATTGATTGTCCATCATATATTTGCACCAGTGCAAGATGAGCAAAAAATGTTGTTCGTCGTTCGAACTCGGTATCCACCGCCAATTGGCTGCAATTTTTGCCATTCAATAGCTAAGCTGGCCAGTTGCTCGCTATCGTCGACCAAGAAAATTTCCGGTAGGCCCTTTGCATCGGAAAAAGCCTTTAAAGACTCAGGCAATTGGTTATTAATCTCGCAACTCCCTGCGTAAAATTTTACCCACATTAGATTTGGGTAACTCGTCTAAAAAACTGATCGCTTTGGGGACTTTATAACCGGTCAAATTCTTTTTACAATAGACTAGAAGTTCATCTTTAGTCAAAGAAGGGTCTTTTTTAACCACAAATATCTTAACTACTTCACCACTCGATTCACTAGGAATACCGATAGCACCAACTTCCAACACCTTGTCACACGAAGCCACCACATCTTCAATTTCATTAGGGTAAACATTAAAACCAGACACTAAAATCATGTCTTTAATACGATCAACAATTTTAAAATAACCTTTCTCATCCATTACCGCAACATCACCGGAAGTAAACCAACCACCGGGTTTTAACACCTTCGCTGTTTCCTCGGGGCGATCAAGATAGCCACGCATTACCTGAGGTCCACGGATCCAAAGCTCGCCTCTTTCGCCTTGTGCCACTTCATTACCTTGCTCATCGCGTATAGAAACTTCGGTCGAACTCAACGGAAGACCAATGCTACCGCTATATTTTTCAAGGTTAGTCGGGTTCATTGTAACGCCCGGAGAGGTTTCAGTTAAACCATAAGCCTCAAGCAATGTCACACCAGTGACCTCAGCCCACTTTTTTGCGACGGCTTCTTGCACAGCCATACCACCACCTAAACTAAATTTAAAATGGCTAAAATCTAAATCCGCAAAACCTTCAGTGTGTAGAAGTCCATTAAACAGGGTGTTCACACCGGTTAAAGCGGTAAATGGATGTTTAGATAGCTCTTTGACAAATCCAGGCATATCCCGAGGATTAGTGATTAACACGTTTTTGCCACCAAGTTTTACAAACACCATACAGTTAGCGGTTAGCGAAAAAATATGATAAAGCGGTAAGGCCGTTATGATTATTTCACCGCCTTCGCTTACAGTCCCTTTTAGCCATGCGTAGGACTGCATGATATTGGCCACAAGGTTGCGATGAGTTAAAACGGCGCCCTTCGCTACTCCGGTGGTTCCACCGGTATACTGTAGAAAAGCAATATCATCTTGGTTCAATTGAGCTTTTTCTAGCGTTAGTCCCGCACCCTGCTTCATCATAGACTTATAACTAATCGCACCATCTAAAGTATAAGATGGCACCATTTTTTTAATTTTTTTGACTACAAAATTAGTTAACCAACCTTTAAAGCCACCTAAAGCGTCCCCCAATTCAGTTACGATAATGTGTTTTACAGCAACTTTGTCTCTGACAGCTTCTAGGGTATGAGCAAAATTAGCAACAATCAAAATGGCATCAGCGCTAGCGTCGTTGAGCTGGTGCTCAAGTTCTCTCTCGGTATATAAGGGGTTAACATTGATCACACTTAAACCTGCTTTCATCGCTCCAAAAATTGCAATAGGGTATTGCAGGAGGTTCGGCATCATAATGGCTATACGATCGCCTTGTTTTAATCCTAGCTGTTGTTGCAAGTAGGCAGCAAAGTCATCGGCTTTTTGATCGAGCTGTTGAAAGGTTAAGACTTTGCCCATGTTTTCAAAAGCTTCACAATCAGCAAATTTTGCGACACTTTCATCAAAAATTTCAATGATTGATTGATAGGCATCAGCATCAATTTCTTCAGGTACACCCGGTGGATAGGATTTTAGCCAAACTTTATCCATTATTTGTTTCTCCCGTAACCGATTCGCCGTGCGATTAGCGAATAGAGTCTATTTTTATTGTTAAGTGATACATTCAATGGTTAATTTTTGAGTCAACCTGAGCCTTACGGTGTTTTTTGTATGCTCACTGAATAGCTATGAGTATACTAAAGTGTTGCCTCTCATCCTACCAGATTGTTCAAAAATTTACGCGAGTGTTAGTGTGAAAATAGGTTTAACAAATGGCAAATGTCTTTATTGGGTTAAAAAATCTTGAATAAGGCGAGCTATTTCACTACTTTTTTCTAAATGGATATGATGTCCGCCAGCTAATTTAATAATTTCTAGGGACTTAATGGTTTTCTTTCTAAGTTCGAAATGCTCACTATTTTGCTGTTGTAACAGGCCATTATTGGCTTCTATAACTAGGCAGTCCGCGTCAATATTAGCTAGGATAGCCAACACCTGGGCTTCAGTTAATCGCATCAATGAGGGAACACGTAAACGAGGATCCGCACGCCAAGTGTGTCCTTCTGGTATCTCGACTAAGGCCCGATCAACTAAAGGTCTAATTAACTCAGGGGCTATTTCCGATACTTCGGCACGCGCGGTGAGACCTTCATCAAAATGGCTGTAAATGGGTTTACGTTTACCTTTGATTGCTCTGCGTAGCTTGATTGACTGTGAAAAATTGTGCAGACAATCTTCATCCGGTGCCGTGAGTGGTCCTAAAGCTTCAATTAATACAAGCTTATCAACTCTTTTAGGCTGAACCCCAGCGTAAATACTAGCGATAGCACCACCCATCGAATGTCCTAAAAGATTAGCCTGCTGTAACCCAAGCTGCTCGATTAGATCATCAATAAGGTATAAACCGTCTAGAAAATAGTAAACTTGCCCGTCTTTATGATGCTCAGAATGACCATGTCCGGGGAAATCTATGGCGATTAGTCTGATGTTTGGCATATGTTGTGCCAAACTTTCAAAGCTGGCGAGGTTATCCAGCCAGCCGTGAAAGGCCAAAACTATCGTTTCGGCTTTAGCATTCCACTCAGCTATATGACACTGACAACCAGCTAAGCTGAGTGTTCTTTCAATCATAGGAAGATATTGTCCCTTTAGTCATGAGGGATCGACTTAACTTTTTTGATCGCTTTAATCACCTGTCGCTTGGCATATTTTTTTAAATCTTTAACTTCTTCAAGCAACTGATCGCCAGGATCTCGTTTTTCCATAAAATTACAACAATACTTTGCCGGCATATTATTTAGAGCAATGGCAGCGATATCCTGGATAGATACTTCAGAGGTTGGTACATCCACATCATCGCCTTCAATCAACAAATGAATTTGCTCAAAAACAATTTCTTCTGCTAGATTTTCTAAGTCTTCATGATAGTACATTTCTTTATACATTGATTCATCCTCTATATCCATGGTCAGTAAGTCATTATTTTTAACTTTTCGTGTAAAGCTTAGCCTAAAAAAGATTAATTTGACAACTAATAGGGTAGAATTCGCATTTTACCAATAGTGATATTACAAGTATGAAACAACGATGTGAAGTCATTATTTTAGGCGCGGGCGCCGCCGGCATGATGTGTGCTGTAACCGCCGCGGCACGTGGTCGAAAAGTCACCTTAATTGATCACGCGAATAAAGTTGGCAAAAAAATACTGATGTCCGGTGGTGGTCGCTGCAATTTCACCAACTATTCCATTGAACCAGAAAATTATCTTTCGATTAACTCTCATTTTTGTATCTCTGCTTTAAGCCGGTATAATCAATGGCAATTTATCGAATGGGTTGAATCAGCAGGAATCGAATATTATGACAAGGGTCAAGGCCAACTATTTTGTCGTCATTCATCCAAAGATATACGAGATCTACTAGTCAATCAATGCAGAAAACTCGGCGTTCAAATTAAGCTAAAAACCCACGTAGAAGCAGTTGAATTTGATCATAATATGTTTAGCATTACAACCTCTTTGACTAAATATCAATGCGACTCGCTGGTCATTGCTACCGGCGGACTATCTATACCTACCATGGGCGCTAGCGGCTTTGGCTATGATGTTGCTATCCAGTTTAAACATAAAATAGTGCCCTGCGTGCCCGCTTTATCCCCGTTATTAATGGATCAAAAATGGTTACATAAAACAGCTAAACTACCGGGCAATTCAGTGATGGCCAAAGTCACTTGTGACAACCAAAGTTTCGAAGATTCGATTCTTTTTACCCACAAAGGGCTTAGCGGCCCAGCAATCCTACAGATTTCTAGCTACTGGCAACCCGGCAAGGCGCTTTATCTTGATCTAGTACCACAATTAGACGCATTAGAATGGCTAGAGATCAATATCAAGGCACGTCCTGAAATTCAATTAACGACACTGCTTAAAACACAATTGAGTCAGGCTGTAGCGGATTATCTAGCTGATTTAATTGGTTTTAATGCTAAATTAAAACAAATGGATCATGCACTTCGAGATAAAGTCATCAAACAACTCACTCAGTGGCAAATTTACCCTATCGACTATGAGGGATATCGCGTGGCAGAAGTGACCAAGGGTGGAATCGACACCGATGAAATATCTTCAAAAACCTTTGAGTCTCAACGTCAACAAGGTCTTTACTTTATTGGTGAGGTGCTTGATGTTACAGGACATCTGGGAGGTTATAATTTTCAGTGGGCTTGGGCTTCCGGCCATGCAGCAGGAAGCGTCGTTTGATTAGTTTAAGATGGGGCCGAAACCTGCTCTACACCCATCATTTTAGACAATAAACCAGCGATTTTATCACGCATATCCCGCCGGTCAACAATCATATCAAGTGCGCCATGATCAAGCAAAAACTCGCTTCTCTGGAAGCCTTCAGGTAGCGTTTCCCGTACTGTCTGCTCAATCACGCGTGGTCCAGCAAAACCAATTAATGCGTTAGGCTCTCCAATATTAATATCACCCAACATTGCTAAACTAGCCGAAACGCCGCCCATCGTTGGGTCAGTTAAGACCGATATAAAGGGCAATCCTTTCTGCGAAAGACGAGCTAATGCAGCACTGGTTTTAGCCATTTGAAAAAGCGACGTTAGTGCTTCTTGCATTCGTGCTCCACCACTGGTAGAAAAACAGACCAACGGTTTGTTATCTTTCATAGCCAAATTGGCGGCGCGAACAAATTTTTCACCCACCACAGAAGCCATAGAGCCTGCCATAAAACTAAATTCAAATGCGCAGGCCACTAATGGAATTTCCTTTAATGTGCCGTCATAAACAATTAATGCGTCTTTTTCGCCGCTAGCTTTTTGAGCCGCTGAGATTCGGTCTTTGTAACGCTTGGAATCTTTGAATTTTAAAATATCAATTGGTTCTAAATCTGCCGCTATCTCAGTTTTATTCTGAGGATCGAGAAACTTGTCTAAACGTCGTCGTGCCGAAATCCGCATATGAAAAGAGCACTTGTGACAAACTTCAAGCGTTCGCTCTAGCTCTGCGCGATAAATAGCCGCATCACAGTTTTTACATTTGGCCCACACACCTTCCGGAACAGACTTTTTGCGTTCTGCGACAGTCGTATTACGCTTGGGTATTATTCGCTCAAACCAACTCATTGTTAAAATCTCTCGATAAAATACTCAACAAAGTCCCCTATTCTATCACCCTTTGACAAAAGGTAAATGCAAATCCAGCTTATTTTCAGAAAACCACCACTGGTCTTACGTCTTTACTAGAATAGACCAAACAAAGAGAAAAGAAGCTGATTTTTATCACTTCAGCATAACAATTGCTTATTGTAGTCTTGGTGCATTACAAAGCACTTTATTTTAAGACTTATTAATCATCACACAATCCATTTCAATCACTGAGAGGTCGCTTTTCTCACGAGTAATGGGGTAAAAGCCTGTGACAATAAAACCTAACGATTCATAGACTTGAAGCGACTCAATATAATGTGGCATACCAGCATAAATAGGGATCAAAGAAATTTCGGATAACAAGCAGCGTATCTGCTTTATCGATTGCTTAGCCCCTTTGATTACTTCAAGATCATAACCTTGAGTATCCGTTTTAAGGAAAACCTTTTTATTTGTCCCGTTTACAAGGTCATTTATTAAAAAGTTATCAACGGTGGATATTTGAATGGTTTCAGTATGGCTGATTTTGTTCTTTTTAAATCTTTTAGAACCATATTGATTAGGCTCCAAAATAGAGGATAGATCTGAAGCTTGTGTGACATTAATTTTCCCTAACCCTATCTCACTACCCATTGCATGATTATGCACATGCCATAAAGCATCGTCTTTAGCCGCGTGTTGTAACTGTTCAAAAACGGCCTTGATTGGCTCAAATGAGTGGATTTCGCCCTTAAAACCGGAACCTCTAAGTGACTGTGCAAACTGACCAAGGTTAGCACCAATATCGAGTACCACATCGATTTTATTCAACTGGATAAGGTTTAGCAAATGAAAATTCAAAGAGGTGTCTTTGTTACGGCTAACCAATTCATAGCCCATCGATTGTGCAACTAGCCTAAGTAAATTCAAAGTAGTATCTCCATCTTATTGTTTTTATTTCCAATTTAGTTTTGTTGTTTAGGTGGAAAACCCTATGCGCTTTTCAATCCTATTTATAACAGATTTTAGGATGAATTAATCAAAAAACTAGTATTTTTTATCAAGGTTAGCTAATGTTCAACCTCTGTTAACGGATGTAGGCTTATTGTGGTTAGAATTTTTGAACGATATTGGCAAATAATGTATTGGCTCCTGGCCATCCTATTCATCGGTCTGAGTGTGTTTAGGCCATTTCCATTTAGCTGGTTGATAAAAATAACCCCGATAGCAATTCTGCTGCTATTTGTCACCCTGTCACCGACCAAGCTGTTTCCTAAATTATTGAAATATGGCTTAGCTTTTTCGCTACTAGGTGATTTTATCCTCGATTTTTTTGAGGAAAAAGGCTTTGTTTTTGGTTTAGCCGCGTTTTTTATTGCCCACATTTTCTATATTATCTGTTTTTTTCCATGGAAGATCCAGTCACCCCCTATTCCAATTGCTATCGCGACACTAATCTATGGAACTGGCGTCGTTGTCTTAATCTCGCCAAACTTAGGACCATTAGCTATTCCTGTCTACGCCTACATGGCAATATTATTTAGTATGACCCTGGCGGCTTTATTTTCGAACCGGTCGAATCGATGGCTCGCTGTAGGTGCTATTAGCTTCTTACTATCCGATTCGATTATCGGAATAAATAAATTTTATTGGTCTTTTGATTATTCTGATCTGTTGATTATGAGTAGCTATTACGCCGCCCAATACGGATTAATTAAAGGTTTTAGTGGTGCAAGCACACAGGCTACATCTCCTGATAATCAAAAGGATTAATAGGTATTGAAACAATTAAATCACCAGACTGAGGATGGCTATATACACCTCCTGCTGTTCAAAATACCCGTTGAAAATACAGAAACACTGGTGTTATTGCAGGGTTTAGGATCATCAAGCAAATACCAAATGCTAAGCTAGAGGTTATCTCTAATACTCATCATGCGTTATCAGTGGAAGATCCAGAGCGTTGTAATCAAGCAATTCTGGATTTTCTTAAGCATCAATCTAATTAATTAATCAATCAATAAGTTTAAATAACTTTTAACGCAATCCTAAGGCCAAGGGGTTAGCCACAGGGAACGAATACTTATCTGGGTAACCGACTTCCACTAGGTAGAGTCCATCAGGTCGTGCGGTATCTGGCGCTTGATTACGGTCTTTTAGGTCTAAGACTTTTTGTACGAACGCCGCTGATTCCCGGCCTTCTCCAACTCTAAACAAACAGCCGACAATATTGCGTACCATATGATGTAAAAAAGCATTAGCTTTAAGATCAATAGTAATCCAGCGGCCTTTGCGACTAACGGTTAGATTTTGCATAGTTCTAACCGGTGTATTAGCCTGGCAGGCGGAGGCTCGAAATGAAGTAAAATTATGTTGGCCTATTAAATAATCGGCGCCTTTTTGCATTTCTTTTTCATCCAAAGGACGTCGATGCCAACACACTTTGTTGGCTAAAATAGCGTTAGGTGTTAGCGAATTATAGATAATATAGCGGTAGCTTCTAGACACTGCTGAGAACCTAGCGTGAAACTCAAGGTCAACGGGCTTGCACCAATTGATGACGATATCTTTAGGCAACAAATTATTCGCACCTTGTAACCATGCAGATTCCGGTCGAGGTTGGCTATGGTCAAAATGCACTACTTGCGCTGTGGCATGCACTCCACTATCAGTTCTACCTGCACAAAAAAGTCGAATAGGCTGAGCCGCCACTTGGGATAACGCTTGTTCTAATTGCTGTTGCACCGAGGGTGAATGATGCTGGCGCTGCCATCCACAATAGGCTTTGCCATCATATTCGATGCCAAGCGCTAGTCGCTTAAAATCTTGCTCGCCTGTAGTAGAATGTTGCATATTTAATAATAATCGTGGTCCAATAAAAAAGGCGGAATATCCGCCTTTACATTAACAAAAGTGGTTCATTTATGCTTTATCAATCAGCGCTTGAGCTTCCATCTTCTGCGACTCATTGCCTTCTGCAACCACTTCTTTTAAAATTTCCTTAGCGCCTTCCGAATCACCCATATCAACATAGGCTCTAGCCAAGTCAAGTTTAGTCGCTATTTCATCGCCCTCATCTCCGATACTATCATCGAAGTCCATGTCGTCATCATCCATATCAAGTGCAAAATCATCTTCATCGAAATTGATATCTTCATCACCGTCTATAGTATCAGTCAAATCAACAGAACCTGAAGTTTCTAGAGTATTGGAAGTGCCGTCTATGGTCGCCCCTTGACTATCATCAGTTAGTTCTAAATTATCGATATCACCTAAATCATCGTCGCTATCAAAACCGGCTAAAGTATCCATGTCGCCATCAAAAGTATCGTCAAGCTGCTCCGTGTCGTCGAGTATTAGCTCTTCGCTTTCGCCACTTGTTTCTATATCTTCATCGCCAAAATCTATATCTAAACCATCTTCACTTTGCGCAAATACATCCTTGGTTTCAGGTAGTTCGAAGTTATCATCTTCGATGGCCAATAGGTCGCTGCCACCCCAAGCTTTTGCTCGTAAGTCATTAATCTGGCTGACCCATTCATCCGCATCAACGGCATCCGCTACTTCTAATGCTAGCTCTTCAAACTTATCTTGTTCGTCACTTTCAGAGTAGCATTCCATCAATTTAACTTTGAGATCTGAACGGATAGGATTGTCTTCGATAGCCTCTAGCAACAAGGTTTCAGCTTGTTCATGTTTACCGTAGGCAATGTATATATCAGCTTCACCAATGGGATCAAAGTCATCACTTTTTGCAGACTCATTTTCATCATCATCCATATCAAGTTCAACCAACATGTCATCACCAACATCGGGTAAATCAAATGTTTCGGTAGTATTCATTGAACCAGCGCCAGCTGACGACACTAAATCAAATTGAAACTCTTCATCTTCCATGCGTTTTTTATTGCGCCAAAATACGATTAACAGAATAATCACTAAAAGCGCACCTGGCACACCATAAAGAATCATAGGATTTTCAAGCATTTCATCGAGCATGCTCTTCTTTTTTAGTATTTTCTTATGAATAACGGGCGTCGCTGTTGTATCTTTTTCTTTCTGTTGGTCTACTAAAGTTTGGGGGTTATTGATAGTTTCAGGGGTATCATTAGCCTCAGAATGCTCTTCATTGATTTCAGACGCATCTAAATCAAGCGCCTGGTTTTGATCTGAATTTGAATCAATATCACTCGATTTTTCCGACTCTTTAGCTAGAACCGCTAATTCAGCATCTTGAATTTGAACTGCAGAATCATCTTCAATCGCACCTTGATTAGCCAGCTTGGCTTTCAGCTGCCTCACCTCCGCTTCAAGTTTAGCTTTGGCGTCTCTTTCTTGCTTTAACGCATCCTTTACTTCGGAAAGTTCACTTGAATCAGATCCATAACCTTGAGCATCACCTTCTCCGTTTGCTGCAGACAGACTTAAACGAGCTTCGCCTGATTGCTTGCTAGTAGCACTTTGTCGACTATCTCTGCGATCAAGGATCTTCCGTGCACCGCCTTCACGCCACTGTCTATTTTGTAACACCACATCTTGCAATGCGGCTCTTTTCGGAACATTACGAATAGTTTCGGAATCAGGAATTTGTAACACTTTACCTTTTGAGAGATTATTGATATTGCCACGGTAAAATGCATCTGGATTTGCTCGATAAATAGCAACCACCGTTTGTTGTACACTTAAACTTCGATCTTGTCTTACACGAAGCGCAATCGCCCAAAGTGTATCGGCTTCTGACACTGGGCCATAGGTTGTCCCACTGAATCTTGTCGGCTCTTGTTTGGCTGGTTTAAAACGAGAAGGCGGAGTACTTGACTCCGCTGCATGATTAATTTGGCTGACCTCGGGCGTTGGTGGTTGAGTTTGGGTTTTATTGATTGTGGAAGAAGCACTCTCTTCAAACACCGGTGGATCGAGTAATAAAGTGTACTCTCTTAAAATCCGACCATTTGGCCAATTCAATTCAACCACGAAATTTAAAAATGGTTCTTTTACTAAGGCTCTTGTAGTAACTTTAATAGTGATACGGCCATCTTTACTTCTTACTGTTTCAAATCGCAATTTATTAAGAAAGAAAATACGCTCGACGCCGACTTTGTTAAACTCTTTATTGCTTGCTAAACTCGCTTTCACTTCATATTCGGCAAGGTCGCCAGCGGAAAGTAGCGGTATTTCTGCTAACAAGGGTTGATTAAGGCCCGAATCTTGACTAATTTCACCTAATCCAACGGCAAATATACTGCCAGAAAATAGGCCAATACTAGCAATAATCAATAATAAAAATTTACGAATCATACGCTTTTCCCGTTGCATATTTTTTCTAATCACTTATTTGTAACCTTAGTTTAGTCTAGATTCCCTACAAAAACATCTCAATTTTTAAAGAAAATAATGAATAAACCCATGTAGTTACGCGACTAACTTAAGAGTTTTCTTTATAACATTGCGCTAACTATAGCTGATAATTATCTTTTTACCAATAGTAACCCTGTCACAATTCACAAAAATGGTGCATTTTGTGAACATTTAGGCACGGTTAAACCTAATAAAGGCTTAAATCTAGCCTTTACCTAAGAAGTTTAGACCTTAATCTGCAGAATGCTTAATATCTGAAGCGCTTTTCGCGAATTAATAGTTAGATCAAAGTGTCCGCAATATCAACAAAGGATTGGTAACCTTGTTTTAGCTGGCGACATTGCTCAAAGGCGATGGGTAATAATTGCTGAGTATAAAAGGATGCGGCAACTAATTTACGTGATTTAAACTCTGAGTCCGTCGCAGTGTCTAATGTTGTTAGCATTTCTAGCCACATCCACGCGTATACCAAATGCCCAACCGCTTTAAGATAGCTGGTTGCACCGCCTTGAAGCTCATATCCCCGTTCGGCAAATTCTTGGCGTAACCATTGGGTGGTAGATAAAACCTCACTCAATAATTTCTGAGTTTGTTGTTTTAGCGCTTGATATTCTTGCATTTGAATATCCGGCTCAAGGCTAGACTGGATCAGATCGATTAAATCCTGAAAAGTGTTTTGTTTATCAAATACAACTTTTCGAAGCATAAAATCTTGGGCCTGGATGCCGTTAGTTCCTTCATAAATCTGTGCAATCTTTGCATCGCGCACTAATTGCTCTAAGCCCCATTCTCTAACGTAACCATGACCGCCTAAGACTTGCAAACCTAGATTACAAGAATCATAGCCCGTATCAGTAAAAAAGGATTTTGCAATTGGGGTTAACAATGCGGTAATTTCGGCACTTTGTTTGCGCACCTCTTCATCCGAATGATGGTACTGTTTATCAAGCTGAATGCCCATAAATACGGCTAGTGCTCTACCTGCTTCAGTATAGGCTCGCTGGGTTAATAACATCCGCCGAATATCGGTATGAGCAATGATACTAGTCAACTGTCCAGCAGCATTTTTGCCTTGTTTGCGTTCTAGCGCATAGTTCTTGGACAGTTGGTAACTAGTTTCAGCTAATGCGACACCCTGCACACCGATCGATAAACGTTCGAGGTTCATCATGGTGAACATTGCAAACAGTCCTTTATTTTTTTCACCGATTAAAATGCCCTCGGCGTTATCAAAGTTCATCACACAGGTTGATGATGCTTAATTCCCATTTTATGTTCGATACTGCCGCAGCTAACACCGTTGCTTTGACCTAAACTACCATCCTCTAAAACGTTTATCTTAGGCACTAAAAATAAACTAATTCCTTTCGGTCCTTCGGGCGCATCAGGTAATTTAGCCAGTACTAGATGAATAATATTTTCTGTTAGATCTTGGTCACCCCCTGTAATAAATATTTTAGTGCCATTGATCAAATATTTACCCGATTCGAGTGGCTCAGCCTTGCTACGAATAATGCCGAGGTCAGATCCAGCATGCGGCTCAGTTAATCCCATCGCTCCGGTCCATCGACCTTCTAACATTGGTGGTAAAAAGAGTGCTTTGACTGCATCGGATGCGTGGGCTCTTATGGCCTGATAAGCCCCATTGGTTAAACTGGAATAGAGGCAAAAAGAGGTGTTGCTAGAATAAACCATTTCTTCTGTGAGTAGGTTAATTGTTTTAGGAAGGCCTTGCCCACCGTATTCTGGATCACCTGACACACCCTGCCATCCGCCATCACCGTAAGCTTTATAAGCGTCTTTAAATCCGCTTGGAGTAGTGACTTCACCATCCTTAAATTGACAACCTTGCTCATCTCCGGTTCTATTTAACGGGTAAAGTACATTTTCTGAAAATTTAGCCGATTCTTCTAGAATTGCGGCATACAGTGATTGATCGAAATCGGAGAAAGCGGGAATATCACTGAGTTGCTGATCGATATTAAACACCTGATTGATCAAAAAATTCATATCTTCGAGAGGCGCTTTATAGCTCATGGCAAGTATTTCCTGGCATTTTAGGGACAGATTTCCCAGTGGAATAAAAAAGGCCCTTTGCAGGGCCTTGTAACTGGTCATACCAACTAATTTTACCACAAAATGCTATTTTTCAAACGATTGTTTAAAAAAAACAGCTAATCTGCTTGGTTTTTATTAAAATTCTCCCAGTAGCTTGCCACCGTTTGCTTCATATCCTTATGCAAAATCAAGATACCAATGAGGTTGGGTATCGTCATCAGAGCAACTGTCACATAGGCTAAATTCCAAATAATGGTCGCATCGGTAAATGAGGCTATAAAAAAGGCGACAACGTATATGATACGGTAAGGTAAAACAGCGCGAGGCCCCAACAAATAGGTGATCGCTCTATCGCCATAATAAGACCAAGCGATAGCCGTAGTAAAAGCGAATAGCAACAAACCGATGGTGACAATATATTGGCCCCAGTCACCAAAAAGCCCCGTCTTAAAGGCTTCCGTGGTTAATTTAACTGAATGAATCAATGACTTACCATTGACCACCACTGCCGAATCCTGGATGCTACCATCAATAATACTTAAAACACCGCTATAGGGCTTTCCATCGAGACTGTAGCTCACATCTTCGGCCACCGAGCGAGCGTTTATGAGGGTATAGTTTGCCTCATTGGCCTTTCCATTGACGACCCTAATATCGGCATTTAATAAATTAATACCACCATTTTCATCTGATTTATGGTCCAAAAACAAAAACATTTTAGCCACATCCTTAACCTGCTTATCCGAATATTGACCTTCAATATATTGCATATCTGCACGAGGAAAATCATTCTGAAATTTTTTGCTCCAAGCGCCCGAAGACAGGATAACTAATCCGGTTAAAGTACATATAATAATCGTATCAATAAAAGGCTCCAGTAAAGAAACCATCCCTTCTGAGGCTGGTTCATCGCCTTTTGCGCTTGCGTGAGCGATTGGTGCTGAGCCTTGACCAGCTTCGTTGGAGAATAATCCTCGGTTAACCCCGCGATCCATTGCGTAAGCAAAACTAGCCCCCATAAATCCGCCGATAGCCGCAGTGCCGCTAAATGCGTCAGAAAAAATAGAAACAAATGAAGGCCCGATATTTGATAGATTAGCAAAAATAACGGCTAGTGCACCAATCACATAAATTAGCGCCATTGTAGGAACAACGGTCTCTGCAACGTGAGCTATTCGCTTGATACCACCGATAATAACAAACCCGAGAAGAACCGCTAATACCGCACCAGTGTGCCACTTATCAATGCCAAAAGCATCATTCATCCCAATCGCAATATTATTGATCTGCGGCATATTACCACTACCAAGGGAGCTAACAACGGTGGCAATGGCAACCAAAAT
>JAUZSK010000055.1 GCA_030949565.1 Enterobacterales bacterium
TGGCGATTGACCATTGAGTTTGTAAGAGATTGGCGATATAGTGACTGTCCATTTTAGGGCGTGGTATTAGGGTGCTTTTTAGGCGACAATTACTAAAAAATCGAGCTGATATATGAATTTATGGATCCTTTTTCCAAAGTCATTGCTACAGATAGAAGGTATTTTATATCTACCGATATTTGTTATTCCATTCTACGTATATGTTCTTTATGCGATAGTCAAACATCCAGAAAACCGCACGGGGTTGATTATATTTTTAGTTTTGACTCTAACGGCAAGTACCACCATGTTTTTATTGCTTGGACCTAGGATCGGTACGATTTTTCCACCATTAATACTTTTGTCTGTGATGCTAATGCCGCTAGGAATGCTAACCCTAAAAATATGGCAAAAAGATATAACCAGTATTTGGGTTTGGGGTTTAACCTCAGTTGCCGGTTGCTTGCATAGTTTAAGTTGGGCTGTATGGCTTTTCGCATTAGCGGGAAGTTAGAGCGGGTCGGGGTTGAAAGAAA
Organism: Enterobacterales bacterium; assembly: GCA_030949565.1. Classification (GTDB taxonomy): domain Bacteria; phylum Pseudomonadota; class Gammaproteobacteria; order Enterobacterales; family Kangiellaceae. The sequence continues at coordinate 516 of JAUZSK010000055.1, forward strand.
TAGAAAACACTCCCCAGACAGACCTCTATGGCAAAAACATTGAAATAATACAACAGAATAAAAAATTGATATAATGGCCAAATACTGGCAAGATAGGCAGGAATAATAAGAAAAATCAGCTGTGGGAAATTGTTACTTAGTAATGACTAGTCTACAGCCTCATTAGTATGGTACTTTACATTTAACTTAAGGAAAAAAATGTTCAAAAATATCAATTAATTATGCTTTCAATTGCAGTATTACTTACCGGTTGTGCTTCTGTCCCTATGGCTTCTTTAGAAGAAGATGCAAAAGCCAAGGAGTCTTTAAGCCCCGCAGATGATAAATCGGGAATTTATATCTATCGTAATACCTTTACTGGTCAAGCTTTAAAGAAAAATGTTTCAATTGATACTAAATTAGTCGGGGAAACGGCGAACAAAGTTTATTTTTACAGAGAAATAACACCTGGATCACATGTTATTTCAACTGAATCAGAATTTAGTGATAATGAAATCACTCTGGAAACCAAAGGTGGCGTAAATTATTTCATCGAGCAATACATTAAAATAGGAGTGTTTGTAGGTGGAGCAAATCTAAGGGTTGTTTCAGAAGCCGAAGGGAAAAAGCAAGTTTTGGAATGTAAATTGGCTAAATAAACCCGCTAAATAAACTGGCTAATTAGTCTTGCTGACAGGTTTTCTACTAGAAGCTTAGTGGCAAACCCATTTAGCAAAAAATCTCCATGTTGTTAGCTGGTTTTCCTCGAAGTAGAAACTAAAAATATTTTCGCATCTACTTTACAATGATCTTGTACTTCACTTGAAAATTTCAGTCGACTATTTTGATTTTTAATCCCAGATGTTTCTCTCAGAGAATAAAGTAAATGGAATCATATGAAAGCTTGTTTCACTATATTAATATTTATTTTTCTTACTAGTGGAAGTGAGCTTTCAAAGGCTGACGGGTTTAGAGAATCCGTTATATCAGGTTATAAATCCAGCTGTATTGAAGACAGAAGCCGTAGAGGCCAAAAAACGGAATCGGTTAAAGAGATCTGTGACTGCGAATCATCAGTGCTAAACGAAAACTTTTCTACATTTGAATTTTTATTAGCTGGAGCAAAAATGAAAATGGATAAACGCATGTTAAGTAAAGAGGCGATTCAAGATTTTAGGCTAAAATTAAAGTCATGTAACAAAAAGCCAGATTGATACCTGTCGCATATAACAATCTTTGTACAATTACACCTAGTAAAATTCTAGACTAACCACTAAACTTGCCAATTAAGTTGACTAGTTAAATCGAGCTATAAATAAATGGTCTGATGTGTCCCGTTGTGCTGGTATTCTTAGCTTATGCTGATATAGTGCAGGCTTATGCTTTAGATAGTATTTTTAACCCTTTTTAGTTGTTTCATGGATAACCAATATGTCAGAAAATTCTAGTCGTAAAACGGCCTTTATATTCCCTGGTCAAGGCTCCCAAGCTTTAGCCATGCTACAGGACTTCGCCAGTGAGTCCATAGTGAACAGTAGCTTTGAACAGGCTTCTGACCAACTAGGTTATGATGTGTGGCAATTATGTCAGCAGGGGCCGGTAGAGAGCCTTAATCAGACAGATAAAACTCAACCAGCACTATTAACCGCAAGCTATGCGCTATGGCGATTGTGGCAACAACGTGCTGAATTACCCAAGCTGGTTGCTGGACATAGTCTTGGTGAATATTCAGCCTTGGTTTGTGCCGGCATTTTAGATTTTGAACAGGGCGTTAAACTGGTGGAGCAACGCGGACAGTTTATGCAACAAGCAGTAGCAGCCGGTGTGGGCAAAATGGCTGCCATTATCGGTTTAGATGATGCGCTTGTAGAGCAAGCTTGTGAACAATCAGCAGATGGAGAAATCGTTTCACCGGTCAACTACAATTCTCCTGGGCAAGTAGTTATCGCCGGAAACGCTGATGCCGTAGAGAGAGCCATGGTTGCCTGTAAAGATAAAGGTGCTAAAAGGGCACTTCCGTTAGCGGTGAGCGTACCTTCCCACTGTTTGTTAATGAAACCGGCATCAGAACAACTTGCGATGGCGTTACAATCGATAGAATTTAAATCGAGTGACATTCAGTTGATAAACAATGTCGATGTAAAACGTGAAACCGATCAAGCCGCCATAAAAGATGCATTGGTTAGACAACTTTATTGCCCAGTTAGATGGTCTAATTGCGTGTTAAAATTAAGTGAAATGGGTATTGAAAACTTGGTGGAATGTGGTCCTGGTAAAGTTTTAACTGGTTTAAACCGCCGCATTGATCGAGGTTTAAATAGTTTTTGCCTACAACAAGCCAGCAGTTTTGAGCAGGCCGTCGAAACCTTAAAATAACCAGTTAGGAATAAAATAGTGATTGAGGAATCAAAATGAGTGAACAAAAATTAGTACTAGTCACGGGCGCATCTCGAGGCATCGGCCGAGCGATTGCTGAAAATCTTGGCGCCAGCGGTCATTGTATTGTTGGTACAGCGACTAGCGATAAAGGTGCAGCAAACATCAGCCAATATTTGAGTGAATCATCGATTGAAGGCAAAGGCATGACACTAAATGTTTCTGAAGCTGATTCTATTGAAAAATTGATTGCTCAAATCAAAGCTGACTATGGTAAAACTCCCGAGATATTAGTGAATAATGCTGGTATCACACGCGATAATCTTTTAATGCGTATGAAGGAAGAAGAGTGGGATTCGATTATTCAGACCAATTTAACCTCCATATTTCGTCTGTCTAAAGCCTGTTTACGCGGCATGATGAAGGCCAAGTGGGGCAAGATAATCAGCATTGGCTCGGTGGTTGGCTCGAGTGGCAATCCTGGGCAAAGCAATTACTGTGCGTCAAAAGCCGCTGTCATCGGTTTTTCTAAATCCTTGGCTAAAGAAATAGGTGCTCGAGGCATTACTATTAACGTGGTGGCACCAGGTTTTATTGATACGGATATGACAAAAGCTTTAGACGACACACAAAGAGACGCTATTTCAGCCAATATACCACTTAATCGACTAGGTCAGCCTCAAGAAATAGCCGCTGCGGTAGGTTTTCTTGCGTCAAAAGGCGCTGATTACATCACCGGTGAGACCATTCATGTCAATGGTGGCATGTATATGAGTTAGAAATGCTCTTGTGGTGTTTTATTTTGTCGACTTAAAGTGTTATTATTACGTTACGAGATATTTATTTAAATTGTGATATTTTTTTAAAGGATTTGCTAAATATCTAATTTTTTTACAGAAAATGCTTAATTTTGAGTGAAATTGGGCGATTATTGTGGTCAGACCATGTAATTTGTTATAATTGGGGCTTGCAACTTTGCGCAAAATCAATAAACTACACGCCTCAGCATTTGCTGTGTTAATTTACGAGGAATAATTGAATCATGAGTACTATAGAAGATCGTGTAAAGAAGATCGTTGTCGAGCAGTTAGGCGTTAAAGAAGATGAAGTGACATTAGAAGCGTCTTTTGTTGACGATCTTGGCGCAGACTCTCTAGATACCGTTGAATTGGTCATGCTTTTAGAAGAAGAATTTGACACTGAGATCCCTGATGATGAAGCTGAAAAAATCAACACTGTTCAAGCCGCTGTTGATTATGTAAAAGCCAACGTCGAAGGAGCTTAGCTTTACAAGGTCGGCGCGTTAGTTGGCCTGTATAATCTAAAAGCTTTAGAAAAAGCCGTTTCAGTTTAACTGTTACGGCTTTTTTAGTTTAAACTAGCAATAGTTTTTGAATCAAGGTTTTGCTATGTTGACTGGTTTGATTTTATAATCAACATCTTAGGACAAAATTGTCTTTCTATCAGTTTGAATTATTTAGGATGATCTATGAAAAATAGAGTAGTGGTAACCGGTTTAGGCATGCTTAGCCCCGTGGGGAATGATGTCGCTTCATCTTGGCAAGCCATACTGAAAGGCAAAAACGGTATTGAAACGGTACCGGCATTGATAGAGGCAGGATTATCCACTCATTTTGCTGCTGAGGTAAAGGGTTTTGAAGTTGAAAACTACATGGCGAAAAAAGACGCCAGAAAATTCGACCGTTTTATTCAGTACGGCGTAGCAGCCGCTAGCCAAGCGATTAAAGATTCAGGTATCGAAATAACCGATGACAATGCGGAAAGAATTGGCGTATGTGTTGCGGCCGGTATTGGTGGTATGTCAACCATTGAAGCTAACCATCAAAAACTCCTTGAGCGTGGCCCCAAACGAGTTTCTCCCTTTTATATTCCCGGTTCAATTATCAATATGGTGGCAGGGCAACTTTCCATTATGTACGGATTAAAAGGGCCTAACATTTCCATTGTTACTGCTTGTACTACAGGTGTGCACAATATTGGTCATGCCGCACGCATGATCGCCTATGGTGACGCGGATGTAATGGTCGCTGGTGGCTCTGAAATGACAACAACCCCTTTAACCATGGCTGGTTTTGCTTCAGCCAAAGCGCTTTCCTCACGTAATGATTCACCGCAAACGGCTAGTCGACCTTGGGATAGGGACCGTGACGGATTTGTGCTAGGCGAGGGCGCTGGCGTTATGGTGTTGGAGTCCTATGAACATGCAAAGGCTCGCGGGGCGCATATTTACGCTGAAATGAACGGTTTTGGTATGTCTGGCGATGCTTACCATATGACATCTCCGCCAGAAGATGGTGCAGGCGCGGCATTAGCCATGAAAAATGCACTACGCGATGCATCGATTGCGCCGGAAGCGGTCGCCTATGTTAACGCCCACGGTACATCAACTCCAGTCGGAGACCTCGCCGAAACCCGAGCGGCTAAAACTATTTTTGGGCAACATGCCTACCAATTAAAGATGAGCTCTACTAAATCCATGACAGGGCACCTACTGGGTGCTGCTGGTAGCGTGGAAGCGATCTTTACCATATTAGCCATCGCTGACCAAGTGGCACCGCCGACCATTAATTTGGAAAACCCAAGCGATGAATGTGATTTGAATTATGTGGCTAAAGAGCCTCAGCAGACTAAAATAGAACATGCTTTGTGTAATTCATTTGGATTTGGTGGAACTAATGGTTCCTTGTTGTTTTCTAAAGTTTAATTATAATTAGCCAGCTGATGACCAAACAACAGGGCACTCGATAGCAAACCATCATGCAATTTGAAATACAGGACAATCGACAAAGTCCAAATCAGTTCGATCCAGCAGAAATGGGAGCAGGGAACAGCCCTATCGATCGAGCGGCTTTATTTGGTGATGGATTTTTTACTACTGGCCGAATTATTGATGGAAAAATAGATGCCCTCACACATCATGTTGAACGAATAGAACATAGTTTAGAAGGTTTAAAATTCCCATCAGCCAATCCCAAATCAATTATAGATAAACTACAAAACGCTTGCACTGCGATAAATCACGCTGGATTCCGACTTTCGGTTAGTCGTCAACAAGTTACTCGAGGCTACGCTATAGACCATCAAGCAACAATCCTCGTTAATCTCCAGCTATTTGATTTGCCCAAACTATCACCTAACGCCTGCGAGCTGATTATTGCCGATACACCGGTTTCTGTTAATGCCTATCTTGCTGGTATTAAGCATCTTAATCGTCTGGATAATGTTTTAGCCGCTAGCGAGATAACAAAGCCGAACCAAGAGGCTTTAATGTTTAATGATGATGAGTTGATTTGTGGCAGTCGCAGCAATATATTTTTGAAAATTGATTCAAAATGGCTCACACCATTACTGCATAACGCAGGTATTGAAGGTATTACTAAAAAGCGGGTAAGCGCGCTATTGAGGACACAAGGCATAAGGTTTGAATCAACTAAAATTCATCGGCAGACACTGTACCAAGTTGAAGCCGCTTTTGTGACGAATAGTTTGATCGGCGTTTGGCCGGTTGAACAATTAGTCGGTCGGACATTAGACCTCGCCGACGCCAAACTAATTCAAAGTTGGTTTTTAGAGCAACACCAGGGATATCTATGAAGCAATTGATTTCACGTATTTGGGCGGTAAAAGGACGATTGTTGGCCAGTATTTTTCTGCTTCTCTTTTTAGGGCTTAATTGGTTGTGGATGGATTTCCGCAATTTTATGACCACACCATTGGATTTGACTCAATATCAAAAAACTTTCATCATCAAAAAGGGTGCTAGCATCCATCGTTTAGCGAGATACTTGCAGCAGGCTAAAGTGATTAAGCATCAAAACTACCTTAAACTATTAGCCTACTGGAACCCCGATTACCAAAAACTTAAAGCGGGTCAATATGCAATTAATGATTCTCTTACACCAGTTGAGTTATTACAACAGCTAACCCGTGGAGTGGTGGTTCAGTATCCCTTCACCATCATTGAAGGACAAACTATTTACCAAGTGCTAGAAAATCTTAAAAATATACAGGATATTTTACCGCTAGAAGATCATCAGTTAAAGCAATTAGCCCAAACGATTAGACATGACCAGGGACTCTTAGCGCAGCAGTTACCAGGTCAAACAATCATTATTAATGATTATGCGGCGCTAGAAGGCTGGTTTTTACCAGAAACATATAACTATTCACAAGGCGATACGGCTTTATCCATTCTAAAACGGGCTTATAGCAGCATGCGGCTTCATTTAAATGAGGAATGGCAATCAAGGGATTTGGTTTTACCCTATAAAACGCCCTACGATACTCTAATTATGGCATCGATTATTGAAAAGGAAACCGGCATCGCCAAAGAAAGAGCTCGAATTGCTGGCGTATTTGTAAGGCGCTTACAAAAAAGAATGCGCCTGCAAACCGACCCTACGGTTATTTACGGCATAGGTCCATCGTTTAACGGCAATATCACCAAGCGGGATTTAAAACGATTAACTCCCTACAATACATACAGAGTCAAAGGATTACCGCCAACACCCATAGCCATGCCAAGCCTAGCCTCGATAAAAGCTGCGCTCCATCCTTCGGATGAAAAAGTACTTTACTTTGTTGCTGATGGCACAGGTGGTCATTATTTTAGTGAAACTTTAGAAGAGCATTTAAAAGCAGTTAGGCGAATGATAACCGCTAGTCGTAAAAAAACCTTAACTGATACTTGTATAAATATTTTTACTTATACTGATGTTGAAATAGAGGCGGTAGGTTTCCAGTTAATTTATTTTCCTTGTGGTCAGGCTAAAAATATCTTTACGTCTCAGTAGTTTCATTCGATAGTCTAAAAAGAAGTCTCACTCAGAGAGTCCATAGCACTAAATGCTGCGTTGGTTAAGCAAGTTTTTCGACCAACCTATTTGTGCGCACAACTATACATGTGTGCGTATAATGTATATTATGTTAAATAGAGTATTGGTGCAAGAAATACCCACAGTGATCAATAAGGTAAAACTAACAAGTTCTCTCGTGCGAAAAGCTACTCTAACCGAATTAAATCGTCTCCGCCGCGTTTCGCGTCAATATCTTTGCCGTAGCGGGATGGCATTCAGTCCAATTCCCAACCATCAGCTTGTTTCACCGTTAACATATCTGTGTTTTCTTCCAGCATATCTGCTACGGCGCCAACGCGGGCAACACTCTATCTTTCTCACCCCTAAAGCTAGCAGTCAATCAATTAAACTGACAAAGGCGAGTTTCGGTTATACAATAGCGCAAATTTACAGATTAAAATTGCTATATCGCTTTTTAATAGAAATAAAACAAGTCGTCACTCTATTTGTCTTAACCCACCCCCTATTGGAATTAAAATGAAAAATAAGCAAATCATTGATTGGGATCATTCGCACAATTTCGGCATCAATAACCAAGCTAGCAAAAACAAGGTTAAAATCGTTTTCTGGCTAACCACTGTTATCATGCTATTAGAAATTACAGCAGGCATATGGTCTGGTTCTATGGCGCTGCTTGCAGATGGTTGGCATATGGGTACCCATTCAGCAGCTTTTCTTATTACGATGTTTGCCTATGCCTATTCAACCAAACATAAAGAAAACCGCGATTTTAGTTTTGGTACTGGAAAAGTTAACTATTTAGGCGGTTTCGCAAGTGCTATCGCGCTTGCTATCGTAGCACTGATGATGGTTATTGAATCGATTGCAAGACTAATTGAACCGCAAGCAATTTATTTTAATGAGGCTATATTGGTTGCCATTATCGGCTTAATCGTTAATCTTGTATCTGTATTTATCTTAGATGATCACCACCATCACCATCATGCTGAACAACATAGCCATCATGAGTCTAATCAGCAGTATGGCCACAAGCATCATGATCATAATTTAAAGGCCGCCTACTTTCATGTTCTGGCTGATACCTTAACTTCGGTGCTGGCTATTGTTGCCTTGCTCTCTGGTAAATATTTTGGGTGGGTTTGGATGGATGCGATTATGGGTATTGTTGGCGCTCTCGTGATCGCTCGTTGGTCATTTGGATTGATAAAGGAATCAAGTAGTGTCTTACTGGACAAGGCGACTGACCAATCAAGTTATCTTGATTTAGCTGGCTCATTAGAAAAGAAAAATGGCGCGATTGTAAAAGATCTTCATATATGGAAAATAAGCGAATCACATAAAGCGGCAATTCTATCGGTGGAAACCAATACAACATTAAGCGTTGAAGGATACAAGCAGACTCTTTTACAAGTAATACCTCATTTGTCGCATATTTCAATACAAGTAAATAAACCATAGTTATAAAGCGGGGGTGCCTACCCTGCCCTAGCTAATCTCTGATATTAGCCAAGCTAGAGAGCAAGAAAAGGATAAAAATATAGTGTCTACGAGTAATTTCTCTAGTCGTTAATAAGGTGAATACTTTGATCGGCGAAACCAATACCTGCTTTTTGATAAAAGTTAAAAATAACATCTACCCCGGCATCCATCAAGGCTTTTTCTTCATCAAGATAACGTGCAATACCGGCTTTTTTACCCTGGTATCCTGCCTTATCTAATTGTTTTGAGATTTCTAAAATATCAAGGTAATTCGGTATCGCAAGCATGATCATTTTAATGGGTTTAAGATCGATATGGGTCCAAAAATCAGGATCTTCTGCATCGGCTTTAATGACTCTTCTACCCTGATTATTGTGTTTAGCCACTAGATCACTATCTACATCGATACCGCACAGATGATATTCCGACTTTTGCTTGAGTCTATCGAAAGTACCGGTACCAATTCTACCCATCCCAACAATTAAAAGATCTGCCTTTTCCGGCTTTGAAAAACTGTCGTCAGCTAGTCGCTGGTCTCTTTCAAAATACTTAATAAATGTGCACCATTTGCTGTGCAATTCATGCGCTCTAACGTTGACTAAACTTGCAAACACAAAAGACATAGCAACCGCTAGCGCCATAACAACTAACCATTCCTTGGGTAATAATCCGTTGGCTACGCTAACCGAACAGACAATTAAACCAAACTCACTATAATTGGCTAAACTTAATGCAGCTAAAAATGAGGTTCTACTGCGAAGCTTAAGAAAGGATAACCAAAGAAACAATAGTAGAGCCTTTACGGGTAATGCAATTGCCATGATCAACGCGGCGACGAGCATATCCGCACTAGGTAATGCGGTAAAACCAATGGATAGAAAAAACGCGATTAGAAAAAGGTCCTTAAAGCCCAATAATGATTTTGCTAACTCCGTTGATTTACCGTGGTTACTTAACAAAGCGCCAATAACCAAGGCTCCTAAATGAGCTTCTAAGCCAACCACTTCGAATAAAAATCCAGCACTAAAAGCAAAAAAGAAGCCCGCTAATGGAAGTAGCTCTCCGTGACCACTTTGTTCCAACAATCGATTAAAGATTGGTCTAGCTAAAGGTAAAAGTAACAAAGTTAAAGCCCAAAGAGATGGCGTATGCCCAGCAGTTAAAGAAACAAATACGACTGCGGCGATATCTTGAATGATGAGTATTCCGATGGCGACTTGACCATGCCTAACTCTTAGCTCTCCCCTATCTTCCAGAAGCTTTACCGCGAACACTGTACTGCTAAAGCTCACTGCGAAACCGATTAGCGCCGCGCCTTGCCAGTCTAAACCGGTAAAATGTGCGATACCAACGCCGCCAAGGATTAAACAATTCAGTGTGGTAATTAAAACGATTAATCCCATATGGACGGATGCGCCTAGCCAAACTTCATTTTTAAATAGAGTTCTTATATTAAGTTTAAGACCAATGGTAAATAAAAGAAGAGTAACTCCGAAAGATGCGATGACTTCAAGCGAGCTATCAGGCTTAAACCCGAGAGTGTGTAGAATAAAACCGGCTGCTAAATAACCGACTAATGGGGGAAGTTTGACTTGTTTGGCTAAATAACCAAATCCAAAAGCAACAAGTATCCAGATTATATCCATAAATTCATCAATTTTTTACTTCCCTAGTATTTAAGAGATAAAGCCTATTAAAACTCCGATAATCATTTTACAGGTATAAAAGATTTATGGCGTTAAATATTAGCAATATTAAGAACAATAATAGCTGATGATAGCTTTAAAATAATGGTTATTTGTCTATGATGAGCAGGTTAAAATGTTTCACAAATTAATAGTACGAATATCCTACTTTAAGAATAATGCCTGACATGAGTCAGGCATTCCTATTATTTTATAGTTTTCGGTTAGACCAAGCTTTAATCATCTCCGCTCATAAAACCTATAAGGTGCAATAAACTTGTAAATAGATTGAATATAGAAACAAAAAGAGTGACGGTTGCCATTATATAATTGGTTTCACCACCATGAATAATAGCGCTGGTTTGGTATAAAATGAGGCCACTCATGAGTAACACAAAGGCTGCTGAAACAGCTAAAGATAAAGCCGGCATTTCAAAAAAAATAGCGCCTAAACCGGCTAAAAAAGCAACTAAAATGCCCACCATTATAAAGCCACCCATAAAACTAAAGTCTTTTTTGCTCGTTAAAGCGTAGGCAGAAAGTCCTAAAAATATAACACCGGTTGAGCCAAGCGCCGTCATGACTATTTGCCCACCATTCGTCGTATTTAAATAATAATTAATAATCGGTCCTAAGGTGTAACCCATAAAGCCGGTTAAGGCGAAAACACAAATAAGCCCCATACTTGAATTACGAAACTTGCTAGTAAGAAATAGAAGCCCAAAGTAGCCGGCTAAAGTAATAATTATTCCAGGGTGAGGTAAATTCATCATTGATGAAACACCAGCGGTGAACGCGCTGAATACCAAGGTCAGCGAAAGTAAGGCGTAGGTATTACGTAAAATTTTATTAAAGACTATGCGGTCTACCTGACTATTTGTTTGTAGGTTATCTAAATGTTGCATTGTTTTCTTTCCTTATTAATTGAACCAATAAAACCGATGTTTTCACAACGGAGAATAATATAAAACTATCGACTATCTGATAATTGAGAATCAGCAGTTGTTGTAGAAAATAATTTTCTACTCATGGTGCGACTAGCCTTTTGAATTACGCGGTCGATTGCACAATAAAGGTCAGTTTGTATATCCACTACTTCAATGGCTGGTAGGTTTTCTATCGAAATCTTAAGCAAGCATTGAGTGGCAGGTTTTCTATATTCAAATTGTCGGTCATCGTCATCCTGAACATAACATAAACTAATCGAAATAGAGGTTATATAAGGTTCTATTCTTGAAAGCGCAATGTTTATTTTTCTTTGAATGTGAGTCTCAAGAGCGCTATTTAACTCGATTTTGTCGCTTTGAATTTTAACAATCATCGCTTTAAGCTCTACTTAATGCCGACCGTCGGGCAAACAGATTTAATGGCTTCATATATCCTTGTATTTAAAGCCCGAATATCCTCCATTGATCGTGTTTTATAACTAGTAAAAACTTTAATGATTTTAATTTCTGTATCGATATCGGGTGCACAAAAATAGCTTGTTTTTCGAGGCAAGTAACGTGGACTGATCTCGCCGACACGATATCGGTAGGCTCTCTCTGCCCAGGTCTTAGGTTTTTTATTTTTGTCTTTAGTATGAGTGGTTTTAATATCGGGAAAACCCCATGCACCAGCAAGTAATCCTTGTATATATGCGATACAAGCGACTGACTGTTTAGCTTCCACATTCTTTTTTAACGATTGACAGGAGGTTAACAACTGCTTGTTTGCCGTGACCATTTGTTCAAGGTTTGCCGCTTTAGTTGAAAGGCTGAAAAGAGTTGCGGAAAACATCACCCAAATCGCTAATTTTTTAAAGAGGTCATTGCTAATCAAACAGCAACTAATTTGACGTGTCCTGCAGACTGGTTTGTGGTATGACATAGATATCCAATAGTTCGATTAATGATCGTGTGTTCTTTATAATCCTTTTTAGACAGCAAGTAAATTCGAACATTTGGTAGTTTATATTCGATTAAATCGAACTAGTTGTTTTTGACTATTCAATCAGTCTTTAACTCATTAGCATTGTTGGCGACTAGCTAGTTTGTTGATGGTTTATTGTATTTAAAAGCCACAAGGATAATAAGATGCTCGACTTATAGCACAAGATTACAGGCTTGCTACTTTATATTTTTTCGAATAATATTACTCTATTGTTCGAGTTTTACGAGATAAAACCATCATGACACCTCTCAATTATAATCATTTATACTATTTTTACACGGTTGCCAGCGAAGGAAGTATCACTAAAGCTAGTGCGTTACTTCATCTAACACCACAAACCATCAGCGGGCAAATTACTGGATTTGAATCACAAATAGGTGTCGAGTTATTTGAACGAAAAGGCAAAAAACTCATTTTGTCTGAAATGGGGCAATTGATTTTTAGCTATGCCGAAGAAATTTTTCAGCTAGGCGATGAATTAAAAAATGTTATAAAAACTCAAGAGCCTGCTCACTGGTTGACTTTTACCGTCGGTGTAACCGGTGTTATTCCAAAAGTGCTTGCTTTTCAATTATTAAACCCGGTACTGAATATGTCGGATTCAATTCGTCTAATCTGTAAAGAAGGCGACCAAGAAAGCTTACTGGCGGAGCTAGCGGTCAATAAACTGGACTTGGTTTTAACCGACCAACCTTTACCTATGGGTAGTCATATTAAAGCTTATAACCATCATCTAACCGAAAGTGGATTTACTTTTTTCGCCACCAGCAAACTAGCCAATGGTTGCAATAAAAACTTCCCAAAATCACTAAATGCTCAACCCTTTTTGATGCAGGGAAAAAATACAGCGGTAAGGCAAAGGCTTTCTGCTTGGTTAGAAAAGCATTCTATAGTGCCAAATATTATTGCTGAATTTGATGATAGCGCACTACTTAAATCTTTCGGTCAGGAAGGATATGGTATTTTTACCGCTCCCACACTGATTGAAGAAACCATCATGTCTCAATACCATGTCAAGATAGTAGGTAGAACTGACGAGTTTAAAGAGCATTACTACGTTATTTCGCCAGAGCGCAGATTAAAGCACCCTGCTATTTTAGAAATTGTCAGCTCAGCAAATTAGGTGATATATCTTAAAAGCTTGCTACTAAGTTCCAGAAAAGCCTTGTATCGACTTGGCTATTGATTAACAAAATGCCAGCAGACGCTCTAGATATTATGAATGTAAAGGCCTAAGTTTTAGCCTCTGAGATGATTATTACGAGATTTTAATTAGAATCCTTTTTACTAATAATGCACCATTTTGGTGCATTATTAGTAAACGCCAGCTTGCTTTGCACCAAAATGGTGCATTTTTTTGATTTTTTGGCTCTTTTATGCACCAAAATGGTGCAAATAGCAAAACATCAACTTTTATACCAATTCGCAGGAATTTCTATTTAGCTGGCTATTTTGCATTCTACATCGCATGGATTTAAACTCAGTCACTCAGTCACTCAGTCACTCAGTATGAACTGCGACCTAAAAGAGGAATCTAAATCATGTGCGGAAGATTTAATGTCATAGATGACCCTCTATCTAAGTTAGTATCTGACTGGCTTAAGATCGATTTTAAACCAACAGAAAGCAATTCAAATGTTTGTCCTAGCCAATCCGTAGATTGCTTGATAGCGACTAGTGCAAACAACCAATCGGTAACACAGATTGCACAGCAGGCGTACCCGTGGGGCTTAAGAACCGATTGGAGCAATAAACTTTTGATTAACGCTCGCTCTGAAACCGTTGCTGAGAAAACCACTTTTCGATCCGGTTTTAGTAGCAAGCGCTGTATTATTCCTATATCCAGTTGGTATGAATGGAAGACTGATTTTAGTGGTAACAAGACAAAGTATGAGTTTATCCCAAAGGATGGTGCTTTGTTAATGGCCGGGATACTGGTCAAACAGGTTAATTCCTATTCTAATCAAGGATCTTTCGACCTCGATCAGATCGCCCCAGATTATTATTTGGTTTCACTCACCACTACAGCCAATAAACAATGCCAGCCAATCCATTCTCGAATGCCTTTGATGATTAATCAAGATGCAGCAGAAAATTGGCTTTATGGCGATTTTGAACAAGCAAAGAGACTACTCGATGGAAAAATGCCTGTATTGGATATAAAAAGCTATTAACCCAATATTCTCAATTTATTGGACAGATTGCCGCGTCGTAGCTCCTCGCAAAGACGTTTACAACCATGCGATCTTATTATTGAAACAAAAAGCGACAACAAAATAAGACTAGTGCTTAGTTTTAACCTCAATATCCCCCAACGGATTACTTCTAAACTCCAATGGCACTTGATCAACGGCAGGCCCTTTACCAATCTTAAATTCACCCTTGTTATTTATTTTAAATGGTTCATTGGTCTGGTTTGTGTGACTGGCCTGCCATAAAAGAATTAGCTTGCATGGCGCTTTCTCGTTGTCTATCAGTGAGCTTTTCGCCATTTTCCCATTTGCCAATTTCTACCGCTGTGGTGAGTTTATCAATAGTGGCATGATCTAATTGATTGACTTGATCGAGATATTGCATGGATTTAGATGACTCTTAGTATTTTATTTAAGATGCAGTCAGTTTAATCAAATAGCTTTAAATTGCAATCTTTAACCGAGTGTTATGCCGGTTTTTGAAATAGAGCAATAATATAAGGTCTTTCTAGGCCTGTTCGACTGGTAAATAGAAATTCATCATGCTCAACCAGTGAAAATTCTGGTAAACGCTGTTGCAACATGGCTAAATCATATCGATTAATCGGCAAACCAGCACATTTTGCCGCACCCTGCTTCGAAAATTCGGCAAATAATGCATAGCCACCAGGCTTCAATAATCCAGTAAGGTTGTCAAAATAACCTTGAATGTCACTTTCGTCATGCAAAAAATGCAATACGGCTCTATCGATCCAAAGATCGAGGTTTCCAAATTGCTCTGAAATTGGGCGAGAGACATCCTGGCATATCCAGTGGCAACTCGATTTTGAAGCCTTTAGTTCAATTTTTAGTCTTTCCAAAGCAATCGAACTGATGTCATTGATCACCAGTTGCCTTTTTTGAGCAGATAAGTCCTTAACTAAACTAGAAGTACCAGCACCAGCAAAAAATATTTTCGCGTCTTCCCTTAACCAGCAACCACGGCTAATAAAGTCCTTTATTTGGCTATTTTCAGCATCAAACCAACCTAAATCTTCAGTTTGGGTATTATCAAAAATATCATTCCAATGCTGCTTAATATTGCTCATAGTCTTTGCCTTGCTAATTCACTAATCGATAGATTTTAGACTGAAACCTCAGCGCTAATTGCTCGGATAGGATATCAAAATGGTCGGTGCGCTTAGCAACTGTGCTTAAAATAGCGAATGTTATTCATAAAATCCAATAATTTAATTGTTTAAAAGGCGAAAGCTGGTTAATAAGTGCTCGAGAATGCACTTAAATGCCTGATTAATCGATAATAAATTGATGTTGCGGGACAATATTGCTATAGTTCATATGCTGAATGCAGGTCGTTAATATCTGTAAAAAGCCTTTATTAAAATGCTTTGTTGCTTTAAAGCTAGATGAGGTTATATTTCAGAGGAGCGTTGACTTTGGGAACCAATGAATTACCCAGTTGTCTATAAATCGCCATTAGTGTTACGCATGTCCCTGTGACTCGCCCTAGCACTGACTAAAGAATTCAAATCGGACCCTGTTTTTATGATACTGGACCGATAGGTACACAGAGCAAACCTGCCACAGAAAGACAGGTTTGCAATTATTAGAATGTCGCTAATTGAGCGATAATGAGAATTAGATTTTTTACAACCGAATGTAATTGGTTTACTACCAACTTTGTGGCATAGCCCTCTCGGTTGTTAAATATAAAAGAATTTGAGTAAATAGTTTGACGCTATCCTATTGATAGCCAATAGGTTTAAAGAAATATCTATAACGGATAACTGGGGTCACAAGCCTCTTTTCTGCCTAAATGATGGCTAAAACAGGGTAAGCGTTAAATATAAAATGGACCTAGTTCTATTTTGTGTTTATTTTTACGCCAGTAAAAGCCGTTAAACCAGTAACACTCAAAGATCCTACCTAACTCTCTCCTCTGCTCAATAGTGACTTAAGCAATTAAAACGCTTAGGCGTTAAAGGATGAGAAAAATTTAAATGAAAAGAATGTTAATTAACGCAACACAGCCTGAAGAAGTTCGTGTTGCTCTGGTTGATGGTCAAAACCTATTTGACCTAGATATTGAACTGGTTGGCCGAGAGCAAAAAAAGGCTAACATCCATAAAGGTAAAATCACCCGCGTAGAACCCAGCCTAGAAGCGGCATTTGTTGATTATGGCGCTGAACGTCATGGATTCCTCCCATTAAAAGAAATATCTAAAGAATACTTTAAAGACAAAAGCTTTCGTGGTCGTCCTAATATTAAGGATGTGATCAAAGAAGGTCAGGAAGTTATTGTTCAAATAGATAAAGAAGAACGAGGCAATAAAGGTGCCGCTTTAACTACTTTTATCAGCCTAGCCGGTTGTTACCTAGTATTAATGCCTAACAACCCGCGTGCTGGCGGCATCTCACGACGAATAGAAGGCCAAGAAAGAGACGAACTTCGTCAAGCAATGCGTGAAGTTGAAACACCTAAAGGGATGGGCTGCATTGTTCGCACCGCGGGTGTTGGTCGCAGTTCTGAAGAGCTAAAATGGGATATGATGGTTCTACAAAACCTTTGGGATGCTATTTTAAAGGCTTCTGATTCAAAACCGGCACCTTTCCTTATTCATCAAGAAAGCGATGTAATTATTCGCTCTTTACGCGATTACCTTAGAGCGGACATAGGCGAAATCGTTGTTGATAAAAAAGAAATATTTGATAAGGTTAAACGTCAAATCGAATTTATTCGCCCCGAATTTTCTAACCGCGTAAAGCTTAATGAAGACCGTGATATTCCTTTATTTAACCGCTTTCAAATCGAAAATCAAATTGAAACCGCATTCTTACGTAATGTGAACCTACCTTCTGGTGGCTCTATCGTTATCGACCCAACTGAAGCTTTGGTTTCCATCGACATTAACTCCGCTCGGGCCACCAAGGGCGCAGATATTGAAGATACTGGCATTTCCAAACTAATAAAGAAGCTGCCGTTGAGATAGCAAGACAATTACGACTGCGCGATATGGGCGGTCTAGTGGTTGTCGATTTTATCGTATATGTCTACAAGCTAAGCATCAGCGTGAAGTTGAAAACGTGCTGCGCAAAGCCTTAACTCAAGGATCGAGCAAGAGGTTCAAGTGGGCAGAAGATATCGCGTTTCGGCCTGCTTGAAATGTCGCGACAGAGATTAAAGCCTTCTTTAGGTGAGTCAGCGCACGGTGTTTTGTCCCCGTTGTGATGGCACTGGAACCATACGCGGTGTTCAATCGTTGGCGCTTTCAATTTTAAGACTGGTTGAAGAAGAAGCGGCTAAAGATTCAACCTCTTTAGTTCAAGCTATCTTACCTGTACCGGTTGCGACCTTCCTACTTAATGAAAAACGCAAGATTATTGCCGCTATTGAAAAAAGACAAAATACGCTATTGGTAATCATTCCAAATCCCTACATGGAAACACCTAATTACGAAATCAAAAGATTACGCAAATCAGAATCTTTAGAAACAGAAAGCTATAAAGTACCTAAGCAACCTGAATTAGGAAATTGTAACAAGCAGTCAAAGAAGCAAACATTGTAAGAGCCACCTGAGCAAGCAAGCCGTTACAACGCTAGAAGCTCCGGCAGCGCCCCAGCACGTAGCTAAAAAGAAGCTAAAAAGCCGAGTTTATTAGTCCGAATGTGGCGTTCTTTGTTTTCTAATGAAGAGAACGAAAAGGATTCTAACAATAAAGGTAACCAGCGCTATAACAATCGGAACCGCAATA
>JAUZSK010000056.1 GCA_030949565.1 Enterobacterales bacterium
ATCCATTGATGGCAGATTCCGAACAACTCGAATTAGCCGAACTAGAATCAGCTTTGTTCTGCTTAGTTGCTTCAGATGTTTGGCTAGAATCACCTGACAAAAGCTGGTTAAAATAGTTAACCAACTCAATATAATCATCATTCACATCTTCACCATCCTGTAGTGCATTGAGCATGCTACGTAAACAGTCTACTGACTTTAATAATAAATCAACAATCTCTCGGGTGCTGGCGCGTTTTCCGTCTCTCATTTCATCTAGCAAGGTTTCCATTACATGAGTAAATTCAGCAACCTTGGTAAAATTAAACGTCGCGCTACCGCCTTTAATTGAGTGAGCGGCTCTAAATATCGTGTTAATATTTTCGAGATCGCTATCCTCTTCGAGATTAAGTAATTCTTGCTCCATAACATCAAGCCCTTCAAAACTTTCTTCAAAGAATACTTCATGAAATTGGCTTAAATCGATTTCCATTGTTTGGTCCTAAACTTGTGTAACACTTGATGTTTGCATTAACCCATCACCCTAGCCTATCACTTTGTTGACCGTCGCCAGCAATTGATCTGGATTAAACGGCTTTACAATCCATCCAGTAGCTCCAGCACCTCGACCAGCCTGTTTTTTATCAGCTGAAGATTCTGTGGTAAGCATGAGAATCGGCGTAAATTTAAAATTCGGCAATTGTCTCAACTCACGGCAAAGGGTAAGCCCGTCCATATTAGGCATATTGACATCAGAAATAACGACATCAAATGACTGTGTTTTCGCTATTTTTAAAGCCTCAACACCATCCGAAGCATCGGTCACGTCAAATCCCGCGCTCTTAAGGGTAAATGCTACCATTTGCCTCATTGATGCGGAATCATCAACAGCTAAGATTTTAGTCATGCAATTTTTCTCCAAATTGATATGTCTATTAACTATTAAATTTAATGTAAACTATCGAGTTCTCGATATCTTGAGCAAATTAAACAAACGAATTATCGATTGACTACAAGGCTAAACTGCTGGTAATGAAAGACTTTCTCTCATACCTAACATTTCGCTTGCCTGTATTAAGGCGTTTGTCGGTTTTTGCCAAGATAATTGTTTCTGATCAAGTTCTACCGCGGTCTTAAAGGCGTAAATTAGTTGCAATCCTGCGGTGTCCGCTCGTTCAACCTTGTCCGCAATAAGGACGATATGTGATTTTTTTTGCAATGCCGTTTGTAATCGCTCTTTGAGCGCGTTGGCGTGCATGATATCTAGCGCACTACCTAGACTAACGGTTGTTTTATCACTCATCAAATAACCCTTTAATTTCAATAAAACTGATTGATTCACAAAAAGCAGACTCTAAAGGCAAAAACAAATATCCAAGTCATTGTTTAAGGTATAGCAGATATTTTACAAGTTACTAAATTTTTAATGCTTTTCTAAGCATTAAATAGCCGATTTTAGGTTAATCCTCAATTCTGTTGAATCAATTGCTTAATCCCTATAATAAATAGAATAAAAAACCGATCGGTTGCTAAAACACATTGTGCAAATTAAGGCAGAAAACAAAGGATTTGGATTACTAGATACGCTGAGGAAACATTGAAATATTAAACGACTAACTCATCTTTCTCCGTAAAAAGCTTGCGTAGAAAGCTCATCCATTTGATTCGATTCCTTTTTGCTCTTAATATGCGATTCTTTCGATTCAAGCTTTTTTATCGCCTTATCAATGGCAGTCGCTCGACCATTGTCATCCTTCCAGTCTTTTTTACTTCTATCTAACGTCTGTTCGCTCTGTTGCACGATATTTTTTTGTTGATTAATCGCAGCATCGAGCTTCGTCAGGAATTGATGGTATTGATGTAATTGATCTCCCAACATCCCCTGCTCAGATTTTTGAGCCATTGTTAACAAGTATTCATTTCGATAGACAATTAACTGCTCTAGCCGTTCACTTTCTAATCGACGAGCCTCGACTGACTTACCAAGGGACTGTGCCGCCAATTTTTCACGACTATCAGCGAGCTTTTTTATGGGTTTCAAACGTTGAGAAGAATTCATAGCTTTCCTTCATTTGAATATTGATAAGTTAGATTGCAATAGCTTAGCAAATTCGGATTGAATGGATTTAATATCGGTTGAGTCACCTAGCTTAGCCCTTAAGTTTAATTGTTAAATATCAATCATTTAACTAAAAACAGTTAATCAACCTAGGGAACAGCACTCTACTAATTAGACTAGTATAAATTTAGACAATTTGCTAAAAATATGCCCTTAAATTTAAAAAGACCTATTAAAACGAGACTAGGTCGTCATCATCTCTTGTAATTCATCGATACTTTCTTGCATTAACACCTTTTCATTGACCCGCTGACATAAGAAAGAATTGATTAAGGGCATACTATCTATAGCGTCATCGAGGGTTGGGTCACTCCCCTTTTGGTATGCTCCTACGGTAATTAAATCTTTATTTTGCTGATAGTTAGAGTAAAGCTTCTTTAAATGATTGATCGCTAACTGATGACTCTCACTGGTTATCTGGTTGACGACCCGACTAACCGAGCTCTCGATATCGATGGCCGGATAATGGCCAGAATCGGCCAAATCGCGGGACAACACAACATGGCCATCCAAAATCGCTCTAGCAGCATCGACAATAGGATCTTGTTGATCATCACCTTCAGCAAGTACTGTGTAAAAAGCAGTGATTGATCCACCACCAGTATCGCCATTACCGGCACGTTCTACTAGTTGAGGCATCCGCGCAAACACTGATGGCGGATATCCCTTAGTTGCCGGAGGCTCACCAATCGCTAACGCGACTTCTCTTTGCGCTTGGCAAAAACGGGTTAAAGAGTCCATTAGCAAGAGCACATCCTTACCTTGATCTCTAAAATATTCTGCTATAGTGGTAGCAGCCATAGCGCCCTGGATCCGCATTAATGGTGAATTATCGGCTGGAACGGCAACAACAACCGAGCGTCGCAATCCTTCTTCACCGAGAATTTGTTCGATAAATTCTTTGACCTCGCGCCCTCTTTCTCCTATTAAACCAACCACGATAATTTCGGCTTCAGTAAAGCGGGTCATCATACCTAGCAGCACACTTTTTCCTACTCCCGAACCTGCCATCAAGCCCATTCGCTGACCGCGACCGACCGTCAATATTGAATTAATTGATCGAACGCCAACATCCAGCGCCTCAGTCACGGGTTTACGATTTAAAGGGTTTATAGTTTCAGCCACTAACGGGCGAGTTTCAATACAATGAATCGGTCCTTTATTATCAAGCGGTAATCCTTGCCCATCTAATACACGTCCTAGCAAGCCATTTCCCACAGGGATTTGAGGAGCTCGACTCGTTGGAATGACTCGCGCACCAGGACCAATCCCTTGAATACTCCCAATCGGCATCAAAAATATTTTATCCTCTGGAAAAGCCAACCACTTCAGCATCTTCTAGTTGCCCAGTGTTGGTTTCGATTTGGCATCTTTCACCTATGTTAACGTTACAGCCCACCGCTTCAAGTGTCATTCCAATCATTCGAGTAAGGCGTCCTTCAACCACAATCGAATTGACATTTTCTAACTTTTGTTGATGCTGGTGAATAAATTGGCTGAGAGATTCATCCGTTAACATCACTTTCTCCCGCTCGCTGTCCACCCACAACTCTGCTAAATAAAACCGCTATCTGCCTATCAACGGAGGCATCAATTTTGGAGTTATGTGTTTTAATTTGGCAGCCCCCACGTTCCATTGCTGGCTCTTCTAGTAGCTGCCAGCGAGTGGCATCCGAATTTTTATCGATCGAAAGAAGTTCTCTAACGGTCGAAGCGTCTTCTGGGTGAAGCAGAATTTGAATATTTGTGGAACCTACTGGTAAAAGCTGTAAAGCTTCTCGTATGATAGCAATAAGTTGGCTAGGGTCTTGCTTTAACTCTCGTCTTAAAATTTGACGAGAAATAGCGAAAGCTAATTCTAGTAATTCCTGTTGCGTATTTTGCCCGATTTGTTGTAAAGGTTCGGTTAATTGCTTGACCAAATTATCTAATAGCTGGGTACGATTTTCTATCTCCTGCTGCGCTGAATCGAGTCCTTCAGAGCGACCTTTTTCAAAACCTTCTGTGTAGGCTTGGTCTTTTATTGCCTGCAATTCCTGCGCAGTAATAAGCTCTTCCGTTAACTCTTCTTGCAGTGCTTCATCTTGCGCCGGTTGGCGAAATAGATTGGACCCTTTGGAATCAAGCATTGGAGCCTGCCACGAGGAATAGTCAGATACGTTTCTCATGGGCTTGGTCGTTGTGTCAGATTTGGTTTTTACAACCATTGATGTTTGTTCCTTATTAAATAGAATAACTTTATATTAAACCATCTCTTCGCCACTTCCGCCCAGTGCGATTTCACCGGATTCCGCCATTTTCCGCGCTATAGTGAGTATCTCTTTCTGCGCTGATTCGACTTCACTCAATTTAACAGGCCCCATAGCTTCTAAATCATCTCGCATTAATTCAGCTGCTCTTTTTGACATGTTTTTGAATATCTTTTCTTTAATCGCTTCATCACAGGCTTTTAGGGCGACGATCAAAGTGTCTGTAGAAATCTCTCGAAGTAGCGCTTGAATACCTCGGTCATCGACTTGCTCTAGATTGTCAAAGACAAACATTAGATCTTGGATTTTTTGTGCTAAATCTTCATCCGTTTCTTTAATCGACTCCATGATTAATGTCTCATTCGCTCCATCCATAAAATTCATTATATCGGCGACCTTTTTGACTCCGCCAATTTCATGAGCCTGACTAGAACCACTGCCAGTAAATTGTTTTTCCATGATATCGTTTAGCTCTTTTAACGCGTCCGGCTGAACCGCCTCCAGCGCTGCTATTCTCATGGTTAAATCGATTCTTACTTTCTCCGGTAATAATTTTAATACCTCTGCAGCTTGATCTGGGTCGAGATAAGATAAAATGATCGATTGGATTTGAGGGTGCTCAAACCGGACGACATCTGCAACAGAGCGAGCGTCCATCCATTTCAACGTATCCAAGCCTTTGGTATTGGCACCTGCCAATATTCGATCAATTATTCCTCCAGCTTTATCATCACTCCAAGAGCCGCCTTGAGCGTGCTACGAATATAATCTTCGGTGCCGATCCCAATACCGGTTTGTTCCTCAACTCTTTCCAGAAACTCACTAACCACATCCTCTACTGTTCCCTTACCAACGTTTTTTAATGATGCCATACTCATGCCCAATACTTGAACTTCCTTAGGTCCCATATGTTTTAAAACTTCTGCCGCGGTTTCTTCACCTAATGATAGTAGCAAGACAGCAGCCTTTTCAACACCCGTTATCTTGGGCTCTTTATTTTTTGCATTAGCCATCTTCTTCAATCCATCCTTTTACTAATTGTGCAACCAAGGTTGGATTATTACTAACAACACCCTTAGCTTGCTCCAACTTTTCAACTTGTCCAATCGTCGGCGGTGGTAATTCTAAGTTCTCATGCCCCGATAAGGTTACCTGATCATTACTCATCGCATTTTCTTCACTCAATCCACTGGC
>JAUZSK010000057.1 GCA_030949565.1 Enterobacterales bacterium
TTAACCGTTTTCGCATTTATCGTGGCTGCACTGTGCGCGTGCCACTTCTTCTTTGTATCATTAGCAAAGGGGTCGACATTATCTTGTAATTTGGCTAAAGATTTGGCCAGATCGAGTGATAAAAGATCGCGTCGAGTTGATAACATCTGTCCCAGTTTAATAAAAATAGGACCTAGCTCGGTGAGTGCTAGGTTGAGCCTTTCACCGGAGGATAGCTTGGCATGCTTTTTTGCACTTAGGGCAAATATTTTAAATAAAAAGGAGTATTTGGCCAATGGCGTAGGCGCTAAAAACTCATCCAAACCATATTGCATAAAGACGCGATTGATCACAAACAGTCGTCTTAAAATAAAAAGTCGCTTCATTTTATAGGTCATCGCCTGCGGCCTTTTCTCGCTCGGAGGATTTAGCCGTTTGTTTGGATTGGATTCGCTGAAAGCGCGCATTTAGCCGGTCGAGTCGGCTACGAAGTTGATCAACCTGATCAGAAAAATGCGCTTGCTCAAAGCGAGAAGGCGTCAGTTGAACTTCTTCTTGTAAATACTCACCTAGGTTAATGGGCGCTTGAGTAAGGGTAGACTTTAACCAGCCTGCTAAATCTTGAATACCGCTTGCAAGGCTATGACCGATGGGATCACCAAAAAGCTGAGCTAAGGGCTCTTGCCAGTCAATTTTTAAACTTTGAGCAAAGCTTTGTAGTTTTTTGGCGCTATTAATTTGTCCGCTAAAATTTAATTGCCCTTTGAAAATGGAATCACCCTTATGCTGTTCTTGGATGGCAGATAAAAATGCACTACTGGTACCGCTAATGGTGGCGGTTATTTCACACCGAGCGTTTTCAGACTCGGCGGTTGCTTTAGAGGATGACTCGGTTGGTTTGGCTGCTTTTGATTGAATAAGGTCGGAGCCATCACTGATGTTGAGCTCACCTTGTTTTATGGTGGCTGCATAGTTTAAACCTAAATCAGTGACCTGAATTAAAAAAACACTGGGTTCAAAGGCTTCGAGTTTTTGCTTGGCTTCAGCATCGAGCGCCAGTAACCGATTAACCAGCTGATGCATCATGCGTGAAGACAGATGGTTGAAACCACCTCGATTGAAGGGCGCTGAACTCAAAAAATCTGGGTTGATGGACATAAATTAGCAGCCTAATTAGTATTTAAAACCGCGATGCAATGCCACGATACCACCGGTTAGATTAAAATAATCACAGTCTTCAAATTGCGCTTGCTCAAACATTTGTTTAAGCGAATCTTGATCGGGATGCATACGGATAGACTCCGCTAAATAGCGGTAGCTTTGTTCATCGCCGGTAATTATTTGACCAATTTTAGGCAGTAGATTAAAAGAGTAAACATCGTAGATTTTGTTAAGCCACTCGTGAATGGGCTTAGAAAACTCTAACACTAATAAGCGCCCACCGGGTTTCAATACACGATACATAGAGGACAAGGCTTTTTGTTTATCAGTGACATTTCTTAAACCAAAGGCGATAGTAATACAATCAAAGCTATTGTCGGCAAACGGAAGAGCTTCGGCGTTAACCTGAGCAAAGTCAATATTACCTACAATGCCATCATCAATTAGGCGGTCGCGTCCGACTTTAAGCATCGAGTCATTAATATCTGCCAGAATAACCTGACCTTTTGCCCCCACGATAGGTGAAAATAGTTTGGCTAAGTCGCCAGTACCACCGGCTAAATCGAGTATTTGATGACCCGGTCTAGCGGCACTTTTTTCGATAGTAAAACGCTTCCATAGTCGATGCACGCCGGCTGACATAAGGTCGTTCATGAGATCATATTTGACTGCCACTGAGTCAAAAACCTGCGCAACCATGCCTTGTTTTTCTTCTAGGGCAACATCTTTAAATCCAAAATGAGTGGTTTGTTTTGACATGGGGAATGGCTGGCTAATGGTAATTGCTCTAAGTATACCAATTGTTTAGCCTAGGATCAGTTAAAATAGCGTTATATTTAAAAAACTTGAATCCACAGAGACTTGGCCTAGCTGCTTGATTTTTAGCGCGAAAGTTATGCTATGATTGAGTAAATTAATTCAAGAGTTGCTCTGTGACACGTTTTATTTCTAATCCTCAAAAACAGCCTTTGATCATGGGTATTCTTAATGTGACCCCAGACTCTTTCTCGGATGGTAATCGTTATTTGAAAAAAAGCGGTTGCGATTGACAAAGCGCGGCGCATGATTGATGCGGGAGCTGATATCATCGATATTGGTGGTGAATCGACCCGACCTGGCGCAAAAAGTGTAACTGCCGAGCAAGAAATTGACCGCGTAGTACCTATTATTCAGCAGATTGCCGAGTTAGGTACGCCAGTTTCCATCGATACCAGCAAACCTGAGGTAATGCAAGCGGCCGTCGATGCTGGTGCGCAAATGATCAATGATGTTAGAGCCTTGCAACAACCGGGCGCACTTCAAATGGCGGCAAAATTGGGTGTGGCTGTTTGTCTGATGCACATGCAAGGACAACCCAAAAACATGCAAAATGCTTCCGCAATATCAAGATGTAGTGATCCAGGTTAAGGAATTTCTACAACAAAGAGTGCAAGCTTGTATGCAAGCCGGAATAAAAGAACAGCATATTTGCCTTGATCCCGGATTTGGGTTTGGTAAAACACTGCAACACAACCTTCAACTTTTAGCGCAGTTGGAAGCCCTGAAATCCTTGGGTAAACCACTGCTGGTAGGGATTTCACGTAAATCTATGTTGGGTGCTATCACCGATAAAGAGGTTGACCAAAGGTTACCCTCTAGCCTGGCAGCGGCGCAAATTGCTATGCAAAAGGGTGCGGCTATTGTTCGAGTGCATGATGTTGACGCCACTGTGGATGTTAGAAAAATGCATCTAGCGGTTAAAAATGTTGCATCTGACTGTATCCAATCCTTTGATTAGCATACAATAAGTGCTAGTCCTAGTGATTTAGGGAAAAATGCCAAACGGCGGCGAGTCTGAGCTGTTAATGGTTGTTATTAAGCAAGAATAGGATGATTTATGACCCGAAAATATTTTGGTACCGATGGTATCCGCGGCAAGGTGGGGGAATATCCCATTACTCCGGAATTTGTGATGAAACTCGGCTGGGCGGTGGGTAAAGTGCTGGGTAAAAATCCCGGTGATCGACTGGTCATTGGTAAAGACACTCGCATTTCCGGTTATATGTTTGAATCGGCATTAGAGGCCGGAATCGCCGCTGCGGGTATGAATGTACAGGTGCTAGGCCCTATGCCAACGCCCGGTATTGCTTATCTCACGCGAACCTTTCGCGCCGCCGCTGGTATCGTTATTTCCGCTTCCCATAATTCTTATTTAGACAATGGCATTAAATTTTTCTCTGCCGAAGGTACTAAGTTGGATGATGACATCGAAAAAGCCATTGAAGACTATCTGGATAAACCCATGACCACGGTTTCAGCCGAAAAAATCGGTAAAGCCAAGCGAGTTTCCACGGCGGCAGGGCGCTATATTGAGTATTGTAAAGCCAGCATCCCTTCCAGTTTTTCCTTTGAGGGGTTTAAAATCGTTATCGATTGTGCCAACGGAGCGGCTTATTCTATTGGGCCTAAGGTATTTCGTGAAATTGGCGCGGATGTGCAAGCCGTGTTTAATCAACCCGATGGTTTAAATATAAACGCCGCGTGCGGCGCAACCAATGTGGATGCTTTGGTTAAACTGGTCACTAGCAATAAAGCTGATTTAGGCATCGCGCTTGATGGCGATGCTGATCGTTTAATCATGGTGGATCATAAGGGTGAAGTGGTTGATGGTGACGAGTTGCTTTATATCATTGCTAAGGGTGCTCAACGGCGCGGACGTCTTCAAGGTGGCGTGGTCGGTACATTAATGTCTAATTTAGGATTAGAAAAAGCATTGGCTGCTGATGGTATTGATTTTATTCGCGCAAAGGTTGGCGATCGTTATGTGATGGAACAGTTAAAGAAAAACAATTGGAATTTTGGCGGCGAATCGTCCGGCCATATTATTTGTTTAGATAAAAACACTACCGGAGATGGCATCATTGCAGCGTTACAGGTGTTGGCCGAAATGGTCAGCCAAAATAAAACACTGGCCGAACTAAAAAGCGGAATGACTAAATACCCACAGGTCATGATTAATGTCGCAGTGTCGAAACGCCAAGATCCGATGCAAAATGAGCAGGTTGTCAGCGCCGTGAAGCAAGCTGAGCTAGAATTAGCCGATAGTGGCCGCGTTTTATTGCGCGCTTCAGGCACTGAGCCTTTAATTCGAGTGATGATTGAAGGCGATAATCATTCACAGGTTGAGCGATTGGCCAAGAAACTCGCTTCAGTTGTCAAACATAATCTTTAAATAAGAACACAAGGAACCCATTGCATGCTCGACTCCTTTATTGTTAAAGACTACATGGCATCCGCCATGATTACGCTTAAGCCCCAGGTTGATATTTTAGAAGCCGCGCAAACATTGCAAGAGTATCGTTTGTCCGGTGCGGCGGTGGTGGATGATAACAACCGCTTGATCGGCTTTTTATCCGAAAAAGACTGCTTACATACGGTTTTGAGTGCCGTTTACAATCAGGATTATGGTGAGTTGGTTGAAGATCGTATGACCAAAGAACTTCGAACAGTTCATCCATCGGATAGCATCACTGACGTCGCTGAAAAGTTTTTAAAAGATGGCGTAAGAATGTACCCAGTGCTGGATAAAAATGTGCTGGTGGGTATTATTTCTAGGCAGAGTATTTTAAAAGCATTTAGTCAGTTTAGCAGTACTAGGCCGAATAAATAGTTGCAAAAGGATCAATAAAGACATGCCCAACGTTGAAGCAATAAAAGATTATTTCCTCCAGTTACAAGACGATATTTGCCAACAGCTTGAAGCGCTGGATGGCCAATCACAATTTGTCACCGATGAATGGCAAAGAGAACAAGGTGGTGGTGGTCGTACTCGAGTGATTGGCAAGGGCGCAGTTATCGAAAAAGGAGGTGTTAATTTTTCCCATGTATCCGGTGATTCCATGCCCGCCTCAGCGACCGCCGCATTCGGCGCGTATGCGTCAGGTGGGGTTTTTCAAGCTATGGGTGTTTCGTTAGTGATCCATCCGGATAATCCTTTTGCACCAACCTCGCATATGAATGTACGATTTTTTATCGCTGAAAAGGCGGGCGAAGATCCTGTTTGGTGGTTTGGTGGCGGTTTTGACCTGACACCCTATTATGGTTTTGATGAAGACTGTATTCATTGGCATCAGGTTTCAAAAGATGCCTGCGCGCCGCTCGGCGAAGGTGCCTATAAAAAATATAAACAATGGTGTGATGAGTATTTTTATTTAAAACATCGGCAAGAGCCGCGCGGTATTGGTGGATTATTTTTCGATGACCTCAATCGACCGGATTTTGCATCAGCCTTTGATTTTACTAAAAGTGTCGGCAACCATTATTGTAAAGGCATTGTGCTTATTTTAGAAAAACGTAAAGACACACCATTTGATGCAAGCCATAAGGCTTTTCAGAAAATTCGTCGTGGTCGTTACGTTGAGTTTAATCTTGTTTATGATCGCGGCACACTTTTTGGATTGCAAACCGGTGGTCGAACTGAGTCTATTTTAATGTCGCTGCCTTCGGATGTGGGTTGGGAATATAATTATCAACCCAAAGCCAATAGTGAAGAAGCAAAACTCACCGATTATTATTTAACAAGAAAATGGGGGCTGGGGTCCTCAGTTTTCAACTCGTTTAGAATCACGTTGAAATTCGATTTGCGGGTATTGAAGTAAAACACAGGAAAAACTTATGTCACAATTTAGCCTTAACCGAAGCTATCCCATGACGCGCCCGCGGCGTATGCGTAGTGATGACTTTTGTCGTAGACTGATGGCAGAAAATGAGATCAGTGCTAGCGATTTGATCTACCCAGTGTTTGTTTTAGAAGGTCGTAATAAGGTAGAACCTATTGCATCCATGCCCGGTATTTGCAGACGTTCTTTAGATGAACTATTAATTGAACTAGAAGAAGTGGTGGCGCTAAAAATTCCTGCCATTGCTTTGTTTCCAGTGGTGAGTGACAGTAAAAAATCCTTATTAGCCGAAGAGGCGTTTAATCCAGAAGGCTTAGTGCCACAAGTGATCAACGCGATTAAACAGATATTTCCTGAGCTCGGCGTGATCACTGATATTGCGCTTGATCCCTACACCAGTCATGGTCAGGATGGTATTATTGATGACAAGGGTTATGTGCTAAATGATGTGACGGTGGACACCTTGGTTAAACAAGCCCTTTGTCACGCTAAAGCCGGCGTGGATATCGTGGCACCTTCGGATATGATGGACGGACGTATTGCCGCTATTCGAAACGCGCTGGAAAATGAGGGCTTTACCAATACTAAAATCCTTGCCTACTCAGCCAAATACGCCTCAGCCTTTTATGGCCCTTTCCGAGATGCCGTTGGCAGTGGCGCAAACCTTGGTAAAGCCGACAAGAAAACCTACCAAATGGACCCTGCTAACGGTGATGAAGCTTTCCATGAAATCGCTATGGATCTCGAAGAAGGCGCCGATATGGTGATGGTTAAACCCGGTATGCCCTATCTCGATGTAATCTACCGTGCCAAACAAAACTTTAAAGTACCGGTGATGGCCTATCAAGTGAGTGGTGAATTTGCCATGCTCAAAGCGGCATCTGCTAACGGCTGGATTGATGAAAAAAAATGTGTGCTTGAAGCCATGCTAGGGTTTAAACGCGCCGGCACCGATGCAGTTCTAACCTACTACGCAAAGGATATTGCTGGATGGTTGAAGGATTAATCTGGTTTTAGGTGTTTTCAGGCTTATTTCGATTGGTCTATCGTTCTCTAACAAAATCTCGCAAACATAACCAATGCGGAGATTAACCTGTCTATTCTACGCATAATATCCGCAAATATTGCGGAGAAAGACCATGTATCTATGGAATAAAGCCAAATGGCCGGATTTTACTTGGGATGAAGTATGCCTTTTACCTTTGATTGGGCTGGTTTCTCGAGAGCAAGGTCGACTGCTGGGTAACATGGCCTCGCTGGGGTTTGAACTACGTAATGAAGCGAATCTAAACACCTTATCTATCGATGTGGTTAAAACCAGTGAAATCGAAGGTGAAAAACTACCGGTCGATCAGGTTCGTTGGTCCATTGCTCGACGGCTTGGTATAGAAATAGGTGGATTGGTGGCATCGGATCGCGATGTGGAAGGTGTGGTCGAAATGATGCTGGATGCCACTGGCAACTATACTGAAAGAGCTTACTGAAGAACGTTTATTTGCTAGGCATGCTTCTTTTGTTTCCTACTGGCCGAAGTGGACTGAGTAGAATTCGAGTGGCCCAATGGCGTGATGATTGCTCGGGTCCGATGCAGGTGGTTTTGCGGACCAGATCGGCAGAGAAAGATCCATTTTCAAGCACCACCTGCCTGTTGTATTGATGCAGAAATGTCGCGGTTTTTAGGCTGGTTTGAGCAGTCTAAAAGACAGGGATCCGTTACTGGTTGCCGGCTTAGCGCATTTATGGTTTCTTACTATTCAGCCTTTTGAAGATGGCAATGGGCGTATCGCCCGTGCTCTTACTGATATGGCTTTGGCTCGATCTGAGCAATCTAATTTGCGTTTCTACAGCATGTCGGCGCAAATTCGCTTGGAACGTGAAGCCTATTACCAAACCTTGGAATGGACACAGAAAGGTGAACTAGACATAACCGCTTGGCAACAATGGTTTTTGAATTGCCTGCTGCGCGCAATTAAAGCGGCACAACAAGGTTTAAATAGCATTTTGCTAAAATCCCGTTTTTGGAAAGACTACGCAAAACAGCCTTTGAATGAACGACAAATTAAAATTTTAAATAAACTGCTCGATGGATTTGAAGGCAAACTCACCAGTTCCAATTGGGCAAAAATTGCCAAGTGCTCACAAGATACCGCCTATCGCGATATTCTTGATTTAATTAAACGAGGTGCGCTGCAAAAAGATTCTGGCGGCGGCCGAAGTACCAGCTATTCATTAAAGTTCGAATGATTATAAATACTCAATTGTGAATGCTTAAATACGCTAGAGTCAACCTCCTTTTAAACCAGTCGATAAAATTTCAAAATCTCAGCGCTAGATGACATTCAAACTACAAAAGCAATTATGGAAGAAGTCTATTTCTTCGACTAAACTTATAACTCAATCAAAGTAAAATCAAAACGGAAAACTCATGGCTAATATTTTAGTGGTTGATGATCAACGTGCAATCAGAGGGATGTTTAAGGCCATTCTAAAAGCTACCAGCCATGATGTCGATTATGCTGAGGACGGCGCGATTGCCTATGCCGCGGCAAAAGGCAAAGTGTATGATTTAATCTTAGCGGATATGATTATGCCTAATATGGATGGTTTGGAGCTGACTCAAAAACTGCGTAAGCTATCAAAATATGAAGACACTCCCATTTTTATTGTTAGTTCATCCAGTGACGATGATAAAAAACAGGCGGCCAGACAAGCCGGGGCTAACGGTTGGATTGTAAAGCCTGTATCAGCTGATAAAATTCTAAAGCTTGTCAGTCAAACGATCGGTTCATAGATCAAGATCAATCTCTAACAACAGTAATCACACCAAATACTGAGCCACCCATTGTTTAAGCTGATTAAGCGCTAAACCGCCTGACATTCTCTGCAATTCCTTGCCATTTTTAAATAAAGCTAGAGTCGGTATTGATCGAATATTGTAGGTCATGCCAGCCTGCTGATCGGCTTCGGTATCGAGTTTAAGCAATAAAAGTTGGTTATTGGTTTCATCGGCAAGTTGACTAAAAATGGGAGCAAACTGCTTACAGGGTCCGCACCAGGGAGCCCAGAAATCGACCAAAATGGGTAAACCTGAGTGTTGAATATGGCGGGCAAGTTGAGCACCATTGACTTCAATGGGGGTGTTTCGCAATAGTGACTGCTTACATTTTGCGCACACCGGATTGTCGTTTAACCGCTGCTGAGGGAATTGGTTAATGCTCTGGCATTTAGGGCAAACCATTTTCATTTTGTCACTCATTTTAGTTTCCTATGGATCAAGATTTTAAAAACATTCACTAGCGTTAGTATGGGTGCATTTTAGTGCTTTTCAAGAGCAAAACATGGCAGGATATTGGAAGCTGTGTCTGACTGGTTGACGAAAACTATTTATCATCTTCGCCTTATGGCATAATATCGACTAATAAACCCTATTTTCTCGTTAATCGAAAAGGAAAATAACATGGCGCATATGAAACCACTAGATCAATCAGCAACACCAGAGTTGGCGCAAGATTTTGCCATCTTTGAGGAAATACTCGGTTTTGTTCCCAATAGTCTGTTAACCATGCAGCGTAAACCAGAGATGGTGAAAGGTTTTGGCGTGCTAACAAAAGCGGTCATGTCAGAAAGCGGTGAGGTGGATTTGGGTTTTATGCGCTTAATTGCTCACTTTGCTAGCCGTGCTAGTGGTTGTCAGTATTGCGAAGCTCATTCTTTAATTGCGGCAAATATCCATGGCGTCAGTCAAGAAAAACTCGATGCTATCTGGGACTATCAAACGAGTGATTTATACAGCGATGCGGAAAGAGTGGCGCTGGATTACGCTTTGGCTGCGGGTTCAGTACCCAATGCGGTGACTAGCGAGCTAATGGAAAAAATGAGAGAGCATTGGACTGAAAACCAAGTGGTGGAAATTCTTGGGGCGGTTTGCCTTTATGGATTTTTAAATCGTTGGAATGATTCCATGGCGACTGATCTTGAAGAGCCTCCAGCAGCGATGGGCAAACGAGTATTAAGCCAAGGTGGTTGGGATGGCGGTAAACATCTCAAAAAAGATTAAAACAAGTATAATAAATTGATTGAAAAAGGTCGAGGCAAACTATGAAAAGACGTGATTTTGTCACCATTGCAGGCGCTGCAACCCTATTAGCCGGATGTGGAGAAAAACAATGTGACACGCAAGTCAGCGGATCGGTTGCGAGCTCCTCAGAGGTTATCAACTGGACCATGGTGACCACTTGGCCTCCAGGTTTTCAAGGCTTGGGCACCGGGGCCGAATATTTAGCCGAGCAGATCAATCGACTGAGCAACGGTCGCATCAAAGTAAAGGTTTACGGTGCTAATGAATTAGTACCCGCCCTTCAAGTGTTTGACGCGGTTTCTTCGGGCAGTGTTGAGATGGGTCATGGTGCATCTTATTACTGGAAGGGAAAATTACCGGCGGCATCCTTCTTTAGCTCAGTCCCTTTTGGATTAAATGCGCAAGAAATGAATAGTTGGCTGTTGCATGGCGGCGCACTGGAACTTTGGCAAGAACTCTATTCACCCTACAATATTGTTCCTATGCCAGCAGGCAATACCGATATTCAAATGGCCGGTTGGTTTAATAAAGAAATTAAAAGTATGGCCGATATTCAAGGCTTAAAAATGCGTATTCCAGGTCTCGGTGGTGAAGTCTTAAAGCGCGCCGGAGGTACTCCGGAATTAATTGCAGGCGGAGAGATATTTAACGCTCTAGAAAGAGGTCGAATTGATGCGGCTGAATTTGTTGGCCCCTATAATGATTTAGCTTTTGGATTTTATAAGGCGGCAAAATTTTATTATTATCCGGGCTGGCAGGAGCCTGGTACAACTTTAGAAGCATTGATCAATCAGCAGGCTTTGGATGCTTTACCCGATGACTTACAGCAAATAGTGAAGTCTGCCTGTTTGGTCGCTAACGCTGATATGCTAGCCGAATTTACACGAAAAAATAGTGAAGCCTTAACAACGCTAGTTCAAGATCATGGCGTTATAGTGAAACGATTACCGCAAGATGTGTTGGATGCCTTTCAAAACATCTCTGAGCAAGTCGTGGCGGAGCAGGGACAGGGTAACCCGCTGTCGCAAAAGATTTATCAATCCTACAAGGCATTTAAAGAAAAATCACTCAGCTGGCGAGAAATTAGCCAAAGTCTATAGTCGAATGATGGCTAGTTGGCCGGTGGCAACACTTGATATTGGGATTAAAATAACTCAACTTCCACAGAACTAGCCGCTTTTGAGGCTTTCCCTGTCGCGCTATGGTGAGCTTGGTGCTCTTCTTCCATGGTATAGCTGGATTGAAGTTTGGCCGGCAATTGAGTAAAAGCGGCTTGTCGGCCTTTGGCGTCCATTTGTTGTGATGCTTCAATGATGTTTTTCGCTTCTTCGATGCTCTCTTCAATATGCCTTAATTTTTGACTGACACGATCTTGAAATTGCAATTCAATAATCACATTGGCGACTTCTTGTTTAATTTGTTGGCTCATATTAACCAGCAATTTATCCGATTCCGCTAAGGTATAGGTGGTCAATTTATGTTGTACCATCACTTCATGAATAATTGCTTCTGCTTGGGTTGCCATGGCATCTTCTGTTTCAGCCGATTGACTGGTTTGGGTGAGAATATTTTCCACGGAACTGCCGATGATATCGATTTTCTTTCGGATATTTTCGCCGGTTGATTTTGACTGATTGGCAAGGTTTCTGACCTCGTCGGCGACGACTGCAAACCCTCTACCCTGGTCACCGGCTCGTGCGGCTTCAATAGCGGCATTAAGTGCTAATAAATTGGTTTGTTCGGCTAGCGCTTCAACTTCTCCGGCCATTTTCGTGAGTTCATCCATATAGGCGGATAAGCTCTTAATACTACCTAGCGCAGATTCTCCCTGATTTGCCATACCAATTAGAGTGGTTTTGAGAGTTTCCAAATCGGTTTTTATTTTATCTGATGACTGTTGCACGCTGTGGGTTGCAGAAAAGCGCTCTCCACTAGAACCCGAACCTGTAAAATCAATTGCGATGGAAATATTGTCGGTAATCGACATAAACTGACTGGTTAAATCTTGTACTGCGCTGGTTGATTGGTGAACCGAAGATTCAATTTGTTGCTTCCAAATGGGTAGAATTTCCTGCAACGCTGAATTGAGGGCATCATCAGCGTGGTGATAATCTTGATCTTCACTTGCTTGCTCAGATGCTACGTTGATTAGTTGCTGTTGCAGCTGCTTAAATTTTCCGCTAAGGCGCCAAATAGGGTAAATCATAATAATGATTATTCCGCCAATCAGCCAATGTTGCGAATATAGACTCACCGTAAACGCTACCGATAATAACGAAAAAATAACAGTGAATAATTTAGTATAACTCTTGTTGTCTTCCAATGACCTTCCCTCGCGCTAAAAAAGGCTAAGTAACTGAGCCCCTCGCAGATATAAATTGAACTTTTCTTGATTAATCATCTACTCGTCGTAGCATAAATATAGCAGTGCTTAGTGTAAAAAACCGCTACTTCTGTTAAAAAATGTGGCATAAAACGCATTTGACTGACGGAAATCAATAGATTGCCCAATAATCCATCAATTTATAGCTTCTGGTGAAAGATTACTTAGGGTTAATCATATAGGAGATGTGGTAGCCAGGTGGCCATGCTTGGAAATTGCCAGATTATTAGAATTAGTAGTAATTGGATTGCAATAAAAGGTAGGACTCCTTTATAAATTTGCTTGGTTTGGATACTCTTGGGAGCCACGCTACGCAGATAGAACAAAGAAAACCCAAAGGGTGGAGTAAGAAAGGAGGTTTGTAAATTGATTGCGATGAGCACACCCAGCCAAATTGGATCGGCTCCTAAGGCAATAAGCGCAGGAGCAGTTAAAGGAACCACTACAAATATAATTTCTATAAAGTCTAAAATAAACCCTAGTAAGAACATCGTGAGCATCACTAGCAGCATGGCGGTAGTTAAACCGCCAGGCAGATCAGATAGCATTTGTTCAATGGTGCGGTCACCATGAAAAGCCCTAAAAACCAAAGAAAATATCGATGCGCCAACTAGGATCATAAACACCATACTGGAGGTTTTAGTGGTGGAGCGCATAACTTCTTTAAGCCGCTGCATATCAAATTCTTTGGCTAGAATCGCAAGAATAATGGCGCCTGTGGCGCCAAGTGCTGCCGCTTCAGTAGGAGTAGCAATGCCCTTTAATATGGAGCCAAGCACTAATAGGATTAATAGAATTGGCGACAGAATCATGCCCAAGGATATTTTTTCAGCTGGCGCTTCTTGAGTAGGGAGAAGGCGGCTAGTTGCAGCTATATCGGGGGTGGCATTGTGCTTAAATGCGCCTGGATTATAGCGTGAATAGAACACCAAATAAGTGATATACATTAATACCAACAAAAATCCTGGGATAATTGCACCCGCAAAAAGATCACCCACCGACACCGGTGAATTGCCAGAGCCAACGTCTCGATTAGCACTCGCAATCACATCGCCGAGTAGCACTAGGACTATGGATGGAGGGATAATTTGACCGAGCGTTCCTGACGCGCAGATAACACCGGTAGAAACTTCGGCGGAATAACCTTTTTTCAACATGACCGGCAGTGAAATCATGCCCATCGTGACCACCGTTGCGCCAACAATGCCGGTACTAGCAGCTAATAATGCACCCACAATCACCACCGCAATGGCGAGACCAGCAGGCTTATCG
The DNA here is from genome assembly GCA_030949565.1 of Enterobacterales bacterium. GTDB lineage: Bacteria > Pseudomonadota > Gammaproteobacteria > Enterobacterales > Kangiellaceae. The sequence goes on from JAUZSK010000057.1 coordinate 13,532, forward strand.
CCCATCATCGCGGCGATGCCACTAAGAAGTTTATCGGCTATTTTTGCTTTTTCTAACATACCACCCATAAACACAAATAGCGGTACCGCAATTAAGGTCGGGTTTTGAATAATTCCAAACAGACGAGAGCCAGCACTTTTTAATATCGCTGGGTGGATCATGCCCCATTTCTACACCGATTAGGGCGAACAAAATGCCACTACCTGCTAAGGCAAAAGCCACCGGATAGCCAGATAGAAGAACCAAACAGACAAAAACAAACATCAGGAAAGCAACCCATTCCATTATACCTTTCCTCCACTGATTTCTGTGAGCGGTAATTCAGGTTCTCTGATACGCTTTAGCTGGATTAATAATTGATTAATCGCCTCTACTGAAAGTAGCAAGGGCATTAATAGCAAAAGGCTTTTTAGCAAGTAAAGTGCCGGTAGTCCGCCAGGCTCTGAGGACATTTCGCCCACGCGCCAACTGAGAAGAAAAGCCGGCCAACTGGCCCAAGCGATAAATATACAGGTCGGTAATAAGAGAAAAATCGTTCCAAAAGTATCGACCATCGCTTGCTGGCGATAACTCATTTTGGAATAAAAAATATCTACTCGTACATGAGACTGGCGATTAAGACTGTAACCGGCAGCAAGAAGGAAATTAGTACCATGCAACCAGGTGACCGACTCTCTTAACCAGATCCCAACTGCTGTTAAAAAGCCAACTGGCAAGCACGTTGATTAATATAAATAGAATCATCGCTAGGGTTAGCCATGATACTGCGTGACCAATAACGATGGAAAATTGATTTAAAGTCTTCATTTGTAAGGGTTAAACCTATAATTAATCTATTGTGTTGGTTTTACTGATCAGGGTTATTCACATTGCAATATTCTTATACATTTTTTATCCACAGCAATAAACATGTCTAAAAACATTACTTAAACCTCTGTTATATAACGAAAAAAAGCTAATTAAGAAAAACCAGTCAAAACTAATATCGCTTTTTGTTATAATCGTCAGTTCAGGTTGTTCACGACTTTATCCACAGAGTGCGGTGGGTAAAAAAATAATTGTTAATTTTTAATGAGTTAGCGTAATTTCTTATAAAACACTTTAACTTATGTTCATTTAAGAGGCAAATAGTTTACCTAAAATGGCAAGATTATAGGCCAATAACTGAAAGTATTTTTGGTTCGCCAAGTTGCGTCATAAGGAGGATCGCTAAATTTTTACTAGCAAAGCCTAAGGCAAATGAACAATTTATGATGTTTCTAGGTTACACTATCCGAAATCTGATGCCTATCGATCTTAATAAATAATTAGCTCGGTATACTACTAACAATTTGGTTCAATGATGACAGACAATAATTCCAATCCTCTTATTTTAGTCGATGGCTCTTCCTATCTTTTTTAGAGCCTATCATTCCATGTCGCAAATGGGGTTTAGCAATTCAGAAGGTCAAGCGACGGGCGCTATTTATGGCGTCATCAATATGCTCAAAAGCTTATGCAAACAATACACCAGTGATCGAGTCGTCGTTATTTTTGATGCTAAGGGTAAAACCTTTCGTAACGAAATGTATGCCGAGTACAAAGCCAATCGCCCACCGATGCCGGATGATCTTAGAAGCCAGATTGCACCGCTGCATAATATTATTCGAGCCATGGGTCTGCCCATTCATGCGATTGAAGGGGTTGAAGCCGATGATGTGATTGGCACACTATCAAAACTGGCTACTGAACAAGGGCTTTTAACCATTATTTCTACCGGTGATAAGGATATGGCACAGTTGGTCAATCCGCAGGTCAGTTTAATCAATACTATGACTAACCAATTTTTGGATGTGAAGGGTGTTGAGCAAAAGTTCGGTATTCCACCCAAGTACATCATCGATTTTTTAGGTCTGATGGGCGACAAGGTCGACAATATTCCAGGAGTCGCCGGCGTAGGAGAAAAAACTGCTTTAGGGCTTATTCAAGGCATTGGTGGGGTTGATGAAATTTATCAGAATCTTGATAAGGTAAAAGATCTGCCGATCCGCGGCGCTAAAAAACTGGCTGAAAAACTGCAAAATGCGGAAGCGGAGGCTCGGCTTTCCTATCAGTTAGCGACCATTAAATTAGATGTTGATTTACCATTTGAGTTAGAAGAACTGTACATGTCTGCGCCAGATAAAGAGGCGTTAGAAGTCTACTTTGAAGAATTTGAATTTAGAAGCTGGCTTAAAAACTTAAAAGCCGGACAAGATCCTTTGCCACGCAGTTCACAGACCAAGCAACCCGATACTGATGCAGAAAATAAGGATAAAGAGGTCGAGGCAAGCCGTTCCAGTATCGATAAAAGTCGTTATGAAACTATTTTAACCCAACAGCAGCTTGAAAAGTGGGTTAAACAATTAAAGCAATGTGAAATCTTTGCGCTGGATACTGAAACGACCTCACTCAATATTATCGCCGCTGAACTGGTGGGTATTTCATTTGCTATTGCGCCAGGAGAGGCCGCCTATCTACCGCTTAATCATCGCTATCCTGGTGTTGCTGAACAGCTAGACCAAGATTGGGCTTTAGCACAACTTAAACCCTTGTTAGAAGATCCTTCATTGAAGAAAATTGGTCAAAACATAAAGTATGATCAGAGCATCTTTAAAAATGTAGGAATCGAATTACAAGGGGTGCAGTTTGATACCATGTTGGAGTCCTACGTGTCGAATAGCGTGGCGAATCGTCATGATATGAATAGTCTTGCTTTAAAATATTTAGATCATGAGTGTATTAAGTTTGAAACTATTGCCGGAAAGGGCAAAAAACAATTAACTTTTGATCAAATCGATTTGGAAATTGCAGTAGAATATGCTGCTGAAGATGCTGATGTGACGTTGCAAATTCATCAAGCTCTTTGGCCGTTATTAGAAAAGCAAGAAGGTCCCAAAAGTATTTTTGAAGACATTGAAGTGCCACTGATTGAAGTGCTTTCTAGTATTGAATATCGAGGTGTATTGATTGATGCAAATTTTCTGCAGAAGAAAAGCCATGATTTCGGCACACGGATTATTGAGCTAGAGAAAAAAGCTTATGAGCTTGCTGATCAGCCGTTTAATCTCGCATCCCCCAAACAATTACAACAAATACTGTTTGAAAAAATGGGCTTGCCAGTGCTTAAAAAGACGCCTAAAAAACAGCCTTCTACGGCGGAAGAGGTGTTAGTCCAGTTAGCCTTGGACTACCCTTTACCCAAGGTTATTATGGAGTACCGGGGTTTAAGCAAATTAAAGTCCACCTATACCGATAAACTTCCGCTGGCCATTCAGCAAAAATCTGGGCGAGTTCATACATCTTACCATCAAGCGGTTGCAGCAACAGGGCGTTTAAGTTCGAGTGATCCTAATCTACAGAATATACCGATTCGAACAGCCGAAGGGCGAAGCATACGACAAGCTTTTATTGCGCCACAAGGTTACAAGATTTTGGCTGCGGATTATTCGCAAATTGAACTTAGAATTATGGCTCATTTATCACAAGATTCTGGGTTGCTACAGGCTTTTTCTGAAGGTCTTGATGTACACAAAGCGACCGCCGCAGAGGTTTTTGATACTCCTCTTGCCAAGGTAACATCTGAACAGAGGCGCCACGCAAAAGCGGTTAACTTTGGCCTCATTTATGGTATGTCTCGCTATGGATTAGCTAAGCAACTCAATATCAGTAACGATGAAGCAGCCAGTTATATTGATACTTATTTTGCACGCTATCCCGGTGTCGGTGACTATATGGAAACGACCAAACAAAAAGCCAAGCAGTTAGGCTATGTAGAAACTCTATTTGGTCGCCGTCTCTATTTACCAGAAATTAATGCGTCTAACGGCATGCGCCGACAAGCAGCAGAAAGAACGGCTATTAATGCGCCAATGCAAGGCAGTGCGGCGGATATTATTAAAATTGCCATGCTGGATGTGCATCAATGGATCAAAAAGGAACAACCTGATTGCTTTATGGTGATGCAGGTACATGATGAATTGGTATTTGAGATTAAACAAGAAAAAGTCGCAGAATATCAACCAATTATTCAAGCTAGAATGAGCGATGCGGTGGAATTAAGCATTCCTTTAATTGTTGATATAGGCGTGGGGGATAATTGGGATGAAGCGCATTAGAGAATATTGAGTCGTTAGTTATTTTTAACTAGTTATTAGATCTACAGTGTCTCGTTATCAATTATGAAGTTCGCATTACAATATTATTTGTGTTAAGTTTTTTAGTCAAAACTGATAAATAGCTGTTATTGGGATCTTTAAACTCGATGGTTCAATCGAAGCGCAAATACAAATTAACCGATCCTATCTTGAATAGATATTCAAAATTCAGGCTGAAAAGAATCATTATCTCGACTGCACTTGGTGCCACTCTATTTGTAATCATATTTTCAGCACAACTGATAGTTCTTTTGGATATCGCTCCACCGCTTATACTTCTAATCATGCCAAGCTTAGTTGGCGCTAGCGCTGGTTTTACGCTTGCTCTATGGCGTGAAAAAAATCGCATACTGGTTAGTCAATTATTGCATCATCAAACAGATTTAAACGAAACTATCAAATTAAAAACCCTCGAGTTAGAAGAAAAAAATAAAACTTTGAGAATGCTGTCTGTAACCGATTCATTAACAGGACTAGCTAATCGGCGGTTATTTGATATGACGATTCAAAAAGAGTGGAACCGCTCTGTTCGGACCAATGAGAATTTGTCGCTGATCATGTGTGATGTTGATATGTTTAAGCAATTTAATGATACCTACGGTCATCAATTAGGAGATAACTGTCTTAAACTAATTAGTGAAGTTCTTAAAGCCTTTTCTAAACGCGGTGGTGATATTGCTGTTCGTTACGGCGGCGAAGAATTCTGTTTGATATTACCGAATACCGAGTTGAAGCATGCTTACAAAATTGCACAAGCGATTAATGTTGCAATAGAAAATAAACATATTCCCCATAAAACCTCAACTGTTTCAGAATTTGTTACAGCTAGTTTTGGCGTTTCTTCTAGTCAAATGACTGAGCAAGTCGCAGATTATCAGCAGCTTATCGTCACCGCAGATCAAGCGCTTTATATGGCAAAAGAAGCCGGTAGGAATCAAGTCGACAGCGTGGCCAATATCCGCAAATAAAAAAGCCCTATTTATAGGGCTTTATAATGAAGTCTTTAATTAAAGACTAGGGTTGAATACTAACGCTATCCATCAGCACATTGTTCGCAGTATAAACTTTTAGGTTGATCACGGTTGGTGTAATCTCTAAATGCGAAAAACCAAAATCTAGATTGGTGCTATCACGGTCGTAAATGACTGGTTGTCCATTGTTCAATGCAGCGAAATCATAACCGATACCCCAGGTTGCTACTTGATCATCAAATTGTGTGGTTCCGAAAGCCGCATAGGGTGTCGCCATGGCGCTTTTATCAGCGCCGCCGTGACCCGTAAGAACATAAGTAATACCATTGGTTTGATCAATCACACCATTGGCATCTCGGGTAATTCTGGCTTGAGCATCTACTGTTAGCGGTAGACTTCGTTGATACATATGATCATGTCCATACATGACAAGCTGCACGCCATTTTGCTGTAAAACAGGCAACAAGTTTTGACGCATGGATCGGTTTTCTCTCACGTCACCCCACGTGCCATGCGCGGCATTGGAAAAAACTGAATGATGGTAGAAAACCAGTTTCCAAGTCTGAGAGGTAGACTGTAAATCATTGTTGAGCCAAGTAAGCATCTCCGCCATTCTTGCGCTTACTTGCGAGGTATCCACACCGGTAAATTTCATACTGTCAAGAATAATAATATGAGCGCTACCCACATCAAAACTATAGTAGCGTTCACGATCTTCAATCGGCATGCCATCCATCACTGGATAATCAAATGAACTTAGGTAGGCTTGCGGTAAATTTTGCACACTATTGTTGTAATCGTGATTGCCTAAAGAAGAAAAATAAGGCCGACTATAGAGAATACCCTTGGCAGGGTTAGAGTCAAGTTTGCCACTCATTTGACCAAAGAAGTTGGTATCAAACTCGGCAAAACTGCCGCTGTTATAGGCAATATCACCGACACCGATAATCAAATCATGGGGGTAAACAAACTGCCCATTCAGTTGACTGGATATTGCGTCTCTCACCCGCCTAGGGCTGGAATATTGAGTACCGGTATCACCAAATACAATCGCATTGACAGTGTCAGAGGTGTTATTTGGCATGGTTTTAAATTCAAGCCCTTGTGCAAGGGTGACACCATTTAACACCACGTCATAAATATATCGCGTATTAGCTAATAATCCAGTTAGCTCCACTTGAGTTTGGTAAAAGGCTAAGCCAGAAGTGGCGTCACTAATAAACTCCACTTTACTGGCAGGGCGACTTTCGACAGTTGTTTGCCCCGCTTGACGTAAATAAATTTCCGCTTGTCCAGTTTGCAACGTAGCCCAAATGATTTTTGCATGATTTCCGCCGTTAGATTGAATAAAAGGGTAGCGAAATAACTCGCTAGAGCCTGCGGTGGTGGGTAAACCCCAGCTACCATTAGTTGGCAAAATGGCGTTAGACTCAAATGCGCCTATATCTTTAGCTGTGGCAGGTCTTTGTGCGCCATTAAAGTCTCTATTAGCCGCTAGGGTATTGATAGCGGCATCTATCGCGGGACTACTTGCGGCGACAGTTAAATCTAACTGTGCGGGATTAGTATAAAGCGGGTCACCCACTAGACTGACAGCATCTTGTCCACCATTGGTTCGCCAGGTACTTAAATCAACCCCGCTCATTCCCATATCACTCCAAGTAAAGGTGACAGAGTTGCTACCGTTAGCGGTCCAGTATAAATTATTGTCGATGTCTAAGGTCGCCGGGTCGGTTAACGCGTTGGTAGAAATCTTAATAACTGGGCGATTAGTACTTGTAGAAGCCATGATGATATTATTTTTTATTTCAATATTGGTTCCGGCTTGACCGATGGTTGATTCATTGGCCAATCGGATTGCTGCATGGGCGGAATGAGCAGCATCAACACAGGAATTGTTATAGATTTTCACATTGAAGGAAGAAGAGGTTTGCAAACAGGCTTCAAAGGTGTTTTTTACTAGGTTATTACGAATTATGCCATCGTAGGTTTCATAGTTACCATCAATTAAACGCGCAGCATCGGTACTTTGGCCTAGTTGAATGCCCGATCCTAAGGTGTTGGTGACAATATTATTTTCAAAAATGGTATTTCGGGCATTGCCCTTAGAATAAATACCAATAGATGGAATATCATGTACATAGTTATTAGCTACCCAAGTTCTATCAGCACCGACAATATCAATCCCTTGCGCGTTGCGCAGAGTGGTTGCATTGCTTCCGGTCTGATAGATTTCATTGCCATAGATCACTACATCATTAGCAGTTTTAACCACCTTGACCACATCAAAAGGCGTGTCATGCAGTGTGTTATTGAGCAGTTTAACATCGGGTGTATCAATTTGAACCGCGTAAACTGAGCCGCCTTTTATTTCCATATTTTCCACCGACCAATAAAATGATTGGCAGCTACCGGTGGTTTCAAATGTATAAGCGGGATCACCTGGATCGCAAGTTGCGTGATAAAAGTAGAGTGTCTCATTGCGTTGACTACCCGGCATATCGCCATCGATAACAACCACATCGTTGTTGTAGGGTTTCAAAGTAATCCAACCCGATTCGGAACCAAAATTAGTGATGGTGGCACCAGCGTAGGTGCCTTGAAGTACCTCGACCGTTGTACCTGGTTCAGCTACTTGAGAGGCTTTTTTAATGGTTGCAAAAGCTGTCGCAATCGTTAAACCATCATTTCCATCGTTACCGTTGGTGGCTACATAAAAGGTTTTGCTGGTAGGGGCGACGTTAGTTGAACTGCCCGCCGCAACCGTCTTAAAAGTAATAACAATCGGCCCATTGACTAAAGGATTGCCTTGAGTATCTAGCAGGTTACTAATATTTAACACGATATCGCTATTATTTGCTAAATCAAGATCTGGGTTAACGATAACCTCATTTGCATTTGTGCTTAAGGTTGCGGCAACACCGACAATGCTTACATTTGTAGTATTGACGCTATTAGGGTCGATGTTTGCATTAAAGGTTAAAATAATATCAGTATTGATTGGTACACCGGTAGCGCCACTGGCTGGGACTGAATTGCTTAGATCAAAAGTATTGCCAGTGACGCTAGCGGTGGTAAAATTAACGGTTTGTGTACCTTCTAGTAAACCACCGTTGATATCAGCGAGGTTGGTTAAATTAAGGGTGTACTGGGTGGCCGGCTGTAAGCTAATACTGGGTTGAACGACCACCTGAGTTGCATTGGTGGTAAAGCCAAGAGTGATACCCGCTAAAGTGATATTATTGGCGGTCACGGTATTAGGATCAACATTAGCGTTAAAATTAAGCGTGATAGGTGTATCTACCGCTATATTAGTGGCATTATTGGTAGGAACGGAAGATACTAAAACCAGTGGTGGTAGCGCGACGGTTGAGAAGTTAATCACAATACTACCCTGATAGGCAGTGCCATTGGTGTCCATCAAGTTGCTAACCGTTAAGGTATAATTGGTACCGGTTAATAGGGCATTGTTGGGTGTAATCGTTAGCTGTGTTCCTGAAGTACTGAGGCTGATAGCAGTATTGGTTAGACTTATATTATTGCTAGAGACACTCGCGGGATCGATAATGTTACTAAAATTTAAAACCAGCTGGCTATTCACTGCAACATTGGTTTGTTGGTTGCTTGGCGAAGCAGAAACCAATGTAAAAGCAGGCGCCGTTGTCGTGGTAAAGCTGATGGACACGGCTGCGGTGAGTGAATTGCCATCCACATCAAGGATATTATTGATGCTGAGAGAATATAGGGTTGAATAGCTTAAAGGGCTGTTAGGTTGAATGCTAATCTGTGAACCCGAAACCGAAAAACTAAACCCACCGCCAGAAAATGTGATGTCACTGCTAGCGACAGATGCAGCGTCAATATTCTTTGTTAAGGTTAAAACTAAGCTTGTATTAATACCGACATTGGTCGCATTATCGGCTGGAGAGGATTCAAATAGTGCAAAACCATCAACAGCAGGAGGGTTGTTGGTATCGGAACCATAATTACCACCGCCACAGGCGGCCAAAAAAATTAAAAATACGGATAGAAAAATTGAAGGCATCCAATGGTTCGATGGGCTCTTTATAGCTTTGGCTTGGTTAAAAAAATGGCAACATACTTTAAGGTATCCATAAATCTCTAATTTAGATTAGAATCGGCTGAAGGTGAATTATCTTAAATTGAATACTCTCAGATGCTCTGAAATCCGACATCTTGCATCGATTTTGGGTATATATTTAAGTGTCCAAAGAAATATTATCGGCAAATGTTGGTTTTCTTTATCTCAAATACTAGTAACTGTGAAGTGTGTCGACTAAATTCCCGAATAATGAGACATTGGACGATAATATCGGCTGCGTTGAATCTTTTTTCTACAACAAGGCTAAAGATAGACGTTAAATTGCGATTTGGAAAGTCGCTAATTGTTTTATTTCAATCTCAGAGGATAAATCTAGGTTTGAGTCTTGCTGTCTAATCGAGGGACTTTTTAAAGCGAAAAGAAGCAATTAATAAGCCAAATAAGGTAAATCCGATCAACCAAAAGACATCAAATGACATTTCGCTGATCTGAACATCCCTTAATACCACGCCTCTGACTAGTCGCATATAATGGGTGGCCGGCAAAAATTCCGAAATTGACTGCGCCAGTGGTGGCATGGCTTCAAACGGAAACATAAAACCCGATAGCAAAATTGAGGGTAGTAGGATAAAAATAGTCATTTGCATTGACTGCAACTGATTGGTCGCAATAGTTGAAATGACTAATCCTAAAACTAAGCTGGCAAGAATAAACAAAAAAGTCGCTGCGGCCATTTGCGGCAGGCTTCCATTGATCGGCACATTAAAGATAAAATGCCCTAGTCCCAT
>JAUZSK010000058.1 GCA_030949565.1 Enterobacterales bacterium
AAGGAACCTGCTCAATTACAATCCTTATTTAATTCTTTAACCCGCATCGCTGATACGCTATCAGTGCTTGAGCTGCCAGTTCCAAGAGATGTTATTCGCCAACAAACTAAAAATTTACAAAAGTCCATTGATGCTGGCGAAATGCCTGATGATTCTGCCATTATGGATATTGCTGGAGCATTATTATTTGTCGATGCTAATTTGGATACCTACGGTAAAGACGAAGTCGATGATACAGTGGAATCGTCAGAAAATATCGTTAAGCTTGGTGAACAGCGCTCTAAAGATAGTCAAGTTGATGAAGCAACCATTGCTCTGGTGGGTGTTGCGAGAAAGAACCTCCAATTAGCAAAAGATGGAATGATTGGTTATATCGCTTCTTCATTCAATGCTAGAGAGTTAGAGTCGATACCTAAACTTCTTAATGAAGTTTTAGGCGCCATGAAAATAATCGCTTTTGATGATGCGGCAGCAGTTTTGCAAATCGCTGAATCATATGTAGTTAAGCGACTGCAAGCGGTTGAAAGGACTCCCGAAGTGCGATATTTGGATGCTTTAGCCGATATTATAACTAGTGTTGATTATTATTTAGAAAGTCGAGAAGAAGGCAATAACAAAACAATCGCCTCCATTTTACAAAGTGCTCAGCCTAGCCAAGATCTTTTACTAGAAGCTTTGGAACGATTAGAATCGGGTATAGCTGACGAGCCACAAGAGCCGACGCAAAGTATTGATCAGCAGGTGGTCGATGGCAGCAACGTGGTACCGATTAGCCAATCCTCGGCTGAAAAAGAAGTCGATGAGTCGTTGATCGACGATGAAGTTTTAGAAATATTTTTGGAAGAAGCTGATGAAGAAGTGGATGTTATCGAACAAACGCTTCCGACTTGGATAGGCGATACGAGCAACAAAGATGCTTTAGTGACTATCAGGCGCTCTTTCCACACCTTAAAAGGCAGTGGCCGTTTAGTGGGCGCTAGCACCATTGGCGAATTAAGTTGGGCGATTGAAAGCGTACTCAATAAAGTGCTTGAAGAATCAATTAATCCTGATAGTTCGGTTTGTACTCTGCTTAATAATGCGCTGACTAAACTGCCTAATTTGGTAAAAGAATTTTCTGACAATATCCCTCATCAAGGCGATGATGTCGATGAGTTGATTGCTAGAGCCATTCATATTTCTAAAGGCTTAAACTTAACTGATTTTGAATTTAAATCTTCTGCTGATAGCATGGAGCAGGAAGAACAGAAACAGCCGCAAGACTCTCCGCTACCGAAGAGTTTTAATGATACCGCTAGCGATGAAGAACCGCTTGACCCTGTTTTACTAGAGATATTCGTCAATGAAGCGCAGGTTCATTTAAAAGCGGTCAACCAATTTATTGACAACATTCCAAAAAGTAATCGGGTAGCGGTTAGTGATGCGCTTATCAGAGCTCTGCATACTTTAAAAGGCAGTGCTCATATGGCTAAAGTGGACGCCATTGCAAAAATTACCGGACCTCTAGAAAACTACACCAGGATAATAAAAGCCAACGGTGAACGGATGGAAAGCGATGCCATCCAAGTATTGATCGATTCGAGTCAATTCCTATCTAGTGTAGTGGATAGCCTCAAAGATTCAAAACCTATTGATAGCGACACCTTCACTTTGCTAGAGCAAAGGGTGACCCAGCTAGTAAGCTACCAAATTGAACAAAATGAAGATGGTGGACAGGTCCAATTAAGAGACCAACAATTAATTTCAATTTTCTTAACAGAAGGTAATGATATTCTGCGAGAAGTCTCCTCATTATTAAAGGAGCTTAAAGACTCTCCTCAGAATTCTTCGGCAAGAGAAAAAATGGTCAATGAACTGCACGCATTTAGACGCGGTAGTGAAATGATCGGAATTCAAGGAATACAAAACCTAGCATCCCATTGTGAGGCGATCAGCCGCTTAGAGGTAGTCAACCACGAAAATCAGCAAGAAGGATTGGCTTATTTAGAGGCTGGTGTTGAGTCATTAAATCAAATGATTGGCTATCTAAAAACTGAAACTGACATCAAGCAACCGTTAGCTTTGATTGAAGAAATGCAAAGTTGGATGGCTGATGTTGGTAAATCTGGTGCACCTGAAGACATGGACCAGGAACTGGTTGAGTTATTTGTTGAAGAAGCTGATGAGTTAACTGAGTCTGCACGCGAATTATTAAACCGTTGGAAGGATAATTTACAAAACCTTGATATCATTAATGAGCTACGCCGTGTTTATCATACCTTTAAAGGCAGCTCTCGAATGGCTGGCGCAATGCATATCGGTGACCTGGCTTTTTCTATCGAAGAACTCTTTAATACTAAAATTAATTTTGGCCGGGAAATTTCAGCCCCCGATTTACAGTTAGCGAATCTTGCCACAGATAAAATCGCAGAAATGGTTGATGAACTTCGAAATTATCGTTGGCCACAAGCTGCAACTGAAGAAATTGAACGCTTAACCTTAAGATTAGATCCTACAGCACCAGTTGAAGTGTCAGAAGAACTAGCAAATGATAAAAAAGATATCACACAGGATTCTGTTTCTGAACAGACAGATCAATCGACTAGTGAGGAAATCTCTTTTGAAATCGAAGGGTTGAATGATGAGGGATTGAGCCAAGAGGCTTTAGAACAGGAAAGCCCCGCACAGGAAAATACAGAATTACCGCATTTTGAAGAATTAAATGCTGACACTGGTATTTCGGAAGATGATAGCCAAACGGAAGAACTTTCTAGCTTAGATCTAGAGTCTACTTCCAATGAGCCTGTTGAGCCTGTTGAGCCTGTTGAGCAAGTGGTCAAGATAAGTGTCGAGAATGAAGCTGAGGTCATCGATAATATAGAAAAAATTATCGAGCAAAGTAACCGCAAAGAAAACGTCAGTGAAGCGGTTGTGACAGAAGATACTATAGCGCCTTCAGCTCCGGTGGTCGTGTCGGGCAATGTTTATTCTGTTGATCTGGATGAAGATGGATTAGAAGTCTTAGAAATCTATTTGACCGAGGCCGATGAATTGCTCATTACCTTAGATGAAGGGATGAACCTGTGGAGCGAAGATCAATCTAACAGTGATGCGATAGATACCATATTAAGAGTGCTGCATACCTTTAAAGGTGGAGCAAGACTCGCTGATCTTGTGGTACTAGGTGATTTAACTCATGAAATAGAGTCTTATTTTGAAAAAATTAATGCTGGTACATTAAATGTTGATGCTTCTCATGTGACTCATATCTTGCAAGGCTATGATGTGATTGAGTCCTTAATTAAAGAGGTCGGTGAAAAAAGCCAAATGACCAAGCCTCAGGATTATTTTGATAAGCTCGAGAAAATAATCGCCGGTAAAAAGCTTGAGGAAGACAAGAAGCCCTCTAAAACCTCTAAAAAAAGCAAAAGACAGTCAAAAAAAGTCAATCTAAAGACGCAGCCAAATCAAAGGCGAAAGAAAAATCGGCTGATATTGTTCCTATTCAAGATCGTAGAAAGAATGATGCTCAGCGTAACCCTCAAAATACCGCTGGTGATAGCGTACGAGTAAATTCCAATCAGCTTGAAAATCTGGTTAATCTGGCCGGTGAAACAAGTATTTTTCGATCTCGATTAGAGCAGCAAATGTCTGTTTTAAGATACAACCTTGAGGAAATGAGCTCAACTGTTGACAGACTAAAAGACCAGTTAAGAAACCTTGATATTGAAACCGAAGCACAAATATCCTACCGTCGAGAAATTAGTGGTGGTACGGAGTACGAGGATTTCGATCCGCTTGAAATGGACCGTTATACGCGTCAGCAAGAATTAACTCGAGGTTTGGGTGAAAGTGCGGTGGATTTGATGAACTTAAAAGATACGCTTGATTCATTAACCTCTGATTCTGAAACCCTATTACTTCAGCAAGGACGTGTTAACACGGAAATGCAAGAAAGCTTGATGAAGACTCGTATGACGCCCTTCGAAAGCCTAGTACCTCGATTGCGACGAATGGTTAGGCAAATAAGTACCGAACTCGGTAAAACCATTGAGCTTTCAATTAGTGCTGAAGGTGAAATGGATCGAAGTGTATTAGAGCGAATGATTGCGCCTTTGGAGCACATGCTTCGAAATGCGATGGATCATGGTATTGAATCGCCTAAAGACCGTAAGAAATCGAAAAAAGCAGAAACCGGAAAAATCGCTATATCTCTTTATCGAGAGGGCAATGAGGTTTTTATTAAAATTAAAGATGATGGTCGCGGTTTAGATTTAAAAGCCATTAAAAAGAAAGCAATTCAGCAAGGAATTATCAGCAAGGACACCAAGCTGACCGAGCATGAATTACAACAGCTTATTTTAGAAGCTGGTTTTAGTACTGCCGAAAAAGTCACCCAAATTTCTGGTCGTGGCGTAGGTATGGATGTGGTTAATAGCGAAATCAAACAACTTGGTGGTGTGATTGATATTGAGTCAGAGAAAGGCTTAGGTTCAACCTTTACGGTTAGACTGCCCTTTACTGTTTCGGTCAATCATGCATTGATGGTACAAATAGGTGAAGAGGTTTATGCTATTCCACTATCTAATATTGAAGGTATTGTTAGAGTGAGTCCGTTTGAATTAGATGAATATTATTCTAATCCTGAAACTAAGTTTGGCTATGCTGGAATCGATTATTCGATGTATTATCTCGGTCAAATGCTCAATCACTATAGCAAGGTCGATCTTGAGGGTGCAACTCAATCCCTACCGGTATTATTGCTGCATGGAGCAGACCATCCTACGGCTTTGCAAGTCGACGAATTATTAGGTAGCCGAGAAATCGTGGTAAAGTCAATTGGTCGCCAGTTAAGTAGTGTTAGCGGTCTGTCCGGTGCGACTATTCAGGGTGAT
>JAUZSK010000059.1 GCA_030949565.1 Enterobacterales bacterium
ACACACTCAAAAATAATGGGAAAATAATAAAATAAAAGGTGGAAAATAAAAATAAAAAAAATAATAAGTGTTGGGTCACAAGAATACCAAATTACAAGCAGGGTTAAGAATAGAAATACAAATCCCATGCCAATAAGCATTAGAAAAGCCGCTTGGTAACCGTCTTGAGCAATAGATTGCATCAATCTCTCCTCACTGCGTTGCTTATGTCACTGTTTTAATAGCTGTAGCCAAATAAAAGGGTGATTCTACTATCAATGTAAATAGCCCATGTAATAGCTCATAGCATAGAGGATTGAGGATATTTGATCAAATAACTGTTTGATGTTAGTAGGATTTTTTAATTAGGGCTCGGCTTGTTCGTTAAGCGATTTAGGATTGCTGCCACCGTCGTTTAAACGACTCTGCTATAGGGTTTCTCCCCTATTGAAAGCTAGCATACAAGGCTTTCGAGCCCGATTTTCTATGATTGTTCGGGGATTGAAAAGTTTGCAAGTTGACAAGTATACTTATTTCTTAATAACCGCTAATTAGGCAATAAACATTATGAAAGAAGTGCAAGTCACGGAGTTTAAAGCCAATTTTCCAGAGATTATTAAACAAGTTAAGGGTAATGGTCAGGCTGTCGGTGAAATTGTCCCTTAATTGTCCATCTCGCGGCATGCCGAAGGGATCATAACGGTGGTGTTGCAGCAGATTGCCCTGCTCATCAAAGCTGCCAATCATGGAGCCTAGTCGGTCACGGTGAATCAGGCACCCACTCTATCAACAAGTTCCTACAAAGACTCAGGTCAGTGTCATATAAAACCGAGAAATTTCAAGATTTTTTGTAAGAGATCAACCCAACTCGGTGTGCGAGATAGGTCAAAGCTGCCTGTCTACTAAATTTCTTTTTTTGGTTAAATCATTTATCGTAATGATAACGGCACGCGATAACAACAAGTTGATTATTATCAATTGTATAAACGAGTCTATTTACTTCATCTATTCTTCGAGACCAAAAGCCAGACAAGTTTTCTTTAAGTGGTTCCGGCTTTCCAATTCCTTCAAATGGGTTTCTTTGAGTATCTGTAAGTAATTTATTTATGCGTTTTAGTGTTTTTTATCTTGCCCTTGCCAATATGTATAATCCTTCCATGCTTCTCTTGTCCAAGCAATTATTTCAATCATTGCTCATCTCATGATTTTCTATTTTACCTGACTGATATTGTTCAATTGACTTAGATAAGTGTGTGGCATTCGCTGAACTTTTTAATAAATGCACCGTTTCCATTAATCCATTAAATGAATCTAGAGACATGACTACCGCATCATCGGCATCTCTTCGCGAGATCACAGTAAAATCAATGTCATTAACCACCTGATCTAAAACGCTTTTCAAGTGATTTCGAGCTTCAGTAAAATTGACTACTCTCATAAAAACCTCATTAGTGTACAATATATAGCACAAGTATAACTTGTTCTATATATTGTGCAAGTTGATTATTAGATTTAACGTCCAAAGCACGCGCCAAATGCCGGAGCTTTGTTTTTGTCGAGTATCTCTCCGCACAAAAGCGAAGTGGAGAGTATTTGGTCGCAGTGTCTTTACTTGCTAGGTGGCCGCCTCTAAATAAGACGTGAATAGCTCAATATACTCATTAGTCGCTGGAGCACCGAACCCTGATTCTACTGCACCACACTCCCCGGTGTATTTCATATTTAATATTACTATTCTTCGGTCACCAATATTAGGCTGATATCTCCATTCCCCCTCAGAATGAACCATATAACACTCACCCTTGGGAGGTTTACCCTTAAGCAACTGAACAGTTTCAGTTTCCACTCGGTATGAATTGTATGGTCCTTGTTGTGAGTCTAGCGATACCGATTTCACCTGATACAGGATAATGGCTTCAGATTTCTCGATATGCTGCTTAATGTCACGCTTGTACCAATCTGGTATTTCAGATAAAACCTGTACGGAAAATAGAAGGGGTAATATCGGTGCTACTATTTTCATGTTTCCACCTAACTTTAAAGTATTTATTTTAATTTTTAATCAATATAAATCTCTGTTGAGCTGAATCGCGTTGGTTCGCTCTTTGCCACTAATAGATTTTGTTTTTTCTTGCACTGAACCTAATGGGTTCAAGGCTTCTTTTTGGAAGGATTTTTGATGTCTTGCGCCTTCCTTTGCACCGCTAATCGGTTGCTAACCGTTGGTTTTAATCTCAATATTGCCTTATTTCCATGCACTGTGCAAGCACATGCCCACAATGGCTGAAAGTGTTTAATCGATTGGATTTTGGTCTATTTGAGTTTCGTCATGTTAATCAATCTCTACAACTTAATCGCCCGATGAATTGGGTTTTGTAAGGAGATTATGGTATCAGTGGCTCGGATCTTGTCAATAGACTGAATTTTATCCACTAATAGCCAGTGGAGATCATCAATTGAATGGCATAATATCTTAATAAACACGCTATAGGCACCGGTGGTGTAATAGGCCTCCACCACTTCTTCAATTTTCTCTAGCTTTTGCAGCACCTCTTTATAATCGCCCGCGCTAGTTAAGGTGATCCCTATAAAGCAACACACACCGTAGCCTAATTTCTTTTCTTCCACTGCCAGTCGAGTGCCGGTAATAATGCCGGCATTCTTCATTTTTTCCACTCTCACGTGAATAGTAGCTGGGCTAACTTTAAAATTTTTGCCTAATTGGGCATAAGAAATACGGGCATCTTTGACTAATTCATTGATAATTTCGCGATCTAAGGCGTCTATTTGCGGTATTGCTGGTAAAGCCTTTTTGTCGATTCGATGATTTGGCATAGCATTAACCCCTTTATATTAACGATTCGTTAGATATATTAGCATATATTTAAAGATGATTTGCTAATATAATTATTTTTAATGAATAGTATTCACTTTTAAGCGCAATTAGGTGATGATTAGCCAAGCAGAAGTAGTTAACGATTAATAAGGATTAGGCCAATGTGTTCCATTTTCGGAATTCTTGACATAAAAGGCAACAGCCAAGACTATCGCCAGTTGGCGATCGAACAGTCTCAAAAGCAGCGACATCAGTGGGACCTGATTGGCTCCGGCATGTGTGGACTCAGTGATTCTGCGGTTTTGGTGCATGAACGCCTTGCCATTGTTGATATTGAGACTGGCGAACAGCCGCTAGTCAACCAACAGCAAGATATCGCTCTGTTAGTTAATGGCGAAATCTACAACCACAAACAACTAGAAGCCTCTGAAATTACCCAGTATGCCTTTCAGACAAAATCTGATTGCGAAATCATTTTGGCCATGTATGACCAAGACCATCAGCAGGATGTTGAAGTTCATTCCTGCTTACTTGAAAAACGACTAAATCAGTTGGAGGGCATGTTTGCTTTTATTTTGTTCGACCAAAAACAAAAGCGTTATTTAATTGCTCGCGATCCTATCGGCATCATTCCACTCTATTATGGTTATGACGAGTTAGGGCAAATCTATGTGGCTTCGGAATTAAAATCAATCCCTGATAGCTGCCAAGAAATTAAAACCTTTCCTCCAGGCCACTATTTAGATAGTCGCATTGGTGAGATTAAACCCTATTATCAACCTGCATGGTTAGATTTTGATCAGGTTAAACATAACCCTGCATCGGCTGCAACTGTTCAACAAGCCTTAATGGATTCAGTTAAAAAGCACATGATGTCCGATGTGCCTTATGGCGTGCTACTTTCCGGCGGTTTAGATTCTTCGGTTATCTCTGCTATCGCTCAGCTTAACGCCAAAAAGCGCATTGAAGATGATCAGCAAAGCCCCGCTTGGTGGCCGCAACTTCATTCTTTTGCGGTTGGTCTAAAAGGCTCTCCAGATTTGATCGCAGCGCGTAAAGTCGCCGATATGATCGGTACCATCCATCATGAAATATTATTCACTGTTCAACAGGGACTGGATGCTTTAGCCGATGTGGTCTATCATTTAGAGACCTATGATGTGACGACCGTGCGAGCATCTACTCCAATGTTTCTAATGGCAAGGAAGATTAAATCCATGGGAATCAAGATGGTTTTATCTGGCGAAGGTGCCGATGAAATCTTTGGTGGCTATTTGTATTTCCATAAAGCACCAGATGATAAGGAATTTCATGCTGAAACCGTCCGAAAACTACAACGCTTACACCAATTCGATTGTTTACGCGCCAACAAAGCCATGGCGGCTTGGGGCGTTGAAACTCGCGTACCCTTTTTAGACCGAGCTTTTTTAGACACGGCAATGAACCTCGCACCATCAGCCAAAATGTGTGGTAACGGTAAAATTGAAAAGCATATTTTACGCGAAGCCTTTGAAGGCTACCTACCCAAAGAAGTGCTTTGGCGTCAAAAAGAGCAGTTTTCTGATGGCGTCGGCTATTCCTGGATTGATTCTATTAAAGAATTTGTTGAAAGCAGTATTAGCGATCAAGAGCTTGCTAATGCGGATCAAGAGTTCCCTATTAATACACCCGATACTAAAGAAGGTTTGCTTTACCGTCGACTTTTCCAAGCCAAATTTCCCAGTGATGCCGCTGCGTTAACCGTTCCAAGTGGCAAGTCGATCGCTTGTAGCACCAAAGAAGCACTCGCCTGGGATGAAAGTTTTACCCAAAATGCCGATCCATCAGGTCGAGCCGTTACCGCGGTTCATTCGATGGCATCTTAAAACTAAATTGATTAACTAGATATATTATCATCAACCAAGAGGAGCAACACCAATGAAACTTCAACAACTACGATTTGTTTTAGCCATTTCTCAATATGATCTAACATCTCTAACGCCGCTAAAAAACTTTATACCTCACAACCTGGTGTTAGTCGCCAACTACGATTGTTAGAAGAAGAACTAGGCATTAATATTTTTATCCGTAACGGTAAACAACTAATCGGCACAACCGAGCAAGGTAAAGTGCTATTAGAAAAATTTGCTCAAATTTTGGATCTTGTACAAGAGATAAAAGATTATACAAAAGAAGATGATACAAGCCGTATTTCATTTTCCGATCTACCACAACTTGCTTACGCCTAATCGATAAAACTAATATTCTTTAACCTTAATTAGTTTAAGAATAAGTTTAGTCGTTAAGTTTTGCTAGATCTTTAGTCTCAATCAGTTTATTGCGATTTTATTGGTCAGCGGGGATTATTGATCAGCTGGTGCAATATATATTCTGGACGAGATACGGGTAGTACAAATTAAAAGAGCTTTCAGAGAGCTCCCATTGAGCAATACCCGAATAGTATCAATTATTTTCATGTCCTTCCTTTTTTCCAACAAGGATTAAAGAGGTAGGAAGGCTTGATTTTTTTACTTGCTCATTAGTATGCAAGTTAGTTAGTTAGTTGATAGATCGATTCCAGTTCATCAATTCCACTAGTGGTCACATCCAAATCCTTTAGTATGCCATCTTCAACACCATAGATAACACCGTGAACCGATAATGCTTCTCCATTGATCCAAGCATTTTGCACAATAGACGTATGACAAATATTTCGAACCTGCTCCACAACATTGATTTCACATAACAGATTAATCTCTTCCTTTTCGCTCTCTATCGCATGAAAATGATCGGCATGAGCCCGATAGGTATCTTTAATAACTCGTAACCAATTGTCAACAATGCCATGCTCACAACGCTCTAACGCCGCGGTAACGCCACCACAACCATAGTGCCCACATAGAATAATATCTTTCACTTTGAGTACATTGACCGCATATTCGATCACCGACAAAACATTGAGGTCGGAATGATTGACTAGGTTAGCGACATTTCGATGAACAAAGACCTCACCCGGTTGCAATCCAATAATGGTATTAGCGGGGACTCGACTATCACTGCAACCAATCCAGAGGTATTCTGGATTTTGCTGACGCGCTAGTTTATCAAATATCCCAGGGTTGTCTGCCTCAAACTGCTGAGCCCACTGGTGATTTTGCTGAATTAACTGTTTAATTGTGCTGTGAGTCATAGTTCTACTCCAAATAGTTTATACCTAGCTTGGGAATATCTTCATCAGAATCAATGGACAAAACCTGACGATAGAAACTGAGCTCCGAATTAAGTGCATCGGTAATACTTTTAGCTTTTCTAAATCCATGGCCTTCCCCCGAGTATAACTTATAAGCAAAAGGGATCTGTTTGCTTTTTAGTGCGGTTACCATCATTTCTGCTTGATTTGGTGGCACCACTTTATCGTCGGCCCCTTGCAAAAGTAGAATGGGACAGGATAATTGATTGGCGTGATGAATAGGAGAACGCGCTTGATATAAATCCTTTTCTTGTGGGTAAGGACCAATTAATGAATCAAGATAGCGCGCTTCAAACTTGTGGCTATCGGAAGCCAGACACTCCAAATCGGCCACACCATATCGACTAGTACCCGCTGCAAAAAAATCATAAAAGGTTAAGCCGCATAGCGTAGTATAACCGCCAGCGCTACCGCCACGGATTAAAATAGAATGTTTATCCGCTCGTTTGGTATCGATTAAAAATTGAGCCGCGGCGATGCAATCTTCTATGTCAGCAATGCCCCATTGTCCGTTAAGTAGATTGCGATATTTTTTTCCAAAGCCGCTACTGCCAGCATAGTTGACATCAACCACTGCAAAGCCTCTATGAGTCCAAAACTGAATGGCAAAATTGAGTGAATTATTAGTCATGGCAGTTGGACCACCGTGACTCATTACAATTAATGGTGGCTGTTGCTGTTGCTCTGCCTGATAGCGACTATTTTTGGGTGGATAATAGAAGGCTTGGCACTTGCGTTCGTTTGCAGAGTCAAACCCAATCGTTTGTGCACAACTGATTTCTTCCAGCGCCAAAGGCGATTGTTTAATTTCGGAAAGCTGCGTTAACTGACCGGTTTTAATATTAAATTTATAAACCGCTTCTTCTGATTGGGGGCTCGCCGCGCGAAATAAGGTGTCCGTCTGAATAGAGTAAATACTCAGAGAAATAATTAAAAGGCAGCTTTATCGGCTCTATTTGTCCACTGCTCACGTCGATATGACACAGCTGCTGTATGCCCTGCTCCGTATAGATTGCGTAAATATTGTCGTGCTGAATGGTATAGGTTGATGACGCCAGTATCCACTGCGGAATAGAGAAATCACGATCAATGGGTGTCAGTGCATTTAATAAGCCATCGCGGCAAGAGTAGATATTTCCCCAGCCACTTTTATCAGAAATATAGTGTAAAACACCATCTTGACTCCACTCAGGTTGATAAATAGATTCTAGTTGATCCTGTTCTAAATGGCCGCCACAAACTCGATGCTCAGCACTGATATTTCCATCTGCAAAATCAGCTACCCATAATTCTGCCGCATCCCAAGGCATATCCGGTTGGTTCCAACAGGTCCAACATATTCGATTACCCAACGGCGTTAAGCGCGGGCTAGTATAAAAATCAAAACCTGAATGTAAAATATGAATATCACAAAAGTTTAGCTGATTATCTTTAGCTGATTCTGAGTGATTTGATTTGAATTGGAGCGTCTCTAAATCAATCGAAACTAACTGATTAACAACCTCTGATTGACCATGGGTTTCTCGAATACAAAGCAGGTATCGTTTGTCGCTAGAAAGTCGAAAATCAGCGAAACGCTGCTCCCTGTCCGGTAGAATTTGAGTCAATTGCGTCAGAGCCCCATCAAATGAGTAAACCGCTTGATCTTTCGCGCTAACAAAATAGACTATACCTTGTTCTACCAAGAAATCACCACTACCATATTCATGAACTTTTGATCTCACACTAACCGCTGCAGGAAGCACTTGATGGATTTCACCCTTCGCGTCACATCGGATAAGCACATTGCGACCTTTTTCACTAGCCCTTGATTCAAGCCAATAGATATCTGACTGGTCAATACATAGATGGCCGAGACGATTTGATGCTTTGGCTAAAATATCAGCGCTTAAACTTGAGGTCCAACTAGCATAGGGACGAGTTTCAGTCATTGCAGATTATTTCCTTTAGTTTGCAGAGTTTTTAATTTTGAAAAAGGAATGGTCTGAATCGTTTTTAATGTCAATTGCTTTTCTCCCATTCCACCAATAATAAAAGCTGATTTATCTGATAATGCAAGTCCACGGTGGTCCATACTTGCCTGCGCTAAATCGGTTTGTTGCTGCCATTTTTTTTGTAAAAAATGATAACTAAAAACTCGGCTGGAGGCTTCACTTGGCTGGCCATCATATCCAACGCCATTATAATTGTAAGGATTGTCACTACCGCCAGCAAAAAGAACTAGACCCAGCGATTCAATGCCAGCAGATGCCATACGATAGAGCGCGGGGCCTGGATGCTGGGGTAGACTAAACCAGATGATTTTTGAGGGCTGGTTGGGGTCAATGGTGCCTTGCCAACTTTGTTCAGACATCACAAATTGACGCCTAATTTCAATACCGTTTTTAGTGCTTGCTGGAATGATTTTAACGCCATCCACTACAATCAACTGATTAGCAACAACCCCCCCAGCGTGTCCAAAAACAGCAGGACCAGGAAAAGGTGTGGCATTAAACCAGCGCTTTCTCTGTGTATCGTATACCTGAACGAGGGAAACATTATCATCTTGACTCCAACCACTGATTAAATAGATGTAACGCCCTTGATAAACTAATGCCAAACTATCATCCACCGCAACCGGTATACGAGTTTCCAAATAATATCGGTCGTTTTTGGGATCATAGCGATAAATTTCATCGGTGGAAATTTCATGGCCATCGTCTGCGACGCTGTAACCGCCTATCACATAAATTTGATGATTAAGACTCACTGCGACACTAGCTAGCCGTCCTTTTGTCACGGGCAGCGAGGTAATTTCTTTAGATTGCTCATTAGCCAGATTAAAAGAAAAGGAGCGATGATGGACCGCTTGAAATGTTTTGGTAGCTGACAAACCATTAAATGAATAAAGCACATAATGGTCATCGATTTTTAACGCAGCAACAGCATTATTGGATACGGCTTGTGGCATTTGCCTCACTGGCCTAGGAATATTTTCAGCACTCAAAGCCGAAGCCCTAATTAAAGCCAATAAAACTAAAAAAAAGAAAGGCTGAAACAATCGAAGTCTGGATAGAAACGAGGCATTAAAAACAGACCATAAATGACTTATTTTGGTCAATGAAATATCCCTACTTTGCGTCGGATGGCTCATTGGTCGCTACCAACTAATATGGTAAAGGGTTTGATTAAAATATTTTAAACCTTTAGATTTAAATCGAGGTTCATTGTCAATCACGTCGTGTTGATAGAGTTTTTGTATTTTAGCAAAGGCAAATAATTCATTGACCTGACTTTCATCAACAGAAAAAGGCGGTCCATTCATAACCGATTGTTCATAGTCTCAGAGTGATAAGAATCATATTAGCGGTCGGACAAAGCTGCTTTAAATTTTCGACGTAGCGTTGGCGTATATCCGAAGGAAGCGCTATCAGGGCTGCGCGATCATAAATCACATTAAATCCTTCAAGCGGTTGCGGCAACTTAAAAAAATCACCCACGATAATTTTAATATCATGCAAAACATAGGCATCAAAATCGTCTGATATTGATTCTGCTTCAACGCTTTGCTGAAATTGTTCTTCAAAGAAGGACTGTGCAGCAATTTCGCAAAGCTCAACACCTAAAACTGAATGCCCTTGATCAGACAGATAACGCATATCAATGGTTTTTCCGCAAAGAGGTACAAACACCTTTTGCCCTTGCCCAAAAATCTGCTGGCTATATTTTTCTAATAGAGGATGCACCTGTGGTAAATGAAACCCTATCTCACCGGCCTGCCATTTATTGATCCAAAAAGAGCTGTCCATTTTTCATCCTCAAACAAAATTAATCGAGCCACCATCAATTAACAAAATTTTATAGTGTTCCGCTACTTGAATAATCCTGACTCAATATTCTTTTTCCAGACTGATAAAAAGCCTTTTTCAATGGCAGAATGAACCGAGAAGGTTAATCTTTCCGCTAGAGGCTTTTTCACATGGTATTCTATTTCAAAAATTTCAGTCTCTTCGGCACGAGACACAATATAGTCATCACTGGTTTGAATTTCATCAATAAGACCCAGCGTTAACGCTTGTGTACCATACCAATGTTCACCAGTAGCCACTTTAGCAATGTCTAATGCGGGTCGATTCTGTTCGATAAACTGCTTAAAAAGATCATGTGTTTCTTCTAGTTCTTGTTTGAATTTTTTACGAGCAGCCTCAGTGTTTTCTGAAAACATGGTGATGGTTCTCTTGTACTCACCCGCAGTATGTTGTTCGTAATCGACTTTATTATGTTTGAGTAAACGATGGAAGTTCGGTAGTTCAGCAACCACACCAATCGAACCTAAAATAGCAAAAGGCGCTGCAATAATTTTGTCTGCAACACAGGCCATCATGTAGCCACCAGACGCCGCCACCTGATCAACAGCGATGGTTAATTTAAGATTGGCAGCTTTAATTCGGCTCAGTTGTGATGCAGCAAGACCATAAGCATGAACTAAGCCGCCCGGACTTTCTAAACGCAGCAGGACTTCATCTTTTTCATCGGCGATGGAAACAATGGCCGTAATTTCTTCTCTAAGGTTTTCAACTTCACTGGCTTCTATATCGCCATCAAAATTGATCACAAACAGCCGACCTTTTTCTTCTGGATTGGGCGCTTGATCTGATGAATCTTCAGTAGCATCTGAAGTTTCAACCGTTTTTTCCACATCTTCGCTAGTTTGTTTATCTGGCGAAGTTACCGATTTGACGGCTTTCTTTTGTGCTTTCAATCGAGCCTTTTGCGCTTTAAGGCGCTGTTTCTGTTCCTTTTGCTTGCTTTTCTCTTGTTGTTTTTTCTCTTTCTTTAGAAGCTTGTACTCTTCTTCAGATAACACTTCTTCGAGCATACCCTCTTTAATTTCAGAAAGGTCTTCACTCATATTAGTGATTTCAATATGTCCTTCCGTTTGTTTTTTATTTTTACTCCCCATGCTAGCAATCGATCCAATAATAAGAACGATTGCAATGACGATGGTCACGGTCTCAGCCAGAAAAACGCCGTATTCTACTAAATATTCCAAAAATCACCTCGTGTGTAGTTCATTAGAACAAACTTCTAAATCGTTTTTTATTTAACCCTAAAATCGACTTTATTTAACCTAGAAATAGCTATAACATTTATCATAGCGATTTGAAAATCGCCAAGTTTTGCTATAAAAAACAAGAAAAACCTAGACGGCTTGTATTTTACGGGATATTCAGGCCTAGGACTAGAGCTAATCTCTACGAAGGCGGCGGCAATTTTGAAATTATCGGATTGGATTACTCTATTTCTTTCAGCGACTTTAAATTTTGACGGATTGACATCCAAAGCGAGCCACTTTCTCGACCATAGTTCCAAATTGCCTCGCTCAATTGTTCAATATCGTGGGTTAAAACAATTTGGCTTAAATTTTGGTAATGCTGCACCGCTAAATCCCGGTGTTTTTGATGCGCAAAATAGAAATGACCTATTCGGTAGTATATATTCTTAAAACCATTTAGCATCAGAGTATATACAGGATTACCGGATAAATAAGCACACTCATGTTGTACTTGCCAGTCAAAATCAATGTAAGCCTTGGCCGAATTCTCAAGATGAACCACTTCGGCGAAAATTTGACTCATTTTTGTCGCATTTTCCTTCATCGCGAAGCGAAAAAAGATACCACCAAATTGGGTTCTTACATCGAGTAGCTGATCAGCCAGAGTTAGCGAGCCTTCATCGTCAAGTCGGGTAATAGTTTCGAGAATATGTAATCCACCGGTTTCCCAGATGTTATTAACCTTAGTGGGTTTACCGTGCTGAATAGTCAGCCAACCATCTCTAGCCAGCCTTTGGAGGACTTCTCGTAAGGTCGTGCGTGTTACACCGATAAGCTCAGAAAGTTCCCTTTCAGCCGGTAAAATAGTCCCTGGAGAAAACTTACCATTCCAAATAGAATCAACGATATATTCTTCGGCAAAAGCAGCTGGACTGCGCGCTGTAATTAAATTGGTCATATTTATCCCTGTTCGACAAAGATGGCTAACTCTTTTTTGTTTTTAGGTATTGTTGCTTTAATACGATCAATTATATCAGACTAGTGGTGGAGATGCTGATATTTACCACTTTAGATAGCTGTTTTTAAGGGATTCCTTTATTGAGATACAGGGCAAGATCGTACTTTATTGAACTTTTAGGTAAATTGGTGATCAGATCAGTATCAACCACGAGGAGATACTGCTATGACATTTATAGACCATTTTACTTCAATAGAAGATCCACGAACGAATATTAACGTTAAACATGACCTTTTAGATGTGCTATTTTTAACGGTAAGTGCTGTATTATCAGGTGCAGAAGGCTGGAAGGACATTAAAGAGTTTGGCGATAACAAGCTCGATTGGCTAAGACAATATAGAGACTTTAAAAACGGAATACCGGTCGATGACACCATTGCTCGGATCATAAGGGCAATCGAGCCTGCACAATTAAACCAGGCATTTATTAATTGGGTTAATGAAGTGAGGGTCGATAAGGGGCAAGAACAAATAGCGCTTGATGGAAAACATTACGCCGTTCATTTGATGGAGATAGGCAAACCGCATTACACAGTATTACCGCTTGGAGTCGCTCACAAGGATTGGTTCTTGCTCAATTAAAATCGACGGGTAAAAAAATGAAAATGCTTCGGTTATTGACATGCTCAATGTGCTGAATATCAAAGGTGCGTTGATAAGCGCCGATGCGATGAATACACAGAAAAAATCGTCAATACTATTGTTGAAAAGAAAGCGGACTATGTGCTTTGTGTCAAATTGAACCATAAGAAATTACGTCATGAAATTGCCGGTTATTTCCATAAAATCAAAAGAGAAACACCTGAGTTTATTGAAGAGTTTGAGGAAGTTGATAGTGGTCATGGTCGCATTGAAGTTAGGAAATATAGGCAACTCAGAGTGAATGAATGGATTAGTGAGGCGAGTAATTGGTCCAATATTCAAACGGTTATTGAGGTTGAGCGAGAGCGACATATTAAAGGTGAAGTGGTGCAGCAAGAAACCTTGTATTACATTAGTTCTTTGGCGCCGGATGTGGAAAGAATAGGTAAAGCCATTCGCAGTCATTGGGGAGTGGAAAGCACCCATTGGATCCTTGATGTGACGTTTAAAGAAGATGACTGTCGGATCCGAAATGGTGACGGGGCTGAAAATGTTGCTGTTATCCGACGATTTGCTTTGAACTTAACGAAACTACACCCTCAAAAAATAGTATGAGAGGTAAATTGAAGCAGGCAGGATGGAGTGATAAATTTCGCTCTGAACTAATTTTTGGTCAAAATTAGTACAAAGTATGCGGTTGCCCTGTATTGAGATAATCAATTTAAATCTTAATTCACGAAATTTGTTTATTTTTCTCTAAAGAATTTGAAAATTAAACCTTTTAAGTCTAAAATTTCCAATTAGTTCAACAATTTAGTTAATTTTCATAAAAATGGCTGTGATATAGTAGCTCTGCTATACTTTCAGTTATCCCGATTAACCATTATTAAATAATACGAAAAGGATCCACTATGGAACGCTCTTTACCGCAGGCTTTACTGCACAACTTCCTGGGCAATGCCCCGGATTGGTATAAAAAGACAATTATTGCCTTTTTAGTCCTAAACCCATTGCTACTTCTCGCCCTAGATCCCTTTATCGTTGGCTGGTTTATTGTCATCCAATTCATCTTCACTTTGGCCATGGCGCTAAAATGTTACCCTTTGCAACCGGGTGGCTTAATCGCTATTGAAGTGATGCTAATGGGCTTAACCACGCCACATCATTTAGGGGTTGAAATTGGTCATAATCTTGAAGTCATATTGCTATTAATCTTTATGGTGGCCGGTATTTACTTTATGCAAAAGCTGCTACTGTTTGCTTTCACAAAAGTATTGCTCAACGTTCGTTCAAAAATTGCCTTATCACTACTTTTTTCATCAATGGCGGCGTTATTATCTGCTTTCTTAGACGCTTTAACTGTCACCGCGGTGGTAATTGCCGTTGTAACCGGCTTCTACGGGGTCTACCATAAGGTCGCATCGGGCCGAAATTCAAGCCATGATCACGATCATTCGAGTGACGACCATGTACAGTCTTCTCATCGTGAAGATTTACATGAATTTCGTGCATTTTTAAGATCGCTCTTAATGCATGCAGCTGTCGGTACCGCACTAGGTGGTGTCTGTACTATGGTGGGTGAACCACAAAATTTAGTGATCGCTAATGTGGCTCATTGGAATTTCACTGAGTTTTTCCTCCGCATGTCGCCAGTTACAATACCTGTGTTATTTGTTGGCCTTGCAACCTGCGCATTACTAGAAATCACTAAAACCTTTGGTTACGGTGCTAAATTACCCGATAATGTCAGGTCTATCATTGAGGAGGATGCTAAGCAAAAGGATGAAGCGAGATCCAGTGCTGATGTAGCCGAACTCATCGTGCAAGGTTTAGTTGGCGTATTTTTAGTTCTCGGCCTGCTCAATCAATGGGCCGAAGTGGGTTTAATTGGTTTAGCTGTTATTGTCCTTATTACATCGCTAACCGGGATCATTGAAGAGCATCAACTGGGTAAGGCCTTTGAAGAAGCATTACCTTTTACAGCTTTATTAGCCGTATTTTTTGCCATCGTCGCTATGATAGGCGATCAGCAACTATTTAAACCGGTCATTGACTATGTCCTGGAAATGGAAGGGCAACATCAGATCGGAATGTTTTATATTGCTAACGGTGTACTTTCAGCAATCAGCGATAATGTTTTTGTTGCTTCAGTTTATATCCGTGAAATAGCAGAGGCACTGACAAATGGAACAATAACTCGAGATGTCTTTGATGAGCTAGCGGTTGCTATCAATACCGGCACCAATATACCGAGTGTTGCCACGCCTAACGGTCAAGCAGCATTCTTATTTTTACTGACTTCCACTTTAGCGCCACTGGTTAGATTATCTTATATGCGTATGGTTGTAATGGCATTGCCCTATACAATTACCATGTCTCTAACGGGCCTCGTGATGGTTTATTATGCACTCGATCCTATTACTCATATCATGTATGAAAAGAAGATCATCATTCATCATTCACAAAAGGATCTACCTAATTTAGAAAAACCGTCTGAACATTAAGTCAGACGACTCAATCAAAAAAGGTGCCTAAAGGCACCTTTTTTATCGCTCATATTTAGAAAAATTAAAAGGTTAAAGAGTTAAAGCTTAGCCAATTTTTGCAAGGCATCGCCATCCACTCTTTGCACTGTCCACTCTTCCATTCCGACCGCGCCAATACTTCGGTAAAAATCTATTGCAGGTTGATTCCAATCGAGTACTGACCATTCGAATCGGGCGCAATCACGGTCTAAGGCTATTTTAGCTAAATGTACCAACAAGGCTTTACCTACGCCTTTTCCGCGAGCTTCCGGAATAATAAAAAGATCTTCTAGATAAAGTCCTCGCTTACCCAAAAAGGTTGAGTAGCTATGGAAAAATAAAGCAAATCCAACTGGCTCACCATTTAGCTCACCAATAAAAACTTCGGCTTGCTGTTGTTTAAACAAAGTTGCCTTTAAATCATCAACCGTGGCCACTACATCATCGGACATTTTTTCATAATCTGCCAAGCCCTGAATTAAGGAGAGTATTAAATCGCAATCGGCTTCTACAGCGCTACGTATTTTTATTTCAGTCATAATTAATCCTAGTATTAAAGTTATCGATAAACCGAGAAAAACCTGCTATTGATAATAACTAGCAAGAAACTCTTCAAAACTAATAGTGTCATCGTCTTCCATTTGCTGCTTTTTCAAATGAGATTCTTTTGCAACCTTCTGATAGTAGGCTAAGCGTTCATCGGTTAACGGATTGGCTAGAAATTCTTTTTTATGTTTTTCTGAGAGCTGGTAGGCAAAAGGGAAAAATCCCTCTTGATTGGCCTCTATTTGTTTCACTATTCGTCCAGAAAAGGTCGTATCGAGATCTGACAACTGTCCGTCGAGTTGCTTTAACACGGCACAATGGTCATCAATTGCATAGGCCTGATCCAGCATTTCTGCAAAGGGGGTTATTTTAGATAAAATATTTCTAGCCACGTCAACTAGTGACTCACAGGTATTTTGACAGGTTAAGGAAACTTCTGGATGACGCCCTTGCAACACCACGCGATCGAAATTAGCGATATTTTCACCCTTTTCTCTAGCACTAATGGGATCTGATTTTGCAAATAAACTACACAGTAAAAAACTGTCCAAGAAGGCAATTTGGGAAGAATCAATACCGATGGGAGAAAAGGGATTAATATCCAGAGCTCTCACTTCGATATATTCAATACCCTGTTGTTTAAGCGCGACACTGGGTCTTTCACCGGAGGTTGACACGCGTTTAGGACGAATATTACCGTAAAACTCATTTTCAATCTGTAGGATATTCGCGTTGAGCTGTTGATATTCACCATTTTTGATAACACCAAGCCGCTTGTAATAGGGATCTTCAGTGCGGATTGCCTTATCTAAAGCAGAATTATAGGCGTCTAGGCTGTTGTAACCAACGTTTAACTGGCTTTGAACCTTGTTTTGATAACCTAGGTCACTCATTCTTAAAGATGTTGCATAGGGACCATAACGAGTCCCTGGCACTAGTTCTACAGGTCAATGTTTTTGCCCTGAATAAAGGTTTCACAAAGAGCTGGGGATGCACCGTAAAATAAGGGTATCAACCAAGAATATCGCTGATAATTTCTAATCAAACCCATATATTTTTCAGAAATAAAATCCTGCAGCGAGAAGTTTCGACCTTTCAATTTGGTGCAGCTTTATCCAAAGCTCTTGGGGTAACGAAAAGTTGTAATGGACACCGGCAATGGTCTGCATGAAACGACCATATCGATGGCCTAATCCAATGCGATATATCTCTTTCATTTTGGCACTGTTAGAATGACCGTAGCGTGCGATAGGGATATCTTTCTCTTGCTCCATAACACACGGCATACTGGCGCCCCACAAAAGCTCATCGTCCATATATTGATAGCAAAATTGATGTAGTTCATAGAGTTCTTGTAGCGGACGATTGCGAACATCGGTGGCTTGCGTTATAAACTCTGGCAAGGCTTCTGAATAATCGGTGGTGATATAGGGGTTGGTCAGCGTTGCACCTAAAGCTTCAGGGTGTGTTTTTTTGGATAAGTAACCATCGGGACGAATTCTTAAGCTTTCTTTTTCGATGCCTCGCTTAATTCCGCAAAACAGAGGGATTAATTGTCTCGCGATGTTTAGATCGGTAATTTCAATTGGTTGCATTTTATCTCGCTTTCAATCCTTATTGAATGTGGGACTATAAACAATTATTGACCATTTGCAATAGCTAATTGTTACATGGCAGCGACAAGATTGTTACATTAGTTTAATAAAGGGGGTCGTTTCGCGGGGTAGATTAATGGCAGAGAAACTATGTTTTTAATAAATCAGTGGTTTACGAGGGTTTAGAGTGGCGCATAACCGCCAGTAATTCGGCTTCAGCGGGTGCAATTTCACAGGTTTCAACCACCTCTTCAATGGTTGCCCCTCTTTCAAGCAGTAAGCCTGCTTGTTTGTAGGTTTTTTCGCTCACATCTGAGGTTGTATTAGCGGGCTCGAGTTCAACGTTAGCAATTTCCTCGGCAAACTGGCTTATTTTGCGACCCATTACTAAATTACCGCTGTTGATAGCTCTTACTTCATTTTGCAATTGAACCAGCTGAGCATTAAGTTTACGCAATTTGCCAAGCAATCTAATCGCAAATAGCACGCCCCCGACGAACAAAAAGATATTCATCAGAATCAAATAGCTTGTATTGATTTCAAATCCCGAAAACCATTGTGCCATGTTAGTGTTCCTTTACCGCTCTTAAATTGGCTGTATTTGAGGAAGTAAGATCTCGACTGTAAACCATATTAATGATTAAAAACAAATAATTAAATGGCTTAAGCGTCATTCAATAAGCAAAGTTAAGTATCTAAGAAGTCCAGTTCGTTCCATTCATCTTCGCCGAGAAGCTTATTGAGGTCAACTAAAATTAATAATTCGCCTTCTCTGTGAGTAACGCCTTGAATAAACTTAGCCGACTCTTCATTGCCTACATTGGGCGTTGAATCAATATCTGAACGTTTTAGATAAACTACTTCTGCCACCGCATCGACCAAAATACCAATCACCTGCTGATTAGTCTCAATAACGATCACTCGGGTATTGTCGGTAAGCTCAATTGGCGCTAATCCAAACCTTTGACAGGTGTCGATGACCGTTACCACGTTACCACGTAAATTGATGATACCTAAAACATAGGTCGGCGCACCAGGAACGGGAGCAATATCGCTATAGCGTAAAACCTCCTGCACTTGCATCACATTAATGCCATAAGTTTCATTCGCAAGACGAAAGGTTACCCATTGTAAAACCGCGTCTTCACTGTCATTAGCTAGTTGTTTTTCATCTAAACTCACAGTCATTTTATCCTATTCTCTATTACTAGATTTTTAGTGATTTTTACTTGTCATACGTATCGTGCAAAGGTCTCTATCCATAGAAAAATAAGGATTCAGTGGTATTTTAGTCCTTGTTTATACCCAATTTGGTAGCAAACCAACAAAATTCATCTTATAAATATAGTCAAAATTCAGAAAGTTGCGTGGTTTTTTTAAAATATCTTCAAAATTTGATGGTCACCTAATAGAAGATTTAGTGCTAAAGTGAAAATAGCCTTGACAGAGTAAAAACTAAAAGGATAAAGTTAGCTCATGACTCAAAACAAACAAAAAACCAGTAACATCGTTTGAACCCGTTGGTGGCAAATCACTCAACGGGCGTTATTGCGTGGTAATCAGTTCAATTTAAACTGATTTCCCATTAAGATAATTAAAAAACCCGTTAGGCAACTTCTAACGGGTTTTTTTTTGCTAATTGCTTGGCTAATAAGATTTTAAGCTTAAAGCCGATTAAATACCTACAGACTAGAATTAGATAAAGGAAATAACATGATTATTGTACTAACCAGAGAAGCGACAGAACAGGATGCGCAAAAAATACTGGGGAAAATTGAGTCCGCAGGATTAAAGCCACTCTATATGCCTGGCGTGGAGCGTATCGTATTAGGCGCATTAGGTGATGAAAGAGGCTTAGCGGGACTCAATATTGCCGCTATGCCCTTTGTAGAGAGCGTTAAACCGATATTAGCCAGTTACAAACAAGTTGAAGCCGGAGAAATGCAAGCACATGATACTTCAAGTTCCCTTCGGTCAACATCGGATTGGCGATGGAACCTTTGCTGTAATCGCCGGACCCTGCGCCATAGAAAATTCCCTACAAATGGAAAAAACGGCGGCCATAGTCAAACAATACGGCGCTACCGGTCTTAGAGGTGGCGCTTTTAAACCTCGGACCTCACCATACAGCTTTCAAGGTCTGGAAAAACAAGGATTAGAACTTATGCGCACGGCAGCTGATCAAGTCGGGTTGCCCTGTGTTTCTGAAATTATTGATCCCAACCATGTGAACCTGATGCATGATTACGTGGATGCTTTTCAAGTCGGTGCGCGTAATATGCAAAACTATGGATTGTTGAAGGCTATCGGACAAACCCAGAAAACCGTTATTTTAAAACGAGGTATGTCGGCCACTATCGAAGAACTGCTATTGGCTGCGGAATACATCTACAGTGCAGGCAATAAGAATATTATTATCTGTGAACGCGGCATTCGAACCTTTGAAAAAGCGCTAAGAAATACGTTGGATTTGGGCGCTGTGGCCTATATTAAGAATAAAAGCCATTTACCGGTGATCGTTGATCCTTCACATGCTACCGGTATCCGGGAGTTAATTAGCCCTATGTCCCGTGCCGCTGCTGCCTGCGGTGCTGATGGTATCATTGTGGAAGTTCACTACGAACCTGAGATTGCTCTATCAGACGGCAAACAGTCATTGAATGAAGAAGGCTTTAAAAATCTAATGCGTGGTCTAAAACCCTTTATTCAAGCCGCCGGAAAAACTCTCGCGCAATGAAAAAAAATTCCACACAGAATCGGACCAACCCGATGGTGACTAACGTTACTTGTCTCAGTAAGGCGGTCGAACGTGCAGTCGATCCAGTCGCCCTGTATCAAAGCCA
>JAUZSK010000060.1 GCA_030949565.1 Enterobacterales bacterium
ATGATCTGATGGCGTGTGCTTTGAACCGCCACGTAGGACATATTGATTGACCATAAACTTACCATTATATTCACCAATGGCGCCCTCAGCGGCTTTAAACCCAGGGTAGGCACAGTAGGCACTTGTGGTCCATTGCCATAAGCAGTTAAATATTTGTTCAATTTTAGAATTGGGATTTTCCTGGATAGAACGAGCGGCAGTTTCCCATTCTTGCTCGGTGGCTAAGCGCATATTTTGACTAGCCGCATAGGCATTGGCCTCAAAATAGCTAATATGGCTTACCGGTTGCTCCCAATCTATCGGCAACAGTCCGGCAAGCGTGTAGTGATACCACCGATTGTCTTTTTTTAACCAATAAAGTGGCGCGCTAGTGTTGCTTTGTTTTATTTTTTGCCAAGCTTCAGATAGCCAAAACTGAGGTGATTGATAGCCGCCTGCCTGTATAAATTGCAAATATTCGCCATTGGTGACTAAGCGAGAGGCAAACTTAAAGGGCTGTAAATAAACTTGATGTGGTGGAGCTTCATTGTCAAAGTAAAAGCTTTCATTTTGATGGCCTATCGGATAGTTGCCTGCGGAAAACTCGATCCAAGACATGGTCTTATTAGCATGGTCGATCGGGGTTTGATCAAAAACTGCCGGAAAACTTGGATTGAGATAAAAGCCGTGTTTTAGATCGGTCACCATTAATTCTTGATGCTGTTGTTCGTGGTTGATCAGTAGCCGAATGAGTGGGCTAATACCACTCGCGTCTTTACCTTTACACTGCTCAAATAATTGTTGCATGGCTGCATCAACATACTGTCGATAAGCAACAACTTGATTGATAGAGGGGCGGCTTAAACAACCTCTTTGTGCCCGTGGATATTGCTCACCTATGGCGTTATAGTAGGAGTTAAACAGATATTCAAATAATGCATCAAAGGGGCGATAATGGGCTAAGTAGGGTTTAAGGATAAAGGTCTCGAAGGCCCAGCTGGTATGCGCTAAGTGCCATTTAACAGGTGACGTATCGGTCATTGACTGGATCTGCATGTCGTCTGCAGTCAGATTGGAACAAAAGTCTCGACTTGCTTGCCGGACATCCTTATAACTTTGGTTGAGCTGTGCGAGGATAAATCACCTACCGCTGAAATCCAATTCTAGGTGACCTAATATACCACAATGGATAAAAATTTCATCCCTGTGATGAAAAAGCTACCGATAAGGTAGCCTTAGTCGATTATTTAGCGATATTCTTCCGGTGACGGGCAGCCACAATTAAGGTTTCTATCGCCATAAACATCGTCAATTCGGTTAACACTAGGCCAAAATTTGCTATCAAGCGCACTTTTGGTCGGAAATAAACCCTGTTCAATGCTGTAGGGTCTATCCCAGTTGATTAGATCACGCTGTGTATGGGGGGCATTAACCAACGGGTTGTTATCCGCTGGCCATTGCCCAGATTTAACCTTTTTAGTTTCTCGCTTAATTGCAATCAAGGCATCAATAAAGCGGTCAAGCTCACTGAGTGGCTCACTTTCAGTGGGTTCAATCATAAAGGTCCCAGCCACTGGAAAAGACATGGTCGGCGCATGAAAGCCATAATCCATTAGACGTTTAGCAAAATCAACTTCGGTAATACCTGTATCGGCCTTTATAGGTCTTAAGTCGAGAATACACTCATGCGCGACCTTGTCGTTACGCCCACGATAAAGGATTGGATAATGTTCGCTCAGTTTTTTGGTAAGGTAGTTTGCGCTTAAGAGCGCGGTTTGGGTGGATAAAGTCGCACCTTCACGGCCAAGCATTGCTAAATACATCCAAGTGATCGGTAACACGCCTGCGCTACC
The DNA here is from genome assembly GCA_030949565.1 of Enterobacterales bacterium. Lineage (GTDB taxonomy): Bacteria > Pseudomonadota > Gammaproteobacteria > Enterobacterales > Kangiellaceae. The sequence goes on from JAUZSK010000060.1 coordinate 1,833, forward strand.
ATAGGGTGCTGCTGAAACTGCGCCATTGCTGGCTTGGGTATTGGCTATTTTTGCTACACTGTGATTAGGTAAAAAAGGCTTTTAAATGAGCTTTAACGCCAATCGGACCAACGCCTGGACCGCCACCACCATGCGGAATAGCAAAGGTTTTATGCAGATTGAGGTGGGAAACGTCAGAGCCCATGATCCCGGGTGAGGTCAATCCCACTTGGGCATTCATATTGGCGCCATCCATATAAACCTGTCCGCCATGTTGGTGGATGAGATCGCAAATATCCATGATTGATTCTTCAAATACACCATGGGTCGATGGATAGGTAATCATCAAGCAGGAAAGATTATCCGACACTGCTTCTACCTGTTGTTTAAGATGCTCAAAATCCACATTGCCTTGATTATCACAATTAATGATCACGACTTTCATATTCGCCATTTGAGCGCTGGCTGGGTTGGTGCCGTGGGCGGAGCTGGGAATTAAGCAAATATTACGATGCCCTTGGTTTTGCGACTCGTGATAAGCGCGGATTGCTAGAAGGCCGGCATATTCACCCTGCGCACCGGAGTTAGGTTGCATAGAAACGGCGTCGTAGCCTGTCACTTGTGCTAACCATTGTTCTAGATCTTCAATTAGTGCTTGGTAGCCCTTGGTTTGTGAATTAGGTGCAAAAGGATGAATATTGGCAAATTCTGGCCAAGTAATAGGCATCATCTCTGAACTTGCATTGAGTTTCATGGTACAACTACCCAATGCAATCATAGCGTGAGTGAGGGATAGATCTTTATTTTCAAGGGATTTTAAGTAGCGCAACATTTGAGTTTCACTGTGATACTGATTAAATACTGGATGATTAAGTACCGCTGATTGTCGCTTTAAAGCCGCATCAAAGCCCAAGTTACTTTCAAGCTGTTTATCTAGCATAGCAAAATCGATAGATTGGTCATCTCCGGTAATAACACTGACTAGGGCCTGTAGGGCTTGTTCTGTTACTGTTTCATCCAGCGAGACACCGAGTCGTCCATTGCCATCAATTCGAATATTAATGTTGGCTTCAGCTTTTCTTGCCATTATGTCATCACACTGGTCGCCACAGTCAAAAGTTAGGGTATCAAAATAGCTTTGGTTATGAATTTTAATGCCTTTATCGGTCAATATTCTAGCTAACATTGAAGTATAACGATGGATCCTGTTTGCGATCCGAGTTAATCCTTCTGGACCATGATAAATAGCGTAAAAAGCGGCAATATTGGCTAACAATACCTGCGCCGTACAAATATTAGAGGTGGCTTTCTCACGACGAATATGCTGCTCGCGAGTTTGCATCGCCATACGCAATGCAGGGCGTTGTTGAGTATCCACGGAGACACCAATGATGCGCCCTGGTATAGAACGTTTGAATTTATCTCGAGTAGCAAAAAAAAGCAGCATGCGGCCCTCCAAAGCCCATGGGGACGCCGAAACGTTGGCTTGATCCTAGCACGATATCTGCGCCTAACTCACCGGGGGGAGTCAATAATACGAGGCTCATTATATCTGCGGCGACCACTACAATGGCTTTATTTTGGGCCAAGCCTTGAATTATCGGCGCCAAATCACGAACCTCGCCAAAGCGGTCAGTGTATTGAATAAAGGCACCAAAAACGTCGTGTTGATTGGCCTGTTGAGGATCGCCAATGATCAGATCAAATCCATAGGTTTTGGCGCGGGTTTTGATCACATCAATGGTTTGAGCAAAGGCATTTTGATCAACAAAAAATTGATTAGATTTTTTTATTTTTAGATACTCGTTTAGCCATCGCCATAGCTTCCGCAGCGGCAGTTGCTTCGTCTAAAAGCGATGCACTTGCCAATTCCATAGCCGTTAAGTCCATGGTCATCTGTTGAAAGCTAATGATAGCCTCTAACCGACCTTGGGCTATTTCTGGTTGGTATGGTGTATAAGCTGTATACCAACCGGGATTTTCAAGTACATTGCGTAGTATGACGCTAGGGGTGATACAGGGGTAGTAGCCCATACCAATGTAGTTATCACAGAGTTGGTTTTTATCGGCCATTGCACGTATATCGTCTAGCGCTTGTTGTTCACTGCGTGCTGTAGGTAACTTAAGATCAGCAGTTAACCTTATTTTATTCGGAATGGTCTGGCTGATCAGATCATCGAGCGATTTTAGCCCCAATTCAGCCAGCATGGCTTGTCGATCGTCGAGATTAGGTCCGATGTGGCGTTGGCTGAACTCTTGTGGGTTTTGTAGCTGCAGTAAATTTTGTGTCATGGTTGATCTCAATGTCTAGCTGATTCTATGGTTGCACTAATAATCGATGCAAGCAGTGGTTTAATGGCGATTAATGGGTGTATAAACTGACTAGTTTTAACAATAGACTAAGCCCACTCGTTAAAATAAAAAGCCCCAAATAGATTTGAGGCTTGGTACTTAGGTTAATTTTACTTTTGCCAAAATAGTTTTAAAAATTAGTCATCAATCTCATTTTGATAGGACTCTGCATCAAGCAAGCCTTCAAGTTCTGATGGTTCGGACGGTTGCATTTTAAACATCCAACCGTCATCGTAGGGTGATGAATTGACAATTTCCGGTGTATCGACCAGATCTTCATTGACTGCAATAATAGTTCCTGAGAGCGGAGCGTATATATCGGAGGCGGCTTTAACCGATTCAACGACGGCGATTTCATCTTCTAATGCTACTTCACTGTCAATATCAGGAAGCTCGATAAATACCACATCACCTAATAGCTCTTGTGCGTGATCGGTAATACCAATGGTGACGCTGCCGTCATCTTCTTCTCTAATCCACTCATGGGAACTGATATATTTTAAATCACTTGGAACGTTACTCATTAGCTCTCCCCGTTTAATTGTGCTATTTGCGTTTTCAATTAATCAACAATTTAAATTTGAATGTGTCTATTTTACACCAAAGCTTGGCCGTTGCGAACAAAAGAAGGCTTGACCACCTTAACTTCAGCCAGTTTACCGCGGATCTCTACCATGGCTTTTTCACCAATGCTTTTAGGCACTCGGGCAATGGCGATACTTTGCTTGAGAGTCGGAGACATGGTTCCGCTGGTCACTTCACCGATATTATCAGCATTTTGTTGATCAGTATCGGCATCTAGTATCACTTTCATGTGTGATCGGATCACGCCGCGCCCTTGTAGCACTAGACCCACCAGTTTTTGTTTCACGCCTTGCTCTTTTTGTTGCAAAAGAGCGCTTTTACCAATAAAATCCCGTTCGGCGGGCTGCCAGGCAATGGTCCATGCCATATTAGCTTCTAATGGTGACGTGTTTTCGTCCATTTCATTACCGTAAAGGTTCATACCTGCTTCTAACCTTAAGGTATCTCTTGAACCTAAACCACAGGGCCTTACATGGTTTTTAAGCAATTGATGCCAAAATTCAGCGGCTTGCGCTGCCGGCACCATGATTTCATAACCTTGTTCACCGGTGTATCCAGTTCGTGCAATAAAAAGACCTTCGCTTTCTACCGCAAAAAACACACCTAAACCTACCACTGCTTGTTGTTGAACTTGTGACAAAATCTGATTAGTTTTACTAATGGCATTTGGACCTTGCACAGCGAGCATGGCATAGTCGGTGTTATGGCTGACGCTAACCTTAAAGTTGCTGCCAATTTTTTGCATCCAGGCGAGGTCTTTGTCTCTAGTGGAAGCATTAACAACCACTCGATAGTCGTTATCAGATAAATAATATACAATTAAATCATCGATCACGCCACCTTGTTCATTGAGCATACCGCTATACAAGGCTTTGCCTTTTTCGGTCAGTTTATCGACATCATTAGCTAACAGGTATCTTAGATAGTTTTTGGCTTCAATCCCTTTGACTTCCACTAAGGTCATATGAGAGACATCAAACATTCCTGCGTCTTGGCGAACGGCATGATGCTCTTCCATTTGAGAGCCATAATGAAGCGGCATATCCCAGCCGCCAAAATCAACAATTTTGGCCTCAGCATCGAGGTGGCACTGATAAAACGGTGTTTTTTGACCCATGATTGGCTTCCTAACGCTGGTCGTATAACAAACAGTTCAGTGATTACGACGGGCTAATAATGGCGCGGATTATACCCCTGTCTTGAGGTTTTGAGAAGCTAAGTCAATAGTATTTTTAACTATTTAGAAGGCCGAGTTGCACCATTTTTGAGTTTTTTGCATGGCTTACCAGCTTCCAACACTAGGCATGTCTAGCCAAGGTTGCGCAGGTTGCAGTGCTTCACCGGCCTGCAGAAGTTCAATAGAGATATTGTTAGGATCTTTAACAAAGGCCATTCGACCATCTTTTGGGGGCCTTAATATTGTCACGCCAGTGGATTGTAAGTGGTGACAAAGCTGGTATATATCGTCTACTTCAAAGGCTAAGTGCCCGAATTGATCGCCGCCAGTATAGGGCTTCTCATCCCAGTTATAGGTTAGTTCGATGAGCGGCGCAGTGGCATTTTCACCGATAAAATAGAGGGTGAATCGCCCTGCTTCTACCTTTTTCTCTCGGATCAAGTTTAAGCCCAATCCCTGACAATAAAAATCAATGGATTGCTGGGGGCAGTTGGTACGAATCATAGCATGCAAATATTTCATGGTAATGAACCTATTAATGTCACTCGGGGGATGAGCTTTTATCTTCAAACTCACCTTCAACGGTGCGCCCAGAAATCGAATCTTGGCTTTGAGGATAACCTTGTCGACTGGCTTCAGCTTGATAAAAGTGGCTGTTACTGGTTGTTTTTAATGCAATAAACCGGACTGAAAGGAGCTCTCTAACTTTGGGTATCATCAGCAAAAAACCGATACTATCAGTGACGAAGCCTGGTGTTAATAACAAGCCTCCCGCAAACAGAAGTTGCGCAGCTGAGGCCATTTCAATGGCTGGAACTCGTCCCGATTGAATGCTGAGTTGAATATCATGCCAAGCCTTAAAACCTTGTTGTTTGAGTAGGTTCACACCTAAAATAGCAGTAACAAAGACAATAACCAATGTTAAACCCAGCCCTAATTGCTCCCCCACTTGAATAAATACCGCAATTTCCACAATAGGGACTAAAATAAAAAGTAGTAAAAGGATTCGAAACATGAGATTTCTCAGATAAATGGGTTAAAGCCGATCGAATGCTGTGCATCATCTATTTTCTGCAAGAGGATTCACACTTATGACTGCGGTGCTTGAACTATAATGGCGTTTTAGTTAGCGCTTTTCAAGCGATAAGGCGCTTAAATAGACTCTAGCGCTTCAAGTAAAGGTTACAAATTGTGTTTTTGAGCGGTTTACCTGCTTTGGTCTAGGATTTTCCGAATAATTGGTTTGATAGTTGGACAGTAAAAAAATGAGCAAAACACAGCAAAGTGAGCATCAAATTACTCATGCAGTACAGCGCCAGTTTTTACGGCGAACCCCCATAAAGCTCAAGCAATTCGCTCGTTTAATCGACGATATGATTGAGCAAAAAGTCGATGAACTCAGAATAAAAGCACTGCTTTCCCAAGTCACTAAAACGCGTGAAGTTTGCTTAACGCAAGGCTATGACTCGACCGCTCGTTGCTTAACCAATTGGTGTCACAGCTTTCGAAGAACTTTGATTCTTTAGAGTCTCAATATCCACTTTTAAGACGCTTAGGTCGACGGCTTTTAACTCACTGCGAAAAAATACAGCTGGGTGTTAAACCCCAGTCTGAAAAACCGGCAGTGCTGGAGCCTCCAAAGAACACAGGATCAGATCTTGAAAAGGTGATCGAAGAGCAGGGTGGTACGCCTCCTTTTGCCTCATACGGAGACAAGGGGCAATTAATTTTTGTGGAAAACACACCCGAGGTGAATGAGGAATTTTGCAAGCCCTTTGCGTCGCTGGGTATTGATACAGCTATCGTTAAAGATTTACCAGCGGCGATAAAATTAGTCAGTGAAGATAGCGATAGTATTATTGTTGCGGGATTAGATTTGGTTGAGGATAAAGATGTCCAACCAGATGATGTTGTTGAAGAAAATGGTATTCCACTTATTTTTATTGCGGATGAGGATAATCAAAAGAATAGGGCTAAGGCGATTCGTAATGGTGGTACAGGTTTTATCATAACACCGGTATCAGTTGCTTCACTTTGTGAGCAAATCGAACGGCTACATGATTTACATATCGATACACATCGACGTATCTTGGTCATGGAAGATTCAAAAGCTCAGGCTCGATATTATGAAAAAGTGTTAATGAAGGGACCTTTTGATGTGCTAGTGGTCAATGATCCGGACGTATTGTTAGAAGCGTTACGAGGGTTTGATCCGGAAACTGTATTGATGGATATGCAGATGCCAGGCTCTTCGGGAGTTGAACTGACCAAAATGATCCGACAAATGCCGCGTTATGCACATTTGCCCATTATTTTTCTGTCAGCGGAAGAGAATATGCGCAAGCAGAATCAGGCGTTGATGTCAGGTGGTACGGCATTTATTGTTAAACCCGTAGAAAAAGAGCAGTTGATGTTTATGACTGAACTCTACACACAGCGATTTAGGGATTTAAGCCCACAGATTGAGGTTAATCCTGACACTAACCTACTTTACAGCCCACAATTTATGCAAATGATAGCGGTTGAAACTGCCCGAATGACCCGCAGTGCGAGTACAATTGCGCTGGCTATTGTTCATTTGGATGATTCAGAAAATTTCTCATCCGACGCTAATTATTCTTTTCTGAACAATGCGATCCAACATTTAGCGGGTCTTTTGCGTCAAAGGCTGCGTAAAACCGATATAATCGGCCATTTAAGTCGTGGTAGACTGGCAGTTATTTTAACTTCAGGACAACATCCTGATTGGTTGGAGATACTAAAAGATGTTCAACAGCAGTTTGCAAAGTTGCCTTTCTCATTAAGGAATGAAGATAAACACCTTAGCGTCAGTATCGGTGTTTCAGAATTAGCAACCAAGGATAATGCCCATAAATGGCTAGAAAAAAGTCGTGACGCACTATCAATTGCACTAGCAGATGGATCTTCTGGCATTCATTTTGCGACAGCTTCTAGCAAAGTAGTTGAGTAAGCCATCGCTATAAGCTAGTTTACCGGACTAGATCACTTATTTTGGTGACTAAAGGTGCAACTTTTATTAACGCGGTTAGTCCAATTTTAAACTACATTGCTGCTAAGACATCGTGGTTAATCTTTTATTAATCTGTTAAATCGGCTTGTTTTAAAGTCATACTTATTTTTACTGAGAAATTAAATGAAAAAATTCATCTATTTTAGTTTGTTGTTATGGATTACTCTGCTTCAATCACCAATAGTGTCAGCCGAAGAGGCGATTTCTTCGTCTCTGTTTGGAAATGATTCCGAATTCTTAGATGTTGATGAAGCCTTTATCCTTTCCACTGATTTATTAGATGATCAAATTATCGTCAAGGTGAAAATTGCCGATAATTATTATTTGTACCGCAGCCGATTTGCTTTTGACGCTAAGGGAGCAACGCTGGGCAAGCCTTATATACCTGATGGTAAGAAAAAACATGATCAATACCTAGGCGATGTGGAGGTTTATTATCACACGATAGAAATTAGTGTGCCCTTTGTTTATCAGGATAGCAGTGACAAGAGTTTTGACTTTATCTTTGAATATCAAGGCTGTGCCGATGCGGGGCTTTGCTATCCGCCGGAAGAAAAAACCTTTGAAATTCGTAACGCTCAAATTATTACTCCAAAAGCTATCGGTGAACTACTTTCAAGTCAGTCCAATCCCTTTGCCAGCTCTTCCGAAGCGCCCGCGAGGCCCTTATTTGCTACGCAAGCAAAAGAAACTCCTGCCAAACAAGAGACTAAAACTTCAACTTTCGTTCCAGAACAAGAAAAAGTTTCCAATCTATTAGCCAATAAAAGTCTCTTTGAAATCGTGATAACCATGGTTTTAATTGGTATTGGTCTTGCTTTTACACCTTGCGTATTGCCGATGGTGCCCATTTTGTCTTCCATTATTGTTGGTCAAGGCAAAAAGGTGACCACTGGGCGATCCTTTGCGCTATCTCTAACCTATACACAAGCGATGGCAATTCCTTTTGCCGGATTAGGTTTGTTGGTTGGTGGCGCCAGTCAAATTTTTGGATTAGATATTAATTCTAATAGCTTTCAATCGCCTTATTTTGTAATACCTGCCGCCTTAATGTTCTTAGCACTTTCTTTGTCAATGTTTGGTTTTTATGAACTACAATTGCCGGCTGGAATGCGTAATAAATTATCTAACCTATCCAATGATCAGAAAGGCGGTACGCTAGTGGGCGCTGCGATCATGGGTGCTTTATCAGCCTTAGTTGTTTCACCTTGCGTGACTGTTCCGGTGGCAGGAATCTTACTGTATATCGCGACAACAAAGGATATGCTCATTGGCGGTGTAGCGCTCTACTCGCTGGCAATCGGTATGGGAATCCCGTTATTACTTGTCGGTGTGGGTGGCGGTAAACTATTACCCAAAGCCGGCGGTTGGATGAATGCCGTGAAAGCTGCCTTTGGTGTAGCAATGATTGCTATGGCGCTATACATTTCAAAGCACCTGATCCCTGATATGCTTAATATGACCTTATGGTCGCTGCTATTGATTGTCACCGCAACCTATATGGGGGCCTTGTCAGTGGTGCAAACTAACGCGGCGAAATTTTGGAAAGGGATTGGCTTAGTTATTTTTGCTTATGGCTTATTGCTTTTGATTGGTGCGGGAATGGGAAACCACGATTTATTAAAGCCTCTTAAAGGGCTCAGTCTATCACAGGGCAACGCAAGTAAGGCATCCATGCAAGTCGATACCAGTCATTTTATCAGAGTTAAAACCATTGCTGATGTAGAGCGACAGTTAATGGCGGCTAAAGCCAGCGGACAAAATGTGATGTTTGATTTTTTCGCCGAAAGCTGTACCGCTTGTTATGAATTTGAAGAAAAGGTTTTCTCACATCCAATGGTCATAGCAACTCTTTCAAATACTATTTTAATTCAAGCCGATGTGACAGCTAATGATGAACAAGATAAAGCGTTGATGAAACATTTTTCAGTCAAAGGTCTGCCGAGCATTTTATTATTTGATAAAAATGGATTTGAAGATCACCGCTTAAGAGCTATTGGTTTTGAAGAAGCCGAGGTTTTTGTGCAGCGTTTAGAGGCAGCTTTTACTGCTAATTTATAAACTCTTCTGTTATTAAAGCATTCACCGCTGTTTTGTTTTTAACTATGACAAGCCGGATCTAGTGATAGATCCTGGCGCCAAAGAGACTTCAAGCCTTGCAAGATCCTTAATGCTTTAGAGTGTAAAACTTAAAGCATTTTTCTCAATCTTTTCTGTAGACTCCTTATCCTTTTGCATTTTTCTACTCAGTTACACCCTGAGCCACTCATTATCAGTTAAATTTTATCTAATACGAAACGTATTTTATGTATAACATAAATAATTACTTGTTTAACATAAAATAAACTGCTACTGTTATAGGCATGAGCATACAAATCAATATTGATGTACAAATGGCCAAGAAAAAGGTATCCCTTACGGAACTTTCTGAACGTGTCGGGATTTCGATGACCAATCTGTCGCTACTTAAAACAGGCAAGGTTAAAGGTATTCGTTTTGCGACTTTATCAAAAATATGCGGCGTTTTGGACTGTCAGCCAGGGGACATTTTAGAGTACATCAATGAGCAGCAATAAGAGAATGTTAAATGGGAGCATCTTATGAAAAATAATGATTATTTATTACCAGCAATAGCCGCAATAGGGGTGGCTATTTTATATCCCTTGTATTGGATTGTTGTTGTTAATCTGGATCAATTCAGTTTTACCGGTAGTTTTAGCCATTCACCATCGGTGGTGTCTAGTTTTATTTTATTAGCGGTGGGAACGCTTTCTTTCTATCTCTATTATGGCTTTATGCAACTGCTGCATGACCAACACGATTTTAAGGGTGCCGATATCGCTTTAATTTCAATCCTAGTGATCACTGTAATTTTCTATCTAGGTACTTTTTTGCTTGAACTAGCCACACCGTGGTTGGGCGAAGATTTAGTTAATGGACTAACCACTTGGTTACTAATACTAAGCATTATTATTTACGGTGTAGTTGATATATTGTTGGCTATTATTTTACTGCGCCAGCGAGATAATCTTTCGAGTCTAATAAATGCTTTTGCAATCATTAATTTAATTATGGGCATTATGGAAGTATCAATAATATTTTCATTTGCAACACTGGTGATTTTTCCGCTGGTAGCAATTGTTTTAGCCATGGTGTTCTTACGCAAGCCAGAGATGATTGAAATAGTATAGTGAGTAATCAGATTAAGCATGATAACGGTTATAGAGTAAGAACATCGACTCAGTATGACAATAACCGCTAACGTTTTTAGGCTAAGAGGTGTCGTTTACTTTATAATCTAAAGCTATTTATTAAATTGAGATCTGTTGCACTTAGAACATGAAATCAGCGATTGTAATGCGCGACGAAAGATCTGACCCTAGCAGTCCAGCAAGTCCAAGCTTGATGTCGTTGCCTAGTGAGAGTAATCTACAACCGCTGGTAGGTTAACTATTGTTCTAACAAAAGGAGTTTGCTCATGATCTCTCACCCCAATCGTCTCTCCAATATTGATATGCTACGAAGAACAATACTAGACACTCACTATCTGGCAAATCTCCTACAAAGACAATGGTCAATGTCTCACAAGGATTTCAGAAATTGCCTGCATAAATAATAGGTGATTCAGGTTACGATTATGCTCTAGGTTATTTTTCAAGGAATAAGTATGGCAATAAAACGCAGCGAATTAATCGATAGTGAAACACAGGCTATTACCATCTTATAAGTAGCTGTGTTAGGCGGACTTTTCTTTGTGGGGTGGATAAAGCAAAGATGCCCAATCACATCAAATCCTAAACCTTCAATCCCATCAATGGCTCGGTCAAGTGCAACACTTTGGCACTCATCAGGGTTATTTGGTTTGAAAATTGCTACTTTTACAGCAATAAGCTGAGGTAATGAAGAAAAAATGGCTGAAGGGCTTTAAAACCTGTCGAAAATTGACAATTTAGCAGCCAAAAACCGAATATAAACCTCAAAAATACCCAACTCCAGCCGCTAATAGGCTATTTTTTGCCCATAAATCAGTAGGTTACACTGAAAACCCTAAATATCTACCAGAAATACCGACTGTTTTGATAGTTTCTTTTTATTAGCAAGCTAAATAAAGCTCGGTTTTACTCAGTTTTCTTGGTTTTCTGGCTGTCTACTATTGGTTTGTTACAGGCTCTAAAATGATGATATACCCTAGTGTTGAAATGCGAGTTAACGTAAATAATGCCACCTAACATTCTTTTAATAATTATGCTATGATATACGTATAATACATGTATATCATAGAGTGTTTATCATGCTAGCTATTCGATTATCAGAAGAGATTGAGAACAGGCTTTCTTTTTTGGCCGCTAAAACAGGCCGCACTAAAACTTTTTATGCCAAGGAAGCCATCCTTAAACATTTGGCCGAGATGGAAGATAAGTATTTGGCCATTGATCGTATTGAAAATCCAGGCAAACGCTGGACTCTAGACGAGGTGGAGCAAGAACTTGACGTGGCTCATTGAGTTTGACGATGCAGCGCTTAAAGAGCTTCGTAAACTCGACAAACAAGCACAGAATGAAATTCTAAAATATCTTCGAGAACGAATAGCCACTGATGAAGATCCCCGTCGATTTGGTAAGCCTCTGTCTCGCAATCTGGCGGGACTATGGCGCTATCGCATTCGGAATTATCGCCTCGTTTGTAATATTGAAGATCACAGATTAGTTGTTTTAGTTTTGCGTGCCGCTCACCGTAAAGATGTTTATGATTAATTAATCTTTCTCTAATTATTGTGAAAATTTGACTTGAATTCGTATGCGAGACATCTCAAAGTTTCCTGTCTACTACCTGTCATTCCGCACCTAGTTAATCGAATAAGTCCCATCAAAAATACCCTTAAAGGATCTCGATTTGCGATATAATGCCAATTAAATCAAATAGTTATTGACACAGCCTGCTTGATTTGATCTATTGTTTCTTTTGAACGTCGGAAACACTATGTCAACGTCTTATTCAACAAAAGGACTCGATCATTTAGGTCTCGTCGCTGGTATGTGCAAAGAGTTAGGGTTGCCCAATTCTTCGATCAAGCTCATCCTAATCAAAGCGAATACCGCAATATCTCTTGCGGAGAATTGGTCGTTTCTATGCTGTTAAATGGCTTGGGATTTGTTGGTCGAACACTGCATATGTATCCCGAATATTTTGCAGAAAAACCGGTTGAGCGGTTGATTAGAAAGGGGATCAAGGCTGAGCATATTAATGATGATGCGCTTGGACGTTGTCTTGATCAGCTCTATGAAACCGGTGTATCAAAACTCTATCAGGGATTGTCGGAGAAAGTCGTCACTTACCTCGGCTTACCTTTGCGAGGGGTTAATCTTGACTCCACTAGCTTACATGTAGACGGTCAATATCATACCGACGGCTCAGAGATCAATGCTATCAAACTTGTCCGAGGCTATAGCCGCGATCATCGTCCTGAGCTTAACCAAGTGGTGCTCAATTTGATCACTGAAAATCAAGCGGGTATTCCGGTTTATATGCAAGCTGCCAGCGGTAATGTTAATGATGCAGAGGGCTTCAAAAAATCGTTAAATCACATATTAAAAGCCTAAAAGCCGCTCAGAAAAGTCGATACTTTATTGCAGACGCAGCCCTTTATGTGGCAGAAACCATTCAATCGTTAGAGCAACAAAAACAATTGTTTATCACCCGTGTGCCACAAAAGATCACCTAAGCCAAAACAGTTAATTGCCGAACATGATCCCGCCACATTCGAACCGATCAGCGAAGGCTACAGCGGCAAATGGTTTGACTCAGATTATGGCGGAGTTCAACAACGCTGGCTACTCATTCGCAGTGAACAAGCCACTAAACGAGAGCAAAAAACACTCGACAAAAAATACTAAAAACCACCGAGCAATCAATCAAAGCTTTTAAAAACTCTGCCAGCAACGTTTTGCCTGCACCACCGATGCAAACAAAGCGTTAAACGACTGGGAAAAACAACAAAACATGATCACGGTTCATAACTCAGCGATCATCAGTATCGATGTGTATAAAAAATAGCGGTCGCCCCAAACGCGAGCAAACGCCCATTCGAATAGATTACCAGATCAGCGGGGATCTGGCTTGTGACTTACAAAAAAGAGCAACATTACTCGCCCAAAAGGTCTGTTTATTCTTGCCACGAATGACTGCTCAAAAACACTCACTATGAACAAAATGTTGAGCCTTTACAAATCGCAACAAAGTGTTGAAAAAGGCTTTCGTTTCTTAAAAAGCCCCGACTTTTAACCTCATCACTTTACCTAAAAAGCCAGAGCGAATTGAAGCGTTATTAATGATCATGACTTGCTGCTTGATGATTTATGCGGCATTGGAGCATAAGATCAGAGAAGAGTTAAAAACAAAAAAGTGTATTTTCCTGACATGAAGAAGAAGCCCAGCCAACGCCCCACCGCTCGTTGGGTGTTCTTTTGTTTTCAGGGAATTCATGTCTTGACCATTGATGATAGCGAACGACATGTGGTTAATTTACAGCCTAGACACCAGACGATTATTAACTGCCTAGGAGATATTTATCAGCAGATTTATTCCTAAAACTGGGTGCGGAATGTCGGCTACTACTGGTCATTTTAGTAGTACCAACTTTAACACTATTCGTCTGGTACTACTTAAGGTACTACTAAAACAATCAGGTATCACAAAACATTATTAGATTTTACCAGACATAAAAAAGCCGGAAAGCCTTATTAAGGGTGTTCCGGCTTTTATTGGTTCTTACTGAACCTAGTAGTGGTGCGGATGGTGGGACTTGAACCCACACAGCCATAGGCTACCACCCCCTCAAGATGGCGCGTCTACCAATTCCGCCACATCCGCAAGTTCTGTTGTTGCGTTAGCCAGGTTATTGGTTGCCGCCGTCTTTCTTTGATTCTTGGATTTGTTCTTTCGTTGTGGCCTGGTCAGTTTGCTTGGCGCTATCCGTTTCAACGGCTGCTGGCTCAGTAGATTCAATTGTATCAGAAGTAGCATCTGCAGGAGGCGCAGCTTCAAGTGAATCTGTGGCGACATCCGCTGGTGGTAATTCTGAATTAACATCAGTTTTGGCCGCTACGGGTTCCGCGTCAAAAATTTCATCTTTGATGATTTTAGGCTCTGAGTTTAAATAGCTAATGCTCAGTGCAATGCCAAAAAATAAAATGGCTAAGATGGTGGTGGCTTTAGTGAGTGCGTTACCCGACCCGGCTGCACCGAATACAGTATTTGCACCACCGGCACCAAAGGAAGCACCCATTTCGGCACCTTTACCCTGTTGAATAAGAATAATGCCGACCAATGCGATGGCGACGACCAAATAAACGATTAAGATGATTTCTTGCATTTTATTATCCTGCTGCGGAAACGATGTGTAAAAATTCTTCGGCTTTTAGTGATGCGCCACCGATAAGGCCGCCGTCTATGTCAGCTTGCTCGAGCAAACGCTCGGCATTGCTGGCATTCATGCTGCCACCGTATAAAATTTGTAAATTTTCTGCGATTTGTTTGTCTTGCTGCGCAAACCAAGCTCGCAATGCTTGATGAACCTCTTGTGCTTGCTCTGGTGAGGCCGTTTTACCCGTCCCTATCGCCCAAATGGGCTCGTAAGCCACCACCGCATTAGCAAAAGCCTGAATACCGACTTTATTTACCACGGCTTCACATTGTGCAGTTAAAACGTCCAATGTGGCGCCTGCTTCGCGCTGCTCTAGGCTCTCTCCCACACATAATATGGGCATTATTTCATATTTTAAAGCGGCTTCAAACTTTAACGCCACTATTTCGTCGCTTTCGCCAAAGATATCGCGTCTTTCAGAGTGTCCAACAAGCACCGTGTTCACTTGATAATCCTTGAGCATACTCATACTTATTTCGCCAGTATAAGCACCACTATCCAGCCAATGGGCATTTTGTACACCTAACTTGACTTGGCTATGAGTCATTAGCTTGCTGACGTCAGACAGATGGATGCTTGGCACACAAATGAGTATGTCTCTAGCATCCGAACCAGAGGTTGACGCAACAATATGGCTGGCTAGTAATATTGCCTCAGAGCGATTGGTATTCATCTTCCAATTGCCTGCTATGAGTTTTGGTCTATTTTGGTTCATTTTAGTCTTTAAAATTTAGCCTCTAAAGCACACCCACGCAAAAGGGCGCAAATATTACCTGACTGATGCGCTAGATTCAACTGATTTCGCGGCTTTAGGACAGATTTTTCTTAGGCAGTATCCGATCCATGCGGTGTTCGCGCACAAATGTTTTGAATTCATCTTCTTTTAATGGTTTTGAGAAGTGATAACCTTGAATATCATCACAGTGATTTTGCTGCAGAAAGCTGAATTGCTGCCAGGTTTCTACGCCTTCTGCGACCACTTCAAGACGTAGGCTTTTGGCCATAGAGATAATTGCCATAGTGATTGCGGTATCATCGTTATCAACGACGAGATCATCGACAAAAGATTGATCTATTTTGAGGGCGTCTAGGGGGAAGCGCCTTAAATAAGATAACGACGAATAACCAGTACCGAAATCATCAATGGCTATTCGGATCTGCATGGCTTTGATTTTTTCAAGAACTTCGATAGCTTTATTGACGTCCCGCATCAACATGCTTTCAGTAATTTCGACCTCAAGACACTGTGGTGGTATATTATAATCCTTTAACATATTAGCAATTTGAGAGGCTAAATCAGCCTGCTTAAACTGCATGGCAGAGAGGTTAACTGCTAAGCGTATTTTCAATTGTTCTTGCAGGCAACTTGAAAGGACCATACAGGCATTTTCGAGTACCCAGTCACCAATTTCTTTGATCAGACCACTGCTTTCAGCAATTGGGATAAACTCAACCGGGCTCACTTTTCCAAGAATCGGGTTTTCCCAACGCAGAAGCACTTCGGAACCGATGATGCGATTAGTAGCCAGGTTGAGTTGCGGTTGAAAAACCAAATAAAGTTCATGATTTTTTATGGCGCCGCGTAATTCGTTGACCACTTGATGACGGCGATTAGCTAACTGACTGAGATCGGCTTGGTAAAATTCATAGGTGTTTCGGCCAACTTCTTTGGCCTTATACATGGCGGCATCGGCGGCCTTCATTAGTGAATCAACATCCCCACCATCGGTGGGATAAACGCAAACGCCAATGCTCACGGTGGTGTTCACTTCATAACTGGATAATTTAAAGGGAAGTTCAAAACTGGTGACAATTTTTTCAACAATATCAATAACCTTGTCACTATCACTCTCTGCTATATGGTTGAGGATGATGACAAACTCATCGCCACCTAATCGAGCCAAAGTGTCTTCTGATCGTATTTTTTCCTGTAGCCTTTGGCTGGTAGCTTTTAATAACTGATCACCGACGGCATGACCAAGGGAATCATTCACATCTTTAAAATGGTCTAGATCTAAAAATAAAACGGCCACCAAGCTTTTAGTACGGGCGGCGCTTTTGAGCGCGTATTTGATGCGGTCCATGCAAAGCGCACGGTTAGGTAATTGAGTTAATGAGTCGTAATTTGCCAAATACTGGAGGTCTTTAACCGCTCGTTCTAGGCGACGGCGGTTAAGATGAAGCGCCTCGTTGGCGGCATCTCTCTCTAATTGGTTTTCTTCAATGGTTTCTAGCATTAGGTTAAATGATCGAGCAAGCGAACCATTTCATCGTCACCATAACGAGGGACTCGGATTGAATAGTTGCCACTTTGACTGACTTTACGGCTGATATTGTCTAATCCAACTAATCGCTCAGAGATGCTTTTTTGCATGCGGGTGGCGACAATATAAATAATGACAAACAGCGCTAATAGTACGAGTAAACTGGATAGGGCAAAGGTGCGGAGTTTTTGATCAAACACCTCTGTGGATATTTTTAGATAAACCACACCACGCATTCGATTCGTTTCACCAATAATCTGCCAAATATGAAGGTATCTCGGTCCCCAGTAGTAATCGGTGGTGGCCTTAAATTCAACTTCGCTAATGTAGTTTTTGCCATTATTGTCGCGCATCGCTAGTTTTTGGCCGATGGCATCAAAGATAGCAGCACTAGAGTTGCCATCCATAACAATACTGTTGAGCACATCCATAATACTGGCGGTGTTTTTACGTATTACCGCACCTTTGGCGTTTTCGGCTAGCAAACGGGCCTGGGTTTGGTAGTCATTGATCATGCTTTGCTTGTTGTTGTCGTAATAGTTAATGCCGACCACTAGAAAACCGACGCTTAAAGACAATAGGCAGATCGAGAGAATGATCATTAGCAATTGATTTTTTATGGTGCGACGCCAAAACATAGTTTAATGGGATCTCATTTTAATAGGCGATATCTGATTGTTCGCCCATATGTTAATCGTCACTGGCAAAAGATTACTTTTTTTAATTTTTTGTGCGATGAAAATAAGAACTATCCTTTAACCTTATTTAAACAGAGAGGACAATAAGTCCAAATTAGACCCATCAGATTAATAATAACCTAATATTTTGAAAATTGCTTGCCAAAATCAATAAATTTGTGGATCTCTCAAAAGTCTTAAGTCGTCAGAAAATAAGCAAAAAACCTCGGTTTTTGTTGTTTTCTACTAGTAATTGAGTGATTAATTCTCTTATAATGCGCGCGTCTCAAAGGGCTGTTTTTGGCGCTGTAAATAGACCATAAGTAACCCCTTATTTAGTTAAATATTAATTTGCCGCATAGAGCCATTTGTTTTAACGCATTCAACGCTAGTTAAAAGGGTTTATTGCTAAAAATATTTGGGAAATAACCCTTTTTTATTAGTCTTCAACTATAGTTGTTGGTAATAAAACAAACAGTGAATACAAAGATAAATCTATGATAAAAATAACTAAAGGTCTGGCGCTGCCAATAACTGGTTCGCCAGACCAGCAAATTGTGGATGCTGCTGAAGTCTCAGAAGTTGCTTTACTGGGTGAAGATTACCTTGATCTTAAAGCCAAAATGATTATTCGTATAGGGCATAAAGTGAAGTGTGGCGACCCTATTTGGAGTGACAAAAAGAATGAAGGAGTGATATTTACAGCTCCGGCAAGTGGCACCATCACCCATATAAACCGAGGCGCCAAGCGCAAGCTGTTATCGGTGGTGATTCAGGTTGAGGGCAATGAATATAAAGAGTTCAAACGTTACCCCGAATCGGAGCTTGATAGCTTAAAACGAGACGATGTGGTCAAAAATTTACTTGAATCCGGATTATGGCCCGCTTTTCGCACTCGCCCCTACAGTAAAATACCAGCGGTCGATAGTCAACCCAACGCGATTTTTGTGTCGATGATGGATACCAATCCGCTAGCGCCCGATCCACTGGTGATTATCCCTGAAAAAGCATCAATGTTTAATTATGGATTGAGCATTATTAAACATTTGACTGAGGGAGAGGTTTTTGTGGCCCATGATGCAGCAAAAGATCTTCCTATCCCGAAAAACCCAGTAGCCAATTACCAATCATTTAGCGGTGTTCATCCCGCTGGCAATGTTGGGACCCATATTCATTTTCTTAAGCCGGTCAATTCAAAACGCTGTGTGTGGCACATTGGCTACCAAGATGTGGTTGCTATTGGCGAGCTTTTTGTGAGTGGGCGGCTTAATTGTCAACGAGTGGTGTCTTTGGCTGGTCCTGTGGTGAATAATCCTCGATTAGTTCGTTTAATACAGGGTTCACGATTACGAGCGGTGGTCGGAGAGGATATCGATACTAGCGATCGACGGGTTATTTCGGGCTCGGTATTTAATGGTCATATTGCTACCGGGCATCGTGGTTATTTAGGGCGCTACCATAACCAGATTAGTGTTCTCAAAGAAGGGCGTGAAAAAGAGTTATTTGGCTGGCTTCATCTAGGACGAGAAAAATTCTCTGTGACACGCGCTTTTATCTCTCATTTAACCGGTAAAAAACGTTTTGACATGACCACCTCCACTCATGGTAGTGAACGAGCGATTATGCCCATAGGCAGTTTTGAGCGACTCATGCCTTGGGATATTTTGCCCACTCAACTGCTAAGAGCTTTGGTGGTGGGTGATACTGAAACAGCACAGCAACTGGGTTGCCTAGAATTTGATGAAGAAGATCTAGCTCTTTGTACTTTTGCTTGCCCAGGGAAATATGAATATGGTCCCATTTTGCGCGACGCTCTAACTCGTATAGAGAAGGAAGGCTAATGAAAAGTTTACGAGAAACAATTGACCGCCTAGAACCCCATTTTGAGAAGGGAGGGAAATATGAAAAGTGGTATGCCCTCTATGAAGCTGCGACCACTATTTTATACACTCCAGGGCATGTCACTCGCAGCGCTTCACATGTGCGCGATAGTATTGACCTTAAGCGCATTATGATTTTTGTTTGGGCCTGTACTTTCCCGGCCATGTTTTGGGGTATGTATAACATCGGCTTTCAAACGATTGACGCAATGAATGCTGGTGGCGCTGTTTATTTGGATGGCGTGCGTGGCTGGGTAATGGATTTGGTCGGCGCCAGTTATTCTAAGGACATCACAAGCTCCTTATTTATTGGCGCGCTTTATTTTGTTCCCATTTATGCCACGGCTTTTATTGTTGGCGGATTTTGGGAAGTCTTGTTTGCCTCTATCCGTGGCCATGAATCAATGAAGGGTTTTTTGTAACCTCTATTTTGTTTGCGCTGATTTTACCACCTGATATTCCCCTTTGGCAGGTTGCGCTCGGTATCAGTTTTGGTGTTGTGATGGCTAAGGAAGTGTTTGGCGGAACCGGTAAAAATTTCCTTAATCCGGCGTTAGCTGGACGTGCTTTTTTGTTTTTCGCATATCCCGGCGATATGTCGGGCGAAGTTTGGAATGTGGTGGACGGGTATTCTGGAGCAACGCCATTAGTTAATGCAGCTCAGGGGCAGTTAAGTTATATCATTGATCAAAATTGGTGGGATGCTTTCTATGGCCTCATACCGGGATCGATTGGAGAAGTATCCACTCTAATGATTTTAATCGGTGGTTTCTTATTAATTTACCTGCGAATCGCTGCGTTACGCATTGTAGTAGGTGTATTTGTTGGAATGTTAGCCACCTCCTATTTACTCAATTGGATTGGTAGCGATACTAACCCAATGTTTGCCATGCCTTGGTATTGGCATCTGGTTACCGGAGGTTTTGCCTTTGGCATGATGTTTATGGCGACCGATCCGGTATCGGCGGCAATGACCGATCGAGGAAAGCTATATTTTGGTTTTTTAATTGGCTTTATGTGCGTTTTTATTCGGGTACTTAATCCGGCATTTCCAGAAGGCATGATGTTAGCAATCTTATTTGCCAATTTATTTGCACCTTTAATTGATCATCTGGTTGTTCAGGCCAATATTAAACGGAGGGCAAAACGCTATGCCAACTGATTCTTCAACTGGGCCTAAACAAGAGAGTGTTGTGCGGACAATATTGGTCGCTTTAACGGTTTGCTTGGTGTGCTCAATTATTGTTGCTAGCGCTGCTGTATTGCTTAAAGATAAACAGCTTAAAAATGCTTCGCTGGATAAAAAACGTAATATTTTGATAGCCGCGCAATTGCTGACTGCAAGCACCGATATTGAACAAGCATTTGCTAATATTGAAAGAAGGTGGGTCGATTTGGAAAGTGGGAAATTTGTTACCGATAATATTCCGTCAAATTATGATCAGCGACAAGCTGCTAAAGATCCTGCCGCCAGTGTTGCGATTGATGCGAAACAAGATTTAGCTAAAATCGGTCGCCGAGCCAAGGTTGCTACCGTTTACCTCGTTAAAAATAAAGGTCAAATAGAAACCATTATTCTTCCTATTCATGGCAAAGGCTTATTTTCAACCTTGTACGGTTTTATTGCGCTTAAGGCCGATAAACAAACCATTGTCGGTCTTAAATTTTACGAACAAGGTGAAACGCCAGGACTCGGCGGCGAAGTTGAAAACCCTCGATGGTTAGCTCTGTGGCCGGGCAAAAAACTGTTGAATGATGAAGGGCAACCTGCGCTGACGCTGGTTAAAGGTGGCGCTAAAAATGAATATCAAGTGGACGCGCTTTCTGGTGCATCGATGACAACGCGAGGTCTACAAAAAATGATTGACTACTGGCTAGGAGAGCAGGGTTTTTCAAAATTTTTGAAAAGGCTGGATGTTAATTCAACAGCGGCTCAAAAAGGGGCGGCATAAGTCATGGCAATTGATAAGCAAGAGCTAAAAAGTGTTATTTTAAAACCGATTTTAGATAACAATCCTATTGCATTGCAGGTGCTAGGTGTTTGCAGCGCCTTGGCGGTAACTAGCAAGCTTGAAACGGCGTTAGTCATGGCTTTTGCTTTGACCATTGTGACGGCTTTTTCAAATATGCTGATCAGTTTAATCCGTCATCAGATCCCATCTAGCATCCGTATTATTGTGCAGATGACAGTGATTGCTTCTTTAGTGATCGTGGTTGACCAACTGTTAAAAGCCTACGCATTTGAAACCGCTAAGCAGATGTCAGTATTTGTTGGGCTCATTATTACTAACTGCATTGTGATGGGGCGAGCCGAAGCCTACGCCATGAAAAATGGCCCGATCATGAGTTTCTTTGATGGCATCGGCAATGGTTTAGGCTACTCCGCCATCTTGATTACCGTTGCCATTATTCGCGAGCTATTGGGTTCCGGCAGTATTTTAGGTTTCACTATATTAAATCCCATTCAAAATGGTGGCTGGTACCAAACTAACGGTTTATTACTTTTGCCACCTAGCGCTTTTTTTATTATTGGATTACTGATTTGGGTGATTAGAACGTTAAAACCTGAACAGAAAGAGGAACAACAATAATGGAACACTATATCAGTATCTTTGTACGTTCCGTCTTTGTCGAAAATATGGCGCTGTCCTTTTTCTTGGGTATGTGTACTTTTTTGGCAGTTTCCAAAAAAATTCAGACAGCCTTTGGATTAGGCGTCGCAGTGGTGGTGGTGCAAGCAATCACCGTACCGGTTAATAATTTGTTGTATACCTATTTACTAAAAGATGGTGCGCTTGCATGGGCCGGTATGCCGGATACCGATCTTAGTTTTTTAGGTTTAATTTTATATATTGGCGTTATTGCGGCCATTGTGCAAATACTGGAAATGGTGTTAGATAAATTTTTTCCGGCCTTGTATCAAGCGCTGGGAATTTTCTTGCCATTGATCACCGTTAACTGTGCGATTTTAGGCGGCACATTATTTATGGTGGAGGGTGATTATAACTTTGCTGAATCAGTGGTCTACGGAATCGGTAGCGGCGTCGGTTGGGCTTTTGCCATCGTTGCTTTGGCAGGAATCAGAGAGAAAATGAAATACAGTGATGTACCAGAAGGCTTAAGAGGTCTAGGCATCACCTTTATTACCGTTGGACTCATGGCGTTGGCTTTTATGTCCTTTTCAGGCGTTCAACTTTAATAAAAAGGATTAGACAAGATGTTTCAAACAATCGCAATTAGCGTCAGTATGTTTACCTTGGTGATCTTGGCCTTGGTTTTAATCATTCTTTTTGCTAAATCAAAGCTGGTCAGTAGTGGTCCGGTTCGGATTGGTGTGAATGGTGATGATGAAAAATCACTGACGACTAATGCCGGAGGAAAGCTATTAAGTGCACTGGCTGATGTCGGCGTTTTTGTACCCTCAGCCTGCGGCGGTGGCGGTACTTGCGGGCAATGTAAGTGTAAAGTTTTATCTGGTGGCGGTAGTATTTTGCCCACCGAAGAAAGCCATATTAATAAACTTGAAGCGAGTGAAGGTTATCGATTATCTTGCCAAGTCAATGTCCGTCAAAATATGGAGATCGAGCTACCGGAAGAAATTTTCGGTGTTCAAAAGTGGCAGTGTGAAGTCATTTCCAATGATAATAAAGCCACTTTTATCAAAGAGCTTAAATTGAAACTGCCAGAAGGTGAAAGCGTTCCTTTTCGTGCAGGCGGATATATTCAAATTGAATGCCCTCCCTACAAACTGAGCTATAAAGCGTTTGATATTGACCCACAATATCATCCAGATTGGGATCATTTTAAAATTTGGGATGTGGTTTCCGAAGTCAAGGAGCCGGTTACTCGGGCTTATTCGATGGCGAACTATCCCGGTGAAGAAGGCATTATCATGCTCAATGTAAGAATTGCGTCCCCACCTCCTAGAAACATGAGTTTGCCAGCCGGTAAGATGTCTTCTTATATTTTTAATCTAAAGCCCGGTGATAAGGTCACTATTTCTGGACCCTATGGTGAATTTTTTGCCAAAGAAAGCGATAACGAGATGGTTTTCATCGGCGGCGGTGCAGGTATGGCTCCGATGCGCTCACATATTTTTGACCAACTTAAACGTCTTAAGAGCAAACGAAAAATCTCTTTTTGGTACGGCGCTCGCAGTAAGCGAGAAATGTTTTATGCTGAAGAATATGACCAATTGGCCAAAGACAATGAGAATTTTGAATGGCATGTGGCACTGTCTGACCCAATGCCAGAAGATCATTGGAATGGCTATACCGGCTTTATTCACAATGTTTTGCTAGAAGAATATTTAAAATATCATGAAGCACCGGAAGACTGTGAATATTATATGTGTGGACCTCCGATGATGAACGCTGCCGTGATTAAAATGCTTGAAGATCTTGGTGTGGAAAGAGATAATATCTTTTTGGACGATTTCGGCGGATAGATTAGTTAAATTCCATAAAAAATGCTATAAAAGGATTTTTCGCGTGATCTTTTTATGCTCACAGGCAACCACCTTCAATTAGGATGAAAAGGCAATTCGATGAATCTGCGACTCTCTAATAGGCTTTTTTTTGTTTTTGGCCTTGTTGCTAACGGCTTGCGAGGATCAAGTTGAATATCATCGCCTTAATGGTCTTACCATGGGAACCAGCTACCAAGTAACGCTACAAATTGAGCCTCAGCGACTTGAATCAATAAAACAGTACATAGATCAAAAGCTTGAGAAAATCAATGGTCGTATGTCGACTTATCTGCCTAATTCTGAAATATCGCTGTTTAATAGAACCCATAAAAATGATTGCCAAAAGGTATCCAGCGACACGTTTCAAGTGGTTAAAACTTCTCTACGAATTAGCAAGGAGACTGACGGCGCTTTTGATATAACGCTTGATCCTGTGATTGAAGAGTGGGGGTTCGATAGAAAATTTACCCACCATCAGATCCCATCTCAACTAACAATTGACAGGCTATTGTCTGAAGTGGGCTATCAAAAACTGTCTTTAGGTGAGCAGTGCATTAAAAAAGAACACCTTCAATTATCAATCAATTTATCGGCTATCGCAAAAGGTTTTGGAGTCGATGAAATTGCTATTTTATTACAGCAGCAAGGGATTGAGAATTATTTAGTCGAAATCGGAGGTGAAACAGCTTCTAAGGGTATCAATCCTTTTGGCAAATCATGGCGACTAGCGATTGAATCTCCTATTGAAAAATTAAGAGCTATTCAAAAAATATTTTTACCATTGGGTTTAGGTGTTGCGACTTCGGGTGATTATCGAAACTATTTTGAGAAAAATGATATACGTTATTCGCATACTATTGACCCCAATACCGGAAGACCTATTGTGCACAATCTAGTGTCAGTTACAGTGTTGCATAAAAGCACGATGATTGCTGATGCTTATGCCACCGCATTATTAGTCATGGGTAAAGATAAAGCTTTAGAGTTTGCTAAAAAACACAAGCTGGCTGTATATTTATTAATTAAA
This sequence comes from Enterobacterales bacterium, assembly GCA_030949565.1. GTDB lineage: Bacteria > Pseudomonadota > Gammaproteobacteria > Enterobacterales > Kangiellaceae. The sequence continues at coordinate 26,696 of JAUZSK010000060.1, forward strand.
AAAGACCAACACTTTGTGGAGAATTATAGCGATAGATTCAAAAAGCACTTACTAGGCAAGGAAGACTAATCGCATGGAAATATTTATTTTATCTTTTTTAATTATGGTTTTAGTCGTTGCCATGATGGCTATAGGCTATATTTTTCACCGAAAAAAAATCAAAGGGAGTTGTGGAGGATTAACCGAACTTGGCTTGGAAAAACTCTGTGATTGTGATGAGCCCTGCGACAAACGAAAAGAGTTTCTTGCTAAGCTGGCTGATCAAGAAAAAATTGAACTTAAAAATATTGAACATGATTAGCTTCCGTCATTAATTCCTAATAACTTTCCCCGATTCCAAATCAATAATTTGCGATGCGGGTTGGCCGCCGCATTCACCGGCAATAACATGGTCAACCTGCCGTAGCCAGTGGTTTCTGGAAAAAGCCGCGTTTACTGAAACTGGTTTGCCGCTTTTATTGCAACTGGTGGAAACAATTGGATTACCCAACTGCTGACACAGCGCTTTAGCAATTGGGTGGCGGGTGATTCTAACCGCTAATTTTGGATGCAGTCCTTTGATTAGCGGTGAGACATGCTTTTGTGCCGCTAGCAGCCAAGTGGTTGCTCTTGGCTGCGGCCCATTAATTAGGGCTAATTGTTGAGAGGTTAATGGTTGAATATAGCGTTCGATTTGTGAAATATCGCTCACCAATAAAATTAATCCTTTGTTAAAAGAGCGCTGCTTTAGATCAAGAAGCCGGTTGACTGCGGCTAAATCGGCGGCGTCACAGCCGATACCAAATATAGATTCAGTAGGGTAGATAATAACCCCACCTTGCTTTAAAGCACGCGTCGCCTGCACTATTTTCCAGCGACTAGTCATAGTTGCCTTCTATGCTTGACCGGCTTAAGCCAAAGAAGCTTGTAGCTTTGCATCTTTATCCATAACGATTTTTGCATTGTTAGCGCGGTCATCGGCAACCTTTTGTGCGACTTCTGTATTGCCGATGGCTAACATTTGGGCTGCTAGATAGGCGGCATTTTTAGCCCCTGCGTTGCCGATAGCGACAGTTGCAACCGGTACGCCAGCAGGCATTTGAACGGTAGAAAGCAAAGCGTCTTGACCTTTTAAAGGGCCTCCTTCCATTGGTACGCCGATCACAGGTTTCGTGGTAAGTCCGGCGACAGCGCCTGCTAGATGAGCCGCTAAACCGGCGGCACAAATAAATACGGCACAGCCACGTGTTTCTGCATCTTTAACGTAGTCATGGGTGGCGGCTGGGGTGCGGTGAGCCGAGGTGACTTTCACCTCAACCTTGATCCCAAAATCTTTAAGAATCTTATGTGTGGCTTGCATGCAGGGCCAATCAGAATCTGAACCCATTAAAATAGCAACGAAAGTTTGGCTCATTAGTTTACCTTTTAGTCAAAAATCAATTGAAGCATGATTATACGCAATATTGACTGATTAACGGGTATAATTGTCTATTTGTTGTAAATTTTTGTTTCAACTCTATTTCTTCAATCCAACTAGCTGGCAAACCCGATGCTTATGATTAAAGCCTTTTAGCAAGACTTCCGTCAGTTCAGAAAACTCAAATTGGTCGCGACATTGAGCGTAGATAGGATAGCTAACAGTGATCTCACCGGCACTACAATAACTTTCTAGGCGTGCGGCAAAATTAACCCCGCTACCGACGGCGCGGAATGCGACAATATCTTTGGAACCAAAATTACCAACAGTGGCAAAATCTTGATGAACGCCTATTCGTAGTTGAACGCTGTGGTCAAACCCGGCTTCGAGCCATTTTTCTGAAAGCTCGGTCATTGCTTGCTGCATTTTTAAAGATAGACTCGCCGCATTTTGCGCTTGCTGCTGCTTGGTCATGTTATCCAGTGCACCAAACAGAACCACTAAACCATCACCTAAAATCTCATTTAAAATCCCCTGATGCTGCTCAACTAATTCGCCCATTCTACCGAGAAAGCTATTGAGGATATCAGTAATAGCTTCCGGCTCAAAACGATCGGAAACGGAGGTGAAGCCCGCGAGATCTGCAAATAAAATGGTAATTTGTTTGCGTTGAGCAACAAGAGGGTTATCTTGATCATTGGTAATAATTTGGTTAACCATTTGTTTTGGGAAATATTTGCCCAATCTTTCGCAAGCCTGTTGCAGTGTTTTGGTATGCTCTTTTTGTCGCTTAGCTTCAACTAATCCTCCCAGTAGCAACATGGTATGGATTCGACTGAGTAGGACTTCTCTTTCGATAGGCTTAGTTACATAATCATTGGCTCCAGCTTCAAAACCGGCCTTAACATCTCCAGGCTGATTTCTAGCAGACAAAAGTAAAATAGGTAATTCAACTGCGCTATATTTTTGGCGTAATTTTTTGGTGACTTGGTAGCCTGACATGCCGGGCATCATGATGTCTAAAATGGCTAAGTCAAACTTTTCTTTTAGTCCCAACTCTGTTGCTTCTATTCCATCTTTTGTGCTACTGACTTGGTACTGATTCATTTGCAGTAGGTCTGTCAGCACTTGCAAATTGATCGGGTCATCATCGGCAATTAGTATGCTTCCCTTGTATTGACTAGTGTCATTATTTTTACCATCTTTAATCGGCTTTTGAACGGGCTCTGAATGATTTGACTGAGTATCAACATTGTGGCTATTGAGAAAAAATTCTGGTTCATCGGCTAATTGCTGTTTGCTTTGTCCGTGCTGGTTTTCTAGCCAGCAGGGGAGCGTAAAGTAGAATTTTGAACCCACATCAATAGTTGACTGAACCCAAATCTGCCCCTCATGTTGCTCGATTAATTGACGTGTAACTGACAGGCCCAGACCGGTGCCTTTTTGTGATACCTTATCTGAAATATCTAATTGCTCAAAAGGTATAAAAATTTCCTCGACATTAGCTGAATTAATTCCGATTCCGCTATCAGCAACACAGATTTCGATTTCATTAATGTTGACCCTGGCTGAAATACTAATTTCGCCTTTAATAGTGTACTTAATGGCATTACCAATAAGATTATGAAAAATTTGTTGTAATCGATCTTCATCAGCATAAACTAATGGTAAATCTTTTGGTAAATGGTTTCTTAGCGCTAAATTTTTATGTTCAGCTAATGGTTTTAGGAGGCTAACAACGACATTTAAAACACTGTGTAGGTCAACCGCTTTACGTTGTAAAACAAGCGTATGATGGGTTAGCTTTTTGAAATCTAGAATGTCATTGATTAGTTGTGCTAAACGCTTGCCGCCATCGATGATTAAACCTAAATCGTTTAGTGTTTTAGCACTTTGCAGGCCTGCACTACCTTCTTTTAATGACTCAGCGATACCAATAATACCATTGAGCGGAGTTCTTAATTCATGTGAGGTGTTGGCTAAAAACTCATCTTTTAACTGGTCGACGCGCCTCAAGTGTTGGTTAATCGTTTGTTGTTCTCGCAAGGTCTTTTTATGCCGATAAAACAAATAGAAAAGTAGCGCAGTCAATAGTAAAGCATAAATGACAAAAGCCCACCATGTCATCCAAAGTGGTGGTAAAATAATGAGCTTAAACGATAATATTTGTTCAGACCAAATGCCATGGCTATTGGTTGCTTGAAGCTGAAAAGTATATTGTTTAGGATCAAGGTTAGTAAAAGCCGCTTGATTAGGGCTAGAAACTTCAAGCCATTGCTTATTATCCGGCAGTAAACGATAACGGAAACGATTGCGGTTAACATGACGAAAATCGAGTGAGGCGAACTCAAAAACCACATTGTTTTTATTATAGTCAAGATTCAGTGATTGGATATTAAGTTGAACGCCAGCAGGTTTATATTTTTTACCTAAAATTGAAAGTGAAGTAATGACCACGGGGGGAATCAAAATCTGTTTGTTTCTGTTCAGTAGCAGAGACCACAGCGACACCTTTAACACTACCAAAATAGATCTTCCCATCGCTTGCTCGGGTGACCGCATTACCGTTAAATTCATTAGCGGGTAATCCATCCTCGGTTGAAAAGTTTTTAAATTTTTGATGACGCGGATCAAACCGGGAAATACCGTTATTGGTGCTAAGCCATAGGTGACCATTGGCATCATTCGCGATGCCGTAAATAGCAGCGTTGGGCAATCCATCTTTTTCAAGGTAGCGTGTAAAATAGTTGCTTCCACTGGCAATTGAACTGGCCGATAGAAGATTTAATCCGTTAAATGTTCCTACCCAAAGTGCCCCTTTGGCATCCATAAATAAAGACCGCACGGTATCATTGGATAGGGAGTGAAGGTCACCGGGTTTATTTCTAAAACTAGTGATTCGATCAAATTCTGGATCGTATTTCTGTAATCCTTTATTCCAAGTGCCAAACCAAATATTTCCTTGATGATCTTGCAGCATCGTGCGAACAGTCGTTTCACCGAGTTTACCATCCTCTGCAAAGCGGAAGTCTTTTATGATTTTTTGCTGGCTGGGATTTATTTTGAGTAAACCATCATCGGTCCCAACCCATATATAACCAAAGCGGTCGCTTTCAACCATCCGAATTCGATTATAACTAACATAGCCTGTTGGAAATCCTTTGCGAGTAATGGTTCGCGTGGTAGATGTTTGTAGTGAGTAGACCGCCAATTGTCCTTGCTGGTTGCCAAACCACAAATTACCTTTTTGGTCAAAAGCAAAAGACTGAATTCGGTTTCCTATTGCGCGTTTACGCTGGTCGATAAATTGACTAAGGTGGGAAAACTGGTCGGTTTTTGGGTTATATCGGTCGAGCCCGTTGAGCGTGGCGAACCAGATATTTGCTTGAGAGTCTTCTTCAATATCCCACACAAACTCATGTGAAAGGCCGTTCTTTTGATAAGGCGAATGAGTTAAACGAGAAAATTGGTTGTCGAATGAAAGCGTAGTATTAAGACCACCACCGGCAGTGCCAATCCAAATTAATCCAGAGCGATCTTGATACAACGACCAGACATCATTAATACTGAGGCTGTGTGCGTCGGAGGAATTTCGTTTAAAACTTAAGAATTTTTTATCGCCTTTGCGTCTGACATTAAGGCCGCCTTCTTCGGTTGCGATCCAAAGGTCGCCATTTTTTACGCGTAAAATATTTCGAACATCATTAAAACTTAAACTGTTAGAATCGCCTTTTTTATGACTAAAATGCTCAAAACCTTTGCGCATATCTTTAAGGTGAAATAGGCCATCATAACGTGTACCTATCCAAAGGCTTTTATCGGTATCGAGAAATATATCGTTGATCTGGTTGGGGCTCTTACCCTGTTGCATATAGGTAAAAATTTGTTGCTCCAAATTAAAATGAGCTAACATTTCATTACTTGCGACCCACAGGTTGCCTTCACCATCGTCTTCAATATCGACAATTGAACCGGGTGGAAGGGATTGAGCATCCAGAGGATTATTGTAAAAACGCGCAAAGGCTTGTTTATCTGGCAGGTATAGATTGAGTCCGTGATTAGTGCCAATCCAAATACGTCCTTTGGTATCTTGATGAATGACTTGTACTTGAGCATGACTGAGGCTGTCGAAGTCATCATTTTTTGAAATAAATCGAGTAAATTGCCCGGTTTTTGGATTAAAACGATTAACGCCATTTTGCGCCGTCGCAACCCATAAATAGCCAAGGTTATCTTCAATAATGGAGACAACAATGTTATTTGACAGTGAATTGGGATCACTAGGATCGTTTTTAAAAGTAATAAATTGATAGCCATCAAAACGACTAAGACCGCCGTAGGTTCCAAACCACATAAAGCCTTGACTATCTTGAAAAATAACATTGATAGTGCTTTGTGGTAAACCTTCTTCTGTGCCAAGATGCTGAAAACTGACTGAATCTCTGGCAGCCTGCAAGGGCGCCGATAAAAAAGCGAAAAAGAGGCTTAAAATAGCGATAAATTGGGTTGTAAGGCCTGTTATTTTCAAAATAACCTGTTAAATAATCCGTTAGAATTTATAATTGTACCTGATCCGCGAAAAACTAACGCTAAAAGCATCAATTTTTTTCATAACCGGCTTTTAAATCGCCCAAATCAATGAGACTAGCCATGTCGCAGTTATCTGATACCAATATTACAGAACAACGCTCACTGGATTCAATCCCTAACGCACCCGATCGTAATAAACCCATTGGTTTTTTATTGCGCTTGGCCAAGGCCTTGCATACCTATGGCCTACCTGCCTATGAGTTAGAGCAAACAATGAATGGCTGTGCCGAAGCATTGGGTTACGGCATTCAGTGTATGTCCTTACCGACATCTATTAGTATGACCATTTTACCACCTGACAATGAACCAAAAACCTATCTGATTCGTGTCGCACCGGGAGAAATAAACCTCGATCGTCTGCGTAAAACCACTGAGGTTGCACGGCATGTTATCGAAGAGCAGATTAACGCTGAACAAGGGGCTAATCTATTGAAGCAAATTGCCAAGGTGCAGCCTGATTATCCCTATTGGGTGATTGTGATTGCTTTTGCGGTGGTTTCTGGTTGTATTTCTCGGATATTTTTTGGTGGACTAAATGAAATGGCGGTTTCTACGCTGATTGGTGGCGTGGTAGGAATGATTGCAGTAGCATCGAAAACTCGACCCATGATCGATCACCTGTTACCGGCTATTTGTGCTTTTGTTGCCACCTGGATGGCGCTTTGGATTGATCATCATTGGCAATTACAAATGACTACCTCAGTGGTTATCATTTCAGGATTGATTATTCTGTTGCCGGGGTTATCCCTAACCATTGCTTTAACCGAACTGGCGACCCAAAATTTGGTCTCGGGAACAGCCCGTTTGTCAGGCACTGCAACCACCTTTATTCAATTGGCTTTTGGTAGCGCTCTGGGGGTTGAGTTAGCCTCACGTTTTGGTTACCACATTAACCAATCGGGCCTTAGTCCAGTGGCGCCTTGGAGTGTGTTTTTAGCCGTCGCTATTGCATCTCTGGCTTTAGTGCCACTTTTTTCCGCACGTATTCGCGATACGGGTTGGTTTCTATTAGCCGCTTTGACCGCATTTAGTGTGGTACATTTTGCTACATTAAGCCTTGGCGCATCTTTAGGGGCTTTTGCTGGAGCAATTAGCGTTGGGCTTTTGGCAAGAGTGGTTACTCACTTTTTTGATGTTCCCGGCGCCATGATTATGATGCCCGGATTCATTATACTGGTCCCCGGCACCGTGGGTTATCGTAGTATTTTGGCTTTAGTGGAAAAGGATGTCATTGCTGGTCTAGCGACTGCGTTTGAGGTAGGTGTGATTGGTATTTCATTGGTTGCAGGGTTTTTGATATCTTCCTTGGTACCCTTGCCTAAAGACGCGTCAAAAGATCAATATTAACTGTAAAAGCAACAAGACTAGCATTAGTCTTTGAGGAGAATACCATGTGTCGTTGGATGGCATACAAGGGGCGCTCGGTTTATTTAGAGGACTGGTTGCTCAATAGTGAACACTCGCTAATCGAGCAGAGTAAATCCGCTGATATGACTCAATATGAGGTTAATGGCGATGGTTTTGGAGTTGGCTGGTACGGCCAAAAACCGCAACCGGGTTTATTTAAAAGTATTCGCCCTGCGTGGAATAATGCTAATTTAAAGAGTTTAGCGGCGCACGTACAATCGCCTTTATTCTTGGCTCATGTTCGTTACGCGACGGGTACGCCGATCCAAGAAACCAATAGCCATCCCTTTCAACACAGAAATTGGTTGATGGTGCATAACGGTATTATCCATGATTTTTGGCGAGTAAAAAAAGACCTCATGCATGAGATAGATGCCCAGTATTTCAATTGTATATTAGGATCAACCGATTCAGAAATCCTCTTTTATCTGTTGTTAACCAAGGGGTTACAGCAGGATGTGGCCAAAGCGGTGCGAGAGACCATTACTTTGATTGAAGATGTTGGTCAAAAATATCAGGTAAAAAATCCTGTATCCATGACCTTAGGGCTTAGTGACGGCCAGTTGTTATGGGCGGTGCGTTATTCCACTTTGCAAAACTCCTCAACACTTTTCTATTCATTAGAGGAAGAAAAGCAAGCGCCACATTTATTAGTAGTTTCAGAACCGCTCGATGATTGTTCTCGCTGTTGGTCGCCCATCGAGGAAAATAGCCTGATTCAGTTTGATCAAAATAACCGCATGACAATACGAGCTATATCGTAATATTTAAGTCAGTGAGTTTTATTCATTGACTGTTATCGGCCGTTCCGGTTTACAACGACTCTGTTTTGCAAATTAGCAGTCAATTTTCATCAATCAGTTGTATTTGTTCACCTTTGTAAGATGGTATAAATGGATTTAAACCTATTGCCTCATTTCTTCTACTTGAATTCATAAGTAAATGCCGTTAATATTACATCTTAATATAGGTGGTATTGTGTTTATGGTGGTGAGGGCTTCAAGTAATATTTCTAGCAAAAGTAGATCAAAGGTCTAGATTGCCTGACTTATCTACAAGATAAATTAGCCCGCTAGGTGCTCTGTTTAGGAGTAAAGCGAAGAGATAAAATAATGAGAATAAAGTCAAAAGAAGGAGTATAACAATGGCATTAATTAACTGTTTTGAGTGTGGTAATCAGGTATCTGATTTAGCCAAGGCTTGTCCTCAATGCGGGGCCCCACTCGTAAAATCACCAGAGGCTAGTAGCAATACAACTTTTGCTTCAACTATTCCTAAAAAGAGTCAAATTCAATGTCCATTTTGTAAAAGCGCTTTAGATGCGGAAGCCATAACTTGCGGGTATTGTAGTGCTGAATATGGTTGGAATTATGCTAAGAGCCCGCATATTTCAGCTAAACCACCACTTGATAAGGAGTTTGGAATCGCTTTAGTCTTTTCCTTAGCTTTATCTATTTATTCTTTTATGCTCGGCAGTTCAGGCGTTTTTACTAGCATAACCTTGTTTTTTAGTGGTCTCTTTTATCTTGTTTGGATAGACAATTTTGGTGCCAGAAAAAAAGGCAAAAAATGGTGGAAAGGCCGTCAAGTAAAGAGCCGTTTAGGTAAAAATTAACTCCTATCGCTTTAACGCCCTATCTAATAAACTTTGGGTAAAGCGACTTCGAAGATAAAAACCGCGCGGCAGTGTTTGGCTACTTTCGCCATCTTCGTTAATGGTTTCAGTAATCACTCGTGAATGAGCCGCCTTGGGTCTGACCTGCAACACTTCGCCCATTCGTGCAGAAATTTGATGAATTTCACCCATGCTAACTTTGTCCATCACGTTTTCCCAGTCTTGTCGTAAAAGCCTTTCTTGGGTTGAATCCATGCTCCAGAAAAAAGGTGTAGCTATCCGTGATTCTAATAAAGATTGCCCTTTAACATGGGCAATGGGTACCCAAAGCACTTGTTTAAGCTTTTGATAGACCACACTTTCACGCCAGTTTTGTCCTAGCGCTCCTTTCAAATTAACCACTGAGACGTAGGTTGATTCTTGCACTAGCCCATGGGGGGAGATGGGTAGCGTTTTTAATTCAATTCCCAGTGTTGAAAAGTCGGGTTGCGGAAGGTTGCCACCATCGGCGCCTAGACAGCGTTCAATAAACTGTCCGCACCAACCTTTTTGTTTTTTAAGGTCCTGAGGTGGCTTTTCATGCATTATCTGCGCAAGATGCACCAGTGTTTTACCTGCAAGGCGGTTGGCATTTTGTAGCAGTTCTTGCTGAGTTTGCGGTGCATTAATCATGCAGGTTTTAGTCGTATTGATTCAATAAGAGGCAAATTCTATCGGTTATGGCAAATTAATTCCAAAGAAATTTGCCGAAAAGCGCTTTCTGTGTTTGAATTGGGTCAACAAAGATTTAATTGGTAATCATAAGTGATTGATTCAGAGGGATTTCGATCCAATGTCGGCATTATTGTGTGCAATGACTTTGGAAATCTGCTCTGGACCAGACGCATAGGACAAAATTCTTGGCAATTTGCTCAAGGTGGCGTTGATCCCGGCGAGTCGGCTGAACAAGCTATGTACCGGGAGCTCACCGAAGAGATAGGTTTAACAAAACAGGATGTTCGTATTTTAGGCTGTACAACTGAGTGGTTAAAGTATCGCTTGCCTAATCGTTATATCCGACAAGACAGCTTGCCCCTTTGCATTGGTCAGAAGCAGAAATGGTTTATGCTCCGTTTAGTGAGTCATGAATCTGCTATACATTTTGATGAGACAGGCCATCCAGAGTTTGACCATTTTATGTGGGTCAACTATTGGTATCCATTGCGTCAGGTGATCGCTTTTAAACGAGAAGTGTATCGTCAGGCGTTGGTTGAGCTTATGCCTTGTGTAATTGAACAACAAGCAAGGCAAAGGAAAAAGCGCAACCGGAACCACCGCTCTAAAAAGCGGCGTACAGAAAGAGGTGGCTCATCCTCGCCGTGATAGGCGATAGCGCAGTAGCAAGGAGTCACCCATTGTTTGGTAAATTATCTAGAATTACCCAAGCAGTTAGTCTGGCAGATAACCAGCAGCAGGTTTTAGATCTAATCGTCAGCAAGGTTTGTAGTGAACTTGGGGTTGAGGTTTGTTCTATTTTCCTGGCCGATCATCAGCTAAACCAATTTGTCCTTAAGGCCGCACAGGGGCTTAACCCTGATAGTATCGGCCACCTCAAAATCGATTTTAACGAAGGCTTGGTTGGGCTTGTTGGCCAACGGGAAGAGCCTATCCACCTTCATTCTGCGGATTCTCACCCAGCCTTTCATTATGTGGAAGATATTCGTGAAGAAGATCTATCGGCCTACCTTGGCGTACCCATCATTCATCAACGAAAAGTGTTAGGTGTGATTGCTATTCAGCAAAAAGAAGCTAGACCTTTTGAAATTGATGAAGAAACCTTTTTAATTACTCTAGCGGCGCAGATTTCATCCGTTTTATCCGACAATGAAACCGATCAATTGATTGAAGATGAACTGAGCCCACCTCTTATTCGCTGTATTAATGGTATTCCTGCCTCTAGCGGGGTTGCGATTGGCTTAGCTAAGGTGGTTTTTCCGACCATTGACTTGTCTTCCATTCCTAAGCGTATCATCCAAGATGTGCCAAAAGAGATCAAAAAACTGCACAAAGCGGTTAAGCGAACCCATTTGCAACTGGAAAAAATGTCTAACCGCATGAAAGGGCTGATTTCGGACCAAGAACTGTCACTTTTTGATGCTTATCAGCAAATATTGGGTTCTGCAGGCATTGAAAAAGAGGTTGAAGAACAGATTGAAGCGGGGTATTGGGCACCCTATGCCTTAAAAACCGTGATTAATAAGCATCTAAAGGCTTTCCGTTCGATGGAAGATCCCTATTTGCGAGAAAGAGCTCAGGATATTGAAGATCTAGCCAATCGAGTGTTAGCTAATTTGATGCGTAAAGAAACGCTGTTGTTTGAACCACAAGAAAATACCATCTTGGTAGCGGAAACCATCAGTGCCTCGATGCTAGCGGAAATACCCTTGGAAAATATTTGCGCAGTAGTCTCTCTTAAGGGATCTTCTACCTCACATGCTGGGATTTTGACCAAAGCACTCGGCTTGCCAGCTATTATGGGACTTGATCCTTGCCAAATCAATCGCCTTGATGGCAAGCAAATGATCGTCGATGCTTATAATGGTCAAATTTTTATCTCTCCTGATCCGGAATTAATCAGCCAATATGAAAAGCTAATTACTGAAGAAAAAGCCTTGTCGGCGGATCTTGAGAAAGAACATGATGAACCTAATTTGACCCGTGATGGCACTAAAATCGAACTTTTGGTCAATTCTAGTCATCCCATCGATTTTGAGAAGGCGCGGCAGTCTGGCGCCAAAGGGATTGGTTTATATCGGACTGAAATTCCCTTTATGCAACAACAACAATTTCCATCAGAAGCCACTCAGGTGCAAATTTACCGCACTATTATGCAGGGCTTTGAAGGTATGCCGGTGACTATTAGGACCTTGGATATTGGTGGAGATAAGCAGTTACCCTATTTTAAAATTGTTGAAGATAATCCTTTTTTAGGTTGGCGTGGGGTTCGTGTGACACTGGATCATCCGGAGATATTTTTAGTCCAGCTGAGGGCTATTTTTAAAGCCAGTATTAACCGGAAAAATGTCAAAATAGCCATCCCTATGATCTCCACGGTGGAAGAACTAGATGCGAGTTTGCGTTTGATCAATCGCGCTTTTGCAGAAATTGAAGGGGAGATCACTCGACCGGATGAAAAACTTTATCGTCCTAAAATTGGTATTATTTTAGAAGTCCCTTCGATGTTATATCAGTTAAAGAGTGTGGCCAAGCGAGTGGACTTTATCTCCATTGGTACCAATGACTTAATCCAATATTTATTAGCGGTAGATCGTAATAATCTGCGTCTTAGAAATCTATACAGCCATTTTCAACCGCCGGTGCTTAAAGTAATGAAACAGCTCATACGTGAGTGTCAGCAGGCCAAGATCGAACTGCAAATTTGCGGTGAAATGGCATCAGATCCTTTAGCGGCGATTGTTTTGATTGGCATGGGTTATCGTGAGCTAAGTATGACTGCCGGAAATATATCTCGGGTGAAACGGGCTATTCGTCACTTTAGTATCCACGAAATGAAGCAGCTTTCAGAGCAGGTGATGCGTTATGAAACAGCCGCTAAAGTAAAAGATGCTTTGCTTCAGGCTATCGACAAACGAGGTCTGGGCGGGCTGATCCGTGCTGGCCATTAGCCACTTGATCAAGCGTCATCAGAAGGAGTATTAAAAGTGGAAATCTGGTTGGTATTTGCTGTTGCCGGATTGCTGGCTGGGTTTATGGCAGGGTTACTGGGTATTGGTGGTGGATTTATTTTCGTACCTTTTTTGCTGCTGGTTTTACCTCAAATTGGATTAGAAGATCATCTCATCGCCCACTTTGCCATTGGAACATCACTCGGTTGCATCAGTTTAACCTCTATCTCATCGGCTTATGCACACCATAAAAAAGGTGCAATTATAGGACGGCTACTAGCCTATTTAGTGCCTAGTCTATTAGTTGGTTCGGCAATTGGATCTCTACTTGCTGGAATGATTGCAGGAAAATATCTGGTGGCGATTTTTGCTATTGGCGCTTTGATAACGGCGAGTTATCTATTATCTGGACACCAGCCTAAGTTTAGACCGCATCAACCCTCTAAAAGTATTTATTTTATCTATGGAAGTTTTACCGGCATTGCTTCGGCGCTTATTGGTATCGGTGGCGGTTCTATTTTAGTACCTTTTCTGGTTTATCGAGGTCATCCGATGGTTCAATCAGTTGCTACTGCGGCGCTGTGCGGTTTTCCGATTGCGCTTGCAGGCAGTATTGGATTTATTTTTACCGGTTGGCAGTTTGGTCGGGAGGTTGATTATGCGACGGGTTATATTTATTGGCCTGCATTGATAGGAATGGTGGTTTTTTCAGCAATTAGTGCGCCCTTAGGAGCCAAGTTAGCGCATTTTGTGTCGGAAACAATACTAAAACAGTTTTTTGCTGTGTTTTTGATTTTCAGCAGCGGCCAAATCATTTATAGTCATTGGCTTTAATATTAAATAAAGATAGCAAGCGATGGAATTTCCTAATATTGACCCCGTGATCTTTCACATTTACGGTAATATTGGCCTAAATTGGTATGGTTTAATGTACCTAGCGGGTTTTGCTGGTGCATGGTATCTCGGCGTTAAACGAAGCCAATTAGCGAATGCACCATTTAACGCCGATGAAGTCGCTGATTTCCTATTTTATGCCTTTTTAGGCGTGATCATTGGTGGTCGTGTTGGTTATGTTGTTTTTTATCATTTCGATTTGTTTTTAGATAACCCGCTTTATTTATTTAAGATTTATGAAGGCGGAATGTCCTTTCACGGTGGCCTTCTTGGGGTTGCCGCTTCCTTTTGGTATTTCTCGCGTAAAACCGGTAAATCCTTCGCCATTATTTCGGATTATTTTGTACCGATGGCGCCGATTGGACTGGCAACCGGCCGTATTGGTAATTTTATCAATGGTGAGCTCTGGGGTAAGCCTGCTGATGTAGCAGAAGTGCCGTGGGCGATGATTTTTCCCGGCGACCGATTAGGTCTTTATCGTCATCCATCACAACTTTATGAATTTGCATTAGAAGGTGTTGTACTTTTTATTATTTTATATTTTTATAGTAAAAAAACCAGACCACCTCTTGCCGTTACCGGCCTATTTTTATTAGGCTATGGCTGTTTTCGTTTTCTGGTTGAGCATTTCCGAGAGCCTGATGAGCACTTACGGTCTATGGCAGAGGTTATTTCTATGGGGCAACTGCTTTCACTACCCATGATCATTGGCGGCTTAGTATTGATTATTTGGGGCTACAAGTCACAATCTAACAAGGCTTTTTAAGTTTTCCCAAAAGAAACAACCAAGAGGTACGCACTTGAAACAATATTTACAAATGCTGCAGGATGTTTTAGACCAAGGTAATGATAAGGGCGATCGGACTGGAACCGGTACTCGAAGTCTATTTGGCTATCAATTGCGTTTTGATTTACAAAAAGGTTTTCCTTTAGTCACTACCAAAAAATTACATTTACGCTCCATAATGATCGAGCTTTTATGGTTTTTAAAAGGTGATACTAATGTAAAATACTTGCAGGATAACGGAGTAAAAATTTGGGATGCTTGGGCCGATGAAAATGGCGATCTAGGCCCGGTTTATGGTGAACAATGGCGACACTGGAAAACCCCAAATGGTGATACTATTGATCAAATAAGTCATGTGGTTGAAACGATTAAGACCAACCCGAATAGCCGCCGTATTTTAGTTGTGGCTTACAATCCTGGCGTCGCCGATGAAATGGCGTTGCCACCTTGTCATTCTTTGTTCCAGTTTTATGTGGCCAATGGGCGTTTGTCCTGTCAACTTTATCAGCGCAGTGGTGATATTTTTCTTGGAGTGCCTTTTAATATTGCCTCCTATGCCATGTTGACTCATATGGTGGCGCAACAGTGTGATCTTGAAGTGGGGGATTTTATCTGGACAGGTGGAGACGTCCATTTATATTCTAATCATTTCGAGCAGGCCAAGCAGCAGTTGACACGTACACCCTATGAGTTGCCAAAACTCGTTATAAAACGCCGCCCTAAGGATCTGTTTAGCTATGAGTATGATGATTTTGCCATTGAAAATTATCAGGCACATCCTGCTATCAAAGCGGCTGTTTCAGTGTAGAGAGGGCAAAATCAGTGACTCAGAATAAAAAACCATCTCAGATCATTTCGTTAGTCGTCGCCACCGCAAAAAACCGAGTCATAGGCCTTAATAATAAAATGCCGTGGCACTTGCCAGCCGATCTTAAGCATTTTAAAGCGGTGACCATGGGCAAACCGATTATCATGGGCAGGAAAACCTTTGAGTCTATTGGTCAAGCATTGCCCGGTCGGCGAAACCTAGTGATCAGTCGAAACTTAGATTTTAAAGCGCGTGGTTGTGAAGTGCTACCCTCGATCGAAATGGCGTTGCAGGCAACCGATAGTGAGCCAGAAGTGATGGTGATTGGCGGCGGTTTTTTATACCAGCAAATGATCAATCAGGCAAACCGACTTTACCTGACTTTGATTGACCTAGAGATTGAAGGCGATACTTATTTTCCTGAATACGAATCACTTAATTTAACTGAAATTTCTTCAGAGTCACATGCTGCGGATGAAAAAAATCCCTACTCTTATCAATTTATTAGTTATCAGGTCAAGCAATGAAAAATATTGTTAGCAAATTAGTTGTCAGTTTGTTTTTTACACTAGGTCTTGTATCTTTTGTCAATGCACAAGAGATCAAGGATAAAGCTTTTATTGGTCATTGGGTGGGTCACTGGGATAAGAGTTATATTTTTTGTTTGGATATAAGTTCAATTGAAAAAGGAGAGAAAGTCGAATATCGTTGGCAAGAGCAGCCCAAAGGCGCTTTTTCTCATTCACAGAAAAGCGTTAAACGAATTAATAAAAACACCATTAAGATGGAAAATATCTTGCTAGTAATAGATCAAGAAGATCCTAGTTTAGCAATGGCATTGGGTATTTTTAAATATCAGACTCGGCGCTCTTTTATGATAAAAAAGACGTCCATTGACTCAAGCTGTGTGGCTGGTTAATGAGCGGTGAGAAGTCATCGTGGCAACCTTTTTTAATGCACAAGGCATTAAAAGATTGCCACGTCATTGTATTCTCAGAAAAGGCTAGTTTCTGGCTTTTCGACGCTTTTGTCGGTCATGTTTATTGTGTGCGATTTTTCTAGATTCAAGTGCTGCCTTAGCCTGCAAACGGGCGCGTTCTTTATGAGTGACGACACCATCTGCTTTGGCGCGGCGCTCCATTTTATTGAGTTGTCGCTGCCCTTGCACCAATTGTTTGGTTTCTTTTATGGTTAACTCACCACTAGCGATACCTTGTTTTATTCTTTGCCGTTGATTTTGTTGTTTCTGATTAATGCTAGTGGCCATTACTTGACCAGCAAAAGTAAATACGCTTAAAAACAGAATGATCTTAGAAATATTTTTCATGATTTTCACCTAGTTTGTTGATGGATTTAATATTTAAACGAGGTGCAGCCAAAAACGATGACAGGGGATTTAAAATTTGTTGTAAATGATTGGAGCGAAGGACTAAAAAGTTAAATATCAAAAGATTCTGTAACGCCCAATTTATCTTTAAAACAAAGGATCACCCTTTTATCTCTCGCTCGAGTGGAATGCTGTCTCACTTCGCAGATGATACGCTGTTTTTTCATTCCATAGAGTTCAATAAACTGTTGTTGCTTGATAGCCAGTTGTTCTTTCTGTTGTGGATTGAGTAACGACACAGCCTGTTGGTACTGTTGCTTCCATTTTGTGATATTTGATTCTTTCGCCACAGCCAGCCATGCCATACCTGCTATTGGATCGGCCTGAGTTCCTTGGCCTTGCATGTACATAAATGCGACAAAATACTGAGCCTGTTTTAAACCAATTTGCGCCAGAGGCTGTAACAATTTAAATGCCCTTTCAAACTGGCCATTTTTATATAATTTACTACCCTTTAGTTCCTCCATTTGTAAACGCCATGTGGTTTTACTAGAGTCTGCCAGGGCTAAAGCCGATAATAAAAAGAATCCTAATATCAATTTTAAAATAGATGTCATCATAATTTCCTGATTGAATGGGGTTGAAAACTGCAAATGCAAGTCAATCGTTTAAAGTAAGGTCTCTATAACTGTTTTAGCAGTTGTGCCGCTTGTTTTAGTGTTGCTTCATATTTTGCAAAACAAACACGGATGACTCGGCTATCACAGCCTTTTTCATAAAAAGGGCTTAAGGGAATCGCTGCCAGTCCATTTTCTTTACAAAGCCATTGGCAAAATTCACGATCGGGGAGATCCGATATTTCACTATAGTCTAATAATAAAAAATAAGTCCCTTTTGCGGGTAATATTTTAAAACGAGACCCTGCTAAAGCTTGTATCAACAAGTCTCTCTTTTGTTGGTAGAAGGCGCTTAAATTTTGAATATGATCATGCCCTTGTTGTAACATGCTTGCGATTGCCACTTGAAACGGGGTCGGGCTACAAAAGGTGACATACTGATGGATCTTTCTAAATTCATGGCTGAGTTCTGCTGGCGCGACGCAGTAACCCATTTTCCAACCTGTGGTATGAAAGGTTTTGCCAAAGCTGGATATTACAAAACTTCGCGCAAAAAGTTTGGGGTATCGCAGTACGCTTTCATGGCGCTCACCATCAAAAGTAATATATTCATAAACTTCATCACTAATTAAATAGAGTGAATTTTCCACAACTAAATCCTGTAGTTTCTGCATTGCCGCTTGGTTTAACAAGCTGCCGGTTGGATTGTGCGGACTATTGATGATAATCGCTTTGGTCTTGGAGTTGATGGCATTTTCTAGCTGCTGCCAGTTAATTTGATAACTCGGTTGCTGTAAGGCGAGGTGAACACATTTTCCACCGGCCATTTCAATGGCTGGGGCATAAGAATCATAAGCAGGGTCGAAAATTATCACCTCATCACCGCTAAAAACAATTGTCTGAATAGCGACGAATAGTGCTTCGGTGGCGCCTGAGGTGATAGTGACCTGCATAGCGGCATCAAGGTCTAATCCATATTGTTTTTCGATTAGCATCTGAATGGCATTTAGCAGCTCAGAACGTCCGGCGGAAGGAGAATATTGATTGAGATCTTGATTGATGGCTTGATTAACCGCTTGCTTTAAAAATTGCGGCGCTTCAAATTCTGGAAAACCCTGTGACAGGTTGATAGCACCAGTTTGGGCAGCTAAAGCTGACATTTCGGTAAATATGCTAAGTTCCACCTGGGGTAATTTTGATTGAATAGACATAAAGCGGATCACTTTGGTTATGATTTGTTACTTTTGCTAACAGTCTAACGCTTCATGTCATGATAGGCTAGTGATAAGTCCTTTAGAATAGGGATTGGACGAAAGGAATAAAGTGGCCTTTTACTCGTTAAATAGTAAAGCTAAAGTTTATAGAGAGGAAATATAAAATGAATGGTCAAGGATCTGGAGGTAATGTTATCGCGGCTCTGTGTAGTTTTTTTATACCGGGTTTGGGGCAATTACTACAGGGCCGATTGCTGTTGGCTATTTTTCAGTTTATTCTTAGTGCGGTGCTATGGATCATCTTACTCGGCTGGGTGGTGCATCTTTGGTCGATTATTAGTGCGGCCATGTTTGAACCGCCGTATCAGCGGCACTATAACTAGAGCTCAATAATCAGTTTAAAACATCTTTGGATGCAATAGTTATGGCTAACTCTTTAGCCAAACATCCTCCGCCCATTGCCAGATATCCAGCCATACTTGGTCGGTTAATTCACCCTCTTGCCAATATTGAACTTCACCCTCTTGGCTAATGCAATAATAGTGATCGCCATCTTGGCAAACCACCATTAAGTCGCGCGGTAAGCCGTTGGCCCAAGCGTTGGCCGTGACTTCGGGTAGGTGGGTGTGAGCGCCGGGATCAGCCACGGTGACGGGTTCTAGTCTTCCTATTAAGACATCGCTGCATTCTAACAAAAAGGTGCGAAAATCTCTGGGGATTGGTAAAAGTATTTCCTCTTCAACTTCTACTAGCTGATCATGGCTAGGTAATTCTAGATAAACCGCGCTTTTAACAGCTGCCTCTCTAATTATATCGATGGTATCTTCCATAGGACCTTCTATTATTTTTCGACTGGTTTAGGCTGATAGAGTTTTGCTTTAAATCAATTATTCTTCAGCTGTCTGTTCAGCGTCTTTGACTTGAGTAAAGCCGTAGCAATCACTGAGCGTGGCGATGAGTTGTTCAAGGCCCAATTTACTGGTGGCTGAGAAAAGCTGGCAGGTGATAGCAGGAGAAATCCGTTGCAGCAGTTGGTTGACAGTTTTAAAGCTGGCTTTACGTGCCCCGCTTTTTAGCTTGTCGGATTTACTTAAAACCACGTGTACACGCAGATCAGCGGTGACCGCCCACTGCAACATTTGTTTATCGGTTTCTTTAAGTGGGTGGCGGATATCCATAATGACCACCAGCGCTTTAAGGCACTGTCTTTCTTGCAAGTAGCGGCTTAAGGTGCGTTGCCATTGGGCTTTCTGATCTTTTGAGACTTTGGCAAAGCCATAACCTGGTAAATCGGTGATTCGATGGTCATCATCAATTCGAAAAAGATTGATTAGCTGAGTACGCCCTGGGGTTTTACTGGTCTTGGCTAAGTTCTTTTGGTCGGTGATAGCGTTGAGTGCACTCGATTTACCGGCATTCGAGCGTCCAGCCATAGCGACTTCCACCCCAAGATCCGGTGGCAACTGTTCGAGTTTAGCCGCACCCATCAGGTATCTGGCAATTCGAAATGGATTGTGGATTTTATTTGTCATTTTTGCTGGTAATTCGCCTGTGCATTGTCTATAACTAGGAAATAACGCGCGATTAGGGTTATAATTCACGCATTCGTATTTGTTGGTCGTTAAGTATAATGATAGCGGCTAATTTAAGGCAAGTTTTAATATTTTATATTTGTTCTTGAGTCTTTAATATCAAGCAATTTCAATTAAGGTGAAAAGGTAAAATAATGAATAAAATCATTGGATTAGTAGTAGCAGTTGTGTTTTCTGCAGGCGTTCATGCGGGAGATGTCGCTAAGGGGCAAGCAAAAACTGCAGTTTGCGCCGGTTGTCACATGGCTGATGGAAATAGTGCAATCCCTAATTATCCTAAATTAGCGGGTCAAGGCGAAAAATACCTGATCAAACAAATGCACGATTTCAAATCAAAAAAACGTGATAACGCGACCATGTACCCAATGGTTGCTAACCTTTCGGATCAAGACATTGAAGATATAGCAGCTTATTTTTCTTCTCAAAAAATCCAGCACATGGCGGTCGATGATCAATACATTCAAATTGCTGAAAAACTTTATCGGAGTGGTGATAGTGACCGAGATATTCCAGCTTGTATGGCTTGTCATGGTGCCCATGGAATCGGCATCGCGACGGCCGGTTACCCTGCTATCGGCGGTCAAAACCCGCAATATACCATGGCCGCACTTAAAGCCTTTAGAAGTGGTGAAAGAGCCAATGACAGTAATGAAATCATGCGTGATGTAGTGGCCAAAATGAGTGACAAGCAGATCACAGCATTAGCCTATTATTTGGCTGGTTTGCACTAATAATTTAAGACTGATTAGTTAAGAAAAGCGGCTCTAGAGGCCGCTTTGTTGTTTTTGGAGGCCCTCGCATGTTAATGTTATGGTTTAAAAGAGATTTGCAATGATGAGAAATGTTAAAAGTCGGTTTGTCCTCTATGTTCTATTGATTTTTCATAGTTTTATTGTAACTGCTTTAATCGCTGAGCAGCAAGCGCCCTATGAGCTAGGTGTTGATTACCAGAAAATTGTGAAACCACTGCAGGTCGCCACCAATATTGAGCAGCTAGACCAGTTAGAATCAGTGAGTCATATTGAGCTCTTTTACTGGATTGGCTGTGAATCTTGCTACCAAGTAGAAGCCGAATTAATCCTCTATTTGAATCAACACCCTGAATACACCTTCCGCCGCACACCTTTAGTGGCGAGAGTTGAATGGCGTCAGCAGGCCTATCTACAGGCGATTATTCAACAGATCCCTGACCAAACCATGGGTTTAGATGTGCTGGATCTTTATCGTCAATGTTTAACTGATTGTGAAGCCTTTACCAAGGTTGAAAGTAGCATTGAATGGCTGTTAAAGGGCACTGATTTAGACTCGCGGCCTCAAATCGACTACGAAAAACTATGGCAGCAACAAAAAAAGTATCAAAAAAGAGCAGATTTATTTTCAATTACCCAAGTACCGACTATCATTATCAATGAGACCTATCAGGTTAACGGCAGTCAAGCCCAATCAGCTAAGCGTATGCTGCAGATTATTGACTACCTTTTAACGCTTGAATAGCGGTACACGCCAAGGCTATCTTGATACGAGTTAGCAGTAAACGATCAATTGGCTGGGCGATATTGCCCTTGGGGTTATTATTAATACAATTAAGCAAAACCAGCGGTTAAAGTTGTTGAGTTATAATGTACAAGTAGGGATAGACAGTGCAAGTTATGGCGATTATATTACACAAAGTTGGCGTCATCTTTTGCCAGATTCCAAACGAGCGGTCAATTTAGCACGGATAGCCTCATGGCTTTCTGAATTTGACGTTGTAGCGTTACAAGAAGTCGATGCCGGTAGTCTACGCTCTGGTTTTATTAATCAGGTCAATTATTTGGCTGATTTAGCGGGTTTCCCACACTGTCATCAACAGCAAAACCGCCGAGTAGCAGGAATAGCAGCACATTCGAATGGTATTTTAAGTAAATATGCCTCGACCCAAGTGATTCACCATAAACTTCCAAGTCGCATACCCGGTCGGGGTGCCCTTGAGCTGACCCTTGAATCGGGAGGTGTTGAACTTCTGATTGTCTCGGTGCATCTTTCTTTGAGTCACAGAGCGCGTTGTTTACAGCTAGAATATATTGCTCAACTAGTAAAAAATGCACCACATTTTGTTTTAATGGGAGATATGAATTGTCCTCCCTCCGTGGTGGCGAAAGAATTTGCAAAATTAGGTGTAAAAGTAAAACAAGGCAATAAGACCAGGCCAACTTTTCCTCGCTGGAAACCTCGTCATAGTTATGATCAGATTTGGGTCAGTGAGGACTTAAAAATACTGGGTGGTGAAGTGCTCAATTACGGTGTATCGGACCATCTGCCTATTTCATTAGAAATTGAAATACCTTCATGGAATGAGCAAGACTCATACCGAAAAGACGCATTATGTAGCGCAATTGGTTATTAAGAATAACTGAGTATTAGTCAAATTAAAGCGATAAAAAAATTGTATAAAATATGATAAACGAAGCTAACGACAACCTACTAGAAACTGAATGTGCTGAGTTAAGGCGGGGCTTATCTCGTCTTAGCTTTATCGGTATGGGAATGTCGTCTGAAATGGATAAGGCATTAGCCGATCTGCGCAAAGGAATAAAAAAAAGAGCAACAAATTGAGGATATTCAGTTTTCACTTAATCACATCAGTAAAATTTTACGAACACTTGATGACCAAGCTGAGCAACAAGAATCAAAAAAACACCAGCTCGATGCGTTTAGTTTAATTTTGAATAAAGAGTTACCCAAAAATCTAAAAAAACAACTCAAAAAAGCTAAAAAAACAAAATACTAACGAAGATGCCAACAAGGTGATGGCATCTATCGTCGATGTTGTTTGTCTGCATCTTGAACAGGTTGAAATTGAGATTAGTAAAAGTAATCCAGAGCAGGCCAAAAAAGGTTTTTTAGGAGGCTTATTTTCTCGCAGCAGCAAAGAACCATCTAAATTAGATGAACAGCAGAGTGAAGATGAGTATTCCAAAGGTGACGAGACTTCCTTATCGACAGAACAGGCTGTTTTACTCAATGAGGCAGTACCTCAAGATATTAAAGATTCATTACAACATCTGATTGAACAGCTGGCAAGTATGGATGGCTACTCGGAAATTGCCGATCTGTTAAAAAAGGAAGTTAAATCCATTACACAGATTATTCAACTGGCCAAAATTTTAGAAATGATCACTAATGCATTTGTGGAAATATCCGACCAAGAACATATACAATTTGAAAAGTTTCTTAAAACACTTAATACTCGAATTAAAAGAGTTAATACATTTATTAGCGATACGTTGGACTATAGCAAAACTGCCGCCACCGATAGTAAACAACTGAATACTAGTTTAAACACCAATTTTAGTGGGATGAAAGACAGCCTAACTAATTCAAAATCATTAGAAGATGCAACTAGTGTGGTTTTTTCGCATCTTGATCAGATGACTGAACAGCTTGATCAATACTGTGAAACACAACAGAAAAATAGTGAGCAGTTAGTGCAACAAATGGACAAGTTGTCGGAGCAATTAAGAGCGACCGAAGATGAAGCTTCTCGTCTTAAAGACGACCTTGCCGAACAGCGGGTGAGAGCACAAACTGACCCTCTAACCAATCTTCCTAACCGCTATTCCTATAACGAGCGACTGACTCAAGAATATAATCGATGGCGCCGTTATCGTAATTCTTTAACCCTTGTTATCGCGGATATTGACTTGTTTAAACAGGTTAATGATGTGCATGGTCACGCTTTTGGTGACAAGGTTCTTAAAGAGATTGCTTCCTTTTTAAGTGCTGGCGTTAGAGAGTCGGATTTTATTGCACGATTTGGTGGCGAAGAGTTTATTATTCTGCTACCTGAAACCAGTATTGTCGATGCCACACGAGCCATGAACAAAATACGATTAGGTGTGTCTAAACTTGAAATTACCCATCAAAATACACTCGTACCGGTGACACTTTCATTCGGATTATCGGAGTTTGATAATGATGATACGACTAAAGCCGTTTTTGAGAGAGCCGATCAAGCGCTCTATCGAGCGAAAGAAAAAGGTCGAAATCGTGTTTGCTGCCTGAGAGCTAAAGCTGAAGAATAACCTTGTTTTTAACTCATTGAACTTTACCGCCATTTAGGGTTAATGACTCACATGCTAATTAACCACTCTGCAAGTGCCCTTGAACAAAAAACTCAATATCAAACAATATTGATTGAATTAGATCAGATTGCACACCACACAATCGACACTCCTATTTTTCTGCGTGACCAAGTTGAAGAAAAATTAATGAACTCTATTTACCAACAAGATTTTGATGCTCTGTTCGGTGGTTGTGTGATACAACAACCCGATTGTTTCCACAGCAAACCTTTACTATATAATTTGTATTTGTCAGATATCTATTTAACCGCATCTCGAGTTCTATTTAATGGTCAACTACGCTTGGTGGGTCAACAGATCTTAGATTATTTGAATGAGCTGTTTATTCAATCAAAAAGACCAGTAAATCAAAGTCTTAAACTCGAGGATTTAAATCATTTCTTCACCCGCCAACAAATCAATCAGCACTTAACAGGTAGTGAAAAGAATTTATTTTTTTCTCTAATAAAACAGCAGCCAGACTCACGCCTTAGTGAGCAGCAAGGTTTTTGCTACTATAACAAAAGAAGTCTATATGAATCTGCAAAGTTTATTGGTATGGATTTAAAGCAAGCGCAGATTTTAGAATATTCATTACAACAAAAACTGAAAAATTTAGTTAAAGATTCATCTGTTAATTCATCGACTAAGGCTGACAATCAAGTTCGATTAGAAAATAAAAAAATTAATGATATTCAACCGAAAATGCAATTTATTATCAATCGGTGTAAAGAAAATTTTACCAATAATAGAATACTACAACTTGATTCTATTAGACCGCAGTTAGTGGGTTATTTGTTAGAATCTAATTTAAATATTGCCTTGAAAACTCAAGTATTTTATGCCAGCCTATTTTTTTTGCAACTCGATTTTGATAAAAAGATCGTTGCTTGTTTGAAGAAGTATTGGCAAGAAGACTTTTGCAAACTTGACGACAAAAGGCTTTTTAAAGACTATCCGATAGAATTAGCGGCAATCCATTATTTTTCGCAGGCGTTTTTTGAATTACAACAGCCTGAAAGTTATAACTCGGACAAAGTGGTCGACTTTAAGCCCACACCACAATCAAAAGCAGTAGAGACTAACGGCGAGAAAATGAAAGGACAAATTATCCTGTTTAAAAAAAATGACCTCACTTGTTTGGAGAAAATTAGTCGATTACGCGCAGAATATCAGTTACATCGATTTGTTTTCGTGCTTTAGTAAATAAATTTACTTCTTTGGTCGCTTCACTCATTTTTCTGTAACATTAAAATTTATCAGCGGTCTAACTATTAATCTTAAACAGTAACCTGAGTTGAGTATGAAAAGCCCCTCTTTTAAATTTTTACCCTGCATCTTCTGCAGTATAGGATTCAATCTTTACGTGTTGCTGAGGCGAGTTATTGATCCCATATTGCGCTTATTTGCCAGTCATGCCACTAAGTCAGGGCTCGAGCAAGATGAATTAGATCAAGATAAGGCACAAGCTGAGTCAAAATAGCGATAACTTGTCGCCGCAGTTAAAATCCTGCTTGAGCCCTTGAGCTAAACCCAGTATCCTCAGGTTATTCATTAGCTTAGAGGTTTTCCGGTTATGACGCTTATTAAACGCTTTGCAATTTTTGTTGTCTTTTCATCTTTTAATTTTGCAGCTTCAGCTTCCAATGAAGCGCTAAATCCATTGATTGAGCAAGTTGAATCTAAGGTAATTGAGTGGCGGCGTTATTTTCATGAACATCCCGAACTCTCCAATCGAGAATTTAATACCGCAAAGGTAATTGCCAAGCACCTTGAATCTTTAGGTATAGAGGTGCATACCGGTATTGCCCATACTGGGGTGGTTGGTATTTTGCGCGGTGGTAAGTCAGGCAAAGTCGTGGCTTTGCGAGCTGATATGGATGCGCTGCCGGTTTATGAAAAAGTCGATCTACCCTTTGCTTCAAAAGTTACTTCGACCTATGCGAATCAAAAAGTAGGTGTCATGCACGCTTGTGGTCATGACTCTCACGTGGCGATATTAATGGGTGTGGCTGAGGTTTTATCTAAAGTCAAAGATACCATACCCGGCACGATTAAGTTTATATTTCAACCAGCAGAAGAAGGTGTACCAGAAGGTGAAGAGGGTGGTGCAGAGTTAATGATCAAGCAGGGCGTTTTAAAATCGCCCGATGTGGACGCCATTTTTGGTTTACACATCAAGTCAACCATACCTGTAGGAGTTATCGGTTATCGACCGGGCGGTATTATGGCTAGTGTGGATGATTTCCGAATTCGTATTCATGGTAAGCAGGTACACGGGTCGAGGCCTTGGAACGGGGTTGACCCTATCGTTGTTGCCGCGCAGATTATTAATTCATTGCAAACCATTGTCTCGCGCCAAATGCCATTAACCAAGCAGGCGGCAGTGGTGACTATCGGTAGTATCCACGGCGGCGTACGCTCCAATATCATTCCTGCCGAAGTCGAATTAATCGGTACTATTCGGGCATTGGATACCGGCATGAGAAAATCTATCCATAAAAAAATCCATAGAACTGCCAATTTAGTGGCACAAAGTATGGGTGCCACGGTGGATATTGATTTACCTATGTCGAGTTCATACCCCGTGACCTATAATGCTCCGGCATTGGTGCAACAAATGTTACCAAGCATGATAGCTCAAGCCGGTGAGCAAAATGTCAAATTGATTAATGCGGTGACGGGCGCCGAAGACTTCTCATTTTTTGCGCAAAAAGTTCCGGGTTTTTACTTCTTCTTAGGTGCTATGCCCAAAGGCGTTAAACCACAGGATGCACCGGCTCATCACACGCCTTATTTCTTTATCGATGAATCGGCGATGAAGCTCGGGGTTAAAACGCTATCGAATATGGCACTTGACTATCTCAAACAATAGGAAACAAAAGACATGCTTTTTTCGCAACATTGGGCGTCATTTTTATCGAGTGGACAATTTTTAAAATTGACCAGAGCGTTTGAAGATCCTCTCCAAAGAACCGAAACATTCGTGTTAAATCGCGGTATTACGGGGCGGCTTCATGATACGGGCATATTAAGTTTCACACCACAAAGTAAAAGTGATACCTTTCTTTTGATCTCGAGTGGTATCCATGGTAATGAAACCGCACCGATTGAAATGGTTGACCAGCTTTGTCAGGCGATTATTAAAGGTGAGCTAGAGGTGAAGGTGAATCTTATGCTGATTATTGGCAATCCGGCGGCTATTGATTTTGGCCAGCGCTTTGTTGAGCAAAACCTTAATCGTCTTTTTTGCGGTCTATATAAAAAACAATCTTCTTTTGATTATGAAGTTAAACGAGCAGAAATGATTGAAAAATCGGTGTATCAATTTTTTGCGGCGGCAAAATCTATCGATAAACCAAAGCTTTACCATTTAGATATGCACACCGCAATCCGTACCTCAAAATACCAACGTTTTGCGCTATGCCCTTATCTTGATGGGCGACCGTTAAACCAAGATTTTATCTCTATATTTGGTGGGTCAGGGCTGCAAACGCTGCTCCTTGGTAATCAACCTGCCGGGACCTTTAGCTACTTCACCAGTCATATTTTTAAAGCTAACTCTGCAACACTGGAGCTAGGAAAAGTGCGTCCTTTTGGTGAAAATGATAGTGTAAAATTTTTACCGGTTAAAACTAATTTAGAGAAAATGATAAGCGCTCAACTAGTTACCAAAAAAAGCTTTTAACTATCAAGACTATCGTGTGTTTCGGGTAAAAGGCGAAATTATCAAACTGAATCCACAATTTAAATTATTGCTCGATGACAAGGTAGAAAACTTCACTTCATTTAAGCAGGGTGAGATACTAGCCAGCGATAAAAATGGTCATGAATATCGAGTAGAGAAAGAGCAGGACGCTATCGTTTTTCCTAACAATAATGTCCCCGTTGGTCAGCGCATGGCGGTGGTCATTGAAAGGGTTCTAGCCGACTAAAGTAGTCTATTAAATATTCCAATAGCGATTTAAGGAAATCATTATGTCAACAACGAAAGTATCGATCATAGGTGGCGCAGGATATGGTGCTGCCGAAATTCTCCGTCACCTGCTAGCAAGAGAAGATGTCGAAGTGTTACGCATCTCTAGCAAAGACTATATTGGCCAAAGCGTGAGCCAAGTGCATCGTAATTTACCCGGCTATAATGAAATTAAAATGCAGGATATTTCACCTCAAGCCTGTGCTGAGGGTGCTGATATCCTGTTTCTTGCTATGCCGCATATCATCACTGCTAAAGTCGCTATGCAACTGTTTGATTTGGATGTTAAATTAATTGATCTCTCTGGTGATTTCCGATTAGATAATTTAAAGGACTACATCCGAGACTATGCACCACAGCATCCCTGCCCAGAGCGACTCGGTAGCTTTGTTTATGGTATGCCAGAGCTTAATGCTGAATCTCAAAGATGCAAAGCATGTGGCAAGTCCTGGTTGCTTTGCCACCGGAATTGCCATGGGCTTGTTACCGCTCGCCAAGGCCGGGCTGCTAAAATCAGTCAATGTTCGAACCGTAGCAATGACAGGCTCTTCAGGTTCAGGCGTAAAACCCCAAGCTGGCACACATCACGCTATTCGAGTGAACAACCTAAAGCCCTACAAGGCACTGCATCACCAGCATCGAGCCGAAATCGTACAGACCTTAACTAAAGCCGGCGGTGATCAAATTGCGTTAGATTTTGTGCCTGTTTCTGCACCCTTAGTCAGAGGCATATTAGCCGTTAGTCAACTAGATTTACCGCTAGATCACGACCAGAACAGCATCCAAGCCTTGTATGAAAACTACTATGCGGATCATTTTCTAACGCAAGTGAGACCAGCCGGAAGTGCCGCAGAAGTGGTTGCCGTTTCAGGCACCGCTAGAGTTGAGATTAGCATCGATACACGAGTGGACGAAGATACCGGCAAGCGCACTCTCTGTGTCACTAGTGCGATTGATAACTTGATAAAAGGTGGCGCAGGACAAGCCATCCAATCGTTTAATCTAATGACCGGAAAAGCCGCTCACTTCGGTTTAGATAACCCGGGTTTGTGGCCTTAAAAAAGCAGTAGCCGTTATGATTGAATCGAGAAAAATAAATAAAATAGCTGTTATTAAAGTCGGTGGCGATGTGTTGTTAGATGCGCAAGAAATCAGCGGTTTAGCAAAAAACATACAGCAACTTTATCAGCAAAAATGGAATATTGTTTTACTGCATGGTGGCGGGCCACAGGTCAATCAATTGCAAAGCATTTATGGATTAACCAGCAACAAGGTTGCAGGGCGAAGAATTACCTCCAAAGCCGACCTTAAGGTTGTGAAACAAGCCATTGCCGGTGAAGTTAATGTTAACTTGGTAGCCGAATTAGTTAAACAGGGCTTACCGGCTTTCGGTTGTCATGGCGCATCAGCGCAGCTTATTCAAGCGACTAAAAGACCACCTATTTTAGTGTCCGGTGGTGGTGATCAGCCGATTGATTTTGGTGAGGTGGGTGATGTTACGGCAATCAATGCAGCGCTACTCAATTCGCTTCTCGATTTAGATTTAATTCCAGTGATTGCCACCCTCGGGATCTCACAGCAAGGCGAAATTTATAATATTAATGCCGATACAACGGTGGTACAAATTGCCACAGCCTTGTCGGCTAACCTTTTGTTATTAACCACTCAAGTGGGTGCCGTTTTTAAAGACCTCGATCATCCAGAAACGCGCATAAAAAGCATCAATCCTCAACAGGCGAAGGACTTGATCGCTCAAGGTGTGATCCAAGGCGGAATGATCCCCAAGGTTGAAGAAGCCATCGGTTTGTTGCAACAAGGTGTTGAAACCATTGCCATTGTTAGTGGCAAACACAGTGGTGCATTCTTAGATGTGGCGCAAGGGAGCGGCGCTTATGGCACAAGGATTAGTTTGTGATCCACTGATCGCTAAAAATAATTCACTACCGCATTTTAAGAATCAGTCCGCGTAGCCCGCCGATGAATGGTGTTGCTTAAATAAAGTGCCAAACCGATCCAGATAAAAATAAAGCTCAATAATTGTTGGCTATTGAGTGGTTCATGGTAAACCAAAGTAGCGAGGAAAAAAGTGATAGTGGGTGCAATAAACTGTAAAAAGCCCATACCGCTTAAGGGAATTTTTTTTGCTGCTGTAGCAAACATGACCAATGGAATGGTGGTGATGATACCGCCAAGTAAAAGTAGCCCATCGGTAGTTAAGTCAAGATTTAAAAATGCGCCCTGAGCGGAAACTAAACTCCAAATAATATATCCACCGGAGAAGGGTAAGGCCAAGGTAGTTTCCATTAAAAAACCGTTTAACGCATCGACTTTCAATTGTTTTTTAATAAAGCCATAAATAGCGAAGCTGGTGGCGAGTGACAATGCAATCCATGGGATTTCACCATAAACAAAAATTTGATTGGCCACACCCAAAATAACAAAACCTACTGCTGCCCATTGAAAGCGATTGAGTTTTTCTGACAGGATCACTACGCCCATTAAGATCGACATAATCGGATTAATAAAATAGCCTAGGCTTGTGGCAAGGATTTTTCCATTGGTCACAGCCCAAGTAAAGACAAACCAATTAACGGAAATTAACAGGGTACTTAATATTAAAAGTCTTAGTAATTTGCGATCAGAAAAAATAAGTTTTAAAGCAACTTTCTTTTTTAATAAAGCCATTACCATGAGTGTTACTGGAATACTCCAAGCGATACGATGGGCTAAAATTTCGGCAGCACTGACATGGGCTATAGCCTTAAAGTAGATAGGCGCAAGCCCCCACCAGACGAATGCCGCTAGACCGATTAGCCAGCCAAAAAGAGATGATTGATTTGACATACTATTCAATTATCCCATCATGTAGGTGCCGGTGCCCAGCGCGATAAGGGTGTCTTTATTGTCGTGGAGTTCCATCCGAACTACAGAGACTTTGCTACCGCTTCTTAGCAGGCGTGCTTTGGCATAAAAAGACTCACCGCGACCAGGACGCACATAGTCTACTCGCAGATCAATGGTACCAATTCGAGCCAGTTTTTGGGCCAATTCAAGTTCATCTGCATCAGGATATTTTTGCATCATGGCGACTGCCGCCATTGCGCCACCCACCACATCAAGCGCAGTGGCTGTGACCCCGCCGTGCAGAATATTTTGCACAAAGTTGCCAATGAGTTCGGGTTTGTTGTCGAAACTAATCTGACAACCCTCGGTGGTCAAGTGATCAAACTTTAAGCCGATCACATTATGAAAAGGCACACTGTTACTAAAAACCTCTGCCATTTTAGCCAGCATTTGTTGTCGCTTTTCCGAAGCAGCCACGGTCGAACCCTCTGTTTTAAACCAATCGTAATTACCCGACTTTAGATGCCGGCTAGTGTAACCAATTCAAGTCGGCTGCACTAGCCTTTACTGCTTTAAATCATAACAGGCTATAATGCGCTAGTGAAACATTCCGCTAGCTTATCTAAACCTTCATGAATTAATTCATCACTAATGGTTAAGGGAGGTAAAAAACGCACAACATTGCCTCGGCTGCCACAGCTGAGTAAAAACAGTCCTTTTTGATAGGCAAGAGCAATGATATTAGCGGTGAGTTCAGGATTGGCCTTTGTCGGATCTTGTTCGCTGACCAGTTCTATCGCGATCATGGCACCCATCACACGGATATCGCCGATCACACTAAATTCTACTTGCATGGCTTGCAAACCTTGTTTGAAAACTTGACCAATTTGCTCCGCTCGGTCAACTAAATTTTCTTCTGTTATAACATCAAGTACGGCTAATGCCGCGCTACAGCCAATCGGTGAACCGGCATAGGTGCCACCGAGACCACCGGGAAGCGGGGAATCCATAATATCGCTTTTGCCAACCACTGCGGACAAGGGAAAACCGCCAGCGATACCTTTGGCCATAGTGATTAGATCAGGTTCAATATCATGATGTTGCATGCAGAACATCTTGCCGGTACGACCAAAGCCGGTTTGAATTTCATCGGCGATCATCACAATACCCTGCTGATCACAAAGTTCGCGGATCGCTTGTAAAAATTTGCTGGAAGCGGAATAAAAACCACCTTCGCCTTGCACCGGTTCAATAATGATCGCTGCGACATCACTAGCCGCGATATCACAATGCAACAGGGCATCTAAGGCTTTGAGGCTGTCGGCCTCGCTGATCCCATGATACTCAATCGGAAAGGGGATATGATAAATATCATTGGGGAAGGGACCAAAAAGGTTTTTATAGGGCGTCATTTTACCAGTCAACCCCATAGTCATATTAGTGCGACCGTGAAAACCACCATGAAAAGCGATAATACCGCGACGGCCAGTATGGGCACGGGCAATCTTAACGCAGTTTTCCACCGCCTCGGCGCCAGTGGTCACAAAAATAGCTTTCTTTTCACTGCTTCCGGGAGCAATTTCCACCAGTTTTTCGGCGAGTTCTACCGCACTTTCATAGGGCGTGACCATGACGCAAGTATGGCTAAAATTTTCTAATTGCTGCTTGACTGCGGCCACCACCTTAGGATGACTGTGACCGGTATTATTGACCGCGATGCCGGCACCAAAGTCGATATAACGCTTGCCTTCTTCATCCCAAACTTCTGCATTGAGCGCCTTTTTGACATAAACAGGCGCTAAATTACCCTGCCCACGGGCAAAGACTTTGTCTTTTCTATCTTGTAGCTGTTGGTTGCTGCTCATAATGTGTTATTTCCTGAAAAATGCCTTTAAAAAAGGTCTTAGAATGAATGTTATTGGTCAATACCGCCCATGCAGAGGTATTTTATTTCTAAATAATCTTCGATGCCGTATTTAGAGCCTTCACGACCGGAGCCTGACTCTTTAATACCGCCAAAAGGTGCCATCTCATTGGAAATAATCCCTTCATTGATACCAATAATGCCGTATTCCAGCGCTTCGCTCATGCGCCATACGCGACCGATGTCGCGGGTATAAAAATAAGCAGCTAGACCGACCGAAGTATCATTAGCAATGGCAATGGCCTCCGCTTCATCCTTAAATTGAATAATAGAAGCCACTGGGCCGAACACTTCCTCTTGAGCAATCGCCATCGCATTAGTTACACCGGTTAAAATGGTTGGTGGATAGTAGCAGTTACCAATTGCGCTGGGCTCGCCACCTAACACTAGCTTAGCGCCTTGCTGTTTGGACGCTTGTACTAGATCATTCACGTTTTGACAGGCCTTTTTATTAATTAAAGGACCGTTAGTGGCCTTAGGATCAGTGCCTTTTCCCACTACCAACTGCTGTTTTGACTTTTGCTACCAGCTGCTCAACAAAGTTTTGCTGGATATCTTTATGCACTAAAATACGATTGGTGCAAACGCAGGTTTGACCGCTATTGCGATACTTAGACGCAATCACACCATCGATGACCTTATCTAAATCCGCATCGGGGAAAATAATAAAAGGTGCATTGCCGCCAAGCTCCATACTGGTTTTCTTAAGTGTCTTAGCACAGGCGGCCACCAACTTTTTCCCCACCTCGGTAGAGCCGGTAAAGGTTAGTTTTCTGATTCTCGGATCATCGGTCAGGCAAGGACCAATCTCACTAGAAGATCCCACGACTACATTGATCACACCCTTTGGAATACCGGCTCGATGCGCTAGCTCAGCCAATGCTAAGGCCGAAAGAGGCGTTTCAGAGGCTGGTTTACACACCACGGTACAACCGGCGGCTAAAGCGGGAGCAATTTTACGGGTGAGCATGGCGCTGGGGAAATTCCAAGGTGTGATACAAGCCACCACACCCACAGCCTGCTTAATACAGACGATTCGTTTGTCCGGTGAAGGGCCAGGGATTGTATCGCCGTAGATGCGTTTGCCTTCTTCCGCAAACCATTCTATATAACTAGCACCGTAAGCGATTTCACCTCTTGCCTCGGCTAAAATTTTTCCCTGCTCGGCGGTCAGTATTTGCGCTAAATCTTCCTGATGCTGCATGACTAGATCAAACCATTTGCGCAGTAGTTGTGAACGCTGCTTGGCGCTCAGTTGTTGCCATGGCGACAGAGCCTGCTCGGCGGCGGTGATTGCCTGCTTGGTGAGTTTCGCATCGGCTTTAGTCACCGATGCGACCGGAGAAGCGTCGCTGGGATCGATAACTGTAAGCTGCTGCTCACCGCTAAGCCATTCACCGTTAATGTAAGCGCCGGTTTGTAGTAATTGGGGGTCGGATAAATTTAAAGACATGGTAAAGCCTCTATATTGTTAATTGTTAATTGTTAATTGTTAATTGAGTTTACTCTCAACTGGATAAAATAGGCAATCGAATCGCTACTAGCAAAAAGCACAAAGAATGGTTTTGTAGGGATTAAACCGCAGAATATTTCGCCTTGTCCAGTCAACTACCCCTAAAGAGGAGGATGGATTTCCAATCAATGCATAATCTCGTTTGCCTTTACCCATTAGATATGGAATAGAATGTGTGAATTAGGAAAGGTTGGTCTGTCCCGATTAAGAAAAGCTTTTACGAACTCAAGGAGAACATAGTCAATGATTGTAGTAAAAGTATCAGGTATCAGGTATCAGGTATCAGGTATCAGGTATCAGCATCTTGCCGCGAGAATCTTAAACTTTGAGGTGACAAAAATGAGAGCAAGATTTAATCAATGGTTTAAAGCTGGATAGTATTGAACATATAATGGCTCTCACTAAATGTTTCAGGTAGAATCTTGGTGCTAAATTGAAAAAATTAATTTTAATTGAAGGAAATTGTTAAGAATGGTTGGACTAAATATGAATGATATGCAATCAATAGACTTAGTTCTAGAAACTATTACTTATTTTATTACCATAGTAGGTGTTCCTGTAGCAATCTATATTTACCTTCGGGAGCAGGAAAAACAAAGAGCAGAGAGAATACGGTACATTTGATACGCCCTATAAAAACCTTCAAAACTATCAAGAGAGGAAGATAAAAATTCAGACTATTTCGATCAATCATTTTCTAATTATTTTAACGAAAAAGGTGAGGTTTGAATGGCAGGAAGAAAATTCAGAACAAAGAAATACACAAGAAGTAGTTGGTGAGCCCTTAGGGGCGAGTAATATTTGACTAAAAAAACATACAAGGAGTTTAGAATAATGACTAAAATCAAATTAACACTGGTACTAATCGCGGGCCTGCTCATCGGTGTAATCATTGGGATGCGATGGATGCCGAGAGACAACCCACAGTCTAGCCTTGAGTCTTTTCCCTCAACAGCTATGAATCAAACTGCCGCAGTGGTACAAGTGCCAATGGGTTTAGAAAGTCATTCTGCGCTTAAACAAACCTCAGTGGACCAAGGTCTAACAGTAAAAACAAATGCTGAAACCCACCAAGCCAATCAA
Organism: Enterobacterales bacterium; assembly: GCA_030949565.1. Lineage (GTDB taxonomy): Bacteria > Pseudomonadota > Gammaproteobacteria > Enterobacterales > Kangiellaceae. The sequence goes on from JAUZSK010000060.1 coordinate 62,051, forward strand.
AAGCTGCAACAATTGAATCAACAAATTAAACAATTACAGCAAGCTTTGGCCGACAAGGAGAAAGCGCTTGCTTCGGCCCTGGCGGAAAATGAAGCTCTTATGTCAATAGTTGCTCAGATAGACACCAAAAAAAGTGAAGATGAGGTGGTGCAACTCAGTCAAGCTGAAGTGGATAAGTTTTTACCCTCACCCTTTAATCAAGCCATGGTAGGGGCTAAAGGTTCGCTTGCAAAATATTTTAATCAATATATTGATGAAGAAATCGATTATAACTGGAATCAAGAAATGGAGAACAACATTAATCAATTCATAACGCTGCATCAACAATCTTACAACCTTGAACTGGAATCAGTGCATTGTAAGTCTACTACTTGTGAAGTTAGAGGATTTGAAAAAGCCGGAGGGGCTTGGCAGATCGTAATGGTTGGTATGATGCAGCAGGATTGGTGGCAGTTTGGAGGTAGCAGTTCAACTAGTCGAGCAGGCAATTCAGCTGAAAGCGAAAGTTCAATAAAACAACAAAATTATTTCTATTTGCTTGCTTCAACTTCACCTTAAACCAGATGTATTTTATTTTAGCGGTTAAGATTAAATCATGAATAACAAAAATAATACAGGTCCCTTAACTGGTTTAAAAGTACTCGATCTAAGCCGCATTTTAGCCGGCCCTTGGGCCACCCAAATGTTGGCCGATTACGGTGCCGAAGTTTGGAAGATCGAAAGACCTGGTCAGGGTGATGATACCCGCGCTTGGGGTGGCGGCTTGTCGAGCAATGGAGAAACCATTGACGCCAGTGCTTATTTTCTTTGCGCTAATCGCGGCAAATATTCGCTGAGTTTAGATATCGCGAGTCAGCAGGGGCAACAAATTATTCGCCAGCTATTAACTGAGGCGGATATTTTAGTGGAAAATTTTAAATGGGGTTCGCTGCAAAAATATGGGCTAGACTATGCGTCACTCAAAAAGGAATTCCCTCGTTTGATCTATTGCTCCATCACCGGTTTTGGGCATACCGGACCGTTTGCCGATCAGGCCGGATATGATGCCATGATTCAGGCCTCCGCTGGTTTGATGAGTATTAATGGTGAGGCAGGAGGTGCCCCGCAAAAAGTGGGAGTAGCGGTGTCTGATTTAAGTACCGGGCTTTATGCTGTGACGGCGATATTAGCGGCACTTTATCACCGTGAAAAAACAGGGCAAGGGCAGCAGATTGATTTGGCTTTGTTTGATACGCAGGTTGCATGTTTAGCCAATCAAAGTATTAACTACTTAGTTTCTGGCAATATACCGAAACCCATGGGAAGTTCTCATCCGAGTATTGTTCCTTATCAGGCAATGCCATGTCAGGATGGCGCGATCATGTTGGCAATTGGCAACGATAAGCAGTTTCAAATGCTGTGTCTTTTGTTAAATCAAGCTCAGTGGGGCAATGACGAGCGTTTTGCAACGAATAACCAGCGGGTAAAAAACAAAACCCTCCTGCTGCCTTTGCTAGAACAAGAATTAAAACAAAACAGCTGCCAACATTGGCTAACCCTGCTGGCTAGTAAAAAAGTGCCTTGCGGTCCAATTAATAACTTAAAACAGGTTTTTGAACACCCTCAAATCGCCGCTAGACAGATGCAATTTGACTTAATGCATCAACAGCTTGGCGCGGTACCGCAGGTTGCTAATCCGGTTAAGTTTTCACAAACGCCGATTGAATACAACAAACCACCGCCCTTATTAGGTGAAGATACTCATTCTATTTTAAGCGACAAACTCAGTTTTTCTCAAACTGAAATAGCAGAACTTACTCAATTGGGAATTATTTGATAATAAAACTTCAATGAAACTCGATCCTAAAAAACGCCTAAGTTACTTACCCTTATTTGCTGCCGTTACTGCTGTAACGCCTTTAGCGATTGATATGTATTTGCCGGCAATGCCTACAATTGCTTCCAGTTTAGGCACTGATATTACGCTGATTCAAAATAGTTTAAGCGTGTTTCTATTTTCTTATGCGTTGGGAATGTTTCTTTTTGGCCCGCTCGCCGATCGTGTAGGGCGTAAATCAATGCTGTTAATTGGGCTTGGTGGCTATTGTCTATTCAGTGGTTTGATCGCAATGAGTGATAGTGGAGCTGAATTTTTTAACTTTTCGTGTGTTGCAAGCAATGTTTGGTGGCGCTGCGACCTTGGTGATCCCTGGTACTATTCGTCTTTTATTTGGCAAGGATACGGTAAAAGGTTTGTCTTATGTTTCAAGCATAATGATGATCGCACCCATGTTAGCACCCAGTTTAGGTGGCCTAGTGCTTAGCTTGTCTAGTTGGCGCATGATTTTTATTCTTTTGGCAGCCTATGCAGCGCTTATCTTTGTATTCAGTTACCGATTTTTTCCGGCTGCTGACAAAATCGAGAAGATCTCAATGCCGTTACATCAGGTTTATTTCTCCAGCTATAAAAGAATATTTAGCACTGAAAATATCCGCCGCTATTTATTGATTTCCATGTTGGCATCCTTTACTTTTTTTACCTATATCACCGGTGTCGCCTTTGTCTACATAAAAGTTTTACACTTCTCTGAATTTACTTTTGGCTTAGTTTTTGGGATTAACGTTCTAGTACTTATGACTAGCAATTTCGTTAATAGTAAATTAACGCCCATCTATGGTGAAAAAACCTTGTTAGGCTATTATTGGATCATTGCCATTAGCTTTAGTTCCGCCTTAATACTGAGTGTTTATTTCAATTTAAGCTGGATATTTATTCTTCTCAGTTTAATCCCTCTGATGGGCTGTTTGATGGCAATGATAATCAGTGCGGATAGCTTGATTTTACAATCCTTCTCGAAATTTACAGGTACAGCGACTGCCGTGATCGGAACACTTCGATTTGCCAGCGGTGCCTTGGCTGGTCCGTTGCTCGCATTATTGTATGATGGAAGCGCGAAGCCTTTTGCTGTTTTAATCTGCTCAGGTGTTATGGCTATTGGGATGGCTAATTATTTGAGCCGCGATACTTAACACTGCTCCGATGGCTTTTCGGTTATTTGTAATAAAAAACTATTAGCGGGTAATGTGATTCCATCGGATACATAGCTGTTGGGTAAATTGTCTTTGCATCCTACATAGAGCGGGCTAAAAAAACCATAGGGTACCGCTACCATCACATGAGCGGGTATTTTCCTGCGCGTCATTGGTTGAATGTCTGCCTCGGTATAGAAATGTTGCTGTATGTATAGGGTTTGATTACTGTGATTAATAATCAGTCGCTGATTTTCTTGAGATTGATTAAATTTTTGCAGTGACATGGATAGGTTGGCCATTGAGATCCCGTCAGGTGCTGTCTCAAGTAAAAAATGCGCTATATTTTTTCCTATAAAAACATGAGGGAAAAGTGTAAACAAGCTGTTTTTGTCTGTAGGACCAAAAAGAAAACCATCGCCCTGCACCAGTTCATATTTTTCACCTGTATGTTGCGGATAAATTATCTCGATAGGCCTACCGGAAGAAAAAATTAAGTAGCTACAAAAGATTGGAATTGCAAAGGTGCAAATAGCCAGCAGTTTTCGCAAGAGTATGCGTCGATAGTAGAATAAAGGCGATAATTTTTTAAACTGCTGGTATGTTTCATTATTATTACTAAACAGGGCAAAACTCGAAAGAAGTCTAAGAATGATACTTAGAAAAATAAAAATAATAATCGGAAAAGCCAAGGCTAAAAACCAATATTCACCAACACTGGTTATCATTCACTTCTCCTATATTTAGAACCTATTTATTGTATCAAAATTATGCCAAAACTAACTCGGAAAAGCAAAAGACACACCCTCTCGAACACCGCTAGATGGCCAGCGTTGAGTGATGGTTTTACGCTTAGTATAAAATTTAACGCCGTCGGGACCATAGGCATGTAAGTCGCCAAACAAAGATCGTTTCCAACCGCCAAAGCTATGGTAAGCCACTGGCACCGGTAAAGGTACATTAATACCAACCATTCCCACTTGAATATTGTCAGAAAAATAGCGGGCGGCTTCACCATCGCGGGTGAATATACAGGTACCGTTGCCGTACTCATGTTGATCAATTAAATCCATTGCTTGTTGCATGGTTTTTACGCGAACGACCTGTAAAACGGGACCAAAAATTTCAGCCTGATAGCTGTCCATTTCTGGTGTCACTTGATCGATCAGTGTTGGGCCGACAAAAAAGCCCTGTTCATATCCATCCACCGTTATTTGACGACCATCGACCAGTATTTTTGCGCCTTGCTTTTCCGCACTATCAATGTGACCAATTACTTTTTGCTGAGCTTGCTTCGTAATTAAAGGACCAAAACTATTGTCCGCTTGCGAATAATGTCCAACTTTAAGTGGCGCCATGGCTTGAGCCAGTTTTTGCGTTAATTGATCTGCCGCTTCATCACCCACCGCAACCGCTACAGACAGCGCCATGCAGCGCTCACCACAGGAACCAAAAGCCGCACCGAGTAATTGATTTACGGTATTGTCCATATCGGCGTCCGGCATCACGATGGCATGGTTTTTCGCGCCACCAAGTGCCTGGCAGCGTTTGCCATGTTCCGCGGCGGTTTTATAAATATACTCAGCAATGGGGGTTGATCCCAACAAAACTAATGGCCTTAATGCGTTGATCTTTTAATAGATAATCCACCGCTTGTTTGTCACCATTGACCAAACTAAAAACGCCATCAGGTAGCCCCGCTTGGGTTAATAATTGAGCGATAAATAAAGGCGCACTGGGATCTCTTTCCGAAGGTTTTAAAATAAAACAATTACCGCACACTAGCGCTAACGGATACATCCACATAGGAACCATGGAGGGGAAGTTAAAAGGGGTTATCCCCGCCACAATGCCTAGCGGTTGAAACTCACTCCAGGAGTCAATATTAGGGCCGACATTTTTACTGTGTTCACCTTTAAGCAGCTGCGCTGCACCACAGGCAAATTCGACATTTTCAATACCGCGTTGCAATTCACCAGCCGCATCATGACAGATTTTGCCATGTTCTTGACCAATCAATTCAGCGATTTTATCGGCATTTTCTTCTAACAATTGTTTAAATTTAAACATCACTTGTACGCGTTTTTGTACTGGCGTATTGCGCCAAGCGGGATAGGCTTTTTCAGCGGCTTCGATAGCATGATTAAGGGTGGCATCTCCGGCCAATATGACCTGGCTTTCACTTTCACCCTTGGCAGGATTAAACACTGGCTGACTTCTGGCTGGAGAATCTAGTCCTTCGGTGTCTTGCCCCGCAATAAAATGGCCTATCTTATTCATAGTCTTTCCCGTGCTGCGTTAAATGATTAAAAGTGAGTGTTTAATGAGCTAGATTATTCAGTTTGTTCAATGGCTTCGCCTAGTGCGCTGATCAATGAGTTAATTTCATTTTTTTGCGTACTAAAAGGTAGCCCCAATTGAATGGTGTCACCACCATAACGCACATAGAAGCCTTTTTTCCAGCAGTTCATGGCAATTTGATAGGGTCTTAGTCCCGGCTGAGCGCCATTTTTATCAATAAAAGGGTCAATGGTCAGCGCGCCAGCCAGTCCGAAATTACGGATATCACTAATATGCTGAGTACCTTTTAAGCTGTGAAGTTGCTGTTCAAAATAGGGTGCGATGGCGGCAGATTGTTGAATTAGCTGTTCGCTTTTTAGCAGATCTAATGCCGCAATACCTGCCGCGCAAGCAATCGGATGGGCTGAATAGGTGTAGCCGTGAGGAAATTCCAGCATATAATCAGGGCCACCGGCTTGCATAAAAGTGTCATAGATTTCTTGCTTGGCAATAGTGGCGCCCATAGGGACTGCACCATTGGTGAGTTGCTTGGCAATGGTCATAATATCGGGTGTTACATCAAATAATTCAGCCGCGGTGTTAGCACCTAGTCGGCCAAACGCGGTGATCACCTCGTCAAAAATCAACAAAATATCATGTTTATCGCAAATTTCACGCAGTCTTTTTAAATAGCCCACCGGTGGCGGTAGGACGCCTGCCGAGCCAGCCATGGGTTCCACAATCACCGCGGCAATATTGGCGGGATCGTAAATAGCGATCAAATTTTCCAGTTCATCGGCTAAAAAGGCACCTTTTTCTGGTAATCCCTGGCAAAATTTATTTTCATCCAGTTGGGTATGAGGTAAATGGGCTGCTTCAATCCCTTGACCATAGATTGCGCGATTTGGACCAATGCCGCCGACACTTATGCCGCCAAAATTAACCCCATGATAGCCTTTGGCGCGTCCGATAAAACGCGTTTTACTGCCCAATCCTTTTTTAGCCAATAACCGCGCGCCATTTTAAGCGAGGTTTCGACCGCTTCGGAACCGGAGCAGGTAAAAAAGACACGATTCAGACCTTGTGGCATCATTTTAGTAATTTTATGCGCTAACTCAAAGGATTTGGGCTGACCAAATTGAAACGAGGGCGCAAAATCCAGCGTTTTGGCCTGATCGGCGATAGCTTCAGCAATTTCTGCGCGACCGTGACCGGCGCCGCAGGTCCAAAGCCCTGACAGACCGTCAAAAATCTTTCGCCCGTTTGAGTCAGTGTAATAATGACCTTCGGCGGCGACAATCATCCTTGGATCTTGTTTAAACTGACGATTGCCGGTAAAAGGCATCCAGTGACTGTCTAATTGCTGCTGGGTCAGCGCTGTTTGATTTTGATTCATTATTCTATCCTAAGTTGGTCATGAACTATTTCGTTGTCGTCTTCGATCTTTTTGTTGAGCCGTCATTCCTGCGATCATTTGAGCAGGAATCCGACAAACTAAGCTGAGATCACCGATTAAAACACCTCTAGGATGACGGAAACTAGTGGTTGAACTGTCATTGCGAGGAGTGCAGCGACGCGGCAATCTACTGACATTTATCGCGTTCTAAACAGATTGCCGCGTCATACTTCCTCGCAATGACCGATTTTCTTGGTCGTTTATTATTCCACTGTATAAACCCTATTATCGACCTTTCTATAGATAAGTAAATACTATTATATTAAACTATACTTAAGTATTAACTTATCTAAAGAGCGGTTTAATGGCTAGAACTCGACTTCCGTTGCAATTAGGAGACACGCATATTCGATTGTTGCGTATTTTTAAGGCGGTGGTGGAGTCCGGTGGTTATGCCAGCGCCGAAGTTGAACTTAATATCAGTCGGCCGGCGATTAGTCTGGCCATGACGGAGTTGGAGTCGTTGCTTAATATGCGCCTGTGTCACCGAGGCCGTGGCGGTTTTTCGCTCACCGAGCAGGGCGAGAGTGTTTACCAGTCGAGTTTGAGTTTATTGACTAGCTTGCAAAATTTCCGCAGTCAAATGAACGCTATTAACACTGAACTGGTGGGTGATTTTAATATCGGGATTACGGACAATATGGTGAGTAATCCACAAATGCGCATCACCCGCGCACTAGCGGCACTTAAAAAGCAAGCGCCAGAAGTGGTGATTAATATCACCATGAGTCCACCCAATGAAATCGAAAAATCGCTACTCGATGGACATCTGCATATCGGAGTCGTACCGGAGTTAAGGCCAATTACCGGCCTGAGTTATTTTGCTTTGTATAAAGAAAAATCACGCCTCTATTGCTCACAGCAACATGTGTTATTTCATTGTGCCCAACAAGCCATCCCGCCATCGGCGATCAAACAATATGATGCCGTCGTCCCCAGCTATCCGCAGCAGGCAGAAATAAAACGCCAACAAAAACAGTTAAAAGACAGCGCCACCTCCACCGACCGTGAAGGGATCGCCTTTTTAGTGCTCACCGGCCATTATGTGGGTTTTTTTACCCACCCATTTTGCTCAAAAGTGGGTGGCGGAAGATAAAATGCGCGCCATCGATCCAGAGCAATATCAGTTTGAGACACTATTCTCAGTGATCACCCGCAAAGGCGCGCGCGAGAACCTTATTTTAAAAGCGTTTTTAAAGGAACTAACCTTTAGCCCTTAAGTTTCGTTGGTTTTTTACAGTGCTTTAGTGATGGGGTATCTGTTTTTGATTTCACAGCTTAAAATCTAGCGCCTAGGGTAATACGATCTTTATCCCCTTTGCGATCCTGAACTATAATTTGTTTCATTCCAAAATCAATGTTTTTAACTCTCAGTCGAGTGAGTTCAGATATTCTAAGACCGCTACCATACATTAGCTTTACCATTAGCTGGTAGTCTCCCTTGATTAACTCTATTACCTGCATGGCTTCTTGATGAGTGAATACAGTGGGAATATTTCGATGTTTGCGCGAAGGCACATAGCTTAGCTTGCCGATATCCTCGCGCTTTAAATATTTTTTTGAACAGAAAGATTAGTGCATTTAACGCGGTTCTTTGGGTGGACTTAGAACAATTCCTTTGTAATACCAGATGATTAAGAAAAGCTTCTATATCTTGTTCGCCCAGCTCATCGGGGTGTTTCATCTTATGAAAGCGAATAAACTGAACCACCCAGTTAACATAGGTTTTTTCAGTTGCATAAGCGAGGTTTCTAGCCCTAATAAACAGCCGCAATCGATCAATAAATCGAGTTGATGTGTGATCAATATGCTGGGGTATATCGTCCACGCGCAATGCGTCCCTTGGGAATATTTAATAGAGATAAAGTACTACTTATACAAGTAGCTTTCAACTGTTTTTTATCATAAAAATCCAGAAAACAGCGGAACGCTGCCTTTTTTGTCCGGAATTCAGTATAATTTCATCCGTAACTTATTGATTTTATAGAAGGTACAAATTCATTCAAATACTTAATGCTAACCGAAAAGTTCAGAAAACAGCGGAAGCGAACCTTCTTTGCCAGATTAAAATAGATGCAAAAATGGACTAACTAACTGATTTATATAGATTAGAGCAATAAACTACCTGCACTCTTTCACTTTTAATCAAAAAATGTGATATATTCAACGCTACCGTAGAATTAACTGTTATATTTCAAAGGAGTCACTATGGCACGTAAGCCAGTAACACTAGGTGAATACAATTTTCCCACAAAAAAAGAAGCCAAAGAACTTTACTCAAAAATTCTTAATGACACCGATCTTGAACAAAGTCTTGAGTGCAAAAATTATGATTATGTTATGGCATTACTACTAAATCATCCTCGTGCAGACCAAAAAATTGGTTGCGGTGTCAACGCTATAAAAGTATCTACTGGCTATACCTCTTCAAATAGATGTTTTCATGTTGTCCGAACAGATGGAACTATCGAAGATTTTAGTATCGGTAAGTGCATAGATGGCGATCATTCTGAGTTCCATAAGTTTTGTGTTGCCTGTCGAAAATCCGTGGAAGCGGATGTAAGAGCATACAAGCGAAAATACTTCGAAGAAAATTCAGATAATAATGGGCTGGTAAAGTGCCAGAGTACAAACCAATTAATTTCTTATGATGATGCTCACGCCGATCATAGAGAGCCTTTCACTTTTTCAGCAATAGCGCATTTTTTCTATAAATCTAAGGGTTTAGATCTAGGGGCAATTGAGTATGAAACGGAAGGTAAATATGGCAATGAATTTACTGATTCCGAACTAATTAATTCTTTCAGGGAGTGGCATAAAGAAAATGCTAAGATAAGAATCGTACATGGTAAAACAAACCTTAGTAAAGGATACCTTGGCAGGGTCAAAGCAACAAAGGCCGATGGGAATGTCTAAAAATATAACCAAGCCAAGCAGCGGACTCCGCAAACTGTCACGCTTTTTGTTCCAAAAAGCCCGCCAGTCTGCTACGCGCGCTGTTGGCGGCGTTAAAGCGCTAAAAAACAAAAATTAAAGCAAAGGGAAATCAAAAAAACAACGGATGTACCGCAACAAAACCCATCCAAAGCATTTCCCAGCAACAAAATTTGTAGTAAAGTGGGTGTCATAGGCTGGTGGTAAAACTTCACCGCTTTTTTAACCAGTAGCGTCACGCGAAGCCCAACAGCAGGCTCGCATGCGCTAAGACGTTATGCAATAGTTATGAAATGAATACATATGAAATAATACAGAATATGATTAGGCTTATCCCCCTAGCAGTATTATTACCACTTTTTATATATCTTTTACACTTGAAATGGTTTGCTCGCTTTGGGGTAATGTTCGTCGTTGGATGGCTAATTGTTGCGATTTCGACGTTGATTTTTTGGAAATATTCAATAGATTACGCTCCGAACGAAGAGGTGCTTTCAAGATTGACAGAAAAAGATGGTGCTCCTAAATTATTTGGCACTTTATTTGGTGGGGTGTTTGGATTAATGTATTTTGTGGTTTTTGAGATTGTCCGCGTATTGTATGTCATTATTCAATCAGCTATATCTTGGGTGAAGCTGCGAAATGCATAACCAAACGCAGCACTCGAAAAACTACTCGCTACTCGCTCATATTTTTCGAGTGTGCTAGGCGTTAAAAGTAAAAAATTATGCTACTATTAAATTGGCAATTCTGCCAATATTTTAAAAGGATATAATTTATGAAATCAATTTTTATTTTGTCATTAATAGTTGCAATACTTAGTTCTGCAAGTGTATCAAGCTCAGAAAATAATACTTACTATAACAAGCCACATACAAATGAATTTATTGAAGAATTCTTTACTTTACATGCAGAGCTTAAGGCGGCGGATTCATTTATTTATTTGGCAAAAAACAACAAAGTAAATAACACTGAAATATTTGTTTCCAAAAATATGAAGCCTAGTTTAAGCTCTTTTTACACCCCAATGGCTGTTTCATGCAATGAAAATGAAGATGAGCTCTGCACCACCACAACAAAAAATGGAAGAATCATCGAACAATCATGTAAATGTGTTAAAAAGAAGGCTATGAACTAGTGGGGTACTATAGTTTAGGTCTTTGAGAAAGACAAAAATAGAAAAGTAAAAAAAGCAGTCATATCATTGACCGCTTTTTTTTAACCAGAACCGGCAATCGAAGCCAAAATGCCGGCTCGCTTGCGATTAACGTTAAATCGCTTTCTTTATCCCTCTCCCTCGATGGGAGAGGGTAGGGAGAGGGTGGCGTAACCGGGAATAAAAATAATGGATGCAGCAAACCAAAACCCATCCAAACTATTTCCCAGCAACAAAATATAGAGTAAAGTGGGTGTCAAAGGCTGGTGGTAAAATTTCACCCCTATTTTAACCAGTTGCGTCACGCGAAGCCCAACAGCAGGCTCGCATGCGCTAAAACGTTAAATAATAAATCAGGGAAAAGTATGAAATATACAATATCAATCATAATTAGTTTAATCTTACTAAGTTCATGTGCATCAAAATCAAAACAGGATTACCGAATGCCTCCTGAAATATCAACATTCAATGATGGAGGTGCAATACCTATATCGATTACCAATCCAAGATATCCCCGACATGCTGCCATGAATGGAATTGAAGGTTGGGTTTTATTTGAATTTGATCTTGATAACAATGGACACCCAACTAACTTAAAACTAATTGACTCCTTCCCTAAAGACACTTTCGTAAAAGACGCGTCCATAGCGATAGTAAAATGGACTTTTAGTAACGACAATCCATCAAAGAGAAAACAGTACTTGATGCAGTTTCAACTTGAAGGCTAGAATAAAATTTAACCAGAACCGGTTCGCGAAGCCAAACTGCCGGCTCGCAAACGGTTGGCGTGTGTGCCGGGCATGGCACTTAACTAGTCAGGTGAAAGTCCTGATACCAGGTATTCGCAGAGCCGAAGGTTAGCGAAAGGGCAAGGGCAAACTCGTGAGGGAATGTCTGAAGGAAGCTCAACGCGAAATCGCGGGACGATGGACAAGAATCGGATATTAGGTGTGACGTAAGTGGGGCCAGTGGGCACGTGACCACTAAGCCCTCCATCTGCAATTGGCTTACGTTTTATAAATCCGGCGTCTACGCGATGAAAGTTAAGTGTCTTACCCCGGGAGATCTCCTGATACTGCGCTGGGAAACTGCGTGCAGTTGAAAACCGCTGAAGGTCGAGCAATTGGCCTTGAACGTACAGGAGAAGTCAGCAGAGGACATAGTACTAGTGATTACTCGGTTGAGAAATATATTTTCTTAAAAGTGAATGTCTAAGGGAAGGTCGAACGGTGCTCGAAAGAGCTTAATAAAAGAGAGCAGTCACTTTAACAATGAGCCAATGTATAGCGTCAGACAAACAGCAGGTTCTGCCCTTAAGTGGGGACGAAACATTGACTGGGTTGCAAAGAAACGACACTCCGGTTAACCACCATTTACTCATGGAACGCGTGTTAGAAAGAGGGAATTTATTTCGCGCACTTCAGAAGGTGCAACGTAATAAAGGCGGCGCAGGAATAGACGGTATGACCGTTGACGATCTGCCTGCTTTTTCTCAAGCTGCATTGGCCGTCGATTAAAGAGCAGTTGATTAATGGAAACTACCAACCGAAAGCGGTCAAGCGAGTCTTGATCCCCAAATCGGATGGTAGCAAGCGAAAGCTTGGCATTCCAACGGTTCTCGATCGACTTATCCAACAAGCGTTACTTCAAATTTTACAACCAGAATGGGATCAAACGTTTTCCCATTTTAGTTTTGGTTTTAGACCACGACGCTCAGCCCACCAAGCGGTGAAGCTTTCTGAAATCTATGTCAATGATAATCGTCATTGGGTTGTCGACATGGATTTAGAAAAGTTCTTTGATAAAGTGAATCATGATGTGCTGATGCACCGAGTGAAACAACGCGTCAAAGATAAACGAGTGCTAAAACTGATTAATAGATACCTTAATGCTGGCGCTTTAGTTAATGACCAATGGGTTGAAGCCAAAGAAGGTACGCCGCAAGGCGGACCGCTATCGCCATTGCTCGCGAATCTATTGTTGGACGATTTGGATAAAGAACTGGAAAGCAGAGACTTGAAATTTGTTCGTTATGCCGATGACTGTAATATTTATGTCAGAAGTGAACGTGCGGGTCATCGAGTTTTATCTTCAATCACTCAATGGTTGAAGAAGCAATTAAAGCTAACCGTTAACGCGAATAAAAGTGCAGTTGACCGACCTTGGAAACGCCGCTTTCTTGGTTTCACTTTCACCGCAAGGGAAGCAATAAACGGATCAAGGTAAGCGACAAAGCGTTCAAACAATTCAAATATAATATTCGGGCTATCACGCGAAGGACACGAGGTAGAACGTTGAATCATATCGTTTCTGATCTCCGTTCTTATCTATTAGGATGGAAAGGGTATTTCGGATTCTCGAAGTTAAATCCACCATGATCGATCTCGATAAATGGATAAGACGCAAGCTCAGATGTTATATACTGAAACAGTGGGGTAGGTCAGGTTACAGACGCCTAAGAAAGCTGGGAATAGGTCGACGCGGTGCATGGAATGTCGCCAAATCAGCACGAGGCCCATGGCGTTTAAGTAATCATATTACGGTGCGCAAAGGTTTATCCAACAAGTATTTTAAAGAACTTGGTGTACCAAGCCTTGTAGAATGTTAAAGTTAACTCAATTAACCGAACCGCCGTGGTACGTGATCCGTATGCCCGGTGGTGTGGGGGGAGAGGCATCGTGAGGTGTCTCCCTATCCTGATTAAAGTTCTTTGCGTCCAACATTAGCAGTTACTATCTCACATTGGACGTGGAGATTATAAATGAACAACGAATCAATGAATAATGCGCTAGATAAAATATATACTATCGCTCAATCACTTCAAAATAAGATTAAAACTATAAATAAGTCATTGATATACTCAGAGAAAGAAAGAAGGCATATTTACTAATTCAATCTTTGAGAACCAAACCAGAAATCATGGCAGATAGGTATAATGAGCGAGCACAATCTATTTCTCTTGAACGCAATAACAAAACACATCAATTAGCAAGAGATATTGAGCACAGAGAAAATGGAGTAGGCCATTTGAAAAAAATTATTAAAACACAAAAAAAACCAGTAATTGTCCGCTATAAGAAAACTAAATCAGTAGAACATGCATATATAAACAATAACTCTCTACAAGTTGGCATTGAATGGCCAGATAATGATTTTGACCAGAGTGATGATGCATCAAGCTATAGTGAAAGAGATGGTTTAAGTTTTCAAGATGAGGCCTTGGGTGACTATGAGGGGAGCGCATTGGGGGATGATGAAACTGTTGTGGAGAAAAAAGATACGATAGCACCTGCTGATGGAGAAGATTCGTTGGTGCTTGATAGCTTTGGTGACGCTGAAAAAAAGGTGAGAGAGGAATCGATAGCTAAGTATAATACGCTCAATACTTTAAGAAAATATAAATCACCAATTCTAGAGTCAATAGATAATAAGACACTGTCCTTAATACAAGCCGAGAGTATATTGAATAATAAATGTAGATATAATTTCACTTCTCAAGAACTGAGTAAAGTAGAGTTGTATTATAAGTCATTAAATATACCGTCAAGCCCACTTTTGAATACTTGTAACGCTTGTGGAACCAGCACAGGTTATTGCCGTTGTAGTCAGTAATAAAGGCGGTCACATCATTGATGTTTTTTTAACCAGAGCCGGCAAACGGAGCCGAACTGCCGGCCCGCATGCGCTAAAACGTTAGGCGTTGAAAAGGAGAAAATAATATGTCAGACTTTTCTGAAATAGCAAAGTTTGTAGCAGCTGATTTTCGATATGGAATCACAGTGCTAAGTTCTTTTATACTTGGCTTATTGCTCCTCTTTTTACCTGAGCTTGGTCAATTCACAAAGCAAATTGTAGTACCTGCACTTGTCGTTTATACCATAGGGTCTGCGTTGATAGGTCATATACAAATTCTCTTAACAGTCAGTGCAAATACAAAAGCGAAAGCTGGCGAGGAAAGAGGAATAAGAGAAGGGCATTTAAACTGGATTATTTGGAGCCATATTTCATGGCTTTTAATGTATATTGGTTTTCAGGATGGCGTGCTTGTGCCTAACAAAAAATTCAAGAGGGACATCAGCTTCGCCGCTGCCCCTCAATTAGGTCGTTAAAGCGCTAAAAAACAGAAATTAAAGCAAAGGGAAATCAAAAAACAATGGATGTAGTCAAGTAAAACCCATTCAAAGCATTTCCCAGCAACAAAATTTGTAGTAAAGTGGGTATCAAAGGCATCATTAGGCTTTGTAAACCCCAATAAACCAAATAGTGGCGGTAAAACTTCACCGCTTTTTTAACCAGTAGCGTCACGCGAAGTCCAACAGCGGGCTCGCATGCGCTAAGACGTTAAATCGCTTTCTTTATCCCTCTCCCTCGATGGGAGAGGGTAGGGAGAGGGTGGCGTAACCGGGAATAAAAATAATGGATGCAGCAAACCAAAACCCATCCAAACTATTTCCCAGCAACAAAATATAGAGTAAAGTGGGTGTCAAAGGCTGGTGGTAAAATTTCACCCCTATTTTAACCAGTTGCGTCACGCGAAGCCCAACAGCAGGCTCGCATGCGCTAAAACGTTAGCACTCTAAATAATTAGATCGAGGAAGCTGTGGAGATTTTTACACTAGAAATATCGTTTCCTTATGACTCAGAAGAGGAACATTGGATTAGGGTAATTGAAGTTAAAGAAGATTTTACCCTTTGTCAATTGCATGATTATATTCAAGAGATCGTGGCTTTTGATAATGATCACTTGTATGAGTTCTATATAGGTAAAAATACGAGAAATAAGTCAGGGGCTATTTCTGAGCATACGAATCTCAATGAAATATACCCTATGACTGGGGTTAAACTTTATTACCTATTTGACTACGGAGATAATTGGCTTTTTCAGATTAAAAAATCAAGAAAACGTGTTGTAGAGGACGTTAAAGTAAAATACCCAAGGATTGTTAAGTCAATAGGTGTTAACCCAGAACAATATCCAGAGTAAAAGTGCTAACACACATGAGCCAGATCTAAGTCAATAGGCATTAATGTTTTATTTCAGTTAAGTAATTAACCAAAAATAAATCAACTAACAAAATAGATTACTTCATCTGTCATGGTAACTATTAAACGACAGCCAAAGCCAGGATTGACCCATTATTCAGATCGTAGTTCTCAATACGCTAGTCAAGCTTTTTAAAAAATTGTTAAAGCAACATAAATTTGAAGGCAGTATGAGTCGAAAAGGCGGTTGTTGGGATACTGGGAGGTGGTCGAAAGTTTCTTCGGTACTTTTAAACAAGAGCGAGTTCATTGGCGACACTATCAAACTCGATATGAGGCACAGCAAGATATATTGCCATATATTTCGATGTTTTATAATAGTACTCGGATGCATTCTTATTTGGATTATAAAAGTCCAAATGAATTTAAAAGAAATAATTTAGAAATAAGAAAAGCTGCTTAACTGGGTTGTATTAAAAAGCTTGACCAGGTCACTTTAAGCTGTGGCAAGATTAGTAAGACTGATATTGCTGGTTTTCCTACAGCCTATAACCCAAAGAGGCAATCAGCGGCAAGACGTCTTCTTTAAGGAAGGCGATTATCTAAAAACTGTATGGGCTCGTATCTTGCAGTGTGCATAGGTAAAATAAAAGGGAATAAAACAAAGCCAGCTTCGTTGTATCGATTCAATTTTCGCTGAACAAGCAAATTTGAAATTTAAATGAACCCAAAGTTTGAGACAAGCCGATGCAATTAAAACATAATCTAATTCGCGCCAAAGATGATTATGTATCAAATTTATTAGTCAATAGTTTTGTAGCCATCCTATTATTGGGCTTGCTTATGATTGTTTCGGTAAAGCAATCCAGTGCTTTGATGGGTAAAGTACGAATTTCCGAAATCTATTTTAATGTTAAAAGTATTCAACAAGCCATTAACATTGAATCTATAAAAACAGGGCAATGGCCAGCAGCTTATACAATTAATGGCAGTGCCCTCGGTTTAAACAGTGTTGACCATTTGAGCTTTAATGGCGCTGGTCGTTTAGATTTTTACCTTGATTCTGACTATTTAATGCTAGCTGGTCAGTCAGCAAAACCCTTAATACTTTCTTTTGTCGCAGCGCGTGACTTAAATTCAACATTTAGTTCGACTATCTGGCTTTGTGGTTATGCCACGCCGCCGAATAGCTTTACTCCACTGGCTAAGAATTTAACCAATATCGACTTAAAATATCTTCCTTTTTCCTGCCGTTAAGCGGCCATTTTATTACAGGTAACGCCTATGAATTACTATCTAGCCAATAGCCCACATCAAGATTATATTATTCGACAAATGAGCTGTCTGCTACAACAGGGAAAGTCCCCTGAAGAGGCTATCCAAGCTTCCCTAGCGATTGTTAAGGACTCTAATCTTACGCGAAAGGCATTGCAACAATACCAAGCCAATCACAACCTATCGGCTATATTGCAAGACTTGGGATTAATTCAATTGCCACAAGATCTACTTGAATTAATCGCAAAAAAAGAGAGTGAAGGAAATAACCCTTCATACAATGCAATTTTTCAAGCGGAGCAATTAATTCAGCAGAGTCTTGATTTGTTTAAAGTTCGATTAACGACTAGCTTGAGCTATGCCGTAGCACTTACTTTTATAGCGGTAATGGTGTCAAGCATTATTGGCTATAAGGTATTTCCACTTTTTGATGAAATATTTAGTGGATTTGGAGCTCGATTGCCAGCAATAACAGAGTTTTTAATGGCATGGCAAAAAACTATCTTATCACCGCCTATCATCGGTGGCTTGTTATTTTTATCGTTGCTTTTTTTGTATCTTAACGTCATTCAGTTTGGTAGGAAATTAAAATTCAATGCTTTTCAAAGCCGCCTACCTTTTATTAAAGGTGTTATTGAGTTTACCCAAAATATCCGTTGGTTAAGTTATTTGAAATTGCTTTCCAGCCTAGGCTATTCGATTGCTGAAATTAGTCAACAGCTATACAGCCCTAGCAAAAGTTTGCACAAACTAATGCCTCGGCTGGATGACCACCTAGAATCGGCTGAGATCATTGGGACTTTAGATAGTGAAATCGACTTTCAGCTTCATCAATTTGGCCAATTAGCTGAGCAGCAAGTGACCAAAGCGGCCCGTCGCTTAGTGACCTTTGTTATGGGGCTGATTGTGTCGTACATTATTTTAATTATTTTTGCCAGTTACCTGCCTATTTTTCAACTTGGAGAAGCACTATGAGTTCGCTGAATTTACCCCATAACTTGATCAAAACAAAAGGATTTACCCTTATCGAATTAATGATCGTTGTCGCTATTATCGGTATTTTGGCGGCGGTGGCTTTACCATCCTATTCTCAATACATCGTGCGGGCACAATTGGTTGAAGGACTAACTATGACCGATGCTTTAAAACCCAGAATAGCCGAGTTTTATAAGAGCCGAGGTTATTTTCCTAAAAATAATAAGCAAGCAGGTTTGCCTGAGAGCCAATATATTATTGGTAACTATGTTAAAAATATGAGGGTCGAAAACGGTGCGATCCATATTCAGTTTGGTAATAAAATAAACCGGAAGCTGGATGGAAAAATTCTAACCCTAAGACCACAATACGTAAAGCAAAGTCAAATCACACCCATCGCATGGCTCTGCGGTACATCTAAAGCGGTTGAAGGTATGACGGTGAATGGTGAAAATAAAACCAGCCTTGAGCCGCAGTATTTGCCAATGATGTGTCACTAGTTAATGGTCATTTAGCGCTTGCGCCTCGTTCCCACGGTCCTCCGTGGGAATGCATAGGAGAGTTAAAAGCAAATAGACTTGAATTAGATTATGAATGCACTGGGTTTTTAATTTTTGAGAATTTGTTTTAGCAATGTGATAAGTCTGCATTCCCACGCAGGAGCATGGGAACGAGAAGATGCTGTTTGTTATGCAAAAAATTAAGTAGGTTGTGGGTGAGGCGCGATACCCATAAACAGGGGCACACCGATCCCAACAAAAAATGGTTGGATTAAAATGTCGATTTTCTTGCTTAAATGGCTACTTTTTTCTGCCGATTGTTGGGTTTTGCTATCGCTCAACCGCAACCTACAAAACCTAACCCTCAAAAAAATATTTGAACGAGAAACCCCAAACCAGATCAGTTAATCCTCGCTAAAACTGACTTCTCCTGTAGCTGGAATTTTAAAAATTAAATCGGAACCCAATAGTAGGGAAGGTGTATAGGCACCACCTTTTGGATTTTTTTGTAGTATTTTCTGGGCTATTTCTACCGCCGCTAAATAGGTTAGTTGATAACCATTGGCTGTTTCTAAGCGCGCGGTTAGTGTTTTTCCTTCCGCATTTTCTACTTGACCCCATAAGAAGGTTCTTAGGCTTTCGCGTTGTTTTTCATCAGGGCCGGTGGAGACTTTTGCCATTTGAGCTTTCATTTTATTTTGAATAAATTTTAATTTAACCAACCAACGAAACCAGTTCATTTTTTTCATATTATTAGCACCTTTGGGCGACATGGGAATGTAAACTTCAATGTTAGGAATGCCGGTGGAATGATAGGCGGTGGAGACATCGCCCCAGGGAATGGTCACGGCATTTTTTTCGCCACGTCCAAAGTCGATACTTTTTTGTTTGTAGGCTAGCGGTACTTGAGTGATTTTACCATCTTTACGAATGCGACCACCACCCGCTATCCCTTCGACTGAGGTTTTTGCGGTGCCGGGGCTCATTTTACTACCCGAATCAAAACCTAATGCGAGGTGCGTTGCATCCGGCATTTTTTGCTTTAACAATTGGGCTAAGCAATCTGTAGGGACCACATCAAAACCCACACCGGGACATAAAATGACATTGGCTTTTTTGGCTTCTTGATCGAGGCTTTGAGCCAGTTCGAAAACCTCGATCTCTCCGGTTATGTCAGTGTAATGACAAGCGGATTTTAAACAAGCATGCATCATCGGTTCAGCGGTGGCAGAAAAAGGTCCAGCACAATGGATCACCAGATCAATATTTTCTAGATTCTTAATAATTTCTGTTTCAAAAACCAGTGAAAACACTTGTACAGGCAGGTTGAGTTGTTCCGCCAGTTGATTAAGTGCATCTGTATTTCTGCCAGCAAGGACAGGTTTAAAACCTTTTTCGACCGCTTGTTTAGCGATTAATTGACCGGTGTAACCATTAGCGCCATAGATCATTAGTTGTTTTTGTTTCATGGGTTTTCCTCGTTAATTACTGACGGACGATTGGTATTACTTGGCTTTTTTAAGTAGCTTAGGCGTTTTCTTAATCAGTTGCTGCATATACCAAGTGGGAAAAAAACGTTTAAAACGGTAGGCTTTTCTAGCGTAGTCATGGCTGATGACCATCAATTTATTTTTTTCAATGGCGTTTAATGCGTCATTGGCAACATCTTCAGCGGTGATTTTGGAGCTTTCCATCCATTTTTGCACCAGAGGTTTAACGCCTTCTTCGCCGGGCGTCATAGAATCAAGTAGATTGGTTTTAAAAAATGCCGGGCATAGTACGGAAACGCCAATATTTCTAAAACCGATTTCGGCTCGAAGAGTTTCACTTAACGCAATCACACCAGCTTTACTCACATTATAAGACAGCATGGTAGGCGCTTGAGCGATGCCTGCAAAGGAGGCGGTATTCACAATATGGCCCGGACCATTTTCCTCCATCAAAGGCATCCAATAGTGGCAGCCGCGATACACGCTTGAGAGATTAAGATTAATGGCGCGTTGCCATTGTTCAGGGCTGCAATCTACCATCAGGCCGGTGGTGGCAATTCCTGCGTTGTTGATAATGATATCGATGGGTGGAAAATCTTTTGCAAGTGTCTTAGCAATAGATTTAAAGTCTTTGTCTTCACCGATATCGCAATAGAAAGCAATCGCTTCAGCACCTGAGTTATTGGCTCTTTCGGCAACCGCTTTTGCTCCGTCAAGGTTTATGTCGACAATAGCAATCTTCCAGCCGAGCTTGGCAAACTGCATGACTATGGCTTCACCCAAACCACTGGCGCCACCAGTGATAATGACGGTTTTATTATTAAATCTTCGTAGCATAGGATCTCCAAAAGAAGCCGCAAACGAGCAAAAATAGCACCAAGTGCCGTTACCCAATCAAATTAGCCACTGATCATACGCTATTTCAAGCAAAAAATAAAACGAACGTTCGTTCGTTTTTTTGACAGAGGTTAGTTGTTTGGAGTATCATGCTTGCTTGTTGACTTTTAACGCTCTCAGCGGTCTATTTATGATCAAAATTAGTCTTATCCGTCATGCTCAAGCCAGTTTCGGCGCGGCTAACTATGATCAACTATCTAGCCTTGGAAAGCAGCAAGCATCAGCTATTGGTAGCTATCTATTGAATTGCAATCAAGCTTTTTCACAGGTCTATCATGGCGCCATGTGGCGACAGCGTGAAACCGCAGAATTAATCCTTGAAAATGCTCGATTAGACCTCAAAATGCAGCTTGATACTGCCCTTAATGAATTTGATAGTGAGCAATTACTAACTTATTACATACCGATTCTTGCCAATACTAATGACGAGTTTCAACAATTGATAAATAATGAAAAACCTTGGCATAGTAGCGCGACTAATTTTGAAAAGGTGTTTCGTGCTTTGATCCATCTGTGGCACCAAGATGCTGACTGTCCGTTTGAATCTTGGGCGGATTTTAAAAATCGAGTACTGCATTTCTTAAAACGAATTGCCAAGCAAGCTGACGTGAGCCAAGGTCAAACTGAGTCAATTGCACTTGTGACTTCCGGTGGCGTTATCGGGGTGATTTTGCAAGCAATTTTGGATTTAACAGTAGAAAAGTTATTGGATATTAATTTAATGATTTATAACGCCAGTGTGACCGAAATTTACTGCCTGCCAAAGGCGCCATCTGACACAGACGCATTAAGTCAATTTAGGTTATCCAGCTTTAACAATATCAGCGGATTATTGACGGCCAATAAGCCACAGTGGATTACTCGAAAGTAGCTTTTTATAGATCCCCATTCTAGCCTTCTTTAAAAAAGACGTGGGGCTACCCATTTGATAAATGAGAACCAGAGGTAACATTATGGACTTTTCAATACCGAATAAAATCGGCAAGCAACTGGCAAAAGCACAATCTTTTGTTGATGCAAAGCTGATCCCTATCGAGAGTGAAATCATCTACAGTGATTTTTTTGAACAGGAAGATCGCCTTAAAGCATTGCGACAAGAAGTAAAAAATCTTGGTTTATGGGCACCGCATATCCCCGCATCGATTGGAGGTTGTGGCGAAAGCTTAATGCAGCTTGCGCTGTTATCCGAAGTGTTAGGTCAATCGCCATTGGGTCATTACACCTTCGGTTGCCAGGCGCCGGATGCGGGCAATATTGAATTGCTACACAAGTTTGGTAGTGATGCGCAAAAATCACAGTGGCTTATGCCGCTCGCCAATGGTGACATTCGTAGCTGTTTTGGTATGACCGAGCCGGAAACAGCGGGATCGAATCCAACCCTGCTTGAAGCAACCGCGGTACTTGATGGTGATGAATGGGTCATCAATGGACACAAATGGTTTACCTCTTCAGCCGACGGCGCACAATTCTGTATTGCGATGGTGGTGACGGGCCCAAATGAAGCAAAACATCGCCGCGCGAGTATGATTATTGTTCCGACGGATAATCCTGGCTATCGTTTTATGCGTAATATTCCTATTATGGGTGATGAAGGTTCGGGCTATTATTCCCATGCGGAGATCGCCTTTGAAAATTGCCGAGTGCCTAAAAGCAATTTAATTGGTGAGCCGGGTAGCGGTTTCGCTTTAGCGCAAGAAAGACTGGGTCCGGGTCGGATCCATCATTGTATGCGCTGGCTTGGCATTTGCCGTCGTTCGCTCAATGAAATGATTGCTTATGTAAAAACGCGCAAAATAAATTCACACTCGCATTTGTCGGATATGCAGGCCATCCAACACTGGATTGCAGAGTCGGCAGCTGAAATTGA
Organism: Enterobacterales bacterium; assembly: GCA_030949565.1. Classification (GTDB taxonomy): domain Bacteria; phylum Pseudomonadota; class Gammaproteobacteria; order Enterobacterales; family Kangiellaceae. The sequence goes on from JAUZSK010000060.1 coordinate 84,873, forward strand.
ATCCACTCGTAGCTTGGTATTGCAGACCGCTTGGACTATTGAAAATGTGGGTTTTGAAGCAGCGAAAAATCAAGTGTCTATGATCAAGTATCACACAGCCAATGTGATGCAACGAGTGGTCGACCGAGCGCTGCAAAGCTTAGGTGGTTTGGGTATGACTGACGACAAGATTATCGCTTATTTTTATCGCCATGAACGAGCCGCACGAATTTATGATGGGCCGGATGAGGTGCATAAAATGGTGGTAGCGCGTAATCTACTTAAATAATGATTTAGGAAAAATTTAAATATGAAACATTGGCAAGGTGAAAATGATTTTTTCTCTGTTCCGTACTAGCCTACCGGTTAAGGGGCAAGCTTTATGGCAGCTTTTCTATGGTTTGCATAAAGATAAAATAGGCGTTAAAAATGAAGAAAAGGTTATAGAAAAATTACAAATAATTGTTGAGAGTACTTTTAAATTGTCGCGTGAAAAAGGTTTTGCAGCTATGAGCTTGCGTGACCTTAGCCAAGCGGCGGATATGAGTTTGGGTAGTATTTATAGCTACATTGGTAGTAAGTCACGGTTGGCGGAAATGATCCATTTGTTTTTGCCCTACATGTTTGAAAAAACCATTATTGAACCGCTAAAAAATAATCAAAAACAAGCTCAATACCTGTTTTATTTATTACGCGGACATATCTTTTTAACTGAGTGTATGCAGCCTTGGTTTTTCTTTGCCTACATGGAAACTAAAACACTGAGCCTAGAGACTAAAAAGCTCGCCATTAAAAATGAGCAGCGCTCCGAGCAGATTTTTGAGCAGGCCATCCATCAAGGGCAATTAGATGGTCGCTTTAAATCGGTGGATATTTTTCTTTCGAGTATGAGCATTAAAGCCTTGCTACAAAACTGGTATGTAAAACATCGTGCCTTTCAGTTAAGGCAAATCGAAGCGCAAAACTATGCGGAATTTGCGCAAGATATTGTCAATAATCACCTTTCTAGCAATTCAAATCAATTTGAACTCTCTCAAGATTCCCGTCCGAGTGATCTGTTGCCGCTGGAAAACCTTGCCCAGTATCTGGATAAAAAGTTGCCGGAGTTTACTAAAGATAAAAAGATAACCGCCACCCAATTTTCCGCAGGTGCATCTAACTTAACCTATCAACTGGAAAATAAAACACAAGCCTTAATACTGCGCCGACCTCCGCTAGGAACTAAAGCCAAATCGGCACATGATATGGTGCGTGAATATGAGGTACTTAGTCGGTTGGAAAAAATCTACCCATTAGCACCCAAGCCAATATTATTATGTCAAGATCATTCGGTGCTTGGCGATGATTTTTTTATTATGAGCCGCATTGACGGCCTCGGTATTGGTCGTGATTTACCCTTAGAAATGAACAAAAATCAACAGCAAACATTATGTAATAATTACCTTGATGGACTGATTGCATTGCATGAAATTGATATTAATCAGCCTCAAATAGCCTCGCTTGGTAAACCTCTGGGATATGTCGAAAGGCAATTGGAAGGTTGGCAAAAACGTTTTACAAAAGCGCGCACCAAAGATGTTTTGTCCAGTGATAAAATTTACCAATGGTTACAGCAAAATCTAGATTTTGATTCTGGTTATCAGTCTTTGATCCACAATGATTATAAATTTGATAATTTATTGCTTGATCCAAAGCAGCCGGAAAAAATAGTGGGTGTTTTAGATTGGGAAATGACCACTCTGGGCGATCCTCTAATGGATCTGGGTTGCTCTCTGGCTTATTGGGTGGAACAAAATGATAGCCAAGAAATGCAGGCAATCAGAATGATGCCCACCCATCTTGAGGGCATGCTCACGCGGCAGCAATTGTTTGAAGGCTATTGTGAAAAACGCAATATTCATAACATTGAACTTAAGCCCTACTATGTGTTTGGCTTATTTCGTTTAGCGGTCATTGCGCAGCAGATCTACTACCGCTTTTCTCATGGCCAAACCGATAATCCTAAATTTAAGGATTTCGGAAAATTGGTTAATATTTTACTTGCAAACGCACAACAAGAATTTTAATTTAAGGAACTCCATTATGACTCATTCAACAACTCAATCGGCTTTTAGTTTACAAGGTAAAACCGCTTTAATCACTGGTGCTAGTCGAGGGATTGGAGAGGCCACCGCGCGACTTTTTGCCAGCCAGGGTGCCACTGTGATTATCTCTAGTCGTCGTCAGGAAGCACTAGATGAACTAGCCGTTCAAATCAATAGCGAAGGTCACGCTGGAAGTGTAGAAGGGATGGCGTGTCATATTGGAAATAATGATTCGGTAAGCGCTTTACTAGAAAAACTAACTGCGAAATATAGCAAAATAGATATACTAGTCAATAACGCCGCAACCAATCCATTTTTTGGTGAATTGATTGAAACCCCAGAATCAATGGTTGAAAAAACCATTGATGTGAATATCAAAGGCTATTTAATGATTAGCCAAATGGTGGCAAAAATTATGCAGAAAAACGGCGGTGGTAGCATTATTAACACGGCATCCATCAATGGTGTGATTCCAGGTATGATGCAGGGTATCTATTCCATTACCAAAGCGGCTGTGATCTCTATGACGGCATCAATGGCGAAAGAAACCGCTCGCTATGGTATCCGAGTCAATGCCGTTTTACCGGGTTTAACCGATACCAAATTTGCTTCGGCACTGACAAAAAATGAATCTCTATTAAAATCCATTTTACCTATGATCCCGATGGCGAGAATGGCACAACCAGAAGAGATTGCGCCTGCTTTTTTATTTTTAGCCTCAGATGAAGCATCTTACATTACAGGGATTAGTTTACCGGTGGATGGTGGAATTTTATGTTAAGATTAAATTTGTAACTCGAGGCTCTTCGCCAGGTTAGAGTCTTTTACCTTGGTGGAACCATTATTAAAGTTGAATAAGAAAAGGAGTACCTGCTTTATAGCGGTTTTACCGTTGTCGTACTACTATCAGCCAGCTAAATATTCGACTTAATATTATCCTTTGCTTAGGTTATACTAATGTGATTATGAAATCTAAATTATATTCAAGGTATCCATGAATCATTCAAAACCACACTGGAGTTTTTGGCTGATTGCTATTTTAGGGATCTTGTGGAATCTTATGGGTAGTGTTAATTTTGTCATGCAAATGAACGCAGAGACTTTAAGCAACTACCCAGAAGCGGCGCAATCATTGATTAATAGCCGTCCTCTGTGGGCAACCGTTGCTTTCGCTATTGCTGTGTTGATCGGTTTATTCGGTGCCGTCTTTCTTGTGTTAAAAAAAACAATTTGTCTGTGTCTATTCAAGATTTCATTGATTGCTATTGTTGTTACCAATATACATACCCTTAATGTTGAGGCATCTGCAGAGATTTGGATGGGTAGTTTTATGTCATTAATTGTCGCTTTGTTTTTTATTTTCTATTCGAAAATGGCTCATAATAAACACTGGTTTGATTAAAAAAATTGACAAACAGAAAAGCAATTAACGACTCAAATAATAAATTAGGGTAAATATATTTTGAAATCCACCGTATCACATTTACAAGCAGATGATAGAAAGGGATGGGAAGTGCTTTATCAAGGCTATGCCGATTTTTATCAAGTTGCTATGAGTGAGCAAATATTAGATAATGTTTGGTCCTGGATTTTTGATGACAGTCAGGCTTTTTATGCTTTAGTTGCAAAAAATTCTGCTGGCGATCTCATTGGTTTGATGCACTGTCGCGAAATGCCATCACCATTACGTGGAACAATGGTTGGTTTTTTAGATGATCTTTTTGTGATGCCTGATCATCGAGGTAGCGGTTGTGTTCAAGCCCTGTATCGAGGTTTAAATAAGTTAGGAAAAGAAAGGGGTTGGCCATTTGTACGCTGGATTACCGCCGAAGATAATTATCCTGCGCGCTCACTTTACGATAGAATTGCCGATAAAACCCAGTGGCAGACCTATCAAATGGCAATCGATTAGAAAACATGATTTAATTTAAAAAGATGATCCCGATTGCTTTAAAAATTCTATTTCAGCTTTTGTTGATTGCCTGCCTAACAGCTTATTTCTGTGTGGATAACGACCAAATTCATCGATAATCGTCTTGTGTTTAAGTTCAAATGCATAATTGGCTTCTAGCCCGGGCGCAGCAAACAATTTTTCTGCCTGTTGATGAATAATTTTTGATTCTGAATGCATATAGGGCATATAAAGAAAAGAGCGTTGCCTCGCATCTAATTCGCTATCTAAATTTAGAGCCACCGCTTGCTGCGCTAAACATAAGGAAAGGCTGTCGCTGGCAAAGGCTTGTGCAGAATCCCTAAACATATTACGCGAAAATTGATCCAGCAGAATGATTTCTGCCAGCCGCCCTTCGATGGTGGTGCGCCAAGTAAAGAGTTCATTAGCCATGGCCGCTTGATGCAGAACTAAGAAGCGGTCAATCAAGCCTTGGTCAAAGTCATCATCCTTTTTAAACCAAAAGCTAGAATCAATTTCCTCAAACCAAAAAGTGAGTAGCTCAGAATATTGCATTTTATTGCTCCTTGTGGGTAATTCCATTTTCAGTTGCTCCACATAGCATTAGTGACTTGGCAGTCCAAACTATCTAACCCCATATGCAGTAATAATCCTAATCCAATCGATCTGGTTTTAGGGATTAAAGCTAGCATTGCATAAATACCAATAGCTGGCAAGCGGTGCAGTGGATGAAAACCAATACTGCAACGCAGAGGATCATAAATGGGTGATGCAAGCAGATGATCAAGGTCGACTAGCATGGTGAACATCATTAATAGGTAGACTATTCGCCAGTTTTCGCGGAAAAATAGCAATGTGACCACAAGAGGTAATAGAAAATGAAGTAATATGTGTAGCATATTCACTGACTCCGATAGAGCTGAGGCTACTCAGCATTCCCTGCAAGGCTTTGTGAGCTATGCTAGAATGCGCCCACATTATAAAAAGCAACCATCCACCATGATCCGTTTTAAAAACCTATCCCTATTTCAAGCCAGTTTACCCCTATTAGAAGGTGTTAATCAAACGCTTTATCCCGATCAGAAGATTGGGGTGGTTGGCGCAAATGGCTGTGGCAAGTCGAGTTTGTTTTCTTTGCTACGTGGTGAATTATCGCTTGAAGAGGGGGAACTCGAGTTTCCGCCGAAGTGGCGTATTGCCAGCGCAAGACAAGAAACGCCAGCGAGTGAGTTAAGCGCTATCGAATATGTATTGCAAGGGCATCAAGAATACTCACAAATTCAAACGGACCTAGCTATTGCCGAGCAGAAAGAAGATGGTATAGCCATTGCCAACCAACACGCGAAATTGGATGCAATTAACGGTTGGTCGCTACCGGCGACAGTAGCAAAAATGCTGACTGGTTTAAGCTTTAGTGAAAAGCAAATGCATGCTAGCGTTGCAGAGTTATCCGGTGGATGGCGAATGCGTCTTAACCTGGCGCAGGCCTTGATTCAACCAGCTGAATTATTGTTGCTAGATGAACCAACCAACCATTTGGATTTAGAGGCGGTGCTGTGGCTACAAAGCTATTTAAAACAATATCAAGGTATGCTGCTGACTATATCCCATGATCGGGATTTCTTAGATACTTTTTGTCGCCATATTATTCATTTTGAAAATCGTAATATTGATTTTTATTCGGGCAATTATTCACAATTTGAGAAGCAGAGAAATGCTAAACGAGATCTACAGCAAGCTGAATTTGAGAAGCAACAAAAAGAAATTGAACATCTAGAGAGCTTTATTCGTCGCTTTAAGGCGAAAGCCAGCAAGGCGACACAAGCGCAAAGCCGGGTCAAGGCGTTGGATAAAATGGATAAGGTTTCAGCCGTTCAGATAAGACAGAAATTTGGTTTTAGTTTTAAACCGGTTAACAAAAATATTACCCAATTGATTCAGCTTGAAAACTTGCAAGCGGGTTATGGTGAATCGGTGGTACTATCTGAGGTTAATCAGCAAGTAGAAGTAGGGCAGCGTATTGGATTATTAGGGCGCAATGGCGAAGGTAAATCAACCTTAATAAAAATCATCTGTGGAGAGCTTGAAAAACAAGCTGGGGAGGTAAACAGAAACAAGCATTTTAAAGCGGGATATTTTGCTCAGCATCAGGTGGAGCAGCTTAATCTCGACCAGTCACCTATGTGGCATATTCAGTCGCTCGATAGCAGTGTGAGTGAGCAACAAGCCAGAAATTTTCTCGGTGGTTTTGCTTTCAACGGTAGTAAAAGTGAAGCAAAAGTTCAGGGTTTTTCTGGCGGTGAAAAAGCTCGTTTGGTATTAGCCATGATTACTTGGCAAGCTCCAAATTTGTTGTTGCTGGATGAACCGACCAATCACTTTGATATTGAAATGCGAGAGGCCTTAAGCTTAGCGCTGCAGGAATATAGTGGCGCGGTAATACTGGTTGCTCATGATAAAAACTTGTTAGAAAGCGTTGTAGATGAGTTCTGGCTAGTGAATAAAGGTCGAGTAGAGATCTTTAAAGGTGATTTAGATGATTACCAGAAATGGCTTAATGATAATCGCTGGGGTAAAGGTACATCAATCAATCAAATTGAAAGTCAGAATAGTATAACGGTTGGTTCAAAGCCATCAGTAAGTGACGCAGAAGTCAATGTATCAAGAAAAGATCAAAAGCGTCTAGCGGCAGAAAAACGAAAACAAAAAGCGCCGTTAACTAACCGCTTAAAGCAACTCGATCAAAAGTTACATAAAGTGCAACAAGAAAAACAAACGTTAGAGGATTTTTTGGCTGATGAAAGCAGTTATTCGGATAAAAATAAGTCGCTACTCAATCAAAATATGAATCGTATTAAAGAGGTCAATCAGAGTATCGAACTAATTGAGGAAGAATGGTTTGATGTATCGGAACAGCTAGAGGCTTTCGATGAATAAAACTGGACTTAAAAGGTAAAAACTAATGAATTCTCGACCTCAATTTATTGCCGGAGCTGTATGCCCCCAATGCAATCAAACCGATAGTCTCACCCTTGATAAAGCGAGTCAGAAGATCCGCTGCGTTAGTTGTAATTTTATAGAGACCAGTCAACAACGGGACCAAAAAAACAGCGATTCAGATCCGGTTCAGTTGATCCAAATCACTAATCTCAAGGATTAAGCTTAAGGTCTGTTTATTGTTTTAGATTAATGATAGCTACTGAGCGCTTCATTTCCCCATCCAACTAGTAGGTCATTTTTAAAAATTAATGGTGTTGTTTCATCCTTGGTGGTATTGCCATCGGAATGTTTATGGCTGGTTCGATAGTAGAGTACTCGGAATTGGTCTTGACCACGGCTAAAGGCTTCTGAAAGATCGGGAGCACCTAATTGACTAACAATGGATTGTCTCGTTGCTCCTAACTCTAATGCTGCGATAGTCTCTCTATTTTGGCTTTGTCTTTGTTTCCAGTGCTCATCGTCTCTCCACGAGTCGCCTCCGACCACAATGCATCCACTTAAACTGACTAGCAATAGTAACGCGGCTAGACCGCTGGTAAAATGTTTCATAGGATATCCCTCAAGATGTTTTGGTTGATAAAATTAATCTTAACTAATGACTTGTTATGCAGAAATAGTGCCAAAACTTGGAAATTAAGCATTTTGGCCTAATTTAGGAATCTAATAGCTTGGTTGCGCCCTATATTCTGCTAGTTTTAATGCTATCATACTGATTATAAAGAGAATATTAAAACAACTATTTTGAACAAAAAATAGCCTACACTACTAGCAATTTAGTGTTTGTGTTAAAATACAAGGTTATTTAAGCGGATAAGCTTTAACAAAAGACGAACTTTCAGTCATATCATCAGGAATTTGGTAAAAATGACCAATTTATCTCAAAATTCAAATTCAAAACCTGCTCATGCGGCCGATTTATCGCAAGCAAATTATTTGGTATCATTTATTTCAGTTATGTCAGGAGAAACCTCGGGTTATCGGCAGGCCGCTATTCAGATGCTTGAAGCCGTCCACAAACAGTCGGGTTTTATTGCAGCTTACTCCGCAAGGGAAACGGATGGCATTGGTATTACCAATTCCTACTGGCGTGATATAGAGGCGATTGAAGCTTGGAAAAATGATACCGCGCACAGAGCGATCCAAAACAAAGGAAAAACTCAGTGGTATCAATGGTTTCAACTACAGGTTTGCGAAATTATTCGTCAAAACGACGGTTAATACCTTATCTCTATTTTATACTATTGGATGCGATAGCAAGGTTTATACTGGCGAGTTGGCAAGGTCATGCGGTGGTGCGCCACAAAACTTTTTAACAGTTTATCAAGTGATTCTCCTATGGCGTGATTGCCTTTGAGCACAAAGGGACCTTTTTGTTTCACTAGAGCGACGCCATCAGGTTTAACATTACCCGCGACGATACCTGAAAAAGCTTTGCGTAAATTGAGTGCAAGCTGATGTATCGGTTGATCGCTAGAAAGGTTTAGTTTGGCCATACTTTCATGGGTCGGGTTAAAAGGCTGCTGCCATTCTGGTTCAACTTTTAATAACCAATTAAAATGAAATGACTCATTTTTCTCTAATCGATACGCAGTCACTTTTTCAATCGACCGTTTCACTTTTTGTGCTACCAAACAGGGGTTATCCATCACAATTTCATAATAATTTTTGGCCTGTTCTCCTAATGTTTGGCCGATAAACTCATCCAGCTGTTCAAAGTAGCCCGAAGCAGATTTTGGGCCGGTTAAAATAACCTTTAGTTTGACTGACTGGTTTTCGGGATGCAGTAGGATACCTATCATATAGAGCAACTCTTCTGCCGTTCCTGCACCGCCAGGGAAAATAACAATGGCATGGGACAATCTCACAAAAGCCTCTAATCGTTTTTCGATATCGGGCATGACGACTAGATGATTAACAATCGGATTCGGTGGTTCAGAGGCTATAATTCCGGGCTCTGTGATGCCAAGATACAGCGCATCCTTGTTACGGTGTTTGGCGTGAGAGATGGTGGCTCCCTTCATCGGTCCTTTCATCACTCCGGGACCACAACCTGTACAAATATCCAGGCCTCTTAGACCAAATTCATATCCCACTCTTTTGGTGTATTGATACTCTTCATCTGAAATTGAATGACCGCCCCAACAAACCACGAGGTTTGGCCTACGGTTGGGGTTGACGGTTTCAGCATTACGCAGAAAACGAAAAATAAAGTCGGTGATTTTTCTTCCTTCTGAAAGGTTCTTATTGTGTCCAGTCTCATACAGACTTGGGCTATAAATTAGGTCACGTATTACTGCTGATAAATGTTCTCGCATGCCTAATATCATTTCACCATCAACAAAAGCATCCGTAGGAGGATTGATCAGTTCAAACCGAATACCGCGGCGTTGCCAACTGAGCTTGACATCAAAATCTTTATACATATTGAGAATTTCATGTGCATCATCGAGTTCCGAGCCACTGTTAAGGATGGCTAATACACAACGCCTAATCAGTTCATGTTGAGGACCATGAGCCTGTTCTATTAACCACTGCATTTCATTGATAGAAAGCATTTCGAGTGAGCTTTCGGGACTCACGTGGTAGGCGCTGATGGCTTGATGATCGGTCATTGATAATCCTTTCTATTGAATCGGGGTTAATTTAATTGTAGTCTATACAGGTCGGTAGCGCTTTAATCATCTCATCAACTGAATAACAAAGGTCATACTTATGCAGCATAACAAAATAAACTATATCGAGTTTCCTGCGAAAAATATGTTTAAAACAAAAATGTTTTTTGCAAAATGCTTTGCTTGGAAATTCCAAGACTATGGTACTGATTATTGCGCTTTTTTTGAATCCGGCCTTGATGGTGGTTTTTATAAATCGGATCAAAAGGCCTCTACCGCAAAGGGTAGCTGTTTAGTTGTTATTTATTCCGATTCTCTGCAACAAACACAGCAAGCGATAGAACAACATGGTGGAAAAATTACAAAATCAATTTTTGATTTCCCCGGTGGTCGAAGATTTCACTTTACCGAACCGAGCGGCAGTGAATTTGCTGTTTGGTCGGATCAATAGAGTTCGATTAAAAAAACAGGGTTACCTTGTTAGCCACTTTTTGGGGTTTATTGGTTTACCCTGATGGCGCAACTCAAAATATAAAGCGGGTTTATTTTGGCCACCACTTTGGCCAAGTGTGGCAACTGCTTCGCCTGCTTCTACCCAGTCACCCACTTCTTTATACAATGACTGGTTGTATCCATAGAGGCTCATATAGCCTTGGCCATGGTCGAGAATTAACAATAGTCCAAAACCTCTTAGCCAATCGGCATAGACCACTCTTCCGTGATACACAGAGGTGACTTCGTTGCCTTCTTTGCCAGAAATTAAAATACCACTTGCCCGTTGGCCTTGAGTAAGAGAGCCAAAGCTTCTAAGTAGATGTCCTTGTACCGGCCAATTTAATCGTCCTTTTAGCTTCTTCAATCCTTCTAAAGGTTGAGTAAAATCCATTTCATCAATGGTCTCTCTAACCGAATCAATCAATAGCTGTAGTTCTTCAGCGTTAATTTCAAGCTCAGTTAATTGATCAGTTTTATTAACAATTTCCTTGGATAAGGCTTTTACTAGTCGCTGCCTTTGTTGTTTCAATTGAGCTAATTTTTTTGACTCATTAATTTTAGATTGTTTGAGAATTTTCAGTCGCCTAATTTCTCTTTGGATTGAATAGTCTACTTTTTTAATATCTGTGAGGGTTGTTTTAAGTTTGCTTAGATTTTTGCTGCGTGCCTTGTTCATATAATCATAATAGACAAGCATACGTCCAAGCTTTTCAGGATCTTGCTGGTTTAGTAGCATTTTCAAATAAGCTTGATTACCATTCATATAGGCCGCACGAAGTTGTTGGGCTAGTGCTTCTTTTTGATTTTTCTTTTGTTTTTTGAGGCGTTTTTGTTTCTTGTGCAGATTTTTTAGGCTCTTTTCTTTTGATTTAAGTTGGCGCTTAGTAGAGGCTAATATTTTTGCAGCGGTGGCTATTTTCTTTTCTGCCCTTTTTAGCTGAACAATGGCTTTCGATTGCTGTTTTCTTTTACTCTTTAAGCTTGCTTGAAGCGTTTTTATCTTGTTTTTTAGTTGGGAAAGTTCCTTAATTGTCTGCTCACTAGTATTTTGTTCAGCACTAAGCCATGATGACAATAGAATCGAATTGGCTGATATGACGAGTACAAAAAGGAACTTCAATGACATCTCCAGTGTTATTTTTATTAATTGCTAATTGCTAATCAATTAGGATTAACGGTTTGCCTGTCATTTCATCAGGGATGGGTAAATTAGCTATCGAAAGTAAACTGGGTGCCACATCGGAAAGAACTCCTTGTGCTTTAGTCACGGTGGCTTTTCTTCCTACATAGACAAAAGGAACTAGATAGTTAGTATGGGCAGTATGAGGCTGGCCACTTTGCGGGTCTGTCATTTTTTCTGCATTACCGTGGTCAGCGGTGACCATGGCTTCGCTACCATGTGATTTCAAACTGGCGACAATCCGTCCCAAGCATTGGTCCAAAGCTTCAATGGCTTTGACTGCGGCATCAAAATTTCCGGTATGTCCCACCATATCAGAATTAGCGAAATTACAAATAATAAAGTCGTATTGGGCACTTTCTATGGCGGCTATCAACTTGTCGGTGAGTAAAGGGGCATTCATTTCGGGTTGCAGATCGTAGGTGGCGACATCTGGCGAGGGAATGAGTTCACGATCTTCACCATCAAAAGGCTTTTCAACCCCACCATTAAAAAAGAAGGTAACATGGGCATATTTTTCTGTTTCAGCAATTCGCAGCTGAGTTTTACCGAGTTTCTGTAAATGTTCTCCCAATACATTTTTTAGCCTTACGGGTTTAAATGCGCAGGCGGTATCAATGTTTGCCGCATATTGCGTTAGCATAACAAATTCGGTCAGTTTTATTTTGTTGCTGCGCTCAAATTGATCAAACTTATTATCAACGAATGCTTTAGTGATTTCTCTCGCTCTATCTGCACGATAGTTCATAAAAATAACGCTGTCACCATCTTGTATTTTGGCTGCATCTCCAATTATGGTTGGCTGTACAAATTCATCGTTTTCGCCGCGTTGATAAGCCGCTTTTAAGGCTTCTTGAGCAGTAGGATAGGTGTGGTTAGATTCACCATTGGCGAGCATATTATAGGCTTTTTCAACTCTGTCCCAACGGTTGTCTCTATCCATGGCAAAGTAACGCCCCGTAATGCTGGCTATTTTACCGATTGCTTGATCTTCTATTTTCTGTAGATATCCCTGAGCACTTTTGGGCGGTGTATCTCGTCCATCTAAAAATGCGTGTAGATAGATTTTGGACAGACCTTTTTGTTTTGCCATTTGTAGCATGGCAATAATATGGTCAATATGACTGTGCACACCACCATCGGAGACAAGCCCGAATATATGCAATGCTTTATCTTGGGCTAAGGTTTTTTGCAGCGTATCGCTTAACACGGGGTTATTTTGAAACTGGCCCTGTTTAATGGCTTGACTAATGCGGCTAAAATCTTGGTAGACCACTCGACCAGATCCGAGATTAAGATGACCCACTTCAGAATTTCCCATTTGTTGATCAGGTAAGCCAACATCGGTGCCTGATCCAGAGATTAAACAGTGGGGATAATTTTGCCACAGCTGGTCCCAGTGGGGAGTATTGGCTGCTAAAATGGCGTTAGAGTCGGTTTCTTCACTATAGCCCCAACCATCGAGGATTATAAGTGCATAGGTTTTTTTAGCCATGAATTGCCACAAAATTGGTTAATTATTAATCCTAAATTATACCTTTGATACTGCTTTGGGTATAGCTAATCGACGCTTAAGGTTTAAGTACTTATTCGAATATAAACTCAAACCCTAGCGCATCGGGGTACTCTAAATCAGTTTTAAATTCGATGTGTACTTCCGTATTAATGGGCATTAATTCACCTTGTTGCGAACCTTTTAAATAATCTGCCGGGGTAAAAACTTTGGTGCTCACTGGATTATTATTTGAGTCACTGAATATGATTTTAATATTGGGATAAGGTTGCGCAAACGTGGCCTGATTAACAAACATGACTTTTATATCCAGCGTTTCTTCTAATTCTTCATCGGGTGACACTTGTCGCTGTAATAGTTTTATTTTAGAAATATCTCTTTGCGCTTTTAGGTCGCAGGGAAGTAACACACACACACCCTTCATGGCGCCACCCCAAGTGTCATTCCAAGCGATTGCCTGTCGATTAGACCAAATCTGGGATAAGAGTATGATGACAAGCAGTGCCGATGCTGCCATGATCATTTTACTTCTTAACTCGGATGGATAGTCGTCGACTACTGAATCAAACTCATCCAAAGGATCGGGTTCATAACTGGCGTCTTCAAGTTGGCTACCAATATTATATTTAATTCCCATTTCTTGTTCATACTCTTCAATGGAAATAATTTCGTCATGGTCATCGTCATCGTCATTCTCTTTAGCTTGTTGTTCTACAACTTCGGACGGCTTTACTTTGTTTTTTTCGACCTCTTCTTCGTTACTTAAATTGTCCAGCATGGATTCATCAAAAAATATGCTTTGGGTTTGCCCTAGTTCAGGCTCGTCATCGGAATTAAGTGGGGCTTCAAAAATGTCGTCTTCAAAAATATCATGTTCATACACATCATTTTCAATATAATCAGACGATTTTTGTGCGTTTGATTTAGCGTTTTTGGGGTTTTGATTTACTGTTTCAGTCGTCGCTGGCTTTTCTTTTTCCGGCTTTTCGGAACTAGGGCTTTCGTCAAAATCTAATAGTTCATCGACTTCTTGGCTAAGAACCCGAAGCGATTCATCCTGTTGTGAAGTTTTATCGAGATCGAGAAGCTCTTCTGAAATTTCAGAATCTTGTTTAGCTGTTTTACTGCTTTGTTCAAACTCCTCGTCGACCCAGTCATCAAAGTCAACGTCATCTCTGTGTTGTCTTTCCGAATCAGAGCTTTCTAAATCTAACTTATCGTCGGCTAAATCGGCTTCTGAAGGTATGAGTCTTTCGAAAGGGTTGTTGCGGATAGAGGCATCAAACTCAATGGTTGGTTTGCGCTCGGGTTTTGACTGATCCACTGGTGAAGCGTCTACCACCGAGTCACTGTTGGTGTCAGCAGTATTACCGGAGCTAAGGCTTTGTTCAACCATATCCCTAACCATGGTGGTTGAATTCGTTTGAGTTTGATTGCTGGTCGATGGCTTTAGCAAAAAATCAGTAGCCTGAAAAATTTCTAAGCAGGCACCACAACGCACTTTACCAGCAGCTTTGGTAAGCAACTGCTCACTGACTTTAAATGCGGTCTTGCAAGTTGGACAGCGGGTAAACTGGGTACTTTTCTCCACTTTTAACTCATACTCCAAGGTTGATTTTGTTGAGTGCTGTGTATTTTAGTTCCAACTAATCGGCTCCATTCATTTTTGTAACTAATGGATTCCATATCAAAACTCCGTTGGTAGACTTTCCGTGTTTCTTCAGCTTGCGTGTCTAATATACCAGAAAGCGCAATCTGTCCGTTAATTTTACAGTGTTTTGTGATGATATTTGACAATTCTTTTAATGGACCGGCCAAAATATTGGCTATAACGATATCGACCGCCTCATCTGGAAGTTTTTCAGGATAATCGACCACCAGTTTTTGCATGTCAATTTGATTCCGACTAGCATTTTCACGGGTGGCTATCAGTGCCTGAGGGTCGATATCAACGGCAACGACTTTACTGGCACCCAGTTTTAAGGCTGCAATGGCTAAAATGCCCGATCCGCAGCCGTAATCGATCAGTGTTTTACCTTTTAGGTCAATAGAATCCAACCATTCTAAGCACAAAGCGGTAGTCGGATGGGTTCCAGTACCAAAAGCCAAACCGGGGTCGAGTAGTATATTAACCGCAGCTGGGTCGACTAGAGGTTTCCAGCTTGGACAAATCCACAATCTTTGACCAAATCGCATCGGTTCAAAGCGTTCCATCCATTCTCTTTCCCAATCTTTATCTTCTAATAATTCAAATTTAATATGATCAGTTTGTTTGGCTAGGCTGTTCAGTTGCCACTGGTGTAACACTTGTTTTGGGTCGATGGCCATATCAAATAAAAACATCATTTTTACTTGATCCCACAGAGGCGTTTCACCGGGTGCGGGTTCTAAGATTGGAACATCTTCGGCATCCATTAAAGTGACCGACAAGGCTCCGAGTGCTAACATTGCATCACCGACGCTATCGACTTGATTTTCATTGGTGGTTAATGTCATTTGCATCCAAGGCATTGGATTATCCTATAAAATTAGTTGGGTCTATATGGCGGTTAACAGCAAATCAAGCGATTGAGATAATTGTTTTAATTGCTTTGTGCTAAGTTGGCTTAATTTATTTTGCCAAAAGGCTTCATTTTGTGACTCTGACTGCTTTAAAAGAACCAGTCCCTTTTGGGTCGGGACAATCCATCGTTGTCGGGCATCTTCTTTGGATAATGCGCGGATCACTAAAGCTCTTTTTTGTAAATCATCTACAATTTTAGAAGCTGTCGGCAAAGCAACCTGCTGTTTTTGAGCTAACTCTTTTAACGTAACCGGATTATGTTGCTGCACGAGACGTAAAATCGCTAGTTTAGCAGGGGTTAAATGATCGGTCTGTTCACTCTGATCCAGTTGCCTTAGCTTACGTGAGAGTTGATCAAGTTGCTGATCGAGTTTCACCGCAGGTCTCCTTTAAACAGTCTAAAACAATGATTAGTCATGAGGTAGATATTAACACACAATAATTAGCTAGGCTAATCTTGTTCGGCATATAGTAAGCGTAGCTAAATAATTGTTGGCTAGTTAATTAGTCACCTTCGACCTTCATTGCACGAGTTAAAAGTTCTTTGGCTGCTTCTTTCGGGTCTTGTTGCTGATAAATGATCTGGTAAATCGATTGGCAGATAGGCATATCCGTATTATGCGTTTGAGCTAATCGAAATACTTCTTTAGTATTTCGTACACCTTCAACTACCTGGCCAATATCTTTAGCGGCCTGTTCAAGGTTTGAGCCTTTGCCTAAAGCAATACCAAAACGTCGATTTCTGGATTGGTTGTCGGTGCAGGTTAGCACCAGATCGCCAAGACCAGCCATTCCGGTAAAGGTTTCTGGTTTTCCACCTAGTTTTTGCCCTAGGCGCATCATTTCGGCAAGGCCGCGAGTAATCAGCGCCGTTCGAGCATTGGCTCCAAAGCCTAGACCATCGGCCATGCCTGCACCAATAGCGATGATATTCTTGATAGCTCCGCCGAATTGTACGCCTGCAAGGTCATCGCTTAAATACACTCGAAACGTGTCGTTGACTAGTCGCTTGGTCATATCGGCCGCTAATTGACTGTTATCAGAGGCTAGGGTGATTGCGGTAGGCGATCCTTGAGCCAGTTCTTTAGCAAAGGTTGGGCCTGACAATACACCTTTGGGGTTTTCATCACCAAAAACACGGCATACTTGATCATGCAGAAATTTTCCGCTATCTGGCTCTAACCCTTTGCAAGCCCATACAATACGAACATCCTGTGTTTTATGGGTTTTAATGAGCTCTAAACTTTGCGCAAAGGCGTGACTCGGTGTGACAATCAGTAGATCGGAAACACTATCGATAGCTGCTCGAAAGTCGCTAAATAGTTCAAGATTGTTAGGAAGAGAAATATCGGGAAGATAGCGCTGATTAAAACCGCTGCTCTTCATTTGCGCGATTTGTTCGGGGTTTCTGGCCCAAAGATGGGTTTGATTGCCATTTTTGGCAAGCAAAATAGCCAGAGCGGTACCGAAAGATCCCGCTCCAAGAACTGCTATTTTTTTCGAATGAATATCAATCATAGGTGATTAATATTTCAACTACTGAATCGTAGCGTCACCAGAGTTATCTTCAGCAGAACTTTCAGCTGATTCAGCCGCTGCTTGAGCTTGCTGTATTTTCTGGATATAAAGCGCCTGAAAATTAACCGGTGCAAGTTGGATAGCAGGGAAGCCTGTCTTACCAATCAAGGACGCAATGGTTTCACGAACGTAAGGATACAAGGTTTCTGGTGCCATAACGCTTAGAGTATGCTGTATTTGCTCTTCGGTGATGTTTTTAAGTAAGAAAACACCCGCTTGCTCAACTTCAGCTAAGAAAACCGTTTTATCTTCAATTTCAGCTTTAACTGAAACGGTCAGGATGACTTCAAAATTGTCGTCAGCTACCGCGCGAGATTTACTATTCATTTCCATTTTTACTTGAGGCTTGTACTCTACTGAAAACATCTCAGGTAAGTTAGGTGCCTCAAAAGATATGTCTTTAACATAAATTTTTTGGATGGCAGCGGTCGGTAAGTTTTGCTCGTCTTCGTTAGCTGCTACTTCGGTGTTGCTATCTTGTTGATCAGTCATAACTTCTGTCTCTTTATCTTGTTAATTGTTAATATTTTCTAAAAACGGCGTGGTTAATGGACTAGCATTTAAACCCGATACCATTGATTTAGGTCTTTTATTCAGCCCCAATTAGGTCTGAATGGTTTTTGTACAGTGTCTTTTAAAAAGGTTTACTTGAACCGGATTAGTCTTTATTTGACTAGCGGTAAATTGTCACCCACCCAAGAACCCATACCGCCAGATAGTTT
This sequence comes from Enterobacterales bacterium, assembly GCA_030949565.1. Taxonomy (GTDB): domain Bacteria; phylum Pseudomonadota; class Gammaproteobacteria; order Enterobacterales; family Kangiellaceae. The sequence continues at coordinate 102,511 of JAUZSK010000060.1, forward strand.
GTGTACCTGTTGCATCCCCGATTTTTTAAGGGTGCTACAAGCCGCAGCTACTGAAATACCGTTAGCACAAACCATTATTATGGGTGTATCTTGATACTTTTCAAGGTCCTTAATGCTATCTTTTACCTTGGATAGAGGAATATTGATTGCTCCATGAATATGCCCTTTATTGTAGTCAGCCTGTGCGCGGATATCGATGACTACCCCATTTTCTCGATTAACTAGATTAGTTAAAGTTTGTGGGCTGACGGCCTGTGGCGCTGAAGCCATATGACGTAATTGCGCATAGGCCAATAAAACAGCGACCACTAACCAAGCCACTGAAAGTAAAAGGTGCCCTTGGGCAAATTGTATTAAATCGTTCATTATTATCCCGTACAAAAATTAAATTCGATTAAATCGGTTGCTGAATGGTTATCCGAAATAATGAAGGCGGCCATTATACACAGCATTTAGGTCATTATCTCACTTTTCAGTATAAAGGCTGAGTTTCAGAGCAATTTTTTTCACATAATGCCCCTAAAAGCTTAAAACATCGCTGATATTGATCAAGTTTGGGCTGAAATTAGGCTAACAAGTCATATTAGCTCACTTGGTAAGGCCTCTAAGTTAGCATTCCGCTGTAAAATTAATGTTATAATATGGCAGACTCAAACCTTATTCTCAAAACTGTTTAAATGGGTAAATACCTGCTAAATAGAAGGAAAATAACATGTTAGATAGTAGCAAAATTGAAGAGCTGGCGGATAAATTTAGCCAATCTATTCCTGCAGGGGCCAAGAACTTTCAGCAGGATATTGAAAAAAACTTTAAACAGGTATTGCAGTCTTTGGTGACTAAAATGGATCTGGTGACTCGGGAGGAGTTTGACGTTCAAACTAAGGTTTTACAGCGTACTCGGGAAAAAATTGATCAACTGGAAAAACAGATGGCTCAAATGGAACAAGATGCCACCCAATAATCGGGTATCACTGAGCTTTTCTGTCAAACGCTTTAGCTAGATAAGATTCAAGATCAAAAAGAGTCATGGGTTTGGCAAAATAATAGCCTTGAATAAAGTCACAGTGTTTATTGGCTAAATCCTTCGCTTGATCTTTTAATTCAACGCCTTCAGCTACCACTTTTATCCCTAGTTTATGAGAAAGATCGATCATCGCTTCCACGATGGCTGATTCTCGACCATCGGATAATATGTTGTCGATAAAAGCCTTGTCTATTTTTAACACATCGGCAGGAAAGTTCTTTAGATAGCTCAAGGATGAGTAGCCTTTACCAAAATCATCCAGAGCAATAGAAATCCCAATATCAGAAAGCTCAGTAAGGATGGTGTTATTACGTTCTACATGCTCAATCATAATGTCTTCTGTGAGTTCAATTTCTAAATGTCGTGCATCCAGTGAGCTTTCTTGCAGTGCTAAATAGATACTTTGCTTAAGGTCGCCTAGCTTAAAATGTGAACCAGAAATATTGATGGCAAACCGTAGGTTGCCATAGAGGTCGGTTATTCTTTTGGCAATCAGGCAGACTTGTTTAATTACCCATTGTTCTACCGAAACCATCAAGCCCAACTCTTCAAGAAGCGGTATAAAAGCAATCGGAGAGACTAAACCCATGGTCGGATGATTCCATCGTAACAGCGCCTCAACACCGCAAACGTGATGGTCTACCGTGCTAACCTGTGGCTGAAAATAAATTTCAAATTCTCCCTTGATGAGTGCCCGCCTAAGGTGCTTCTCTAGCTCCAGCTTAAGCCGTGTTTTTTCATTGAGGTCGTTGGTAAAAAATTGAAAATTGTTACGACCCATTTCTTTTGCTTTGTAAAGTGCGATATCAGCACTTTTCATAAGGCTTTGTGGCTCTAATCCGCATTCGGGGAAATAAGCGATACCAATGCTTGTGGTGGCGTAAAGGTCATGATTTCTAACGTTAATTAGTGGTTCAATGGCTAGCTGAATTTTCTTGGCTATCATTGCGAGTTCTTGCTTACTTTTAGCATCTTCTAGTAATACCGTGAATTCATCGCCACCTACTCTTGCAACTACATCAGTCAGCCGAACAGCTTTCCTAATACGTTTAGCAATCTCGATCAGTAGCAAATCACCCACATCATGTCCTAATGAGTCATTAATCGTTTTAAAACGATCGAGATCCAAGAACAGTAAGCCAAAGGTACTGTGGTTTCGTTTTGCGATACCAATGGTACGAGTTAAATGTTCGTGAAATAAAAACCGATTGGCCAAACCGGTTAATTGATCATGGGTGGCTAAAAAACTGAGTTTGGCGGCACTGTTTCTGCGTCCAATAGTGTGCCTGATAGAGCGCTCAAGCAGTGAAGGGCATAATTCATCAAGTGGAATGCTATCTGATGCGCCAAGATGTAGCGCCATATCATCGAGTTTAGGATCTCGGTTGGCGGAAATCAGTATGATTGGTGCGGGGATCTCAATATGCACAATTTGTTTAATAATCTCGAGATCAATTTGGTCAACGCGTTCATCCAAGATCAGCACCACGTCAAAATAGCTATCACTAAAAATTTCATTACGAAATTTAGGGTGATAAGCTATTTCATAGGGCTTTTCGAGTTGTTTAACAAGTATTTCTTCAACAAGAGCGAAATGCTTTTTGTTCTTGCCGAACAATAAAACACGAATCATTGAAATCCCAATGCTAGTTTCTATCCATTAATTATAGACAGAAACCAGAGGAATGAATGAAACTATTGCTTTAATTAAGAAAAATCTTGTAGATCAACTTATGGATCAATTTGCCGTATGGCGGGAAGGCTGATTTAGCTGAGTAAAAGAAACCTCTTTTTAATATCGGTTTAGCTGCGCTAAAGGTTAAAAAGCCTTCTTTAGCATGATATTTTCCCATTCCAGAGGGACCAATGCCGCCAAAAGGTAAATCCTCCTGCGCCACATGGTTGACCGTATCATTAATACTGACGCCACCGGCATGGGTGTTCATAAGTATTTGATTTTCAGTATTTTTATTTTTACTAAAAAGGTACAAAGCCAAAGGGCGTGGGCGTCGATTGATGTAATCGATCGCTTGCGTTAGCGAATCATAGGTAACAATGGGTAGCAGTGGGCCAAATATCTCCTGTTGCATCAGCAGCATGTCATCATTAACCTCGGTTAAAAGATGTAACGGCATTAGACGCTCCTGGTCTGAGTCGCCGGAGGCTAGAGGATGAACTTTAGCACCTTTATTGATTGCATCCTGCAGCCAATTTTGCAGACGTTGATATTGTCGATCATTAACTACGCAGGTGAAGTCTCCGCAATCCAGCTTTGGGTAAAGTTGATTAAATTGTTGCTTAAAGGCGCTAATGAGATCATCTAACTTATCTTTAGGACAAAGTACATAGTCCGGCGCAACGCAGGTTTGCCCGGCATTTAAGCATTTACCATAAAGCATTCGTTGCACCGCAAAATCAGCTGACACATCCGGTGCAATAATAGCCGGAGATTTTCCGCCAAGTTCAAGTGTTACAGGCGTCAGGTTTTTAGCTGCCGATGCCATGACTTTTTTACCAATCTCGGTTGATCCTGTAAAAATAAGATGATCAAAGGCTAGGCCAGAAAACTGTGCTGCCATTTCTGCGTCGCCTTCAACCATGACCACCTCGTCTGGAGTAAAGGCTTGTTGGATGATGTCGTTAAGAATTCGATTGGCATAGGGTGTATATTCACTGGGCTTAATAATGGCGCGGTTACCTGCGGCAATAGCTGCTATCAGAGGCCCTAAGGATAAAAATATCGGATAATTCCATGGTGACATGATACCGATAACACCAAGCGGTTGAAACATGATACGGCTACTGGAAGGTTGAAACATCATCGATACATGACGTTTTTGCGGCTTCATCCAATCTCTTAGATGGGCAATCGCGTGATCAATCGACATAATGGTCGGCATAATATCGGCTAATAGGGACTCATCTTCAGAACGATGTCCAAAATCTGCGGAAACAGCCTTCACCAACTTATCTTTATGCTTTAACAGCGCACTTTTAAGTGCCTTAAGTTGCTGCTTTCTAAAAGTTTCAGTGGGAAAAGGGGCTAATAAAAAGGCATCTTTTTGTTTTCCAAGGATCTCTCCTACCTGATGAATGCTCATCGGTTGCGAGGTCGGATTGATTGAGTCCATAGATGTCTACCTAGTTAAAATAATGAGTCAGTTGCCTATTCTAGCAAAAATTTCAGGCCTATGTGACGGCTTTACTTCAGCGACGCTAGATAATTTGCTTTTTTTCATTCAGTCACTGCCCACAAATCAACAAAACGCGGTAGAATATGCTTCCGCAATCTACCGAATCAGGCAGACCAATCCTCCTGATTCATTAAAAATGAGTCAATAGAAAAGCCGATGGATGTCACTTCGATATTAGAGAATTTGAATCAGGCACAGCGAGATGCCGTAACCGCTAAGCAAAAGGCGCTTTTAGTATTAGCCGGCGCGGGTTCCGGCAAAACCCGCGTATTGGTACATCGTATTGCCTGGTTAATTGCTACTGAAGGCTTATCGGCACATCAAATAATGTCGGTGACTTTTACTAATAAAGCGGCACAAGAAATGCGCCATCGGGTGGAAGATCTGCTCGGACGCAACTAGTGGACACATGTGGATAGGGACTTTTCATGGACTTAGCCCATCGTTTACTACGAGCCCATGCCCGCGATGCGGATTTACCCGATAGCTTCCAGATATTAGATTCTGATGATCAGCTAAGAGTGATTAAACGGGTGATGAAAGATCTTAATCTTGATTCAGATGAATGGCCGCCTAAACAAGCACAATGGTTTATTAACCATCAAAAAGATGAAGGCTTGCGCCCGAAAGATATTAATCATCGAGGCGATTTGTTTACTAGCATCCATGTCCAGGTTTATCAACATTATCAGCAGGCTTGTCAGATCGGGAGGTCTGGTAGATTTTGCGGAATTGCTGTTTAAGGCCTATGAATTAATTCGAGATAAAAATTCTTTAAGAGAGCATTATCAGCAGCGTTTTAGACATATGCTAGTGGATGAATTTCAGGATACCAATGGCATTCAGTATGCTTGGATAAAACTTTTAACTTCCAGTGACTGCCATATCACAATTGTTGGTGATGATGATCAATCTATTTATGGTTGGCGCGGCGCGAAAATTGAAAATATTCAACGTTTTCAAACAGATTATAAGGATTGTCGATTAATTCGACTGGAGCAAAACTACCGGTCCACCGCCAATATTTTAAAAGCGGCTAACGCGGTGATTGCCAATAACCAAGACCGAATGGGTAAAAACCTTTGGACCGAAGACAACCAAGGTGAAGCTATCGCAATTTATGCGGCGTTTAACGAGCAAGAAGAAGCACGCTTTATTGCCGGAAGAATCACTGATTGGAGTGAACAAGGCCATTCTTACAAGGAGTGTGCCATTTTATATCGTTCCAACGCACAATCACGGGTTTTAGAAGAATTTCTTTTGCAAAAACAGATACCTTACCGAATTTATGGTGGCTTAAAGTTCTTCGAAAGAGCTGAAGTAAAAAGCACTTTAGCCTATCTTAGGTTAATGTATAACCATCAAGATGATGCCGCATTTGAGCGAATTATTAATCTGCCGACTCGCGGACTTGGAGCCAAAAGTATTGATAAAATTCGGATGCTGGCCAGAGATAACGGCTCAACTTTATGGCAAGCTAGTCAGCAATTGATCCAAAACTCACAACTACCGGCTAGAGCTTGTTCCTCATTGGCAGGATTTCTACAACTAGTTGAAGCAGCTTTTGAAGATCTGCATGAACTGCCGCTTTCGGAGCAGATCCAATTAATGATTGAAATATCTCAACTGGATAGCATGTATGCTAAAGAAAAAGGCGAGAAAGCTCTCGCCAGAAAGGAAAACCTAGCAGAACTGGCCAATGCAGCCCGAGAATTTGATGCTGATGATTATCCCGATCTGTCCCCCATGACTGCCTTTTTAGCTCATGCGTCGCTTGAAGCCGGCGATAATCAAGCAGAGCAATATCAAGACTGCGTGCAATTGATGACTTTGCACTCGGCCAAAGGCTTAGAATTTCCTTTGGTGTTTATTGCGGGTATGGAAGAAAAGCTATTTCCCCACATGATGTCAATGGACGAGCCTGAAAAGCTAGAGGAGGAGCGACGACTGGCCTATGTGGGAATCACGCGTGCCATGAAAAAGTTGTATTTAATCTATTGTGAAAAACGCCGTCTTTATGGCAAAGAAACCTACCCCTCCGTGTCGCGTTTTATTAAAGAGATCCCGAATGAACTTAAGCAGGATATTCGGTTAAATAATCAAGTCACACAAGCGGTATTTTCAACTCAACAAAGTCAGGCATCTGATCCGGGCAGTGACAATCAGTTCTCGTTAGGACAAATGGTCGAGCATCCCACCTATGGTTGTGGCGTCATTCTTAATTGTGAAGGCTCAGATAATCAGGCGCGAGTGCAGGTCAATTTTGATTCAGTCGGTAGTAAATGGCTTATGTTAGCCTACGCCAAGCTTTCCGCGGCCTAAAAAGACAAAAAAAAGCCCCAAAACATTGCTTTGGGGCGACACAGAACTTGGCTTGGGGAAACCAATTCCTAATCCCGCATAAATTAGGAGGGGTAGCGGGAGATGCTTTGGCATCTATTAAGTAAGACGTGCCAAAGTCGAATAAGTTGCAGCCAATATTTCAAAAAATGTAAATAAATGTTAACAATAAGAAGAGCCTTATGGGTGTAGAATAAATCACATTGAAAAAAATTAGAAAAAAGGGCAGAATATTTTTAAAAAGATTAATGTTAGATTTAATAGTGCCGCAGTCGCAATTGAACATTAAATTTAAGTTGAATGATTGAATATTGAGTTTAACCTTAATTTGCCCTATAGTGGCTGTCTATTATTGTTATTTTTGAGGTAATATGTACTACTACTTGTCTATTGGTACTAATATTTCACCGGAAGTTAATGCCGTTAAAATCGTGCAGCTATTGTGTAAGATTTTTGGCCAGATGGTGTTGTATCCTTTTATTCGAACTTCGCCAGTGGATATTCAATCGGAAAATCTTTTTCTTAATTCGGTTGCGATCATTAAAACGCGATTTAGAGCAGACAGCATTAAAAACAATGCTGGATGGGATAGAGTTGAGCTTGGGTCGGGATAAAACCGATCCGCTTTCAGCAAGCAAAGACCGGACGGCGGATATTGATATTCTTCACCGTTGCACAAGGTTTAATCTAACCGCTGAAATTGCAGATGATATTCCTTATATTTGCCGAGTTTTAGCTTTAAAACCAGCAGTCAATTTACAGCATTCCGGTTTACCAGCTATTGATGGACCGACCACCATCAACATTGATAGTGATTCCGGTCAAATAGTCATTGCTACGGATAAACTCAATTGTCTTTAGGATCGATTCAAACCCGCCCTCTTGTTTGATGATGGCCTGTGCCATTATATCCTGTTTTTGCTGCTCCGAATGAGAGTCTAAAAATTTAATGGGACCTGGAGCAATGCTATTGACGCGAATCAATCCAGCGTAGCGTTTTGCCAGTCCCATGCTTAAATTACTCATTCCCGCCTTACTGGAACAATAAAGCGCATGTTCAGTTTTGGGCTGGGTGCTATAGATATCGGTAATATTTATGACCACACCGGCATTTCCTTTTTGTTTTAATAGCGGCGATAGCTGTGAGGTTAAACATAGAGGAAATAACATATGAGTGTTAAACGATTGGGTAAACAATGCTCCCTCGTCAGATTGTTGAGTGTCTTTAAAAAAAGCTGAAGCATTATTAACTAGTAACTCAATGCTGGTTTCGCTTTGCGCAATCTTTTCAGCGGCATTAATAGCTGCTTGCTCAGAATATTGATCAATTTCAATAATAGTCAATTGATCAGAATTGATATTAAGCAGTTGCTCAGAGGATTTTCGAGTGACCGCGAAAACCTTATCACCTTGAGCAATGTAGTGCTGCACTAAAAACAGTCCAAGCCGCTGACTGCTGCCTGTAATTACGATCGATGCCATTAAACAGCCTCATTGATTGGTTAGGCTAAGATTCGTTCCACTTTATTATAAATATCGGCAAACTGCAATTTTGAAGGATATCTTAAAGTCACAATGAATTACCATGTATATTGCGATATAGTTGTTGCTATGCTATATTGCTATCACGATATAGATAGTAAATAAACCTATGATAAATCTCAATATTTTAGATCGTGTTGCCAATACCCTAAGAGACCTAGATCATTCTATGACTCGGCAAAAGTTATATGGCTTTGATAATATCGATTGTAATCTGATGGATGTACTAATGGAACCCGGTGGAATTGTCGGTGCTTTTCTATACCCTTAACTTAATCTGTATGGAATGGTATCCACCGATGAGTTTTGCACCGATGAAAATTGAACCTAATATGATTCATCTGGATAAACTCGCGGTCACTATTACACCTGTAAAAAGCAAAGATGATCTCTATGGAATCAACCTGCTGCAACCTTCCACCGTGGACGCTCTTATTTACGCCACGCTTGACCGCTTATTTGAACCGGTTCTCGCACCGCATAGCGATAAAATGATAGGCGTTAGATATAAAGGATGCCCGGTATACTTTGACAAGTCATTACAGATCCAAATTCCACCTTCAAATATTGCGATTGCACATGCTTTTTTGCCAACTTATGGGAAAAAGCTCCAGCCAATTTATAGCGGCTGAAAAATTAGTGCTTAAACTGCAACGTCTTGCTCAAAATGGTTAGTAAACGACTGGCCATGTGTTTAATTGCTACGCTAATTTTCCCCTGTGCTCAGGCGCAAGTGATACCAATATTTGATCCTTCTAATTTTCAGCAACAGGTTCTGGGTTACATTAAATTTATTGAACAAAATAGCAAACAAATTATTTATAATGAGGCAAGTAAAAGACTCAAACAATCCAATTTTAAAAAGCAATTCAAGCATTCAGATAATCGTAGTGCGGCTTTAGTCAAAGGCTTGTCTGAAGCAAAGGTCGAGGCGGCCAACCGTGTTATCGCCACTCACTATAGCAGTGTCAAAAATGCTTGCGACATTGAAGCAATTAATCAATCCGTTAATCAAATAACGGATGAACCCTCATTACCACTTAAAGAACAAGACAAAAACAACCTGAAAAGTAAAATACAATCTTTTGTGGAGCAAGATATCTTTGATAAAAAATACCCCTAAGTTACAAGATAATATGCCGCCGCGGTTTATTTCTCAGGTCAGCCAGACAAATTTCTATTTAGATGAGTTGAGCGCCGCTTTGCGCGCCGAGTTAACGCGTAGTATTAAGCAACAGAATAAAAAATATCAAAAACGAATTAGTCAGACCTTTATTTATTTTATTAAAAACAATGTACTTCTTATCACTTTAGGCAATGTGGTGACTCAAAAGCGATATCTAGTTATCCAGCGGAGTATGCAATTACTTAATCGTTACTACGCTTATCGAATATCGATAAATCAGAGATTATTAATCGCTTTAGCGATTCAGTTATATTTAGAAAAATTTAAGCTTTAAGATTCTTATTATTATCACTTGATAATATAGATCATTAACCGGAGGCATATTTTGTGAAACCCAAGCAACCGAGCAATAGTAATAAAGTTATGATTTCTATTAGTAACCAACAGTTCCAAAGTTTAAAAACTAAGGGTGTTCAAGTGGTTAGTAAGAGTGAAATCAACTTAACGGTTTATACCAACCCTCAAGTGGGCGGGCAATATAAAAATCACTTGCTTAATGAAGCCAACTTCAAAGGTAATAAAATTCAACCGAAAATTAACGAACTAGCAAGCAAAAGCAGTCAGAATTTAAAGACTGATATTGCTGCTTGTAAACCCTTTGAGATGAAATTACCTGACAATCTGGTAAATACTACAAATTCGCTACAAACTAAAAATAAAGCGCCTCAGTACCAGTTGCTTCTCGAAGGTAAAAAACCATATCTTTATAACAATCAGCCAGGTCGTTGGTCACAACCTTTAGCTCAACGAGTAGAGCATCAGCTCAAAAGCATTAAAACACATCTTAAGAACGCAACGGATTTAAAGCAAACCAAACAACAGCGCGCGACTTCTTGGGAAGGGTGTAAAAAACAAATTGATAGCCTTAAATCGAGTTTGTCAGCTAATCCTAAGAACCGCGATCCAAACAAACTAAGCCAGCAGGCCAATGTATCAATCAAGGTCAATGCCTATTTATTCAAAGGCGAAAATTCGGTTCAGAATGACCTGGCTAAATATTGGAAAAAAAATGGCGATAAATTTGAATCATCGGATAACAAAGGGATGCAAGGTGTAGCCCTTAATATAGACAAATTAAAGGAGAATATGGAAATTTTGATTAAGCAGATTGAAAAGCTAATACAGACCATTCAGAAATTGATTGCACCTAAAGCTTAGTCTATTCACGGTTTGAGTTTTTATAGCTCGAATAACTTAGCAGATTCAGGGCTTTTTGGTAATCTAAAGAGGCTGGAAAAAAAGACCAAGGATCGACTTTTAATTGCTCAAACCATTGGTGGATATTAACCACCTTTTCATGATAAATCATCCATAACTCTTTTGAGCTAATAATCATCAGATTGACGCCTATTAGCATAGAGAGCAATGTACCGACAATGCTCGTAAGGAGCAATGTTTCTCCACCAATTCTGCTACCAATAAGGTAAAGTAATTCAAACAAAGAAACAATAAAAGCGACCAGACAAAGGTAGAATAAAATGCTGATATTGCGGTAGGCTTTCATTACATTTTTCGCACTTGAAAATTCCATTCTAGCGGAATACTCCGGCCAAGTGAGTTGGCGACCTTTGCCTAATTGTCTTATGGACTGAGAGGTGCTAGCTATCCAGTTTTTACTTTCCTTGATACTGATTGGTTGGGCTAGGCTTTGTTTGAAGTAGGTTTTTACCGCTACCGTCCGAGATTTGATGAATCCCTTTTTTACCACTGTCTTATTATCTTTATCGGTCATAATTATTCCTTTTTGTTTTCGCTTTCGTTAGTTCCAATATGTTCCGACATAGCGGCACTAAAGCTATCGGCATTAGGGCTCAATTCATTATACGGATCGTCTGAATACTGGTCACCAAATGTTGCACCAGACATGCTTAATGTTTGGAAAATGCGTCTTGGAATAGTATGCATCACTGAAAAACTATACCGAAATATCAGTATCATACTGGTACTGGCAATTATCAAAAGAGCGAATGGTTCGAAGAGATTTGATAAGACGCCGCCAACACTATCTAATGAATTGCGTATGGATTGAATTCCAATAGCACGCCAGAAAATTTCGTTAAATAGGGCTAGGGATACCTTCGCTAGGGCGATGGCTGCAAACAAAGCAAATAGTTTTATGGTTGGGCTTAAAATTACTTCTATTAGGATTTGTATAATTTTGCTCTTCTTTTGTAATATCCCACCTTGGCTTGGGGTAACGGCCAATACTAGAGCAAAAGGTAGTGCGATATAGGCGAGAAGGATGGTGATGATCCATGAAAGAATGCCCATTATCCAATGGATCACCGGTAAAATCGGTAGTACGTAGCTCAATATATAGCCAAAGGATAAGAAGGCGATAATCACCAACATCAATCCTGTTACCAATGGTTTTAATGCCGATGCAATATATGAAAACATCCAAACTAAAGGGCCTATAGCATTTTTATCCAGGGCATTGACGGTTCCATCTGCAAAAACCCAAACTAATTTTAATATTCCGATAGATCCTAACATACGCTGCCCTATGGAGTTGATATAGGTTAATGGCTCTTGCGGATTGGATAGGCCGTATTTTTCGGGTTCGTCCCAGATGTAATTAACCATGAGATGATTAGCGTAACTAACACTTGATGCGCTAGACTGTTGACAGGCTGATGACTCTTGCCCTTTAATGCCGCATTGGTTGTCTTGCATTACTCTAGCAGAACGAGCAAAATATTTTTCAGCACCGATACTACTTTTAATGTTGCCATCAGTAATTGATGAAATCGTAAAGCGTTTAAATGCCGGCCAGGAGGTCATTAAAAAAATATTTGAATCACATGTTTTTTCTACTCCAACCCAACTATTGAAGGTATCAATTATGTCTGTTAACAAACTGTCAGTGGCACAGACATTATTTGCTCTATTGGTTAAGTGTATTTCAACTACTTTACTTTTTAACTCTGCTAAAATAGAGCCCATTCGAGATATTTCCAAGCCCCAAATACCTGCATGGATCCATCCTTTTTCTAGCATCAAGTTGGTTATCGTTTTCTTGGTATTGTTATCGAAAGCAATGGAATGATTTGAGATGCTATTAAAAAAGGTTACACCAGATGTATAGATGTCGTTAGCAATAGGGATCGCCACAGTTTTCTTAATTGAAATATTGGAATCACTCGTATTATTTAAGCTGTTAGAAAAAAACTGAGCGGCCGCTTTACCTTTGTTACCCTGCTTTAAGGACTGGTATAGTATTTTTACAGCATTATCATGTGTATCTTCTACCAGTTTTACTATATTCTTTCTTATTTTTTTATAGGCCTGTATTCTTAAATCAAGCTTAATTTCATTTAAGTCCCTTGATGTCACATTCTTAGCTGTTTTAGACAGTTTCTTTTGGCGGTTTTTTGTATCTTTAAGATCGATAGTGGGAATAGCAATTACCCCACATACATGATCTTCCCCACCAAATAATATTTGGTTGGCATAGACCTTTACCTTCTCAGGCGGCTGATCATTTAAAGAAACTAGTTTTTCTTCAGCTTTATTGATGTTACTTAAAGCTTTAGTGAATTCATCATAAGATGCAAAGGGAATTGTTTTGGTTACAGAATTAGCGCTGTATCGAATGGCATATAAATTTTTGAAGGGTCTATTGGCTTTTTTATGGCGGCCACCAGATAAAATCTTTTCATTAGTAACGTCTTCTTCCCAAGTATCGATAGCGGCTAAGGTACAAAGGTTAGCTTCCACCAAATCTAAAACCGGATTTAAATGACCAATGGTGGTACTACTCGATATTCCTTGTTTGGTAAAAAATAATACCGTTTTTTTATACAGTGCATCGGCAACATCGCTTCCGGCGACAGCGAGTTTTAAAACTAATAATTGTGCACCGGAAACCTGACCTTGGTAGTTGCTATCTTTAGAGAGCATTCCTAGGTTGACTGGCATAACCATTGAGAGGGCTAGTGTGACGCTGACGATAGTGCTAGCGCCTGACCAGCCTTCACCAAAAAATGTTCCTTTGACAGCCGCATTAACAGTACCGCCGAAAGCAAATAATCCGGTGATGATCGCCGCAAAAAGCATGGCTAGAATATTAACTCCAGATAGCAGTTCGGCGAGTATCGAAATATTTCCGCTACCTGAGTTGGTAAAGAACGCCGACGACCAGGTGCCGAAAAGCATATCCAGTATTCTTAGTATTAGATCATGTGATCCCATTTGTTTATCCTAGACGGGCTTTACATTGCCGCATCACTAGCCAACTAAGCGCCATAATTGAGTTAAAATAAAGCCACCAATAATATGAGTAGCAATAGAGGAAGCGGAGGTTTCTTTCTGTACCATTGAGCCATTTTCTTCGCGTTGACTAATGAGATAAAAACCACGAATAAAAGCGAATAAGCCTAATATCATGGTGGCGGCGGTAAAACCTGCGGCTAATGTTGCACTGTAGAAATAATTAGATGTGTTGCCGTTACCAACATTTAAAACTGTCTGGTAGAAACTTTCATCAATGGCGGTTGCTAAATCCTGATCTGTGGCTTCTACAAAAAAAGTTTCGCTTAAAGTCGACAAATGAAAGGGAATACTTAGTAAGAACATACCGGAAATAATATGCCTGATCAGATTACTGCGCTTCATATCCGGTGTGACATAGCTGACATCTCTAATTGAATTGCGGATACCTCGATAGATTAGCCAAATACCTAAAAAGCTTGAACCAGCCAGTAAAAAATTAATAATATTAGGCAACAGGGTAATAAATTGACCTATAAAATCCTCAAACAGTTTCATTCGATCGGTAAGTTTAGATGAATCAAAGGTAGCACCTTTACTTTCTTCTTGCGCTAGAAATAAAAGTCTATCCAGCATCAGCCTGCTCCAACATTATCTGCACCATTAAGGCCGATAATTGGGTTTGTCGAATATTTTCTTGATATTGCAAACCATTTAAATAGAGTGAAAACGCGTCCATTACGGCTATCATACGGATCACTTCAGTTTCTGATGTATTAAAGTTGCTATTGTTCGCTTTATCGGGATGCGTATTGGTCGCAAGGGCAATAAAATTTATCGCATCTTCACTGCCAAAACGGTTTTTTATGAAATTATCAATCGCCTGCATGCGCGAGATACCTTGGTCATTGGCATCCTTAACCAGAGGTAGATTTGCGATCCGAATAGCATTAAAAGCATCGCGCACGATTTGTTTTCTGAGTTGTTTTGTAACGGCCTCTACGCGCTGTAGTTTACTCAAGCTTGACGAGTCTTTGGTAACCTTGTTGGGTGGCGCTGCATCGCGATAGCTGCGAGTGATATAGTCAATAAAATCTTGGGACTGGTGAATTTCCTTATCTTTAAAAGTGCCGCCAATGCCTAAAAAACGGCTAGACGACATTAAAAGATCAGAGTTGATAGCCAGCTTCTCAATCAGTAGTTGGTTTTTTAATTGTTGCTGATAGCTACTCCTCGGTTTGGTACCCTTTTTGATTTGTTGGTTTGAGGTTAGATTCATTCTTTCTTCAGCGGCCTCATCCGTTTGGCTAGTATCTTTATTTTCTTCTGCTACATCACAGGCATTATCAAGAGGATCATATTTGGTAGCAATCAAGCGATTAGCCACTTGAACTTCAACTTCGCTCATAGCTTTAATAATGCCGGCTGTATTTTTGTCATCATTTTTTTGATTCTTACTGGCTATAAGAGTATCTAGCTTCATTTGTGAGCGATAATTCTTCATTTGAGTCAGAAAATTGGTCTGTTCTTGAATATAACCAGCAATGTTCTGTTGTAGATTAGCAAAATCAAAACAAGCCACCGCGGTTGCTTGATTAGGCAGTAGTATATGTAGCAAGAAGAGAAATATAAAAATGAGCTTACGCGAGCAAAGCATACTTTATTAACCATATATATTGTGATATAGTCAATCATAGTATCAAATCAATATCGAAAGATCCAGTGCAGTTGTGTTGCTCCCTTTAGTGTTTGTTTTGTAGCCCAGCCAGCATTTGAATGAAGCACTTAAATAAAAGGTAAAAGATGGCAACGATTAGTCAATTTATTCTTTGTAGCGGACCGGAGCCTTCGGAAGATAACAAGCGACAGTTATGGCGTTGTAAGCATCAGGCATCAATCGGCGCCATTATTGAAGGATTAGAGCAGTATGAACATTGGACTGCTTGTCCTGCTTCCATAGAGGCAATGACACAATTTGCTGACCAGATTAAATTCTCAAGTCAAAAGTGGAACGAATTGGGTGAGTCTGAACTGAGGTTATTGATCTGTGTTTTAAGCAGCCTTCAATTTAGTGCCAGCTATTATGTGATGATCTGGCTTGAATATCGTTCTAATTCAGATGATAGTTGTAGCATGAAGCTGGCAGATGTGGCTTTAAAAATGCAACAGAGCAGCAATCAAACTGAGCAATTGGCAGGCCAGCGAATGTGGAAACGCATCGCTAGCCTAGTCAAGATTTCTTCAGCGCAAGGTGTATTGGCTGATACCTTGTATCAAAAAATAATGGTTGATTAAACAAGAGTTAATTAAACAATGAATAGATTTATTTTAGCCTTAACCCTTCTTTATACGAGTTCAATATTAGCAAAAACTTGTGAGCTCGACACCACACCCGTGGAGCAAACGGAGTACAGTCTTTACAACCCTTTTACCGCCTGTTTAGGTGATTTAAAGATCCCCGGTTTGCCGGAAATACGTAAGCCAGGATGGAAAGCCAAGCTAAACATGGACAAAATTCTTGGTAAAGTGAGTCAAGTGGTCTGCGAAAGCATGTACAAAGCGGTTGGTGATGAATTTAAAGATGCCTTTAAAGATGTGATTGAAAAAGCGATTGGTAAAGATAATAAGATCGATATCCAAGACGTGAAGACCTATTGTAAAAAACACCCCGATATTTGTTTAGCAGGAAACAAGTCAGCGCCTAATTCCAATCAAGTCTCCAAGCAACAGGCAGCTTTACCACAAGGGTTACCCAATTCAAATGCTAACAGACCTTCATGGGGAGGGTGGGGAGATTCAAAAAAACCTCAGATTTCTCAACAACCAGCGTCACAAAAAGCATTAAACTGTGCTAAAAAGCCTTGGCTTTGCTCCAAACCAAGTGATAGCCAGCAAAAGTCAGATAAGGAACAAAATAAAATAGACTATGATGAAAAATATCCAGTGACTAAAAAACGCTATTAGCGGTTGATTGCAAGCATATTGCATATTGCATATTTATCACTCGTTTTAAAAATTGTGGTTACTTAGTGACTATTTATGCTTTTACTCTACCTTTAAGAATATTTTTAACCTTATTTTGTTGTTGCTTAGACATGCCAGAGCTGGATAATTGAATGGCTTTTTTCTTCTCTAGTGTTTTTAGTACACTTTGACGGCATAGCTCCGCGGCAATTCGTTTTTTCTTGATATCAGCGGTCATTAGGCTGGGTGCTAAATCTGTTGCATCGGACAATTGCGATTCAAAATTGGCCATCAGATAAACGCGGCCTTGTAATTTTTCTTGCAGCATTTCAACTGATAACAAAGGTTTAATCGATGCGATCAGCGCGGCCGTATGGAAAATGGCTCGCTCGGCTTCATTTGTGAAACTTTTGCGTTGGTTGGTTTTACTGTTCATGCAGATACTCCATTTCAATCTGGTTGGATAGTACGAGTATTGGAACAATTTGGGTGACTGCCAAAAAAGTATCCGCTAAAGTGCGAGTTTGATCATGAGAGCCCCTAGGAATTGAAGCATCAACAGTTTCTAATCCAGCACCGGATGGCTGATAAAGTCGCATCAGGGTGACATAGGCCGGCGGATTTTTCATCGGAACATTATCAACCACACTTTTATGGGTGACATTATATTTCTTTTCGATTTTACGCATCGCTTGCACGATTTGATACAAAGCATAACGCCTTTCAACAGCACCGTCAAAGCTGGCGACAAAAGAGCTGTAGGAATATTGTTTGGCTTGTTCGATCTCTAGGTCGGATAGCACGCCATTGCGTTTAAATTTGAATAAGCCACCCTGTGGATCGTAGTCGACTTTATTGATCCGCATCTGCTTTTCAAGACGAATGTAATCACAGGAATAGGTATAACGCTGGTTAACAATCTTATTGTCAAGATCATGTAAATAGGCTAGGTAACGATTGACAAAGGTGTCTAACGCGCCGATTAACTGCAGCATACGAAATAACACATCGGTGTTCATTTCAAGCTCATCTTGTTTAAGACGAACCACCATATGTTTGGAAATGCCCAAGGCATTGGCAAAATTCTGTAAATTACCATAGGTACACAGCCCTATTTCTAGGCTGGTTTCTATAACGAGATTGATAAAATTCTGCCGTTCCTTGGTAAAGTATTGAATACTCATGATTTATTTCACATTAGCAACGAACAATTAGGGAGGTATTATCGCATTTTGCATGGTAAAAAGCGAGAAAATCCCAGTTTAGACGGTGTAAATAGCTAGTTTTTAGTAAACAAATGTTAATGTGGCGGACAAGTATAATCGAGTATACTAAGGCTGATTAAGCCAAATTTTGAAATGATTTTCACATAGGTGAACCAACATGAATCCCAATATCCTTTTTCTTTGCACTGGCAATTCCTGCCGCTCTCAAATGGCGGAAGGTTGGGGAAAGGCACTAAAAAGTGCCCATTACAACTTCTATTCTGCGGGTATTGTCACGCATGGTTTAAATTCCTTAGCGGTTAAAGTGATGCAACAGGTCGGTATCGATATTAATCAGCAAGAGTCAAAAACCATCGATCAACTACCAGCCGTTAAAATGGATTATGTGATCACTGTGTGCTCCAATGCAGATAAAACATGCCCTGTTTTTGCTGGGGGAAAAGTCATCGCTTGCCACTTTGACGATCCCCCGAGTTTAACCAAGGATTTACAAGATAAAGAGGCGATATTGGCGGTTTATCAAAGGGTGAGAGATGAAATAAAAATCATGGTTGTGCAGTTAGATGATTTGATCAATAAAAGAGCGCTTAATTGATTTTTAAATCTAACAGAGTGAGATTTTATTATTATTGGTTAAAATCGACCTCTATAATAATATTACTGATTACTTTTACCCGACATTCCGCACCCAGTTTTAGGAATAAATCTGCTGATAAATATCTCCTAGGCAGTTAATAATCGTCTGGTGTCTAGGCTGTAAATTAACCACATGTCGTTCGCTATCATCAATGGTCAAGACATGAATTCCCTGAAAACAAAAGAACACCCAACGAGCGGTGGGGCGTTGGCTGGGCTTCTTCTTCATGTCAGGAAAATACACTTTTTTTGTTTTTAACTCTTCTCTGATCTTATGCTCCAATGCCGCATAAATCATCAAGCAGCAAGTCATGATCATTAATAACGCTTCAATTCGCTCTGGCTTTTTAGGTAAAGTGATGAGGTTAAAAAGTCGGGGCTTTTAAGAAACGAAAGCCTTTTTCAACACTTTGTTGCGATTTGTAAAGGCTCAACATTTTGTTCATAGTGAGTGTTTTTGAGCAGTCATTCGTGGCAAGAATAAACAGACCTTTTGGGCGAGTAATGTTGCTCTTTTTTGTAAGTCACAAGCCAGATCCCCGCTGATCTGGTAATCTATTCGAATGGGCGTTTGCTCGCGTTTGGGGCGACCGCTATTTTTATACACATCGATACTGATGATCGCTGAGTTATGAACCGTGATCATGTTTTGTTGTTTTTCCCAGTCGTTTAACGCTTTGTTTGCATCGGTGGTGCAGGCAAAACGTTGCTGGCAGAGTTTTTAAAAGCTTTGATTGATTGCTCGGTGGTTTTTAGTATTTTTTTGTCGAGTGTTTTTTGCTCTCGTTTAGTGGCTTGTTCACTGCGAATGAGTAGCCAGCGTTGTTGAACTCCGCCATAATCTGAGTCAAACCATTTGCCGCTGTAGCCTTCGCTGATCGGTTCGAATGTGGCGGGATCATGTTCGGCAATTAACTGTTTGGCTTGGGTGATCTTTTGTGGCACACGGGTGATAAACAATTGTTTTTGTTGCTCTAACGATTGAATGGTTTCTGCCACATAAAGGGCTGCGTCTGCAATAAAGTATCGACTTTTCTGAGCGGCTTTTAGGCTTTTAATATGTGATTTAACGATTTTTTTGAAGCCCTCTGCATCATTAACATTACCGCTGGCAGCTTGCATATAAACCGGAATACCCGCTTGATTTTCAGTGATCAAATTGAGCACCACTTGGTTAAGCTCAGGACGATGATCGCGGCTATAGCCTCGGACAAGTTTGATAGCATTGATCTCTGAGCCGTCGGTATGATATTGACCGTCTACATGTAAGCTAGTGGAGTCAAGATTAACCCCCTCGCAAGGTAAGCCGAGGTAAGTGACGACTTTCTCCGACAATCCCTGATAGAGTTTTGATACACCGGTTTCATAGAGCTGATCAAGACAACGTCCAAGCGCATCATCATTAATATGCTCAGCCTTGATCCCCTTTCTAATCAACCGCTCAACCGGTTTTTCTGCAAAATATTCGGGATACATATGCAGTGTTCGACCAACAAATCCCAAGCCATTTAACAGCATAGAAACGACCAATTCTCCGCAAGAGATATTGCGGTATTCGCTTTGATTAGGATGAGCTTGATCGAAGAATTGGGCAACCCCTAACTCTTTGCACATACCAGCGACGAGACCTAAATGATCGAGTCCTTTTTGTTGAATAAGACGTTGACATAGTGTTTCCGACGTTCAAAAGAAACAATAGATCAAATCAAGCAGGCTGTGTCAATAACTATTTGATTTAATTGGCATTATATCGCAAATCGAGATCCTTTAAGGGTATTTTTGATGGGACTTATTCGATTAACTAGGTGCGGAATGACA
>JAUZSK010000061.1 GCA_030949565.1 Enterobacterales bacterium
TTATATCTAATCTTTATTGTAGCAAAGATAATACCGATTGACTGGACGCATTGGCTTGCGCCAATATCGATAAACCTGCTTGTTGCAATACTTGATTTTTAGCCAAATTTGCTGTTTCTGACGCAAAATCCGTATCACGAATTCTCGAACGAGCCGCTGAAACATTTTCAATGATATTTCCAAGATTTGATACGGTACTGGTCAGGCGATTTTGCACAGCACCTAAGGTCGCACGATTAGAATCTATATTTTGTATTGCAGAATCAATGATATCAATTGCATTTTGCGAACCAATAACATTACTTATGTCAATCGAATCGACCGATACTAGCGTGCTCACTTGCGCGTTAGCAGCGTTAACCGAGGTGCTAGAGGAAGTGGAAGTGAAACTTTTTGAGCTACTTAATTTTATCACGCCGATATTTCGGACTGAGTCGGAACCGCCGTTGGTTATTTGTTGCGTACTGGTGGTGAGCGAGGTACCATCATAGTTGTAGCTAGAAACGGTGGCGGTGGTATCGGTAGCAGTAGTCGTAAACCCCTCTATCACAATATCGTCGCCCCGTTCACTGGTTAATTTTAGTACGGAAGAATCAATGGTGGCACTAATACCTGTTGAGGCTGATACATCATTGATGGCGTTTGATAAGGCGGTCAGACTGCTACCGGAAATACCGGCGGTAATGGTCACGGCAGTGGTATTTGAGCCGTTGAGATCAAACGCAACATTGCCATCACCTAAGCTCGAAAGTCCAATTACATTACGCGCATCCGCAGTGACATTGGTGGTACTTTCTTGGAGGTTTATTCTATCAGCAATGGCTTTGGCACTAAGACCTGCAACATTAATACTACTACTGGTGCCTGCCGAACCCGCCACCACTAGCGTACCAGCAACATTATTGGCTGCGGCGGTAGAGGCGGAGCTTAATACTTCACCTAGACCAATACCGCTATCTGGTGAGGCGCTGGTCAGTTCATCCGTATTGTTACCAATATCAGCACCGCGACTCGAATTCAAAGTGACATCAATGGTTTGAAACGCTTTTGAACCGACTTGGAAAGCGGATGAACCAAAGGTTCCATCAAGTAGCGAACGCCCGCCAAAGCTGGTAGTATCCGCAATTCGATTTATTTCAGATTGCAACTGAGCAACTTCGGCTTGCAAAGCCGCCCGCGAATTTGCGTCATTTGAACCATTCGCAGATTGGATCGAAAGGTCGCGCATTCGTTGCAGAATATTGGTGGTTTCTTGCAACGCACCCTCTGCTGTTTGCGCGAGTGAAATACCATCATTGGCGTTTCTAACGGCAACTCCCAGACCATTGATTTGAGAGGTTAATGAGTTAGATATTTGTAAGCCTGCCGCATCATCTTTGGCGCTATTGATCCTTAGACCGGTTGAAAGCCGCTGGAAGGTGGTTGATAAATCGTTATTGGTTTTTGATAAAGAGCGTTGCGCACCAATCGATGCTACATTCGTCTGTATTACACTGCCCATTTTAATTCCTGTACCTTTGATACTTGTACCGATAATTTTTCATCAAGCTATTTTCAATACAAAATTACAAAGAGTTAAAGGTTAAAAACTCAACTATAAAGCCTTGAGGCCAAGTCATCTAATTTGTGCCGATGCCAATAAAGAGAGCCTAAGCTCCCTTTATTGGCTATACTTTTTCTTGTAACAATACGCCGCTATTACTCGTCTGTTGCTCGTTTAAATCCTTTAAACGCCGTGATAGGTTAATTAACTCTTCCGGCGGAAACTGGCGAATTAGTTCCTCTGTTTCTTTATCGATTACTCGGACGATTGTAACACCTAGTTCTTCATCGACCTTAAACTGCAAACTACGATCAATTTTTTGGTTAAACTGTTGTAGCTCTTTTATTTGGTCTTTTATCACATCCTGTTTAACCGTTAATGCTTGATTGGTATCAGCATTAGATTTTGATTTAACTGTTTCAGTCGTACTAGATTGTTGTAAATTTTTGGTAGTATTCTCTGGAGCGACGCCCGCAGAAGTTTGGCTCATATCCTTGTGATTGGATATTTGCGGCAAACTTTTGCCATTCGACACGGGAGTCGGTTGAAAGTTGCCTGCTAAATTTAGAATAGCCATAGCAATTTACCTCAAAATATCAATAGAGAGAGCTGGCCAAAGCCAACTCCCTCGCCAAAGGTTGAATAAAAAATAAAATATTATTAACCTTGTCCATCATACTATTGTAATAACGATAATACTGACTGGCTAGAAGCATTGGCTTGGGCCAGGATGGATAATCCAGCCTGTTGCAATACTTGATTCTTGGCCAAGTTAGCTGTTTCAGAAGCAAAATCTGTATCACGGATTCGTGAACGTGCTGCCGATACGTTTTCTACGATATTACCTAGGTTGGATACAGTGCTCGATAAACGATTTTGTACCGCACCTAAGGATGCTCTATTGGAATCGATATTTCTTATAGCCGAGTCAATAACATCAATGGCATTTTGAGAACCGATCGAAGTACTGATATCAATTGAGTCAACGGTGGTTAAAGAACTTACCTGTGCATTAGCAGCATCAATGGTGGTGCTACTAGCGGTTGAAGTAAAGCTCTTAGCACTATTTAGCTTGATTACACCGATGGCTCTTGTGGAGTCAGCAGCTCCACTAGTGATAGTGGTAGAATCAACCGCTGTCCCTGTACCATCATATCCATAGGTATTAACTGTTGCCGTGGTAGTAGCAGAAGAAGTGGTAAAACCTTCAATCACAATATCGTCACCGCGTTCACTGGTTAATTTAATGACCGTTCCATCAATGGCTGCACTGATACCGGTCGATGCCGAGTTATCGTTTATAGCATTGGATAGTGCCGTTAAACTACCACCGGAAATACCTGCAGTAATTGTGACCGCAGTCGTGTTTGAACCGGTTAATGAGAAAGCGACATTACCATCCGCTAAACCAGTAACACCGACCGTATTTCGAGCATCTGCCGTTACGTTGGTAGTGCTTTCCTGTAGATTAATTTTATCTGCTGTGGCTTTAGCGCTTACGCCTGCACCAGAGATCGCAGTACTGGTACCAGCTGAACCTGCGACGGTAATTGTACCCGCAACATTGTTTGCGGCGGCGGTATTAGCTGCTGCTGTTGTTCGGCCCAAACCAACATTATTGGCTGTACCGGCTAGGCTACGAGTATTGTTACCAATATCGGCACCACGACTTGAGTTAAGCGTCACATCAATGGTTTGAAAAGCTTCAGAACCGACTTGAAAGGCTGAAGATCCAAAGGTTCCATCTAATAGTGAACGTCCACCAAAACTTGTGGTATCCGCAATACGATTGATTTCTGACTGTAGCTGAGAAACCTCCGCCTGCAAGGCTGCACGTGAATTCGCATCGTTTGAACCGTTAGCCGATTGGATGGATAGATCACGCATTCGTTGCAGGATATTGGTTGTTTCTTGCAATGCCCCTTCAGCGGTTTGCGCCAGTGAAATACCATCGTTAGCATTTCGAACGGCGACACCTAAGCCATTGATCTGCGAGGTTAAACTATTTGAAATTTGCAAACCAGCGGCGTCATCCTTAGCACTGTTGATTCTTAAACCAGTTGATAGTCGTTGAAAGGTAGTTGATAAATTTTCGTTGGTTTTTGCGAGTGATCGTTGCGCACCTAAAGATGCCACATTAGTTTGTATTACATTACCCATGATAAATCTCCTAAACCTTCGATATTTGATTCTTAATGGCGGTTTGAGCCTAAATCAAAATTACAAAGTGCTTAAAATAATAGTAGAACACCTATTTACTTGTCGCGGCTAAAGATCTTAAAGCAACCTTTAGGCTTAACAGAATAATTAAACATCTACCTGCGTGTGCCTCATAAAGAGACGATTGAACTAGAAGTCTGAGAAACAACTAACTCAAGCCAAGTTAGCATTTCATGGAGGAACTTTTCATTGAAGAAATTTGAAAAATCATCGCCTGAGAAACAATAACCTGTATGTTCGCGCTTTGCTGAGAACAAATTGCGTTCAAACTGGGTATCGGCGCATTTGGATGTGACTTTAATAAAAATGTCAGATTTAGCAAAATAAGTGAATTCTATTTTGACTAAATTTTCTGTAAAACACGAACTAGATCGTGTGAGATCGTGTGAGATAGTGCTAACCATTTGTTATTAAAGAATAAATTAAAAGTTAGAGGTGATTGAAAAGCTTTAAAGAAAAACAACCAAATAACAAGCAACAAAAACCTTAGGCCTATTCTAAATAGGAGATTTATAAGGCAATTTAATGACATTATAAAAACACCTATTATAAAATAAACACTAAGGTTTAAGGTTTTCTACTCGTTAGCATCACCTAAAGTTGTCGTACGGTAGGGGGGCTTTTAGTGTTCATCTTACTAACCTTGTAACAGAGTTAAAACAGACTGACTGGAAGCATTTGCCTGCGAAAGAACCGATAATCCAGCCTGCTGCAGTACTTGGTTTTTCGCTAGGTTAGAGGTTTCAATCGCATAGTCGGTATCTCTAATCCTAGAACGAGCGGAGGATACATTCTCCACGATATTCTGTAGGTTAGCGATGGTGGATGATAAACGGTTTTGAACTGCACCGAGTTGAGCTCTAACTGAGTCGATGGAGGTAATGGCTTCATCGACAATATCCAGTGAGGTCTGCGCGCCGATCGTTGTGCTGATATCAATTGAATCAACCGCAGCTAAAGCACTCACCTGCGCATTTGAAGCATCGATGGTGGTGCTACTGGCGGTGGAAGTGAAGCTCTTAGAGCTATTCAATTTGATCACTCCAATTGCTCGGGTAGAGTCAGTGCCGCCACTGGTGATTGTCGTTGTATCAACGGCTGCTCCCGTACCATCATAACCATAAGTATTCACCGTAGCCGTGGTGGTTGCTGAAGAAGTGGTAAAACCTTCAATCACAATATCATCGCCACGTTCACTGGTTAATTTAAGCACCCCAGCATCAATACTGGCGCTTATACCGGTAGAAGCTGAAACATCATTGATGGCATTGGAAAGAGCGGTTAAGCTACTGCCAGAGATGCCCCCAGTAATGGTAACAGCGGTAGCGTTTGAACCCGTCAATGAAAAAGACACGTTACCATCAGCTAAACCACTGATGCCTACGGTATTTCGAGCATCGGCTGTGACATTGGTGGTATTTTCTTGAAGATTAATTTTATCAGAAATCGCTTTAGCACTGAGCCCTGTTGCTGTAATCGCAGTACTTGTACCGCTCGAACCCGCTATGGTTACGGTACCAGATACATTATTTGCGGCAGCAGTATTGGCTGCCGCGGTGGTTCGTCCGATACCCGTATTATTGGCAGTTCCGGCAAGGCTACGAGTATTGTTACCAATATCGGCACCGCGGCTAGAACTCAATACCACATCAATGGTTTGAAATGACTCTTGAACCGACTTGAAATGAAGATGTACCAAAAGTACCGTCAAGTAAAGCGCGACCACCAAAACTGGTAGTATCAGCAATACGGTTGATTTCTGATTGTAACTGCGCAACTTCTGCTTGGAGGGCTGCGCGTTCAGAAGATCCATTGGAACCATTAGCAGATTGGATGGATAGATCGCGTATTCGTTGCAAGATATTAGTGGTTTCTTGCAGTGCACCTTCAGCCACCTGAGCAAGTGATATACCATCGTTTGCATTTCGTGCGGCAACGGTCAGACCATTAATTTGCGAAGTTAGGCTATTGGATATTTGAAGACCAGCGGCATCATCACGAGCGCTGTTAATTCTTAATCCTGATGATAAGCGTTGAAAAGTAGTGCCTAAAGCTGTATTTACGTTAAGTAAATTACGTTGCGCATTAAGCGAAGAAACATTAGTGCTTAGTACGTTTCCCATTTTTTTGACTCCTATAGTCTGATGTTGGTCTTCGCTATCGGAATCAACACTTAATTTATGGCATTAAATTTGCTAATAAATCAAAGTGTTCAATGGCGAATTGAACATGCAAAATAAAATTAAAAAATATTGGGAAAGAAAAACTGAGAATTGTTCTTTCGATGTCTAATAGACCATCTGAGAAATGGTGAAAATTTCTATTAAGGAGTGAGGTCCGAAATAGAAATGAATCGAGGTGAGAATCTCCATTCAGCTAGGTTATCGACTGTGAAAAAGTCGACTTTAAAAAATATGATAATTATTTTATAAAAAGCGACAAATCTGCTGTTGTCGCTATCTTTGAATTTAATTTTAATCGGATTATGCCTTTAAATTGAGAGCAATCTTACATGGTTGGAAACAATGAAAAGAAACTATTAATCACGGGCGGTGCCGGTTTTATTGGCTCGGCGCTTATTCGTCAACTAATGAGCAGAACTAATTTTAGGGTGTTAAACCTAGATAAATTAACCTATGCCGCTAATCCGAAGGCATTAGTGGAAGTTGAAACTAATCCTAATTATCAGTTTAAAGCCGTTGATATTTGCGATCAGCAGGCTTTAATCAATGCTTTTAATGATTTTAAACCGGATGCTGTTATACATTTGGCGGCGGAAAGCCATGTGGACCGTTCGATAGAGTGCGCGGACGAGTTTATACAAACCAATATTCAGGGGTGTTATCTGCTATTGCAGACATCTTTAGACTATTGGCGGCAATTGAATGAGCGTCAAAAATCTGACTTTCGATTTCTGTATGTTAGTACGGATGAAGTTTTTGGTGACATAGATGAAAATGCTAAAGCTTGTGACGAACAAGCGGCCTATGCACCTAGTTCACCTTATTCCGCGAGCAAAGCGGCCGCCGATCACCTAGTGAAAGCATGGCATAAAACCTATAAATTACCTATACTTATTACACATTGTTCAAATAACTACGGTCCTTTCCAAGACTGTGAGAAATTGATACCTAAGTTAATAAGCTTGGGGTTAGAGGGCAAACCTTTACCGCTTTATGGTCAGGGTGACCAAATTAGAGATTGGATTTATGTCGAAGATCACGTTAGCGGGCTTATTAAAGTACTAGAGTACGGACAAGTGGGGGAAAGCTACAATATTGGTGGCGATTGCCAAATTACCAACCTCGAGGTGGCGAAGTCGGTTTGTCGGCTGCTTAATACAATGGTTCAGAAACCTCATGAGTATGCCGGTCGATTTGAACAACTGGTTACCTTTGTCGCCGATCGTCCTGGGCATGATAAGCGTTATGCCATTAATACCAACAAAATTGAGCTAAACCTACAGTGGCAAAGAAAGCAAGACTTTCAATCGGGCCTTGAGAAAACGGTTAAATGGTATATGGAGCATCTATGAAAGGAATAATTCTAGCGGGTGGTACGGGTAGTCGTATGCACCCAATTACCAAGGGTCTCAATAAGCATCTTCTACCGGTGTATGATAAACCCATGATTTATTATCCATTATCGGTCCTAATGTTGGCGGGTATCCAAGAAATTTTAATCATAACCACTGATAAGGATAAAGAAAATTTTAGAAATATTTTGGGTGATGGTAGCGAATTTGGTATTCGCCTTCAATATCGAATACAAGCTGAACCGAAAGGTATCGCCGAAGCCTTTATCATTGCAGAATCATTTATCGGTACGGACTCCGTAAGTTTAATTTTGGGGGACAATATCTTTTTTGGTCAAGGCTTTACACCTATATTAAAGCAGGCAGTTAAGCTAAAGCAAGGTGCCACGCTATTGGGTTATCCGGTTAATCATCCGCAAGACTATGGTATTGCGAATTTTGATGCAAAGGGCAAAGTTTGTTCTTTGGTTGAAAAACCAACCAAATCAAGGTCCAACTGCGCCATTACTGGGCTCTACTTTTATGACAACCAAGTGGTTGAAATGGCAAAAAACGTTAAACCGTCTCAACGTGGAGAGTTAGAAATTACAGCCATTAATCAGATGTATTTACGTCAAAAACAATTAACCGTCAATGTACTTGGACGAGGCTTTGCTTGGTTGGATACAGGGACTTATAGACGACTCATGGAAGCGGGACAGTTTGTACAAACTATCGAAGAAAGACAAGGATTAAAAATAGCTTGTTTAGAAGAGATCGGTTGGAGAAATGGTTGGTTAACTCAACAACAAGTGATCCAATTAGCTGATCAAATGGGCGCAAGTAGTTATGCTGATTACTTACATGATGTTGTGGCCACAACTAAGTCAGATAAAGTTATTGAGTGTGAGTCCTTGACTAGCTTTGACACGATTGTTTAACGATCTACTATTTGAGTGGAAGATATTAACGGATTAAAAAGGTCGTATTAATGCCAACAAATATATCTAATAAAAAGACAAAAACTATTAGTGAAATTACATCGTTGGGTGTAATAGATCGTTTGCTATTGAACCAACCTGGTGCCAAGCAAGGTTCTGAATGGCCAATAATATATGGCGAAGAAAAAGGATTTGACCGATTTTCGATTGAAAAATGGTTAGACCTTTTAGATACAAAGGAATTCACTGTCAAAGATATCGCCGGTTTATATTATTTGGAGGTGAAAACTGTTCTACATGCAGTTGCTTGTTGTTATTTTGATGTTGGAGAAGTGGAAAAGGCCGAGGCGCTTTTAGTCGAGTATCTTAAAAATAATGATGACTCTGTCATTCATAATTTATATCTGCGCTGTTTACTCGCCATGCCACAAACGACCCAAGAATTTTACCGAACACAAAGTATTAAATGGAGTGAAAAATATGCCTTGGAATTTAATGGAGAGAAAAATTTCAGCCATATAAAACGCGATCCAGATAGACAATTAAGTATTGGAATTCTCTGTGGTTATGCTTACACCACCCTTTTTGAGGTTGCCTTTTCCCCCTTATTTAAAGCGATTGACCAATCGAAATTTAGATTAGTTTTATTCAACATGGGATCGATCAACAATAGTGATCAAATGGACTATTTTGATGCTTGTATTGATATGCCCATCTACCATCCAGTTAGTTTACAGCAGGCGGTAACGGATAATCATATTGATATTCTTATTGATCTCAACGGACGTTTCCGATTGGATAATCCGATTGAAGTGTTAATGCAAAGAGCTGCTCCGGTACAAATAAGTTATGGCAATATGTTGGCAACCTACGGTCTTGAAGCTATTCCCTATATTATGACGGATAAGTATACGCTACCGGTGGAGGAAGAAAAGCATTACAGCGAAAAAGTCTATCGTTTTAAGACACATGCTATGGGAACATTTGGTTTGCCGGAAGATGAAATCAGTCAGTTACCCTGTTTAACCGATCAGAATAAAACCTTTACTTTTGGCTCCTTTAACGCTTCATTTAAACTGAACCAATGGGTCTTGGAAACATGGGCTA
The DNA here is from genome assembly GCA_030949565.1 of Enterobacterales bacterium. GTDB lineage: Bacteria > Pseudomonadota > Gammaproteobacteria > Enterobacterales > Kangiellaceae. The sequence goes on from JAUZSK010000061.1 coordinate 9,326, forward strand.
AAATTCTTCAGCAGGTACCAAACTCAAAATTATTTATAAAAGCTGGCGGTTTAGAATCGCAACGACTACATCAACGTTTGGTGGCAATTGTTGATACCTTTGATCTTGAAGGACGGATCACGATTGAAGGATTCACTCCAATGGATGATATGTTAAAAAAATATCATAAAATCGACTTAGCTTTAAACACCTTTCCTTATACCGGTGGTACAACGACCGCCTACGCACTTTGGCAGGGCGTTCCTTCTATTACTTTAGAGCGAGAAGATTACATTCAAAGTGGTGGCGGTGCGAGCGTTTTAAAGGAAACAGATTTGGATCAGTTTGTAACTAATAGTGTTGAAAAATATATTAGTAAAGCTGTCTACTTTGCTAACCATCCTCAAAGATTACAAAAAATTCGACAGTCGATGCGTAAGCGTTTAAATAAATCAGCGCGTTTTAATCCACCGCTATTTGCTAAAGATTTTGAAAAAGGCTTACGTTTTATTTGGCAAGATTGGGTTAAAAATGCAACTAAGTAAACCTTCTCAAAAGTGAATAGGAACTAGGTAGTTATTATGGCAAAAGTACTAATATTTGGAAATGGCGAAATAGCAGAAGTTGCCCATATCTATTTAAGTCATGATTCTGAACACGAGATTGTAGGATTTACCCTTGATCACGCTTATCGTAGTCATGATTATTTTAGAGGTTTGCCGGTCATTACCTTTGAGTCACTTCAAGAGTCCTATCCTCCTGATGAATTCGAGCTCTTTATACCGATTAGCTTTCGTGATTTAAATAGTCATCGCGCCAACAAATTCAAACAAGCAAAAGAAATGGGTTACAAGATGATTAGCTATATTTCATCAAAGGCTATGATTATGCCGGAAACCCATATAGGGGAGAATTGTTTTATATTTGAAAATAATGTAATTCAACCCAAAGTTTCAGTAGATGACAACTGTATTATTTGGAGTGGCAATCACATAGGACATCATAGCAAAATAGGCAAGCATTGCTTTATTGCTTCTCATGCTGTTATATCCGGCCATGTTTCGATTGGTGACTACACTTTTATTGGAGTTAATGCGACCATTCGAGACAACATAGATATCGCGGCAAAAAATGTAATAGGTGCCGGAGCAACTATTTTGCATTCAACCAAAGTGGGGGAGGTTTACAAAGGAATTGCGGCAACCAAGGCGTCCATTAGCAGTGACCAAATAAAGTGGTAACTGCTAGTATGTTTGGGAAAATAAAATCATGAGCTGGAAGAAAATGGGGCAAATTTACAGCTTATCAGTTTCCGACAGCATTGCTGATACGCATATGCAAGTCCCCACCGTGCTAGTAAAGGATGATCGATTACGTGTTTATTATGCTGCAAGGCATAAAACGGGCCAGAGTTTTACCGCCTATATTGATCTTGATATTAATGACTTTAAGAAAGTGCTTGACCACCAGCATAAAGTGGTAATAAAACCGGGGAAAGTTGGTACCTTTGATGATGAAGGTATTATGCCAAGCGATATCTTGCAGCAAGGTGACCAATTGTGGATGTATTACAGTGGATGGAATCGTCGTTTAACCATTCCCTATCATAATGCAACAGGTCTGGCCGTTAGTGATGATGGAGGCAAAAGTTTTGAAAGGATGTTTGATGGCCCAATTTTAGATCGAATAGCAACGGAACCCTATTTGGCTGTGACACCTTGTATTTTGAAAGATGATAAAAACTGGAAGATGTGGTACGTATCGGGATTAAAATGGGTTGAGATTAATCAACATTTTGAACCGGTGTATGTGATTAAAACAGCACAATCAAACGATGGTATCAACTGGCAACGCAACGGCCAAATATCCATACCTCAAACGCATGATCTCGAAGCTTTTTCACGTCCGTGTGTAGTTAAAAAAGCTGGCGTTTATTGTATGTGGTATTGCTATCGTAAAAGTCATGATTATCGTGATGGTCAAGGCAGTTATCGCATGGGTTACGCGGAATCAATGGATGCTATCAATTGGCAAAGAATGGACCATAAATCGGGTATCGATGTATCTAATAACGCCGATGATTGGGATTCTAAAATGATAGCTTATCCTTACATTGTCGAAGTAAAAGAGACACTCTATTTGTTTTATAACGGTAACGGGTTTGGACAGTCTGGTTTTGGCTACGCAAAATGGGAAGACTAGAACTATCGCGTAGACTATGACTGAATACAGTCGCTTAATATTCAACAGGAAATACTATGTCTAATATTGAACAAGAAAGGATTGATAGCGCTAATAATACTGCGCAATTGAATGCTTATAAAATAGAAAGCAGTGCTAATGACCAGCAAATACATGCGCGAAATAAGTTGCATCAAATGTTTCAACAAAGCCCGCTACCGGACCATGATCTTATGTTTAACCTAGGATTATATACCCGAAGCTCTGTACTAGTTAAGTTTTTAGTGATGGATAGGATTTACCAAAAAATTAAAAACATACCTGGTCATATTATGGAGTTTGGCGTTTGGTGGGGGCAAAATCTGGTATTAATGGAAAACCTAAGGGCCATTCATGAACCTTTTAATAAACAACGTAAAATAATTGGATTTGATACTTTTTCAGGCTATGATTTTAAAGCCAATAATAGTCAAAATAAAGTCGATAAGCCTAGTGAAGTCTGGGAAAAAGGATCTTATTCAACATCGCAGAATTATATAGACTATTTACAGTCATTAATCCAAACCCACGAAGCAAATAATGTATTAGGTCATCAGACCGGCTTACATCAATTAGTCGCTGGTGATGTCGCTAAAAGTGTTCCAAAATATTTTGATGATAATCCAGCAACTATGGTGGCATTAGCCTATTTTGATATAGGTTTATATAAACCAACAGTGGAAGCTCTCAAGACAATTAAACCACATTTAATGCCCGGTAGTATTATCCTATTGGATGAATTAACTTGGCAAGAATCTCCTGGAGAAGCTATTGCATTTAAGGAGGTTTTTGAAAAGCATGAGTATGAAATTGAAAAAGTGGATATTTATCCGTCTAAAAGTATTGTTACTATCCTATAGAAAGGAGGATGTTAAGCATGGTTATGGATACCGAAATATTTAGACAACAAATGAAACAAAAAGGTTGGGTTATTTTTGATCAAGTTATTCAACCTGAACTTGTTGAGAGAATGAGAATAGGCCTAGAATTTTGCTACCAGCAGTGTCGCAATATACAAGTTAAAAATGGTATTGCTGACAATAATGAATTTACAGTGCATCATTTAATCGGGCAAGAAGATAGTTTTCTTGAATACCTCGATGTCACTCCAATACACGATTATGTCAGAATATATTTTAGTGGTCCCTTTACCCTCAATTCCTTTGGTGGTGCGATTAATACCTCGCTGAGCCGAAGTTATGCGCACAATATACACCGTGACGTTCGAAGCTATTCACCGGTATTGCCAATTATGTTAAATACTCTAGTAATGCTCGATGACTTTACTGCTGACAATGGTGCTACTTGGATGCTATCTGGCTCGCATAAGCAAAGTTCTAAACCATCAAAACAAGAATTTTCTGAAAAAGCGGAGCAAGCCATCGGTAAGTGTGGCAGCGTTTTGATGTTTGATTCTAATGTTTGGCATGCCGGTGGTGAAAATAAAACGCGTAAAGTTAGACGCTCGGTTACCCCAATGTATAGCAAACCTTTTGTAAAACAACAGTTTGATTATCCAAGAGCTTTAGGCTATGAAAATCAGCTTCGATTGTCACCCTTGATGCAACAAATTATCGGTTATAATGCCCGAACCCCAGCGACCTTAGATGAATGGTATCAACCTCCAGAAAAGCGTATGTATAAGAGAGATCAGGAGCCAGCATGAGCCAGCAAAAGAAGTATGATCAAGAAAGGGTGGATGACCAAAAAAGGGACTATGATCAAGAACATCAAGATTTGGACGCTCGACAATATGCTTATGATTTTGATTATCATCTGAGAGATTATATGGTTCGGCATTTTACCAATTGGTTTGAGCCTGAATATATGACATCAGGCAATGCATTGGAACTAGGCTGTTACAAAGGAGAGTTTAGTCGTCGAATTCAGCCTTTTTTTAATCAGTTAACGGTGGTAGAAGGTTCGCAACTTTTAATAGATTATTGCCAATCAAATTTAGCCGGTGCGGAGCAAATTCGTTATCTGTATAGTACTTTTGAGGCTGTGGATCTAGAGCAAAAATATGACGCTATATTCTTAATTCATACTCTGGAACATTTAGACCATCCGCAATTGGTTTTAAAAAAAATAAAACACTGGTTAACGCCTAAAGGTAAGCTATTTCTGGCGGTTCCAAATGCCAATGCGGCATCTCGTCAAATCGCTGTTAAAATGGGGCTTATACCCTATAATTCAGCAGTCACCGAGGGTGAAATAGAACACGGTCACCGTAAAACCTATGCGCTTGATAGTTTAACCCAAGAAGTCAAACAAGCGGGTTTCAACATATTGCATCAAGGCGGAATTATGTTTAAACCCTTGGCCAATTTTCAGATGGATAAGGCGTTAGTAGCCATATTATTGACCTTTCTTTTTTAGACGGATGCTACCAACTTGGTATGCATTATCCTGATCTTTGCGCCAGTATTTATACTATTTGTGAGAGACCCAAATGCTAAGTACAAAACAGCTAACAATGCCTGTTCAAGCAGCAAATGAAACTATTAGAAGGGATTATCAAAAACAAGGTTTTTACATTTTTAAAAAAACTCATGCCACAAGCATTGGTTAAGAAAGTCCTAATAGATGTTGAACAGTTATTTTCTTGCCAGCTTTCTCGCTTTGATACCACAAGTTTAATCGATCAGAGAAGTTTATTTGAAAAGATGCAGCAATTACTTCAAAAGGACCAATCGGCTTATTTAGCCGCTGCTAGGCGTTGCGCAAAACTAGTTAGCCTACAACGCTATTTATCCGATGACCGTTTGCTTGAGGCTGTTAAACAGTTGGGTATAGAGTTACCAACGATTGTAACTGAGCCCATCGTGCATATAAATTCCGATAAGCTCACAATAAAAGGTGGCTATGCTGGCTTTAACACTCACCAAGATTGGACATCCATACAGGGTAGTTTAGATTGTGTTGTGGTTTGGGCTCCTTTAGTTAAAATTGATAAGATCAATTTTCCTTTGCAAATTATTGCAGGATCACATAAACACGGTATGTATGATGGAAAAATCACTGAAAATGTTTTTGAAATTGATCCGAAACTTTATCGAGTTGAAGATTATCAGTCTGTTGAAGTTGAGCCTGGAGATATTGTCGTTATGTCTAGTTGGACATTACACCGTACAGGCGTTGAAAACTGCCATGGATTTCGTTTAGCTTGTAGTAGTCGTTTTGATAATGCGCGGGAAACTACCTTTATAGATCGCGGCTATCCTTGTGCTTATCAGCGAAGCGTTCATAGAGAACTTATTACAGAAAATTTCCCAGAAAAAAACCAGATAGCTGATTTATTTAATGATTTGATCCATTAGATTTAATCGTACTTTATTACTAGTATGTTGACTGCTATTAAATTGATTGTTTTTTAATCGATTGACTCAGTTGTTTAAGTGTTTTTTTATCATGATTGATGAAATACTGTAAGATGCTAATGTGTTCGCCGTGGAAGGGTGAGAGAAATTCTAGATTGATATCCTGTCGTTTAAAACAAGCCGAATCATATAGCTTCTGACCATTGGGAGCATTAATATATTGCGTACCACCAAGGTTTTTGACTAGAGCGATAATTTTATCTTGTCCTTTTAAATCCGGTTTGATATCCAACTCGCTGGATAAAATAAATCGAGTATTAATTTCTAAGTGTCGGCAAACGTAAACGAGTAAGTTTTTTAAATAATTACTAGGTGATTGTTCAAAATTCAATAAGTGAAGCATTAAATCCGTTGCTACACTTTTCTTATGAATTCCAAATTCCAATAGTTTGCTTTGCATAGTGGTCGGACTATCGTCTTTAAATTTTAGCTGATTAATTTGAGTTGAACGTGGCTGTTTGATAAGAGGTAGTGTTAGCCACTTTTTCTCACCATTTGATTTTTTGAGCAGTTGATTGCGATGAACATAACCTCGCCGAGGGAATTGAACGCAGTCGTATATGACAAACAGGTCTGCTGACTGCAATAGTCGAAAATAGCCCGCATAAGGCATGAAATAGGGCTGCATTATAGCAATACTAGTCATGCTGAGCTATCTGAGGTTGTTTGTTTTTCGTGGCGTGGGTGCTGATAGTCTGCTTTAAACGGAACTCAGGTGTGATTTTTTTTATGTCAGTTAATTCCACTTGCTGGTGATTATGATAGATCCAACTGACCGCATCAACTACATCCGTTTTGTTGAAAGACGCTTTATTCAAAATGAGTTTGTCTGGATTGCTTTGTAGTATTTTACTACTGAGCTCGATACGGTGGTCATTCTCGTCTATGAGCCTTAAGGCATTTTGCAAATAGGTTTCAACACTATTGCTGGCCAATCCCTCGCAAAGGTTAAAATAGCGGAAGTAGAACTCATCGGTTCTCGAGTGTGCTTCTTCTCCGGTTAGAAAAACTAAAGGTATTGCTAGACGTAATAGATCAATATTTGAGTTGCTTCCCCCAAATGGAAAGGGAGACAAAGCGATATCACATTGATTCAGTTGCTCAAGGTATTGGTTGAACTCCATGCTTTTTATAACTCTTGCATGATTTAACCACTGATTTATATCCTGTTGCAATGCATGGCGCTGCAAGCCTACCTGATTGGAAAAAAAACACCAGTTTATGTCGCGTTTGCTGTTAGATTCAATTTGCTGGCATATGGATAGAAATGCAGCATTGAGCTTAAAGCTAATCGCATTGACCGCAATACAAATTTGCTTTGGTTTTTTCCTGATTTTAGCTTTTGGGAAAACCTCATTAATCGATGGTACATGAGTGGCATCGAGATTATTGCCTATACAGAGGAGCTTTTCAGAATAGAGGTCAGTGTTATAAAAAAGAAACTCTGGGCCAATAAGATAATCTATTGTATTTGAAATGCTAGTAGCAGGGTGTCCGGTGGCTGCAATCTGAATAGGAGCAAATCGATAAGTTGCTAGCATAACCGTCCAAGTCGCCATGCCCAAGCTAGGATAATAAAGAATATCCGCTTGTTGCTTAAACATTATTTCCGCAATTTGATTAATGTTTTTATCTTTAAAGGAAAAGGTAACCAGTTTATCAAACAGCACTTTAGTCTCACCGTCTATTGCATTTTCTGAAGTGACAAGAGTGAGGTGAAATTGGGTTCCTAATTGGATAATATAATTCTGGTAACATCGAGACATTGCATGGTTGTTAGAAAATATTTCAGCGACTACTAAAAGTTTCGGTTTCTTTATGTTTGTATAGAGCTGTTTAATTTCTGGCTGGAATAATTGATTGTTTTCCAGTGTGTTACGCATCAACTGGTTTAGGTAACCTTTAAATAAATGTTTGTCTGCCCTTAGCGCGTAACTGGTGTGCATCCATGCTACGGCAAACAACCCACTAAAACAAAAATCTAAAGGCTGTTGGCTAATCACTGGACCAAAGGATAACAATTGTTCTCGATTAACATGATCTATCTCACCAACAACATTCGGTAGTCCGAGTAAAGCCAATATAAAAGGCGTGGCAACACGACTGTCTAATTTGGTTAGCCAGTTAAGGAAATTCTTGTCGAGTGCTGACAAACTCGTTGTCAGTAGGATTTTGTATACTTGGGATTCAACTAATTGGTCGGAATCTAAGGTCTCTAGCTGCTGAATTAATTTTGTGTGACACGCAAGATTTGTGTCGAGTCCCCCCAGTTTTAATATAGAAATAATGCTTTTTAAATGATTAATTAATAGACAGTAATGGTCCCAGTTTAATTTGAAATTGATATCTGTCAACAGTAACTTAATTGCTTTAGTCACGCGCTTTGAATGACTCAATGCCGTCTTTTCATCTGAGAAATAGTGAGTTTCAGTAAAGTGATGGCCGCTTGAATCAGCCTCATTAAGAAGTAGACAAAGCCTATCGAATGCAGTTTGATAATTTTTTTGCTCGACTGATAATTCAAATTGCTGAATAAGATTGACGTCAATGGTCATTCACTATTTCCTTGAGGTAAAAGCATAGACACAATCCGACAAGCAATCGACAATATGATGTATCTGTCTTGGCCGTAAAAAATTGTGGAAAGGGAGCCCCACTAACCTTTGTTGAAAGCTATCGCTGATAGGCAAATTAGAACTTGTTGAGGGTGCTCGATCAACAGTTGCTACAAAAGGTGCAAATAGTGGGTGACGATTAAGCGCTGGTAGATACCATTGACGACAAAATATATTGTAGCTTGCCATTTTTTCAATGATTTGTGCAGCATTATCCTTCACCTGAATAACTTTTAAGGAGGGAACTAGGCTTCTTTGTTCAAAACATGGGTTAGATGTTTGGGTAGATACTTCAGTTACTTCTGATAAGGAGTTATCATAAATTCGGCTGATATCATTTCTTTGCTTGTTCAGTGCTGGCCAACGTTTTAGTTGAGCCAGTCCAACCGCCGCATGATATTCGCTCAATTTGGCATTGCTGCCTAGCTCATCGACCATTCCTTTATGAAAACCAAAGTTAGAAAGGCGATTGTAGGTTTTGCATCTTTCTTGGTCTCCCAGAAAAATGGCTCCCCCTTCACCAATACCAAAGCTTTTGGTGGCATGAAAACTAAATACAACGGGACATGATTTAGACAGAGGTTGAAAAGGAAATGCGCCGGCAGCATCAACGATCACTTTAATTCCAGTATCCTGGCTAAATATTTCCCAGGCCTTGATATCGACAGGCTGACCGAAAGTAGCAACAGGTATTACCGCTTTAATGGTATAGTGCTCAGCCATTTTGTAGGCAATTTCGGGTGTTAGTTGCCAAAGCTCTGAGTCAACGTCACTAATCAATGGAGTTAAACCATTTTTCATCACAGCAGATGCGGTAGCGGGAAAGGTCAATGCGGGTAACAAAACCAGGCTGTGTTCAGCCAGAGCTAATTCAGCAATGGCAATCTCTAATGCACTGGTTGCAGATGAACAAAGGCAAGCATTAATTGCAATCTTGGGATCTTTATTAGATTGCTGATTTGCAATTATTAAATGGATAAGCCCGTGCTCAAATTGTTGGGCTAATGGTCCAAAATTAGTATAATGACGATTAGCATGCATCTGCTCTAGATAAGGTAGCAATTGTTTAGGGGAGGGGAGGTCTGGTAGCAAGCAGGCGATTCGCCGGTCTGTCATGGCCGCTAATTTTGTTTGGCTGTTCAATCACTGTCTCCCGTTGAGAAAATGAGTATTTTATTTTGATTCAAAGGCTAATGTTTTAGTCAGTTATTTTGAATCCTCTATAGCTTAATATAAAGCAAGTTATATACCAATAATAGTTGACAATTAAACGGTTGGCACGCTAATTGCTTTTCTTATACTGAACCATGTAAAAATTTGACGTTTATAATCATTACCCATGATAAATCTTCAATTGCTTATATTGGTTTGTGTTCTTCGGAACAGTGTTTGAGTTTTCGGTGTAGGTTGCTGAGAACGGCTTATATCAAGGGCTCAAGCAAGAAGCATTAAGTCGGAAGGTTGCTGAGAACAGCCTTCTAGCGCTTAACTTCAGTCGTACGGTAAGGGGTCGCATGTCGACCCCTTTTCTTTTGCGGCAATTTTTTTCCAAAATGAGAGGCAAATTCTTGCCTTTTCGTCCCGTCTTTTGTGAATTTGTTTCTTTGTATTGTTTCTTTTTAAAAGACAAGGTAATTGTTTGATTTTTTAGCCAGGTCAAAATACCTCATAGTCCAATTTAATCTCAGAAAACATCTTTTTATCGCCTACAGTGTGAATTTTTCACAAAAACCGGCTTGTCTTGGAGAATATATTTCTGTAGAGTCTGGCACAATTAATAAAAATCAATAAACAATTTGACAGAAAGGGAGCTTTCAGCAATGATTTTAGCCAACAGCCAACAGCCAACAGCCAACAGCCAACAGCCAACAGCCAACAGCCAACAGCCAACAGCAAAACCGATAAGAGACAGCCATCTTTGAGATATCTCGCACACCAAGTCGGGTTGATCTCTTACAAAAAATCTTGAGATTACTCGGTTTTGTAAGACATTGACCTGTGTCTTTTTAGGAAGTTGACTATGGTGCGACTGTCTTATATCGCTCAGTGCAATCCGTCAACGCCTATCAACAGGGCAATCAGGCTAAATCCGCGGGTGGCAATGCGGGTCCAAAACCGATAAGAGACAGCCATCTTTGAGATATCTCGCACACCAAGTCGGGTTGATCTCTTACAAAAAATCTTGAGATTACTCGGTTTTGTAAGACATTGACCTGTGTCTTTTTAGGAAGTTGACTATGGTGCGACTGTCTTATATCGCTCAGTGCAATCCGTCAACGCCTATCAACAGGGCAATCAGGCTAAATCCGCGGGTGGCAATGCGGGTCCTAATGCGGTGCGCAGTGTGACGTTAGCCAATGGTAAAGGGATCCGTCATTACCACTATGATAATAACGGCAACCTGACCAATGATGGCTCTCGGTCAATTATTTATAATGCCTATAACAAGCCAAGTTTGATAACCGTTTCAGCCAATCAACGGCTTAATCCGTTTGATACGCTCACAAGTTCAGCCAATACCTCTCGTTTTTACTATGGCGCCGATCAATTACGCTACAAACAAGTCAAAACCATCAACGGCGTTGAAACCACGACCATTTATATTGGTAAACACTTCGAGCAGATCACCCAAAATGGTCAAGTAACCAAAAAAGCTTATGTCGGCGATATTGCGGTTGTCATCCAGATCGCCGGCACCACCAATGAGCAGGTACGCTACCTTCACCGCGACCGACTAGGCTCGATGATTGGCAGCTTTGATGAGCAGGGTATCCTACAGCAACACCACAGTTATGATCCCTTCGGCAAGCCGCGAGATGGACGATTAAGGGATAATTTCACCGATGTTTTAACAGGGCTCACCATCCCACAAAATATTCTCGGCTCAGAGACCACAAACCGCGGTTTTACCGATCATGAACATTTAGACGATGCGCAGTTGATCCACATGAATGGACGGGTGTATGATTACAACCTCGGAAGATTCTTGAGTGTCGATCCCTTTATACAAGCACCGGGTAATTCACAGTCAATGAACCCTTATTCATATATTATGAATAACCCATTGGCGGGGACGGATCCGAGTGGGTATGCCGCAGATATAGACCAAGACAAATTAGAAGTCAAAGTTACGAGCCAATCAAGAACCCGTAGTGCGCCAACAGGCTCAAGAATAAAAAGAGATACCTCTCGAACCATCACCGCGACGGTAACCGATGAGAGTGGAAAGTCGAGTAATTATGTCTACACGGCAGCACGCAATGGGAGTGAAAGCGCTTTCAAAATAACAACGACGACATTAAAGCCGGATAATACGGATTTAGGTTCAAAAGGGCAGGTGGGTGTTGGCACCAGTGGGGGTAATAAACCAGAGGAATTAAGTTTTTCCTCCGATGGGTACAGATGTGATCAAAAGTTTAAAAGGAGAAAGTAAAAAAGAATTTTTGGAAAGAATAGCACCTAGATGGAATGAGTTAACTGAAAATGAAGAAGCTGAGGTTTCATCTTATTTATTTGAAGATAAAAAAGAATGGTTTGTATGCAGTAGTACCATATTCTAGTGGTCTGCCTCAATTATCTTTAAGCATACCTAAAAGTAAACTACCAAAAGATGTCCAAAAGGCTTTAGAAGGCTTTCGTACAACTAAAGAAACTGTTCATAGTCATGGGCCAAAAGTTACATGGAATAGACGGTTGGAAAGAAAGACTCGCGCTTTCATCAATAATTATGGAGGTAGTAATGCCGAAAAAACAGGAGTTAAGAAATAAATATCTAAATCCATACAGAGGGAGAAGAGGTATTATTAGTTTAAGTTCAACTAGAGACTCCGCATCTAAGCATGACAGAGATGTTGGATCTGGCTACTTAATAACAAATCATAACACCGCAATATATTATGAAAAGAGGTAATTAGTTTTGAATAAATGTTTGGTTATTTCATTTTTATTTTTCATTGTTTCTTTTGTGGCACCTAATAAACTTCTAGCTAATTCCAATTCATCTTGCAATGAGGAGTTAGCTAATTCATACGTTTATTTACCAAGTTGTAGTAAAGGAAGTCCTTAATAATAAGGACTCAGAAAGTGCTCGTTCCTTACTTTTAATATTGATAGAAAATAGTGTTGAAAATGATGTATTTTATAAATCCTTTAATTTTTATATTAGAAAAACAAAAAACATTTTGAAGAAAAAAGACTATTTTTACTTTAAGGCTTTATATGGAGCACCTAAAAATAAAAGCGCTTTTCCTTAAGAAGTCTGCAGATCTTGGGAATGGAAGTGCGGCAGTTCTAATTGCAAGATCAATTAACAATTATAGTTCGTCAGAAAAATTATCATATTTAAAAAAATCAGCGGAAGCTAAAGACTTTTTAGGTGCTTTTTGTATGCGGCACATCTGTTATCTAACGACAAAGAAAATATAGTAGAAATTAAGAAATATTTATTAGTTGCTGCAAGCGGAGGTAGCTCAAGAGCAATTAGTACATTATTGAAAAATAAAAAAAAGCTAGATCTAAGTGAAGTGGAGGTTGAATATTGGAAGTTTCTGCAAAATATATACATCGCTGATTTAGAACCAATCAAAACTTGGATGGATACACCTTTCTATTCTGGACAGTTTTGCAGTTTGCTCTCTCTCTATGATAGTGCATTTCTAAAAAGTATTAGTCATATTTCTAGAGAAATGTCTTCACAGGTTAGCACGATTACTAAGAAATGTGCAGAAATTGAAATACTAAATATGTAACGCACCAGTGGCGGTAATAAACTAGAGGAATTAAGTTTTTCTTCCGATGGTACAGATGTGATCACAAAAAATAATAGACAGCCAGCTTTGAGTTATTTCGCACACAAAGTCGGGTTGATCTCTTACAAAAAATCCTGAAATTACCTAGGTTTAGAAAAATAATAGACAGGGAGAAATCAGAAGGCGTCTTCCTTGAGTAGCGTTTTTATTGAGGTTTGGCGATGAAGTTAATTATTTTTTTAGGAAGGGATCTGTTTGTTTTAAAAAAATAATAGACAGGCTGGCTTTGAGATATCTCGCACACCAAGTCGGGTTGTTCTCTTACAAAAATTCTTTGATTTTTACGGTTTTGTAAGACATTGACCCGTGTCTTTTGTAGGAAATTGACTATAGAGTGCCTGTCTGATATCGTTCGTGGTACGCTACCTTCACCGCGACCGACTAAGCTCCATGATTGGCAGCTTTGATGAGCAGGGCAATCTACTGCAACACCACAGTTATGATCCCTTCGGCAAGAAGCCGCGAGATGGACGATTGAGGGATAATTTCACCTATAACCCAACCAGCAATGCTCTCAGTCAGCCTATCGGTGCAAATATCCTCGGTTCAGAGACCACAAACCGTGGCTTTACCGATCGCGAACATTTTAGACGATGCGCAGTTGATCCCACACGAACGGACGGGTGAATGATTACAACCTTGGACTGGCTTCTTGAGTGTCGATCCCTTTATACAAGCACCGGGTAATTCACAGTCAATGAACCCTTTATTCATACATTATGAATAACCCATTGGCGAGGACGGATCCGGAGTGGGTACGCCGCAGATATAGACCAAGACAAATTAGAAGTCAAAGTTACGAGCCAGTCAAAGAACCCGTAGTGCGCCAACAGGCTCAAGAATAAAAAAAAGAGATACCTCTCGAACCATCACCGCGACGGTAACCGATGAGAGTGGAAAGTCGAGTAATTATGTCTACACGGTAGCACGCAATGGGAGTGAAAGGGCTTTCAAAAACAATAACGCCGATAACGTTAAAAAGCTGGATAATACGGATTTAGGTTCAAAAGGGCAGGTGGATGTTGAGCACCAATCAGACAAAGGGTCTAAATCTCAGTCAGGAAGATTATCTTAAAAGCTGTTAAAAATGGTTTGTGGGATGGCGCAGAAGCCCTTCCCGAGCAGTATGGTCCTAATGACAAAGATGTTAAAAGAACGGAGAGTAAACAAACCAATTTAAGAAGAAAAGCTGCTGGTGAAGCTGATGTTTGCTGTGCTAACTCCAGCGCAGATATGCATTCATGAAAGCTATCTATAAAGCCACTGGCTGGTGCTGCAAACCCTGAAGGTATTGTTGGAGAAAAAACGCTCGCTCTGGGTGTTAATGGAGCAGGAGAAATTGTTGTGAATGCTATCGCAATTGCTACTGGCCAAGGTGGAGATGTTAGAGCGTTTATAAATAATTCAAATGCAACCGCTATAGCTCATTTACATTTATGCTGGCCTGGAAAACTAGACCTGGATTTGCTGGTGATCACTCTGTTCCCCAAGTTCGCTTCATCCCTAACTTTACAAT
>JAUZSK010000062.1 GCA_030949565.1 Enterobacterales bacterium
AAACAATCGGGAGCGAAAGCGATCGGTATAGTTGCTACGGATGTCAGAGATCAATTATTTTTAGTCAATGAAATTAAAAGAAAAATGCCGAATATACTCGTTTTCACTTACGAAGGTGACGTATTACTGACTCACCCCTATTATAAGAAAGCCACTAGAGGATTATTGGTCGCATCTTCCAATCGGTTAGAATTTAATGATAGTCACACCAAAAGCGTTCGAATATTTTCTAGCGATAGAGCGATTGGCGTGTTTAATGCTTTTTCTGAAGCTTTAAATACTACAAAAAAATCTACTAGTAGCGATTCTTCAAAAACTAAAGAAGTGATCATTACATCGCCATCTAATAGCGGTCTGTGGGTGCTTGAAGCAACCAGCAGCAAGCCCGGTGATGAATCACCCTATATTCCTAGTATTTGGAAAATTATTTTTATCTTTTTAATCGTTGCGACAGCTTTTTATAGCTGGAATCTCTACACAAGACCAAAGCATCATTATAATTATGCCAATAATGAAAGAATACTTATTTCTAATAAACAAAAATCAATAAGCTTAAGACTTTACCTTAGCTTGGCCATGATCCCTTTTAGTATTAGCTTGTTAATCATTAATAAATCAGATGTTGGGATGGCAATCGTAATTTGGTCTTATTGGATATCTCAACTGGTCGCAATTGTATATTCTAATGTTAGCCATTTTAAGGAGTCTTGGAATATTGTTATAACCAGTAATTCCGACCACAACTGGGTTATCCGCTATCGTAAAATAATATCGGGTCTTACCATCGTTATTTTTAAAAGTATTATTTCATTAATGGCGTTTTGGATTATTCTAATTTTTATAATATATTATTCGTTTGATATTGTTGATCAAATTACCTACGATAACTATATAAGATTACTATCTTTGAATAGTGGTTTATCGCCATTGTTACCTCTACTGCTATTTTCATCAGTGTTAACCTATTACTATTCAATCAGACTTGCAGACCACAAGCTGCAGACTGCGACGATCTATTTCTCTAAAAATAAAATGAAGGATATACCTCCTGTTGTTTTGTTGAGTAATTACGTCAATTTCTCATCCAGAGTTTTGAAGTTGATGATACCCATAGCCACCACCTTTATCTTGATTCCAACTTATTATATTTACAATGAATATCTTGGTGGTAATCTTCAGTTGCTTAAGGGGTGGGATGAGCTTCCAATGCCATTGGCCATGTTTGAAGTATCTCAAGTGACCTTTTGGGTGAATATGATATTTATATTGGCGCTATTTTCGTTGGTTGTTATGTCAATCAAATACATGTCTAATTATGATCGGTTAATGGAATTTACTAATAGTGTTAGACGATTCATCAATATCGATAAAGAGAGATCTCAATCTAACGAAAGTGGTTTTTTTGAAAAGATATTCTCTGACAGCACACCTTTTATGCTTGGTGTAATAAAATATACTACTAAAGATAAAGAAGACATGGCGAGTTGGGAAGATCTTAAAAACAGCCAAGGAAATATTGAAATCCTTTATGAAATATTGGATAAGCAACTAAATTCAGAGGAACTTATTGAATCTCTAAATGAATTTAGAATGTCGAATTCCGTTGACGTTGATATAGCTAGTTTAACCCAGTTTTATTGCAGTAAAATAAGAGAACAACTTATTCTTAGGAAAACGGATCAAAAAGCAATTGATAAAGAATGTAAAGGGCTAAACGAATTGGTCGGTTACTTAATTGATAAAAGACAGAAGTTAGCTCTGGAGTTGTATATCTTAATGTCTGGAGACGAATTTACACCACCCAAAAACATGGAGAATGGTTTAGCTCGATTTTATCATTCTTTAAAATTGGATGACCAGGCAGTTTTTGAGAAGAGTTTTTTCTCCTATGAAAATATGCGAAACGTGAGTGATTTTTATAGTTTCCTCAATCAGATAGAGGAGCCCATTGGTCGAGTCAAAAAAATATGCGAGCTTGTGACATCCATACAGCAAAAAGAAAATGAAATTGCACAAAAAATTATTGAACACGCTCAAAAGAATGATATTGAGGCGATTATTAATTTTAGAGAAGAGTGTCGAAATAATTTTAAAGCGAGTACCATTGAGTGGTTAAAACTCTTAATACCTGTATTACGTCGTCAGTTATCTTTCATTATTTACGCATCGATAGCTATATTGTTGGGTGTTATGTCTTATCCTTTTTATCCTTATCAATTCCTGCTGACTTGGGTTGGAGTTATTGTGATTCTAATCGCCATTTTAAGCGCCAACTCAATCGTGCAGATGGATCGTAATTATGTGTTGAGCGCCTTGTTTACCAAAAGTCATGAAAAAGTGGGTATCAATAAAAGTTTTGCCAATGGAATTGCTAAGTACTCGGCTGCTCCAATTTCGATGGTATTTTTAAGTCAGTCAGAATGGCTGCAAAATGCAATCGGTGATTTCTTAGCGCCTATTTTGAATAGTATTTTTTCGTAGTAGGAACCGATAGTCCTATTTAGATAATTTGTACGGGAATGGGGCTATTCTAATCCCAAAAAGTGCTTTAGGATGCAATAACAACTTAGAACCCTGCTTGGCATAAGATGCTTGACGTCAAAAATTGACCATAATTTAAGTGTCTGATAGAGTGAATGGGTTAATAATAATTAAAAAGTCTATAAAATAATGGATACTGCGCAAATATTACAGTTAGAGGCCTTATAAATGATACAAGAATGGAGTATCTGGTTAATTGGGCTTTCTTCGGTATTTCTTGGGATGATAGGCTTTTATAATAGAATAACTATTACCGCGCCCATGCGCCTTAAATTGAATTCTCTCAGCTACTCTTAAATCCTGCATCGTAAAACTACTAATGGGCAGGCACCTTTGAGACATCTCGCACACAAAGTCGGGTCAATCTCCTACAAAAGCTAGTTTTACCAATAAGAATAGAGGGTAGATCCTCGGTATCCGCTAGAAATTGATCAAAATTTGAGTGTCTGATAAAGTGTTGGAATGAATTCCCACGCGGGAGCATGGGAACTAGAGATATTTTCATAGCCTCGGACGCATGGGAACTAGGTTTCTCGTTACCACGCTCCTGCGTGGTAATGCATACGGGGCTTTCAGGTTAGATTGATGTTTAATTTGCCTAGCGTGGTAAACTTTGGGCTTTGGAATGAATTCCCACGCGGGAGCATGGGAACTAGAGATATTTTCATAGCCTCGGGCGCATGATAACTAGGGTTCTCGTTCCCACGCTCCTGCGTGGTAATGCATACGGGGCTTTCAGGTTAGATTGATGTTTAATTTGCGTAGCGTGGTAAACTTTGAGCTTTGGAATGAATTCCCACGCGGGAGCATGGGAGCTAGGGATATTTTTATAGCCTCGGGCGCATGATAACTGAGTTTCTCGTTCCCACGCTCCTGCGTGGTAATGCATACGGGGCTATCGGGTTAGATTGATGTTTAATTTGCGTAGCGTGGTAAACCTTGAGCTTTGGAATGAATTCCCACGCGGGAGCATGGGAACTAGGGATATTTTCATAGCCTCGGGCGCATGATAACTGAGTTTCTCGTTCCCACGCTCCTGCGTGGTAATGCATACGGGGCTTTCAGGTTAGATTGATGTTTAATTTGCCTAGCGTGGTAAACCTTGAGCTTTGGAATGAATTCCCACGCGGGAGCATGGGAACTAGGGATATTTTCATAGCCTCGGGCGCATGATAACTGAGTTTCTCGTTCCCACGCTACTGCGTGGTAATGCATACTAGTGTGGTTACAAAGTTTGGACCTTCAAATTCGGGAACCTTATAATTAAAGGCTAGTTTGTTTGCTCTAGCCTAGATTTAGCCTTTAAGCTAATATTGTCGGTTTTTCGTTACTTTTAGTGCATTGTTACTAACACCAATTAAGCGCTACAGGCTATACTCTCCCTTTTTAAACCCTACTGATTCTTATTTGAACAAGTGATTCAAATAAGCAGATTAAAAATCTGAAGGTAAATCTTATAATGTCTAAATTCTTTTTTGATGGAAAAGCCAACAATAATAATGAGCGCGGTAAAAAGCGCGTTGGTGGCGGTGATCGGATACTCAAACTGGGGACTAAAAAATCACCAGCTCAAATTAGTGTTCAAAATGAAGCACGAAAGGTTGAAATTGACGCAATTATCGCAAAAAATCAATGGTTTGCAGATATCAAGATTGATGCTGATGCGCCAGAGAACATTAAAGATCTGGAGTTTTTACAGGATAATAAGGTGGTTTCGGTGGCGACTAAGAAAGCTGGTAGAAATGACCCTTGTCCTTGTGGCAGTGGTAAGAAATTTAAGAAATGTTGTGCTTAAAGCCTGTTTGATTGGCCTAGAAAATCATCGTTATCAATAGAAATTTGTCTACAACGACTAACCGACAGGGCGGGCTTGGTGCTAGTCTTTGTTAGCCCAATGACTACAATTTAACCAAACATGAGAGTTTTGTGAAAGAATTGAAAAGTGAATCGATACATCACCCACTCAAAGGGGCACTTTGGATGGTGTTTGCCGGTATGCTGTTTGCCATGGTTAATGTGATTAACCAGTATCTTGGTTTTAAAATGCAGATCGCATCGACCAATGTCGCATTTTATCAATACTTGATAGCGCTGCTGGTAATGTTACCTTGGCTGCTACCCAGTCATATCCGCAAAAATTTGCATTCTAACAAACGTATTCATCATCTAATACGAGTGGCTTTTGCGGTGGCTGGTATTCAATTTTGGACTTGGGCTTTGGCCGAAGGCGTGCCTATTTGGCAAGCCATTGCGTTAGTCATGACATCGCCGTTATTTGCCACTATCGGCAGTGCTTTGTTTTTGGGTGAAAAGGTCAATGCCGCTCGATGGCTTGCAACCTTAGCTGGTTTTATTGGCGCGATGATTATTTTGGAGCCTTGGACTAATCATTTTAGTTTAGTTAGTTTGTTGCCAGTGGTCGCAGCCATATTTTGGGCTGCTTATTCGTTAATGGTTAGAGATATTTCTCATTATGAACCGCCTGAGAATATTGTATTTTACTTGTTGATTTTAATGACGCCTTTTAACCTAGCGGTTAATCTTGAAAATTTTTCATGGCCTGATTTTGATGCTTGGAAATTGTTGCTGGTTTCCGGTGTTTTAACTGCGCTTGCTCAACTTGGAATTACGCGCGCCTATTCCAGCGCAGAAGCCTCTTTTGTGCAGCCCTTTGACCACGTTAAATTACCGCTTAATGTGTTAGCGGGCTGGATTGTTTTTTCTTGGGTCCCGCCAGGTAAATTGTGGGTGGGTGCTATGATTATTATAGGTTCTAGTTTGGCCTTGGCTCACTGGGAAAGTAATACTCAAGATAACAGTGCTGACAAGTCTTGAGACGCTCATCAAGCTAGTGATTCATTAGACCTTTAAACTTTGATTGATCGCTAACCTGGTATTTCAAAGTTTGTAACTTTAAGTCAGTTTGTTTCTTACTAATTCAATTTAAAGCGATATTTAAAAATGTCAGATCAATCGATTAAAAAATCCAGCCTAATGAAACAAGAAGCGCTTCAAGCTTCAAGCCTTATCGAGCGACAATTAAAAACAAATCAACCACTGGTAGAGAAAATCGCACAGGCGATTAAACTTTTCCAGCCCTATAACGTAATGTTTGTGGGGCGTGGTTCGTCCGATCATGCGGGTACTTTTGGTAAATATTTAATCGAAATTGAAACGGCAATACCGACTTTTAGCGCCGCGCCATCGGTTGCAACGGTTTATAATAAAGCATTAAAGTTAAGTAAAACCTTAGTGATTGTCGTGTCTCAGTCGGGCCGAAGCCCTGATATTCTAGAGCAGACCAAGCAAGCAAAAGCCGCAGGCGCATTGTGTATTGCGCTAGTCAATGACCTGTCTTCTCCCTTAGTTGAACTGGTTGACTGGGTCTATCCACTCGGTGTCGGACAAGAAAAATCGGTGGCTGCGACTAAGAGCTATTTGGCGACTATTGCAGCGATTATTCAATTAGTGGCAGTGTGGTCAGCATCCCATAGTTTGATCCAAGCGCTGGATCAAATTCCTAAATTACTTGATGACGCCGCCAAAGCGCCAGCACAAATCAAAACTGGAGATTTAGACAACTTGGTCAATCTGGTGGTGATTGGTCGTGGATTAGGTTTTGCTATTGGTAATGAAATCGCGCTTAAAATGAAAGAAGTCTGTGGGCTGCACGCTGAATCATTTAGCTCGGCTGAATTCCTGCATGGCCCAGCGACCTTGGTCGATAAAAACTTTACCCTAATCAATATTGGTATTAATGATGAGACCCAAGTGGTACATAATCAGCAAATCGAAGCGTTAAAAAATAGAGGGGCTAACATCGTTAATCTATTTCAGGTGGACGCTCAGGTGCACCCACGCATTGCTCCTTTAGCCATATTGCAGCGCTTTTATCTGGATATTGAATCCATTGCGGTGGAGCGAGGGCTTGATCCCGATCGACCTCCGGGTTTGAAAAAAGTGACTCAGACATTATAGATTGCTCTTTTTCACCCGCCCCTTAACGCCTTCACCCGCCCCCTAACCCCCTCCCATCAAGGGAGGGGGATCTAATTCCACCTTATTTCCGAGAGGGGGATCTAATTCCACTTTATTTCCGAGAGAGGGATCTAATTCCACTTTATTTCCGAGAGAGGGATCGAGTTTCACCCTATTACGGGCTGGGGGATCTAATTCTATCGTATTTCAGGGAGAAAAAATCGAGTTCCAGCTTATTTCAGGGAGGAGAAATTAATTCCCTCTCCCTCAGGGAGAGGGCTAGGGCTGAGGGTTGTTATGCCGAAGCATGGATGTTTGCTAAATTGGTCCTTTTCACCCGCCCCCTAACCCCCTCCCATCAAGGGAGGGGGGATCTAATTCCATCGTATTTCAGGGAGAAAAAAACGAGTTTCAGCTTATTTCAGGGAGAAAAAATCGAGTTCCACTTTATTTCAGGGAGGAGAAATTAATTCCCTCTCCCTCAGGGAGAGGGCTAGGGCTGAGGGTTGTTATGCCGAAGCATGGATGTTGCTAAATTGGTCCTTTTCACCCGCCCCCTAACCCCCTCCCATCAAGGGAGGGGGGATCTAATTCCACCTTATTTCCGAGAGAGGGGATCGAGTTTCACCCTATTACGGGGAGGGGGATCTAATTCCACTTTATTTCCGAGAGAGGGATCGAGTTTCACCTTATTACGGGTTGGGGGATCTAATTCCATCGTATTTCAGGGAGAAAAAATCGAGTTCCACTTTATTTCAGGGAGGAGAAATTAATTCCCTCTCCCTCAGGGAGAGGGCTAGGGTGAGGGTTGTTATGCCGAAGCATGGATGTACGCTAATTGCTGGCGAATTGGCGGTTGCCAATGAAAAATCAGGTGCCATGTGGGGCAATATGGTGGTCTAAACTTGAGGCTTTGGAAAATTTAATATGTTATCTGTTTTATAGCGGCGTTCACATTCATCGGGTGAAGATTTGACGATTCGTTGAAAGAAAGCATTATCGATTTTAAGCCATTTTTCGATCAATAGGGAACTCGCGTTGCATTCTTTAAAGGCTTGATCGAGTAGCAATTGGCGTTGTAGAAACAGCGCCTCTGAAATATACATATGCTTATGGGCGGCTGGCGGCGTTTGGCCGCAATAGAGGTTTTCACCGCCGAGCGCAGCCTGCATAAAGGCCACCTGCTGGCGCTCAATATGTTCTTGTGGTATGGCTTCAAAATAGAGCTTTAACCAGGCATCTTGATAGACTTTATCATAGAAAATCTTGCTCACTTTTTGAATCATCTCGGTTCCACCGACGGATTCAAATTCTTGAGCCTTAACCGATGTCATGGCACTTTTTCTCCTGAGGCAACTAAAAGATTGTAAGCGTGGCGTTACATCGCTCGAAATTCTTTATCCTTGATAAAAGTATAGAGCAGAAAATAGCGATACTCCGATTATCATCTCTGTTTTTTTAATTATTAATTAAAATTAGGAATAAACTAGTCAAGTTAGCTGAACTAAAAGTGATTATTTATTCTTGATACTGTAATATTGATGTCATTAGACTAATCCATTGATAACACTATGCCATTGAGTCAATTTAGACCCATATTTTTGTTAATACTTGTGGTGATTATAGGAAGTTGTGCTCAGATGCCAGTAAAAAAGCAATCAAATATACAACTTACCGATTTCGAGCGCAGTGTTGCGCAACGTATGATGCTGAGTTTTCGCTATTTTTGTGGAAAGCCAATTGCATCGGATGAACCCTGCAAAACCAGTATGACTCAATTACCTATCGCTCTTGCGGAGTTGATCCGAGACACAGACTTGGGCGGTGTGGTGCTATTTTCGGAAAATCTTGAGAGCTATTCCCAGATCATCCAACTGACGAGCGATCTACAACAGGCTGCCAGTCAATCACAGGCACAAAAGCCTTTATTGATAGGCATCGATCAAGAAGGCGGTCGGGTGGTGCGTTTACCCTTGAATCTTTCCACTGCCTTTAGCGGCAATATGGCAATTGGTGCCACCTATCCTCGAAAAGGTACTTATTATGCTACACAGGTGGGGCGTATCTTGGGCAAAGAGCTGAAAGCTCTGGGTATTAATCTCAACTTTGCGCCGGATGTGGATGTCAACAATAATCCCGATAATCCAGTGATCAATGTTCGATCTTTTGGACAAGATCCAAAGCAAGTGGCTGAGCAAGGGATCGCCATGCTGGATGCGATGCAGGCAGAGAATGTGATTGGTACATTGAAGCATTTTCCGGGTCATGGCAATACCAATGTCGATAGTCACACAGGTTTGCCCTTGATTGATTATGATTTTAACACCAGTCAACAAACCGATCTGGTACCGTTTAAACAGGCGATTGAGTCTTCGCAACCGGGGATGATTATGACCGCCCATATCCAATATCCGGGTTTAGATCATTCAGAGCTTGTGTCGTCTAGCGGCGAGAGACTTATTAAACCTGCCACAATGTCGGAAAAAATTCTTAAAAATTTACTCAGAGATGAGCTTGGTTTTAAAGGAATCGTGATCACTGATGCACTGAATATGGCAAGTATTAGTCGAAATTTTGATGCTGTTTTTGCCGCTAGTCAAAGCCTGCTTGCTGGCGCTGATATTGCGTTGATGCCCTATAAAATTAGAACGCCAAATGATATTGAGGGATTTAAACATTTTGTTAAACAAGTTGCGGCGATGATTCAAAGAAGCCTACAAGGTGAACAACAGCATCAACAGTCATTGTTTCGAATCGAAAAATTGGCAACTCGTTTTTCCTTAGCGAAAAAGACTAACGCCTCGATAAAACAGCGAGTCGAAGGCGCACAACAAATTTTAGCCAGCAAGGCACATCGCGATTTGCAAAAACAACTCGCCATGGATTCTATTACCCTAATTAAAAATAACAGCCAACAATCGATTGTTTCTCAATTGGGAAAACGGCTGCATGTTATATTTCAAGATCAACAGCAACAGCAATTAGTGCAATCAATTCTTGTTGATCTTATGGCTGTTGATAAATTTCAAATGGTCACTAGCTCACTACTGGGCGATACGTCAACCAGTGAGCTTGAAGTGTTGATTAATGAGGCTGACTCACTGCTCGTTTTTTACAGCGCTAAGCGTGAAAGTGCCGTAGTTCAAGGCGAGGTGGATGAGCAAACCCTCACTTATCAGCAAGCAAAAAAACAAGAGCAAGCGCGTCTAGACACTATTATTCAAGCGTTAAAACTAGCCAAACAAAAGGCTAAATCGACACTGCTGCTGGGTATGCAATCACCCTACGAGTTGTCAGAATTATTGCAGTATAGCGATATGATTTTGTTAGCCTATGATGCAGCTATATTTACCAAACTAAGTGCTAGTGAAAGCACTCATAGCTATCAAGCTGCAACCACTGAATATTCGGGCGTGACCTATGAAGCGATTGTCAAAGTTATGCTGGGAAGCCTCGAGGCGAGAGGACAATTACCGGTGGATTTACCGCGACAGGATGGCGAACAATCGACCAGCGGCAATTGCATACAAGCGGAATAACTTGAAACTGAACCTCAAAACAATCAATCAATAATAACGGAGAATCATTCTTATGGCAGCAAATTTAACCGCTTTTGATTGGTCGATATTTTTTGGCTATTTTGTACTAATCGCTGCGAGCGGCTGGTGGTTTAGCCGAAAAAAAGTGAATGACACTAATGACTTTTTTCTCGGTGGCAAACAAATGCCAATTTGGCTGGTGGCAATTTCTGTTTTGGCTACCGCACAATCAGCGGCGACATTTCTGGGCGGTCCCGATCAAGGCTACCGCGCCGATTTAAGTTATCTTGCGACCAATATTGGTACCATCCTAGCTGCCATTTTTGTGGCTAAATTTTTAATTCCGCGTTTTTATCAATACAAGGTCACCACGGTTTATGAACTATTAGAAATTAGGTTTGGTGAAAAGGCAAAAAAACAAGCGGGAAGTATGTATCTTTTTGGACGTGTTTTTGCGAGTGGCGCACGGCTTTATATGGCGGCTATTGCGGTAGCCATGATCCTTTTTGGTAATATTGAAGCGGTGAATGTGGTGTTGGCTATTTTAATTCTAGCGACCATAGGATTACTTTATTCATTGGTTGGCGGTATTCGTTCAGTCATTTATAGTGATGCCATTCAATGCGGGGTTTATGTGGGCGCTGCCATTGCTGTGCTGTATTATTTGTTGGCCATAATTCCAGCGGATTTTAGTCAAATTGTTGCCGCTCTCGATTCACCCATTAATGGCGACGCTTCTAAATTAACCTTGTTTAATTTTGACTGGGATTTTAGCTCTAAAGGGGTGTTTACGGTGTGGGCATCGATTAGTGGATTTATGCTTCTAAGCATCGCTTCTTTCGGTATGGATCAGGATATGACGCAGCGGATTTTAACCTGTAAGTCATCCGTAGAAAGTGCTAAAGCCATGCTTTGGTCAGTGGTGTTGGTGTTACCGGTGGTATTTATGTTTGTCGCCATCGGTTTGCTGCTTTACATTTTTTATCAACGCCCTGATCTAATGGGAATGAGTCAGGCCAGTGAAGTGGTGCAAACTTTTGACGGTGAAAAAATCACTATATTTATGACTTTTGTACTGAATGAAATGCCATCGGGATTGCGCGGATTAGTCACCGTTGGCATCGTGGCAGCCGCGCTGTCTACTTTAAATTCAGGATTGAATTCTATGTCATCAGTGGTGATTCAAGATCTTTACCGTCCTTGGTTGTTGGCTAAAGGTAAAACCAAAGATGCACAGCACTTTGTGAGCGCTGGTCGGCTTGGGATGGTGGTTGCGGCATTGGCATTGTCGGCCATGGCGATTTTAAGTTTTTATTGGCAACGCTATACCGATACACCTTTGTTAGCCTTTGCCCTAAGCGTGATGGTATTTTCCTACAGCGGATTATTAGGCGTTTATTTTAATGCTCTGTTTACCAGGCGAGGCAATTCCAAAAGTGTATTAGCGGCGCTAATTAGTGGCTTTATTGTCACGCTATTATTTCAATCCTATATTCAAGATCAGTTGCTTGGTTTGGATATAGGTTGGGTCAAGATCGATTTGGCTTTTCCTTACCAGCTTTGCGTTGCTTCGGCGATTTCTTTTACTATTTGTTACCTTGGAAAACCCGATGAGTCAGAGCATAATCCCCAGTCTTTTGCACATTTGGCGGAAGAAAATTAAAGCCGAATTATTCATCAAAAAAGAGCGATAAAATGTATTTTTATTCATAAAATAGGCCAGCAGTCGAAGATTCTTCGGATTGAATTTTGAGCAAGAAATACTAGTGCAACCGATACTAGAGCAAGCCAAGCGGGTTAATGTTATTTAAACTATTGATGATTGAATATACCAAACTATGATTACACATATAATAAGCATTGACGCCGGCGGTAGTAAAACTGCCGCTTGTATCGAGCCATTGGATGGCAGTGCGCGATATAGCGCCACTGGCGCAGCTGCATCACTAAGCCATAAACTCGATCAATCCTGTGAGATTATTATAGGATTAGCTAATGAGTTGCTTGCCTTAGCCAAAGTTAAACCGCAACAGTGCCAAATTGTTTGCGGCGCTGCCGGCGCTGCCTGTGAGCAAAATCGCCAAGTTTTGCAACATCACCTTGGTGCCAAATGGGCGGGCATTTCGATCCACAGTGATGCTCAAACCTCTCTTTATGGTGCTGGTCAAGGTCAACCGCTGGTAGTGATAGCGATCGGCACTGGTAGTGTTGCCATGCGGCTTAATTCTGATGGCAGTGAACAAATGTTTGGTGGTTGGGGCTTTGTGGCAGGTGATCTTGGAAGTGGGGCATGTATGGGAAGACTAGCAGTCAGCCGAAGTTTAGTGGGCTTGGATCAAGGGCTGGCGCACAGCGACCCATTGATGCAAGCTATCGCGCAGCAAATGGGTGTGGTTATACCACTAAAATTAACCGCTCGACAGGTTATTTTAGACTGGTTAAAAAATTCTGGTGCAACCCAATATGCGGCTATTGCTCCGAGGATTTTCGATTTATCAAAAACCAGTCGACTGGCAAAGGATATTATCTTACAGGCAGCGCAATCAATCGAGGAATTAATTGATTGCGCGCAGGGGATTAATCCGCTTAAGGTGGCTTTAATCGGCGGGTTGGCGTATAAATTAGAACCCTACCTGTCTGCAAAATATCAAGCAATGCTGGTGGCAGCTAAAGGTGATGCGCTGGATGGCGGGCTCTATATAGCGCGTCAAATCTTGCGACCAATGGGACAATAAAATGAGTGATAAAAATGAGTCATAATTCTTTAATCGACAAGCTAAACCAGTTGATATCGGAAGGACAAAACCCACAAACATTGGATATCGATGAGTTATCCAGTCTTGGTATTGTAGAAAAAATAAATCAGCAGGATCAACTGGTCGCCGAGTCCATAAAATTGATTTTGCCGCAGATCGCCGACGCGGTTGATTTGATTGTTGAAGCCTTTTAAACAGGGTGGTCGTTTAGTTTATACCGGAGCCGGAACCAGTGGTCGTTTAGGGGTGTTAGATGCGGTGGAATGTGTGCCTACTTTCAGTGTACCGGCAGAGCAAGTGGTGGCGCTGATTGCCGGTGGTCAAGATGCCATGTTTGAGGCCCAAGAGGGCGTTGAAGATAGCTCACAATGTGGTCAAAGTGACCTAGAGGCTATCGCTTTATCTAACAAGGACATAGTGGTGGGTATTGCTGCTAGTGGGCGAACGCCTTACGTTATTGGCGCGCTGGATTATGCGGCCAAAGTTGGTGCGACACGGATTGCGCTAAGTTGTAATCCTAACGCGGAAATTATTCAGCATACCGATATGTCGCTTTACTGCCTATTGTTGGACCCGAAGCCTTAACCGGTTCGACACGAATGAAATCAGGTAGCGCACAGAAAATGGTCCTCAATATGTTATCCACGGCCAGCATGATACGTAGCGGTAAGAGTTTTCAAAACTTGATGGTTGATTTAAAAGCCAGCAATGAAAAACTGCTTGCTCGGGGTACTAATATGATTATGCAGATCACCGATGTCGATCAAGCCACTGCGGAAAAAACGCTAAAACAAGCCAAGGGACAAGTTAAAGTGGCTATTTTAATGATTTTAAAACAATTAGAACTCAATCCAGCGCTCGATCTATTACAGCGAAATGGTGGTTTTCTAAAAAAAGCTTTAAATAGCTAAGGACAAGTTTTGATTCGCTTGATACCGAAATGGATTTTTCTCGCTGTTTTTCTTGTATCGCTCGGTGTTAAACCTAGCCATGCCAGGCAGATAACCACGGCACAAAAAATGGTAGCGGCTAACCCTGTAAGCCATGATCTGCTGGTGGGGGCGGAACAGTTCGATCGTTATATACCCATGTTAAAAGGTAAAAGAGTGGGCTTGCTGGTCAATCAAACCTCGCGCGCATTTGATCAGCATTTGGTGGATGCTTTGTTAGATAAAGGTGTTCAAATTAGCACTATTTTTGCACCGGAGCATGGTTTTAGAGGGGATAAAGCTGCTGGTGAAAAATTTGATAAAGAGTTTGATGCCAAAACGGGGCTACCGATTTATTCGCTGTACGCATCGCATAAAAGACCCGATCAACAGCAGTTAAAAAATGTCGATATCCTTATTTTTGATATTCAGGATGTGGGCGTTCGATTTTATACCTTTATTAGTTCGATGCATTATTTAATGCAATCCTGTGCGGAATTTTCGGTACCATTGATTGTACTGGATCGGCCTAATCCGAATGGTGATTATGTCGATGGTCCGCTTTTGGACACTCGCTTTAGTAGTTTTCTGGGTATTCATCCAATTCCTATGGTACATGGTTTAACCGTGGGCGAACTGGCGAACATGATTGAGGGTGAAAGCTGGTTACAATTAAAATTTAAAGCACTATCTAATCAAGTATCTGACGCGGTCTCTAAAACTCATAAAGTGAGTGATTTACATTGTGATCTGCGGGTGATTCCGGTTAAAAATTATCGACATGATAGGCGTTATTCTTTACCGATAAAACCTTCCACTAATTTACCCAATGATTTATCAGTTAGGTTATATCCTTCCTTGGCACTGTTTGAAGCCACCGATGTCAGCGTGGGACGTGGAACTCCTTGGCCTTTTCAAGTGTTGGGCTATCCCGATAGCAAAATGGGTGATTTTAGCTTTGTACCGAATGCTATAGGTGGCAGCTGGAAGAGCTTGAACCATGCCGAAACAGAGACTTTATGGCGAAAGAATTCAGCATGCACCAGCTAAAGGTATATCTCTCAGCTATTTTTTAAGATGGCGGGATCAATTTAAAGCGGCTGGTCGGTCATTGATCAGTCGGCCGGATTTTTTGGATAAACTGACCGGTAGTGACCAGTTTCGTATAATGCTAGAAAAAGGCTGGTCAGAAGCCGAGATTCGAGATGCTTGGAAGCGTGATTTGGATGCTTATAAGGCGCTAAGAGCGCGCTACCTTCTATACCCTTAGGGCGTGGATAGCAAATAAATCAATATAAAAGGTTTAAATTAGGCTGAATGGACTAAAATTGGGAATATTCGAATATCCAAGGTGGCACCAATTGAATATTTTATTCCAATTGGGTTATGATGCCTTTTCTAAGAGTTAAAATAGATTAAAAAGTTAAGTTAAATTAAAAATCAAATTAAAAACTGGTCGGAGTAAGTCATCTAATGAGCTGTTTGTTAAAAATACAATCGATACGTGATGATATGTCGGCCAATGAAAAAAAAAACTGGCTGATTACATCTTATCGAATGCAGCGCTGCTTAGAGACTACTCATCACAACAATTGGCGCGCGCGGTGGGTGTGAGCCAATCCAGTGTGGTTAAATTTTGTCAAAAACTAGGCTACAAGGGTTATCCTGATATAAAACTAGCGATTAATGAAGCGGTCGCAAGAAAATCCAGCCATGGGTCAAGTCAGTCGGTCACACCTTTTTCTGATTCTGCCCTCAATGACGTTTCTGATCGGTTGCTTAAAAGTAAACTTGATGCTATTTCGGCCACTATCGAATTAAATAAAGAAACGTCTTTTATGCAAGCGATTGAAGCCATAAAAAAAGCCGAAAAAATACAAATATTTGGTGTGGGTATATCTCGTTTTGTGGCTGAGCATCTAGCCATCCGATTACTCAATAGTGGCAAGTTAGCATTTGCGCTAAATGATTCGGCCTATCAAAAACAGTTTTTATGTCGGCTTGGAGAAGGTGATTTATTGGTGTTACTTTCTGCGGTTGAGGAAATAAAAATTAGCCATTCTTTAATTAATGAAATTAGAGATCGTAAAGTAAAAATTATTCATATTGGTCGCTATTCGGCACAGGCTAATAATCACCTTGATGACATTGTACTGGCAACTATTTCAGCGCAAGAAGGGGGTTGGAAAACATGACTTCTCAAAACGCGCGGCGCAGCAGCATATTGTAGATATTTTACTGGCTATGTCGGTGGAAGAAAATACTCAATCAAAAGAAAACACACGCTTTGAATCAAATCCTCTAGGTATTAAATAAAACCAGCCATTCAGTAATCAATGACTGTGCTAAATATCAATGTCCCTAAATATCTAGCATCTGTAAACCTTTAATATGTTCTATACCTAACCCCGGTGCATCGGTAATGGTTATTTCAGAGTTGTTAAAATTAACTCCGCTGGTTACCGGATCGTATTGGCATAAAGATGGGCCGTCGAGATCAATTTTGCTGATGATGTTTGATTTAGATACGGCAAAGTGAACCGCCGCTGCAACGCTGATACTAGACTCCAACATACAACCAATCATACATTCTACATCGTAGGTGGCGGCTATATCGGCAATTTTTATGGCATTGGATATACCGCCAGTTTTCATTAGTTTAATATTGATAATATCGGCAGCGCGCATCTTGATTAATTCAATCACTTCCTTAGGGCCAAAGGTACTCTCATCGGCCATGATGGGTGAATGTACTCGCTCTGTAATATATTTCATTCCATCAAGATCATCGGCTCTAACCGGTTGCTCAACCAGCTCAAGTTTGACTCCAGAATCTTCCAAATTACGAATCGCATAAACCGCTTCTTTGGCGGTCCAACCTAGGTTTGCATCTAAACGTAAAATAGCACTGTCTTTGACTGCGGCATAGATGGCTTTAACTCTTTCTATATCCAACCCAATGTCTTTACCAACTTTTATTTTTAGGGTTTCAAATCCTTTAGCAACTGCGTTTCTTGAGTCCTCGACCATCTTGTCTATATAGTCGACACTAATGGTAATATCAGTGGCTAGAGAGGGTTCTCCGCCGCCCAATATTTTGTAAAGTGGCGCATTGTAAAGCTGTGCAAAAAGATCATAAATAGCGATTTCAATAGCCGCTTTTGCACTGTAATTTTTAACGATAGAAGATTGAATAATTTCGGTTAACTCGTTGAGATTAGAGATATCTTTGCCAATTATAGCGGGTTTTATAATGACTTTGATGGCTTCAATAATAGAACCATGGGTATCTCCTGTGATAGCCGCCGTTGCAGGCGCTTCTCCGTAGCCTGTGTGTCCGGTATCGGTTTCTACTATGACAATAACGTCTTCAATTTCACTAACGGTTCTGAGAGCTGTTTTAAAGGCTGTTCTTAAAGGAACCTTTAACATGGCAAACTTTATATCGGTTATTCTCATCGGACGTTCCTATGGTTTAATTTTATTGTGTTATTTTATTTTTTTGAGGTTGTAGATACGATCGAGGTACTTAGTTTCTTGGTTTAACTGTAGTGGTAACAGCGGAGTGACTGAAACGCCGTTAAGTTTGCTTTGATAATATTCGCCATTCTTTTTAAAGTAGCTTAGTCCAGATACATCGTGAATGATATAGGGCTTACCATTTTGCAGTCCCAAAAACATCATTACATGGCCAGGAATATAAATAAGATCACCTACTTCTAATTTTTCAAGTTGGTTTAGTTTTTCTAACTTAGAAGTATGCTTGTTAAAATGAATATTATATCCCTGTTCGCTTGAGGCTTGCTGCCCGGTATTTCTTGGCATTAATATACCGAAACTTTTGTATACGTCGCCCACAAACCCTGTGCAATCTCTGGCATTAAAAGAGTGTCCCCAACCGTATCTTTCACCTAAAAATTTAAAAGACTGATCTAGAATATTCTGTCGATTATATTCTAGGTAACCAATATGGACATCTTTATTACGCTGGATCATGGCTTGTTTAAATTCAAGTTGACCATATTTATTTCGTGTGGGTAAATCAACCACAAAGCTGGTATAGGTATTTTGTCCAGCAATAGTTGAAGGGATATCTTGCCGCTGAGTCAGTCTTAGTTTAACCCCCATATCAAGTTGTATTTCTGATACTTGAGGTTGGTAAGGATTAAAGGTCGTTAATACTTTATCACCAGTTATGACTAAAAAATCTTTGGCTAGATGATATTTGAAAATAGTTTCTTTTTTTACCTAATGCGATACTATCAATGGGGACCCAAGCTGAATAATTATAGGAGGTAACAAAAGCCCATTGACCATTTAAACTGTAGTGTAAAACGACCACCACTTCTGCTGGGAACAGTGCAGTTTCTTGAAAACGATCAAGATTGATTTCTGTCGGTGTTTTAAACACTTTATCCTGGGTAGCAAAAGAACGCATATTGGCGCGTTTGACAACCACGGCATATTGCACGAGTTGTGTTGGCTTAATCGAGTCTAGATTAAGTTGTTTCTGATAGCGATTAAAATCTTGGTCGGTCAACTGTTTTCCATTTGCATAAAAGCGTGCACTGGTTGGTTTTTTGCTAACCGATAATATTGTCTGTTGAATGGTTTCTTTATTGATTATCTGCGGAAATTTTTGTAAATCATTAACATAAGGATTGACTCGCATTAGACGAGAATTTCGTGTCTGTATTTGTTGCTTGCTCAACAGTGTTAAGCTTGGATTTGCAACCTTTTTGTTTCCAAAATTCTGGATAAAGCATGGTCTCGTCTATTCCCTCGATGTCTGTTTTAAACCAACTGGCTTGACTGGTTGGTTGTGCCTTATGCTTAACCTGCTGTTTGGCGTAAAGCCCATCAATTTGGCAGGTGGCGAGAATAAAGCATAAATAGATAATTCCTTGTTTAATACCGGTCATTGCTATTCACTTTGTTATGTACCTCTATAGGTTTGGTCCTAAATAGACTGAAAACATCTCGCTAGTCTTTGATATAATACTTAATTGCTGAGTATTATACCCATCTATATTTAAATTAATCTATTGCTATGTCTAACCGCTCAAAAACAACAAAACGGTTAAAAAACAACCAAAAAAGTGGTTTTTGGCTTAAAAAAGGCTAATTTTTTGCTAAAAGGAATAATAAATTATTTACAAATGGTTTTAAAGTGTTATTTTATTCCTTAGTCGATATAAAGGCTGGTTGACTAGTGCTAAATATAGAGCATAACTAACAAAACAACTTATTTGAGGGGAAATCAAATGAAAAAATATGAATTTAAGCCGAAACGCATAACAAAGGCGACTCGAAGCGCTTTATGGTTATCGTGGAAATCGGTTTCTAGCATAATGCTAGCGGGTGCTCTTTTTTGTGCACCGGCTCAAGCGGTACAAATGGGTGGCATTAAAGGTAAAGTATCTGGTGGTGCTAATAGCGGTGTAACCGTTACTGCAACCAGTAATGTCATGCCTAAAGCAAGAAGTGTTGTGACCAATGCTGATGGTAGTTACTCATTACCGCTTTTGATTCCCGGTACTTATGAGCTGACTTTTACTGGTGCTGACGGCAGCGAAAAGAAGGTGACGGTTGAAGTTTTGCTTGATCATACTTCTAAAATCGATATGTCACTGGCAGCAGCGTCTAGCGACAATGTGCTACAGATTGTTGGTTCTTCGGTCATTGTTATTAAAGAAGGTGATTCGTCTTTAACTAATTCAATAAGCGCAAAAGATATTGCTAATTTACCGGTGGGACAAGATTACCGCGATTTATTTAAGTTAATTCCTGGTGTTCAGTATTCAGAAAATTCGGTATTAGGCCCATCAGCCGGTGGTTCTGGTCGCGATAATAGCTATGGGTTTGATGGTGTGGATGTTTCATTGCCGATGTTTGGTAATCTTAGCTCTGAGCCCTCAACCCACGATATTCAAAGTGTTTCGATCGATCGAGGCGGAGCCAAAGCCGTAGGATTTAACCGTTCTGGTGGTTTTGCGATTAATACTATTTCTAAATCAGGTACTAATGAGTTTCATGGTAATTTAGAATATAAAGGGCAGCCAAAGAATTTTGTGGCACGTAAAGATGATGCCACTCAAACGGCTTTTGAGAGAGATAAATCGTGGATCGTTGCTAGTTTGGGTGGTCCAATTATTGAAGATGAATTATTTTTCTATGGCTCTTATTATCGTACAACGGATAACAAAGCGAACAAAGCTAATGCTCGTGGTCCGGTAAAAGATAATGATAAATTGCGTGAAGAATATTTTGGAAAAATAACCTATGCGCCAACCGAAGATATTTTAATCAATGTTAGTTACCGAACGTCCGATAACGAAGAAGTTGGTCGTGGTGTGGGTGAATTTGACGCCGATAGTACTTCTTTCGGGGATAAATCCTATCAAGATATTTTTTCCTTTGAAGGATCTTATATTATCGATGATTATACGACTTTTTCCATGCAATATAGTAATTACGATTTAAGAACCAGTGGTCGACCTGATAATTTGTTGAATTTTACGCCGCGCCTTGGAGACGTTTTAGATGTAAATAATCTTGATCAGATTGGAGGTTTTTTTGTTCCAGCTACAGGATTTGATGCGACAGCACAACAGTTAATCAATCAGTATGGTTGGATTGATGCTAATGGTGTTAGGCAGGGAGATGGCCAAGTTGGGGTTGCAACTACTATAAACGATCAAGATTTTTTCCGTGATGGTTTCGAGATGGCATTAGACCACGAGATGGATATTGGCAATACATCCCACCGTATGCATGTTGGTTTTAAATGGTCTGACGGTACTGAAGTATTAAGCAGAGGTTCTAACGGTTGGGGAGGAATCCGTTATATTGGTGGAACAGAAATGGCCTCTGATGGTGTAACACCTATTTATTATCGTGCGATCACTCAACAAATGAGTTTGCAAGATGCTAATGGTGCTTCTACGCCAGGTATTACTTCTCGTACTGAATCATTTAACTTTGAGTTTAATGATACCATTGAAGATGGTGATTTCACTTATAATCTCGGATTGTTGATCAGTCATGATGTGCTTTATGGTCAAGGTTTGAAGGCAAATTCTGCTAACGTCTCTGGTTTTGAATTAGCGCCAGGTCATGAATATGAAATGTACTCAATAGACTGGAAAGATATGATTCAACCGCGCTTAGGTGTTATATGGCAATTTGATGAGGTTAGTACGGTTTTTGCTAATTTTGCCAGTTATAATCCAGAAGCCAGTTCGCTTGCTCGTGCAGCATCTTGGGCTCGTAACACACGAAAAACTTTAAATGTGGATTTTGATATCAACGGCAATTTAATTGAGTCACAAGGTCGTCCTGGATCATCGGGTAAATTTTTCCAGAAGGGTATGAAGCCTCGTCGTATCAATGAATTAACATTCGGCTACACTAAGGCGGTTACTGAGCAACTCTATGTACGAGCTCATTTACGCCGTCGTGAAGGTGCACATTTTTGGGAAGATACATGGAACTATTCTAGAGACTATGGAACTTACGGCCCCTGGGGTGGTGTACCAGAGCATTTAAGAAATGCGGGTCCTTATATTCCAGAATTACCGGCATACCGCGCAGAAGTGGGTGGTTCCTCTTATGTTATTGCTGAGTTAGATGATGCCTATACTTCTTACAATGAGTTTAGTGTTGAAGCGGAATATAAAGAAGATAACTACTACCTGAATGCTTCTTATGTTTGGAGTCACTACTATGGTAACTTTGACCAAGATAGTGTTAGTGGAAATGTTGATGCTAACTTGTTTATTGGTTCTTCAAGCCTTGCTGATGGCCGGGGTCGTCAGTTGTGGGACGGTAAAGAAGGTAATCTTCTTGGTGATAAACGTCATTTATTTAAAATGTACGGTTATTACACGCTCGACTGGAAAGCCAACATTGGCGCTAACTTAATTTATCAATCGGGTGATGTTTGGGAACCCTGGAATGGCCTAGCTTATGGGTATAACAGCTCAACCATTCGAAATGTTGATTCAGCCGGTAGTCGTCGTAGTCCAAGCCATTGGCAGATGGATCTAAACTACACTCAAAACTATGAATTGAATGAGAATTACAATTTGCAGTTTAGAGCGGATATTTTTAACTTGTTTGATAATCAAACCGGCTACTCGATTAATCCTTATGTCACTAGCCCGGGTTATCAACAACCACGTCGTTTGTTTGCCCCTCGTCGTATACAACTTGCAGTTAGCATAGCCTTTTAATCGCTAGTTAACTAAAAGTAGCTACTTGCAGTTTAAGTAGAGCGACACTTTGAAATCCCTATCCTTGTGGTAGGGATTTTTTTGTCTGTAATATTTATCTTACTAACAATCTCCTTTTAATCCGTAAGATTTAGTCTACACTATTGATAGAAGATAAATAATAGTCGTTCAATGATTTACCTTGTATGTTTTAACGGCAATTAATTAATCAAAACAATCGGTTAGGACTAAATATTCGATGAAAGAAACACCCACCTCCCTTGTTTATTACGGTAGTTTAAAAGGTGCAAAACAAATTTTAAAGCATCAGTCTTTGCCGCTTTTTATGGCGCAAGACATGCGAGATCCCTTTTACCTAGTAAAAATAGCCAATTAGGATTTGATTGCCAAGAGCTTTATGAGAGAGCCGTAAAGTATATGAGTGCCGCTATTTTTGGAAAATCAGCACCCGCTGGTAACCCCAATCATCCAGTTCAAAAAGCGATACGTCGCTGGCGAAGTGAAGATCGCTTTAAAGATGAAACCGAAATACGAGAATCTCTTGTGGGGCTTTTACCCGCAATGGTTGAGCAAAGCTTTAACAATGCCAAAGACATCCATAAACAATGGTTAGAATATGTGGAGAATAAGCGCTTGCTACCACTTTATGAGAGTGCAAGCGATGAAGATTTGTGGTTGATTGAAGGAGATCACTATGCAGGTGTCGCGGTCAAATTTAAGTGTTTAGAAGATACTGTTTTTGAGCAGTGTTTAGCGGTTAATTATGCTCGAAAACCGGCTAAAACCATGGATATAGACACTAGTTTGGCTTTAATGGTTGGTGAATTACAAGAGCATGAACTTGATTTCAAAAAACTGCTCTTAACTCAAAGTTCTCATTTTAAAAAGCAAAAAGAATGGCGTCTTATGGTTGAACGGGAAGAGGATGACGAGTTTTGTCTTGAATTCCCTAAAGAAATATTGCAAGGTGTCTATATCGGTGTAGCTGTCTGTGAAAAGGAAGCACAAGAAATCTACAAGCTAGCGAAAAAAGCCAATCCATCGGCTACAGTATTTAAAGGCTTGTGCTCAACTCAAGAATACCAATTTCATTTTGAAAAGATGTCTGTCTAGTTCGAACTTCTAGTCAACAATAAACAGCCAGAAAACAATTAGTCCTCTTTTCTATCCCTTTGAAATGGAGGTAAAG
Organism: Enterobacterales bacterium; assembly: GCA_030949565.1. GTDB lineage: Bacteria > Pseudomonadota > Gammaproteobacteria > Enterobacterales > Kangiellaceae. Next base: position 23,167 of record JAUZSK010000062.1, read on the forward strand.
GATATTTAAGAAACCGCTAACTCACAAAGTCTTTTGCTAGGTACATTCGCCCAGCCCTAACTGGCAAAAAACAGCCGTTAGGATTTAAAAATAGATAACATCTCACCCAAGCCTTTTATCATTTGATTGATTTCAGAATTAGATTCCAATAACGAAGCATTATTCGTGGTGTTTTTCTTAGAAATATCATGAATTGATTTGATATTGTTATCAATTTCACGGCTAACCGTCGTTTGCTGTTCCGTAGCGCTTGCAATACGCGTATTCATATCACTGATCTGATTGACGGCGGTTACAATTTGGTCAAGCGAGCTACCGGCTTCAGTCGATTGCTTAACGCCTTCCATTGTTTTAAGGCTACTTTCTTGCATAATCGTCACGGCTTGTTTGCTAGCCGTTTGTAACGATTCAACCATTTCTTGAATCTCTAAGGTCGAATCTTGGGTTCTGCTAGCTAACGAGCGTACTTCATCAGCCACTACCGCAAAACCCCTGCCTTGTTCCCCGGCTCTTGCGGCTTCAATCGCTGCATTGAGAGCCAATAGATTGGTTTGGTCGGCGATACCCCCTAATTTCCTCCAACACGGAGCCGATACGCTCACTATCTTTGGCGACATTTTCAATGGATTGAGAGGCTGTTTTAATATATTCAGCAATTGCATTAATGGTTTCAGAGGTTAAATCGACAATTTTTTTGCCTTCAATTGATTGGCTGTTGGCATTTTGTGCATTTTGTGCAGCCTGAACTGCATTGCTTGCGACATCCTGAATGGTACTAGACATTTGGCTCATAGCCGTTGCCATTTGTTCTGTTTGGTTTTGTTGATTTTGTAAGTCACGGCTATTATTTTCGGCAAGCTGCGACATTTCGATGGTTTTTTGATTGACTTTGTTGGAGGCGTGAGTCACATTGAATAGTATTTGCGCAATACTTTCTAGCATGTGATTGAATGATTGACCTATTTCTGCGATTTCATCCTCACCCTGAGTATCGACCCTAACAGAAAGATCGTTTTGTTTCGTGATATTTTTTATGGTGCTACCAATAGCTTTAATTGGAGATAAAATTGATCGTGATAGCCACATCATGATCAAAACTACTAGCCCTCCTATAGCGGCGCCGAAGATCTCCGTGATCAGTATGAAACGTTCGATATTGCCAAGTTCTTGTTCCACATTGCTATTTAAGCTGACATAGAGTGAGTCTAAAGTATTTTCGACGGAATGGATTTGTTTTCTCATCTCGCCTCTAAGACCTGAACTACTATCAAGCCCTTTTTCTTTACTTTTTTCGACAAAATTATGAAAATCTTGCTGGTAAAAATCAATGATATTTCCAAAACCCTGCTTTAGTTGATCGCTTAAGTCGCTGCTTTTAAGGTGTTGTTTAAAAAGCTTTAGGTTTTTGTTAAATTTATCGAGGTACTTAGTATCTTGCCTTAGCATAAAGTCTTTTTCATTGCGCCGCAGTTGTAGAAGGTCCGCTAATAACTGTTGATTATTATGCTTTCTTATTTCATTTTCTGTTACATGGGCTGTGTTTCTAAGGCTACCATACAAGCCTAGCTTATGGGTAAGCCCTAGCTCCTTTTGGTTGGCTACGAGGTTATTAAATGACAAAAAATAATTATCAAGTGCGGTATCGATAGTCGTTAGCGCATCACTAGCTAGTTCTACTTTGGCGACACTTATTTTTAGCTGAGTTAGATGTTGCTTTAAAAGGGCTGAATTTTTAGAGAATTTTTCTCGATACTTGAGGTCGTTGCGTGCGATAAAGTCTTTTTCATTACGTCTTAATGTAAGCATGTCCTTCTTTAAAGTAAGCAATTCAATTTGCACCTTATCAAAACGCTGGACTTTTGTTAATGTTCTTTGATTAATCAATATAATCGCAATAATAGCCATAGCTAATAGCAGGCTTGCAAGCTTAAATTTATTTTTAAGGTTTAGGTTCATTTTTATTTAGCTCTGATGCTTTGTTTTAACTTTAATTATAGTTAAACTTTTTTCAATTTGCTGAAAAATGACTCATAAAGCCTAGTAAATACTGCTTAAAAAATCAATTGGTTACTATTTATTTTATTTTTATCTCTTGGTGAGAAGATGGTTGTCTGTTGCTTTGAAGCATTTGGTGCTTTTATTCGTGTTAACCACTTGCTAGTATTCTTGAGTCAATTCACCTAATGAGAGGTTTTTCTGATCTTGCCTAAAATAGAAAATCTTGCAGTAAACAGTGCAACAATACTTTTGTTGTCCGCCTATGATGCCAAAAGCCATCAACATTGGCGTCGTCTGGTGCGACAATCACTGACAGATTATGATTGGACTCAAATCGCACTGCCCGATCGCCACTTCAGTTGGCGGATAAGAGGCAATAGTTTAACCTTTGCCTCCCAGTATCGTGAATTGTTAAGTCAAAAATATGATGCTTTAATCGTCACCTCAATGGTCGATTTGTCTGCTTTACGAGGATTTATACCGCATCTGGCGACAATTCCAACTTTAATCTATTTCCATGAAAACCAGTTTGATTATCCGGCTTCAGTGCCGCGGCCATTTGATGCCAACCGTCTCAATTCGCAATTGACTTCGATTTACTCCTTGCTTTGTGCCGATAAAATTCTATTTAATTCTCTATACAACCAACAAACTTTTTTTACAGGTGCTAACGCACTGATTAAAAAAATGCCTGATGGCGTTGCAAAAGGACTACTTGACGCGGCTGAAGAACAAAGCTCAGTACTTGCGGTGCCGATTAGTGATGACTGTTGGTGTAAAAGGGCAGTTCCTAACCAATCAAATTTAAAGCCGGTTGAAATTGTCTGGAATCATCGATGGGAATACGATAAACAACCGCAAGTGTTATTTGAGGCTTTGAAGTTGTTAAAACAAGCCGAGATTCAATTTAAAATACATATTCTAGGACAGTCATTTCGTAAGGTTCCTGACTGCTTTGCTATCGCGAAGTCATTTTTAGCCGATGAGATCCTAACCTGGGGCTATCAGCCACTTGAGCAATATAGGCAAATTCTGGCGCAAGCGGATATTGTTGTCTCCACAGCAATACATGATTTTCAAGGATTGAGTATGCTTGAAGCGATGGCAAGTGGTTGCTTACCTATAGCGCCAAATCGAGTGGCTTACCCTGAGTACATTGCCAAGCAAGATCTGTATTCAGTCACCGATAAAAATCATGAAGCAGTCTCTCTATTTACGGCGCTGAAGGATAAAATACAAATGATTGAGAATGGACGCATTAGCCATCAGCTGCGATGGGATATCAGTCACAAGATCAAACATTATTCGCAGCAAACGCTGGTCGCTCAATACCAAACGGTTATTCAAAAACTGATTGGGATGACAAAAAAATAAGATGATCCGTGCTCTAGCGGTTTGTTATGATATCAATCGCTATGCAATAAAAATATGATTAACCCATTGTGACCGATTTATGTTATTTTGCGGTGACAGCCAATCGTATTTAAAACCTCTAATACAAACTTTTAATTCTGAATGAATAAAACCGTTAAAACGCATTTTTTACAGCCACAATATTGGCCAACCCATATAGCGCTAAGTTTGCTCAAGCTTATTGCTCACTTGCCGGTGCCATTGCGCCGTGGTTTGGCTAAATTGTTGGGCTGGTTGATGTTTTACTTGGCCAAAAAGCGTCGACGTATTGCCAAGATCAACATTGATCTTTGCTACTCAGATCTATCCGACAAACAAAGGGCCAAGCTGTTAAAACAAAATATGCAGGCTACGGCCAATGGCTTAGTGGAAACGGCGAGTTGTTGGTATAGCGATCTTAGCCATCAACATAAGCATACAAAGATCAATGGACAACAGCATCTTGATGCCGCAATAGCTAAGGGTAAAGGCGTGATCTTACTGAGTTTTCATATGACCAGTTTAGAAATGGGCGGCTGTCTGCTTGGTGCCCATTATGATTTTCATGCCATGTATAAACCCAATCGTAATCCGTTATTTGATAAGGCAATGTGTGATGGGCGATTGCAGCATTTAAACGGTTTGCTTGACCGGGATAATCTTAGAGGTACCATTAAAGCGTTGAAAAACAAGCAAATTGTTTGGTATGCGGCGGATCAAAATTACGGAGGAAAAACGGTGGTTTTTGTACCATTTTTTGGTATACAGACGGCAACCATTACCGCCACCAGTAAATTGGCTAAAATTACCGGAGCGGCGGTTGTCCCATTTACCCAAAGGCGATTAGCTGAAAGTGATAGTTATCAGCTAGATCTCTATCCAGCGTTAGATAATTTCCCTAGTGGCTCTGAAACACAAGATGCAACTCGCATTAACGCCTTTTTGCAGCAGTATTTACAGCAGTATCCAGTGGATTATATGTGGTTACATCAACGATTTAGGAGCAGACCTGCTGGTGAAAAACCAATTTATTAGTCATTGTCCAGCCTAACAAAATTCGAATGTAACGGGTTTCAGGATTTTGGGCAGCCTCTGCATATTAGCAGTCATCCTGGGCAAAAAGCGCAGTTCGGCAATCTGTTACAATGATGTTCAGGCTAATGGATTACCGCGTCGTACCTCCTCGTAATGACGGCTTTCGGAGAGGGATTACCGCGTCGTACCTCCTCGTAATGACGGCTTTCGGAGAGGGATTACCGCGTCGTACCTCCTCGTAATGACGGCTTTCGGAGAGGGATTACCGCGTCGTACCTCCTCGTAATGACGGCTTTCGGAGAGGATTACCGCGTCGTACCTCCTCGTAAGTGACGGCTTTCGGAGAGGGATTACCGCGTCGTACCTCCTCGTAATGACGGCTTTCGGAGAGGGATTACCGCGTCGTACCTCCTCGTAATGACGGCTTTCGGAGAGGGATTACCGCGTCGTACCTCCTTGTAATGACGGCTTTTTGGGTAGAGAACACCGCTTCGGCTCGCAAAATAGCCCTTCTGACCGGCAATTGAAAAACATTGAAACCTTTCGACACCATTTAAGCGAAGATATACCACAACTATCGGCTAAAATAGGGTACAATGCGCCCTTTTAAAATTCTCAGTAGAAATTCGGCTTAAAACAATTGTCATGCTTGCTAAAAGCATTGAATTTATTGACTTTAGATTGGTCTCAAGCAAACATAGACTGACCTTAACAGCTGGGTAATAGGATAGTAAATACAATCCCAATGGCATACACACAATACATACGTAATTTCTCGATAATCGCCCATATTGATCACGGTAAATCGACCCTTTCTGATCGTTTGATTCAAACCTGTGGTGGACTTAGCGAACGAGAAATGTCGGCCCAAGTACTTGATTCTATGGATATCGAGAAAGAACGTGGCATTACCATTAAAGCTCAGAGCGTCACCCTTAATTATAAAGCCCAAGACGGTCATGATTATCAGCTCAATTTCATTGACACGCCGGGTCATGTCGATTTTTCTTACGAAGTGTCGCGCTCTTTAGCCGCTTGTGAGGGCGCATTGCTGGTAGTGGATGCGGGACAGGGCGTAGAGGCGCAGACCCTGGCCAATTGCTATACCGCCATTGAACAAGACTTAGAAGTGATCCCCGTACTCAATAAGATTGACCTGCCGCAGGCCGATCCCGATCGCGTGGCGCAGGAAATTGAAGATATTATCGGTCTAGAAGCGCTGGACGCTGTTCAATGTAGTGCAAAAACAGGCGTTGGAATTAGTGAATTGCTGGAAGAATTAGTGGCCAAGGTTCCGCCACCCGTCGGCGATCCCGATGCGCCGCTGAAAGCCTTGATTATCGATTCTTGGTTTGACAACTACTTGGGCGTCGTATCACTTGTGAGAGTGGTTGAAGGAACCCTGAAAAAGGGTGACAAAATGCAGGCAATGTCCATCGGAAAACAGCACCTTGTTGATTTTGTTGGTATTTTTACACCAAAGAGAAACGACTTGCCAGAGCTGAAAGCGGGTGAAGTTGGCTACGTTATTGCCGGAATAAAGGATATTCACGGTGCGCCGGTTGGTGATACTCTTACTCATATGAAAGATGGCGCGGAGCAACCTCTGGATGGTTTTAAGCAGGTTAAGCCTCAGGTTTATGCGGGCATGTTTCCGGTTGCATCGGATGACTATGAGTCATTCCGTGATGCGCTGAACAAATTGAGTCTGAATGATGCATCGCTCTTTTTCGAGCCGGAAAATTCACAGGCACTTGGTTTTGGTTTTCGTTGTGGCTTTTTAGGAATGCTGCATATGGAAATTATCCAAGAACGACTTGAAAGAGAATACGATCTTGACCTAATCACTACCGCGCCAACCGTCATTTTTGAAATTTTAAATGTTAAAGGTGAGCTGGTTTATGTTGATAATCCAGCAAAACTGCCTGATCCAAGCCATATTCAAGAACTAAGAGAGCCCATAGCTGAAGTTAACATACTGGTTCCACAAGAGCATTTAGGTAGCGTAATAACGCTTTGTATTGAAAGGCGAGGGGTGCAGAAAAAGATGGAGTATATGGGGCTCCAGGTTTCTTTGGTGTATGAAATTCCGATGAATGAAGTTGTGCTTGATTTTTTTGATCGATTAAAATCAGTGAGTCGTGGTTATGCCTCGCTTGACTATGGTTTTAAGCATTTCCAACTGGCTGATTTAACCAAGCTTGATGTGTTAATCAACGGTGAAACCGTGGATGCTCTCGCCATTATTGTTCATCGCGATCAGGCCAAATACAGAGGCCGTGATCTGGTTGAAAAAATGAAAGAGTTAATACCCAGACAAATGTTTGATGTAGCCATTCAAGCAGCCATTGGTGGTCAGGTCATTTCACGTGCGACGGTGAAAGCGCTAAGAAAAAATGTGACTGCCAAGTGTTATGGTGGTGACATAACTCGGAAGCGTAAGTTGTTAGAGAAACAAAAAGCTGGTAAAAAGCGGATGAAAAGTGTCGGTCGAGTGGATATCCCTCAGGAAGCTTTTTTAGCAGTGCTTAGAATTAACGATTAACCTTAGGATTGCTTAATTAGGGCAACCAAATTAATAGGATGACGAATGAGTAGTTTGTACGGTTTAATTTTAGTCAGTTTAATGTTTCTATCTGGAATCATTTGGTTGGTGGACGCTTTCACTGCGGGAAAAAAACGCAAAGCAGCGGTTCAATCGCTTTACGACAAAATGCTTAAACCGCCACAATCTGCAATTGAAGCGGTAGCTGAAGAGCCTCTTTATGTCGATTATGCGAAGTCTTTTTTTCCTATTTTGCTTTTTATTGTTGTGATGCGCTCTTTTTTATGGGAACCCTTCCAGATCCCATCGGGTTCCATGAAGCCGACTTTGACCGAAGGTGATTTTATTCTAGTCAATAAGTTTGACTATGGTTTGCGTTTGCCTGTCAATTCAAAAAAGGTGGTAGAAATCGGTTCACCCAAGCGTGGTGATGTGGCGGTATTTAGAGCGCCTGATACTGGCGAAGATTATATTAAGCGAGTGATTGGCTTGCCGGGTGATACTGTCCTTTACACCAAAGACAAGGAGCTTTATGTTAAACCTGCATGTGATCCGGACGTTGGAAAAGCACAATGTCCAATAATGCAGTTAGTCAATAAAGTCGTGGTTGATGGTCCCGGATATATCGATAAAAGTCCGAACGCTAGTTTTGGAGAGATTAATGTTGAATATGTTGAAGATTTATTTGGCGTTCAACACGGTATATTAAATAATCCTAATCGACCACAATATACCATCGAAGGTCGTCATATGGACTCTGTGTTTAAAGTCCCAGCAAACAAATACTTTGTCATGGGTGATAATCGAGACAATAGCAAGGATAGCCGTTATTGGACTTCAACCCATTTTGTTCCGGATGAAAATTTGGTCGGGCATGCGGTCAGCATATGGATGCATTTTGAGTTTGGTTTTACTAATCCTTACATTAGTTGGATACCCACCGGTGTGGATATCAGCCGTGTAGGTGCGATTAAATAATTGATTGTTATCCGACTGTTTTAGTTTTTATAGAGCTTGCTGGGTTGTCTGTTCGCTGTGGCTTAAACTATGCTAAAATAAGATCGTTGCAAGATGATTCGTTATCGAATTTAAAGGTAATAACTTAATAGAGGTGATTAGTGTGAATAATCAAAAACAACAAGGTGCAACATTGTGGACATTTCTGTTTGTGCTTTCCATGTTTGTCTTTATTGCTATGTTAGCGTTTAAAGTGGTTCCTATTTATACCGAACAAACGATTATTCGTTCTGCTTTGCAAGATTTAGTCGATACCCCTGAATTTAATAGCATGTCAAATCAAAATGTCATTAGAAATATTCGTAATCGTTTAAAAATTAATAATGTTAGAGGGATGGACTGCCAAGCAGCTTTTAAGCCTGTAACCACTCGTTCCGGTGAAAAAATCATCAAAATTGATTATGAACAACGTGCACCAATCATGTATAACCTGTTTGCAGTGGTTCATTTTGATGAAGAGATCCATAAAAGTCGCAAAAACTAATGGCAAATGAACAGCAGTTGAAAATGATACAAAAGGCCATCGGCTATCAATTTCATGAACCGCAATTATTAACTCAAGCCTTAACTCACCGAAGTGCCCATCAGCAACATAATGAGCGTCTAGAATATCTTGGTGATGCGGTCCTCGGTAGCGTTATAGCGACGCAACTCTATCAGCAATTTCCAAAGGCGGACGAAGGCCAATTAAGCCGTTTGCGGTCTTTTTTAGTAAAAGAAAAAGCCCTTTCTGAGTTAGCAACACAACTTAATTTTAGCCAGTTTCTAATTCTAGGAAGCGGCGAACTAAAGAGTGGTGGATTTCGACGAGATTCTATTTTATCTGATACTTTTGAAGCGATTATTGGTGCCGTGTTATTAGATAGTGATTATTTGACCGCTCAGTCAAAGCAATATTTGAATCTCTCACCGCAAAAGCTATCAAAGGGAAATATCTTGAAAGCGCAAAAGATACCCTAAAACACGTTTGCAAGAGTGGTTGCAGGGTAGAGGTTTTAAACCACCAGAATATATAGTGGTTGATTCTAAGGGCAAGGATCATGCGAAGCTCTATTGGGTCAGTTGTGAATTAGAGTCTCAGGATATTAATGTGACTGGGCAGGGTTCAAGTCGCCGGCGAGCTGAACAAGCCGCTGCAGAAAAAGCAATCGAACAAACTGCTGGTGGAAGCAAATAAAAAATGAAACAGAAAAATCAACAGCAACAAAAAAAATGCGGATTTGTCGCATTTGTTGGACGACCAAACGCTCGGCAAGTCAACATTGCTCAATCATTTGCTGGGTCAAAAGTTAAGTATTACTTCACGTAAACCACAAACCACTCGGCATCGCATATTGGGCATCGATACCTTTGATAATACGCAGCTTATTTATGTGGATACACCTGGCATCCATAAAAAAGAACCTAGAGCAATCAATCGTTTGATGAATCGAGCTGCATCTAGCTCCATTAGTGATGTGGATTTAGTGGTGTTTATTGTAGAGCCTGAACGATGGACAGAAGATGATGAACTAGTGTTACATCATATCAAAAATAGTAACAAGCCAGTATTGCTGTTCGTTAATAAGATTGATCAAATTAAAGAAAAAGATAGACTACTTCCATTCTTACAAATATTGTCGGCTAAGCACAGCTTTAAGGAGCTGATTCCTGGCGCTGCATTGCAGGGCGATCAAGTTGATAGGCTCAAACAACTGATTATCGACTATATGCCAAATGGCGATTTCATCTATCCAGAAGACTATTATACTGACCGAAGTGAGCGATTTTTGGCAGCAGAGATTATCCGTGAAAAATTGATCCGCCAACTGGGTGATGAACTTCCCTATTCAATGACGGTTGAAATTGAACAATTCATTACCGATGACAATGGTACATTGCGCATTAATGGTTTGATTTTAGTTGAGCGTAATTCACAAAAATCGATTGTCATCGGCAAGGGTGGAAGCCGCCTAAAGAAAGTAGGTACCGATGCACGTAAGGATATGTTAGAAATATTTGACCAGAAAATATTCTTAGAACTTTGGGTTAAAGTTAAAGATGGTTGGGCAGACGATGAACGAGCTTTGCGTTCATTAGGTTTCGATGAGTTTTCAAGATGAAGTTGTTTCGAACTGATTGAGTTAGTATGAATAAAGACAAAATTACTTGTTACCTATTACATAGCAGACCTTTCAAGGAAACCAGTTTAATTACCCATCTTTTTAGTTGTGAACGGGGGCGACTTAGTTTGTTAGCTAAGGGAGTGAAACGCAAATCAGCTCAAGGTTTACGTGCTGTTTTACAACCTTTTAGTCTGTTAGAAATTGAATATGTTGGTCGAAGCGATTTAAAAACCTTATGTCAGGTCGAAGTTTTACAGTCATGGTCTAGCGTGTCTAATCGAGTTTTAGCTTGTGGTTATTATTTAAATGAATTAATCATGCGAGCGACCGAAGAGTGGCAAGAGTCTGAAGAGCTTTTTAATTGTTATCGGCAGAGCCTAGGTCAGCTCCAAGTGTTAGGCGAACAGCAAAACATTGAGTTAGCAAAAGTGTTAAGAAATTTTGAAGTGACATTGTTAACTCAGTTAGGTCTAGCCCCGGACTGGGAAAAAGATATTGTTCAAGCGGATATTGTTGCAAATGGTTTTTACCATTACATTGTAGATGAAGGATTTTCTCCGGTAGCCAGCGAAATAAATATGGATGATAAAAATCAAGTGGCTACTAATCAACCGCGTTGGATTGGCGAGGCTATTTTATCTTTATCTAGCGGTGAATATAAACCGGAGATGTTGCAATCATGTAAGCGACTGACGCAGCATCTGTTATTACCAGTGATAGGCGATAAACCCATCACTAGTCGAAAAATGTGGTTATAGAGTCTGGTTTCAAACTATTTTAATCAGTTATATTTTTAAATGTGCGGATAGAACTAGGAGAATTAATAGCATGTCTTTAACATCCAATTCATCGATTTATCTTGGTGTGAATGTCGATCATGTAGCGACCCTGAGACAAGCTCGCGGTACCGATTATCCTCAAGTGTTTCATGGGCTTTACTGGCAGAGCAGGGTGGAGCGGATGGAATAACCATTCATTTAAGAGAAGATAGAAGACATATCCAAGATAGAGATGTGGAACTCGTTAAGGAGTGCATTAATAGTCGTTTAAATCTTGAAATGGCGGTGACGGATGAAATGGTTAAAATCGCTAAAAAAACCATGCCGGAATATGTTTGTCTGGTGCCTGAGAATAGACAAGAGATTACCACTGAGGGTGGGTTGGACGTGGTTTCCAATTATGATCGAGTAAAGCGCGCTTGCGATGAACTAGGTGAAAAAGGTATTAAGGTTTCGCTTTTTATCGATGCAGAAAGTGATCAAATTGAAGCCGCTAAATCGGTTAACGCTCCCTTTATTGAAATCCACACCGGACATTATGCGGATGCGACTAATGAGAGCCAGCAAACACAAAGACTGCGGCAGATAATTGATGGCGTAAAGCTGGCTAAAGATCTCGGTTTGATGGTCAACGCTGGACATGGCCTTCATTATCATAACGTTACTGCTATTGCCGCCATTGACGGTATTTACGAATTAAATATCGGGCATTCTATTATTGCTCGGTCAGTTTTTGTTGGTTTAGAAAAATCGGTTGCTCAGATGAAGCAATTGATGATTGAAGCGAGAAGATGAGTATATTTGGTGTCGGTATCGATATTGTTGAAATCGACCGAATTCAAACATCACTGAATAAATACGGTGACAAGTTTGCAAAAAAAATATTGCATAGCGCTGAATTTGAAATATTTTCTAAGCACAAATTCCCTGTCAAATATTTAGCTAAACGATTCGCAGCAAAAGAAGCCTTTGTCAAAGCGCTAGGTACTGGTTTTGTTAAAAACGTTACTATGCCACATATTCAAATTGTTAATCAAATTAGTGGGCAACCACAAATAATGCTTCATAAGGAGACCAAGGAACTGATCAATCAATATGAGTTGCAACAGATCCACCTGAGCATCAGTGATGAAAAACGTTATGCTATTGCGCAAGTCATCTTAGAGAAATAGCTAAACAACTATAAGAAGAAAATAAAATATGCAACAATCTAAAGGTTATACTCGTTTCGTCCTTTTCATGCTGACGTTGGTCTATATATTTAATTTCATTGATCGTCAGATATTGGTTATTCTTCAAGAATCGATAAAAGTAGACCTTAATTTATCGGATACTCAACTTGGTCTACTTTCTGGTTTAAGTTTTGCTATTTTTTATGTGGTAATGGGCGTTCCCATAGCGCGGCTAGCCGATAAAAAGAACCGCCGAAATATTATTGCTGTTTCGCTTGTCTTTTGGAGTGGCTTTACTGCTTTATGTGGCTTGGTTAATAACTATATTCAACTACTGCTTGCACGAATTGGTGTCGGAATTGGTGAGGCAGGGTGTAGCCCCTCAGCCCATTCTATGATTTCGGACTACTATCCAGAGAAAAAACGAGCCACCGCACTTTCGGTTTATTCCAGTGGCATTTATATAGGTATTTTGTTCGGCTTTTCTTTAGGCGGATGGCTGGATCAAACCTATGGTTGGCGTATTGCTTTTATTGCAATAGGTTTACCTGGAATTCTTTTTGCCATTATCTTTTATCTATTAGTTAAAGAGCCTAAACGGTCACCAATGAACGCCGATTTGGTTGATTCCAATTTAAAATTATCTCAGGCGACGTTGTTTTCTCAAGTCAGTTATTTATTTTCAAAACCGTCGTTTGTTTTTCTTAGCGCAGCGGTAGGTTTGCACACTTTTAGTAGTTTCGCTTTAGGCAATTGGTTACCAGCCTTTTTATCGAGGATTCATGGTCTATCGACTGCTCAAATAGGATTGTATGCTGGTTTGATTGTTGGAATTGCTGGGGCGCTTGGTACCTTGCTTGGTGGTTATTTAGCGGATAGGTTGTCGGTGAATGATAAATCTTGGTATATGAAAGTTCCTGGTTATGCTGCATTAATAGCACTTCCTTTCTTATTAGTTTATTATTTATATCCGAGTGTCAGTATTGCGCTAGCAGCCTTATTTATTGCCTATGCTTGTTTAAGTAGTTTTTTGGCTCCCTCAATTGCCATTACCCATTCATTGGTACCAGATAATATGAGGGCTTTTTCATCCTCGATATTATTTTTAGTGCTTAATCTTGTTGGTTTAGGCTTTGGTCCTCTTGTGGTTGGCATGATTTCAGATTATCTGGCGCCAAGCTATGGAGCTGAGTCTATCCGATGGGCGCTCGTGGCGACCCTAGTGGCCAATATCGCCGCCATTGGTCTGTTTTTTATGTCTGCAAAGCATATAAAAAATGATTTAACAGCAAATTAGGCCATATGATGGATCTTCTCTATTTATAATTGAGTAAGAATGAGATAAAATATCAAAAAATAATATTTATCAATCGCTTAGAGTAAAAGGAGCTATCCATAAAGACTCTATTTTCACAGGGCACATCGCATGCGACACGGCTATTTGTTGTGGCTATTTTGTCGAGTGGCTTGATGTTCTTCGACCGCCACGAGCATCGTTTGCAGGGGTTGAGGTCGACACTGGGTACCTTGGTTACACCTATCGTCTATTTAGCTGACGTTCCCAATGAGTTTTTCTCCTGGAGCAGTGAATTGCTAATTTCACACGCTAAGCTTCTTGAACAAAATAAGCACTTAAAAAAAGAACAATTTTTACTCAAAGCTAAATTACAAAAATTCCAAGGTTTACAGGCCGAAAATAGTCGCTTAAGAAATCTCCTAGGAACAGAAAACAAAACCTTTGAAAACGTCTACTCGCTGAAATAATCCAAATAGACAGTGATCCTTTTATCTTAGATTTTATCGTGAATAAAGGTTCTTTAAATGGCGTGTATATCGGGCAAACCGTAGTGGATGCTCGGGGGGTGGTGGGGCAGGTGGTCTCTGTTTTTACTACCTCGTCTCGGGTTTTGATGATTAGCGATAGTAGCCACAGCATTCCAGTTAGGGTGGTTAGAAACAATGTGCGTTCCATTGCCACTGGAAGTGGGCAGATCAATCGATTAACTCTGCGTAACGTGACCGATACCACCGATATCAAAGTGGGTGATCAGTTGGTTTCTTCCGGCCTAGGGAAAAAATTTCCAACCGGTTATCCGGTTGCTACTGTAACTAGAGTGAAGCATGATCCCGGTAAAGCCTACGCTATTATTTATGCGCGCCCTAATGCAAGGTTAGAGCAGTTGGCTTCGGTTCTGTTAATATGGACAGATGCCAAGAAAAGGGACGTCAAAATGATTAATTCTGATCCTAAAGGGCGAATGGTTATTCTACTTTCTTTCGGCATCGCGATGTTTATGAACCTTTTGCCTTTACCACATATTATCCAATTATTTAAACCTGACTTTGTTGCATTAGTGTTAATTTATTGGGTGATGGCTATACCGGATAGGATGGGTGTCATCAGTGGTTGGATTGTTGGTTTATTTGTTGATGCACTGTATGGCAGCGTACTAGGTATTCACGCTATGTCTTTCGCTTTAATCGCCTATCTTATTCTGATGACTTATCATCGATTAAGATTATTTCCTCGCTGGAAGCAGTCGATTAATATTGCGGTTAGTTATTGGTATTCATATGCTAGTTGCTTTTGTACTAAGAAATTTCTTACAGCCAATTTCAAGTAGTTATGTATATTGGTTGCCGCTAGTCGGCGCCATGCTATTTTGGCCTTGGGTTTTTATTCTATTGCGTGATGCAAGGCGTAAATTTTGTCACTGATTCACCTTTTAAACCAATTTACTGCTTAATCTAAACGACTGAATATGAACCTTTATCTCGCTTCTAAGTCTCAACGTCGACAGATGTTATTGACCCAAATTGGTATTCCCTTTGAATGTCTCGAAATTGACATTGATGAATCTAAGCGCAGCAATGAAACCTTGTTGCAATATGTCAAACGGATGGCACAGGAGAAGGCATTCGCAGGGCTAGCTATCGCACAACATCGAGACCAGCCTGTACTCGCCGCCGATACCTGTGTTTCTTATAAAGAGCTGCTACTTGATAAACCGACAGATGCAAAAGATGCGAAGAGAATTTTATGTTTGCTGGCGGGAAAAACCCATCAAGTTATGACCAGTGTGGTAATAATGGACCAATATGGCTTTGAATCAGCGATTTCGGTCACAGATGTGTCATTTGCGCCCGTTTCCGAGGCATTAATAGACTATTATATTGATACCGGAGAGTGTTTTGGTAAAGCCGGTAGTTATGCCATTCAAGGTTATGCCGCTCGGTTTGTGACGGGTATTAAAGGCAGCTATACAGGGGTGGTTGGTCTGCCCTTATTTGAAACTGCGGAACTAATCGAGAAATTCGCGAAAACAAGAAAGTATTAATGTAAATGAAAGAAGAAATACTGATCAATGTCTCTCCCCAAGAAGCACGTGCTGCTGTTCTAGAAAATGGCATGCTACAAGAGATATTTATTGAACGGTCTTCCAGCCGGGGGCTGGTTGGAAATATTTATCGCGGTAAAGTTATTCGCGTGCTGCCGGGTATGCAAGCTGCATTTATTAATATTGGACGAGAAAGATCTGCTTTTCTTCATGCTGCTGAAATTTTGTCTATTTCTGACGATGCTTTGCTGGACAAAAATCCGCCTCAACAGGATATCAATAGTTTATTACATGATGGCCAAACAATTACCGTCCAGGTGATTAAGGACGAACTTGGTAGTAAGGGAGCGAGATTGACCACCCATTTGACTATACCTTCAAGACATTTAGTCTATATGCCAGACAGCGAGCATATTGGTATTTCTCAGCGCATAGAAGATGAAACAGAACGAGCAAGGCTCAAACAGATTTTAACTAAGCAAGATAATCCAAACAAAGGTTATATTGTTAGAACGGCCGCGGAAGGTTCTGCTGAAGAAGAGATTGTTCGAGACGCTGAATTTTTAGATAAATTATGGCGTAAAATCCAGTTAAAAATACAGCAGGTTAAGGCGCCATCATTAGTGCATGAAGATTTAGATCTAGCACTTCGTTTTGTGCGTGATTTGGTACCTACCGATGTTGAAAAAATTCGCATTGATTCAGAGTCTGCTCATCAAGGTTTGTTAGAATTTATTAACGAGTTTATTCCAGCATTAATACCTTGTTTAGAGCTTTATCGTGGGGAAAGACCGCTTTTTGATATGTACAATGTCGAAGACGAGATAGAGAAATCACTACATCGAGAGATTAAATTAAAATCTGGCGGTTATTTGGTTATTGAACAAACTGAAGCCATGGTGACCATCGATGTTAATACCGGAGGTTTTGTTGGTTATCGAAATTTAGAAGATACAATATTTAAAACTAATTTAGAAGCCGCGTCATCTTTAGCAAGACAATTAAGATTAAGAAATCTTGGCGGGATGATTATTATTGACTTTATTGATATGAAGGATGAAGAACATAAGCGTCAAGTGCTTAGAACTCTGGAGCGGGCATTAGAAAGAGACCATGCTAAAACCCATATTTCCGAAGTATCTTCTCTTGGATTAGTTCAGATGACACGCAAAAGAAATCGAGAGAGTCTAGAGCATATCCTTTGTGAGGCATGTAAAACTTGTGATAGTCGTGGAAGTATAAAAACATCTCAAACAATCTGTTATGAAATATTCAGAGAATTACATCGGTCTGCAAAAGCCTATGAAGCTACTCGATACCTGGTACTAGCATCGCAAGAGGTGGTCGACCGAATGCTCGATGAAGAAACTAACCATTTGGCCGAATTAGAATCAATCATTAATAAGCCTGTCCGCTTTCAGGCTGAACCTTTATATACTCAAGAACAATTTGATGTGGTATTAATATAATTATGACGACATCTGTTGAAACTAAAAGTTTTTTAAAATCCTGCGCTAAAATATTCTATTTTTGCGTTAATAAATTATGGTTGCTTGTCGCAACAATTATAATTCTATTAGCATTAATTCATTTGCTGCTTAGTTTTTTGTTACCCAAAATTAATGATTATCAAGCCGAGATTGTTACTTGGATTGAAACAAAATACCAAGTTGATGTAAAAGTTGATCGAATTGATGCTGGCTGGAATGTGCAAGGGCCTCTTGTTAAATTAACTAATTTTCGCGTGCGTTCTGATGATGGTACATATGATATTCTTAATGTTGGCAGTGCGACACTTTATTTTGATATTATTTCATCTATTTGGAATAGGCGTTTTTCAACGCAAGAAATATTAATTGATCAGGCAGATCTTAAATTTTATATCAACCGAAAATTAGGTGTCGCTTTTGATCAAGAGACCGATATCGATCCGCCGATAGATTTAGAAAATGCCAGTCATAAGCTGATAGATGCTATTTTTGGGCAACGAAAAATAGTGGTTTCTGACTCTAGCTTAAAACTAATTACCTTGTCAGGCATTGAACTATCCTACCATGTTGACCAGTTGGAAGTAAAAAAATATAACAATATTCACCAATTGGTCGGTCTGCTTAGTCATAAAGGCGGTGGTAAGTTAGAGCTGGTCACGGAGATATACGGTGACCCAACGCTTATATCAAGTCATTCCAATATTTACGTTAAAGCGTCCGATATTGATATCAGTGATCTGCCTTGGCAGGACAGTTCTTCCTACCCCAAACAAGGTCGTTTATCTTGGCAGTTTTGGGGTACTTGGAAAAATAAACACTGGCAATTAGCTAATGTGAAGGTTGATCTGAATCATTTAAATTGGGATCAATCGGAGACACAAGCAAACAATAAAGCGACGGCTTTTTTATCTTGGCAGCATGATGATATCCAAACAGGATATCTATCGGTACATCATTTTAATGTTGAGAGCCATAATTTAGATAAGGTCGATAGCAGAGTTAATTTACCTGCTTTTTTTGTGAAATTTAAGCGAGAGGACAATGAGATAATATCGTGGAATCTATTAATGCAAGATTTCCCTTTAAAGCCACTTGCCCTTTATATTAATAGTATTGTTAAAAATGACAATAAAGCAATTCAAATTATTGGTTCTCTTAACAACCGACCACAAGTCGATAATTTATCCTTAACGATTAAGAAAATATCGGATCACTGGCTGAAACCTAAATTGAAAATAAATTTTTCAATATTAGACAAGGAAATAGCCGACAATAGTAAAGCTCGAAAAAGCATTTTAGGCAGTCTAAAATTAGATAGTAGAAAAACCAGTGTGTTGCTCAAAGCAAAAAAAACTCATATAGACTTTGGTGATTTATTTAGAGCGCCGGTTGAAGTCGGTGAGTTCCAGAGTTATCTGACCTTTTCAATAGATGATGATAGTAATGTCAGTGTTAAGATTAATAGTCTGTCACTTGCTAATAACGATCTAAGTATGCAATCTAGAGGTCAATTGTTTTGGCAGGATAAACAAGCCCATATCTCACTGTATAATGAGATAACTCGTCTTGATATTTCCAAGAAGTACAAGTATCTTCCAGTGTCAATTATGACCAAGAATCTTGTTCAATATTTAGATTCTGGTGTAAAAACGGGAAAATTCCCGTTAATAAAAACAGCGGTAAGAGGCCCGTTAAATGGCTTTCCCTATGACAATCAAGACGGGATGTTTTTTGTATTAGGCAAACTTAGAAATACCGAGTATCGATATTTGCCTGACTGGCCAGCTGTAAAAGGGTTAGATGCTGATTTACTTTTTTGAAGGCAATAGTATGGACATTAAAGCGACTGCGGGAAGCAGCATGGGTAATCAAGTTAATTTTGCTAGAGCACAAACGAAAGATTTTTCACTCAAGTATCCTAAACTGCTGCTTACTTTAGATATTAAAAGTCAGGGTAACTCGGCAAAGAAATATTTATCTAAAACACCCATTAAATTTATTTCCGAAGCGATTAAAATAATTGATATAAAAGGTGAGCTTAGGTCTAAAATCACGCTTAATGTCGGCCTTTCAGATGCAGACAAGTCAGAAGCTAAGGTAAATGGTCAGCTTGTACTCGACCCTAAAACTTCGAAAGTCGGATTACCGTTTGCCAAATTTAGTCATTTAAAAGGTATTGTAAAGTATAATCAACATGGGTTAGTCAATAGTCTATTAAGTGCTGAATATCGAGGGCAAAATCTATCAGTTAATATTTTACAAGCTAAATCTAAAGATCAACCGTTAAGGTTAAAAGTTAAAGGCAATTTCCCAGCTTCGGGTATTGGTGACTTTTTAGATTCGCCTTGGGATAGATTATTTAAAGGTCTAACTGCATTTCAAAGTGAAACTCAATTTTATAACGGTGGTCGTATAAAGGAAATAATAACATCTGATCTACAAGGGCTCTCCGTATCACTGCCGGGCGATTTAGGTAAAGATAAATTAACCTCTACTGCATTCGAACTCGTCATTGATTCTAACCAACAGCATGTTGCAAGCATTAATTGGAATGGTGTGACAGGTCAGTGGTTTTGGCAAAAAGATGCAGTTTCTAATAGCAGTGGTGGTGACTTTTATATTCGACAAAAAAAACCAGCAATAGCGCAAGAACTTAGTAGCTTAGAGAGATTGAAAACGGGTATTAGAATCAATGCAAACCTAGAATACACAGATTTTTCTGAGTGGATGAAGCTTTATGATAAATTAGGGTTTTCTACCGATAAAAAATCAGCCAATACAAAAACCATTGACACTATTGCTTTAAATATTGAGGAATTAAAATTACCCTTAACAAAAATTGAAAAAGTTGAGATGGTGATTAAGCAACTTAACGGTAAGGATTGGATAATTGATGGCTTGTCAAAGCAAGGTGATTTTTCATTAGCGCTCTTTGCTGACAGCCCGTGGGAAATAAATTTGAAAAATATTAGTTTAACCTTGGATGAGTCCTTGTTTGAAACTAAGAAGGAAAATAAACAAACGAAAAAGCTCGGCACAAAGGTGGCTTTACAAGCTTCACACTTGTATGAAATGAATCTTTTATGTAATAAATGCATTGTACAAAATCGTGACTTAGGTGACATTCGATTTAAATTAAGGCGAATAAATAATGGCGTCCATTTTTCTACTCGGGCTATAAAACCACAATATCATGATCTGTCTCTACAAGGACATTGGGCGGATCAATCTAATGGCAAATCTAATACACACCTGCGGTTTGATATAAAATCGCCTGATGTAGGTTTATTCTTTGATAGCTGGGATTTAAATGCCGCCATTAAGGATAGCAAAGCGCGGCTGATTGCAGATGTTTCTTGGAATGATGCACCTTGGAATTTTGAGCCATCTAGCTTTGACGGTGGTATGCAAATAGCCCTTGGCAAAGGTTATTTGAGCGAAATTAGTGATGAAAAAGGACGTCTATTTTCCTTGTTTAATTTGAACTCATTGGTCAGAAAATTAACTTTCGACTTTAAAGATGTTTATAAAAAAGGGTTCTTTTTTGATTCAATAAAAGGCAGTTTCCGCATAGAGAACGGAGAGATAATCACTCAAAATACACGAATCAAAGGCAACGTCGCGGATGTTAAACTCTACGGCGGAGCCAATCTGGCCACAAAAGAATTTGAACAATACGCGGTAGTAACACCACATTTAACTTCCAGTTTACCGGTGCTAGCGGCTTGGGCTATAGAACCGACGACGGGTATTATTGTATTTTTGTTAAATAAAATTATGCAGCCAGCAGTCGAAGTTGCTACACGGATAGATTATCGTATCTATGGAAGTTTCGATGACGTTCAAGTAGAACAAATCAATACCAGTAAAAGGAAAATAGCATTGGACATAGAAGCTAAAGAAAGCTTGCCTAGTGAGAAAACCATGAGTAAAAATAAGGATAACAGCAAAGATGCTATCGAAAGTGGTGATTCTTCCGATAAGGCAGTTGATAATAAGCTCATTCCAGATTCGCAACCTGAACCTGAACCTGAAACTGAAACAGAGCCGAAAGCCAATCTTAAGCCACAATAGAAATATTGATTGTTAACTAAAAAATTTATTGAATCATTCCCAGAGCGATAAAGGTCAAAAGAATGCAGGGTATAAACCAAGACAATTTTAAATTAGCGGTAATACAAATGGTTTCTAGTGCACAATTTCAAGATAACCTTGATACGGCTAAGTCTTTGATCATCGAAGCATCCAACAATGGTGCTGATATGGTGGTATTGCCTGAATATTTTGCGTTTATGGGATTTAAAGAAAAAGACAAACTGGTCTATCAAGAAGTTCATCTAACCGGACCGGTTCAAGAACTTCTTTGCCAACTAGCGATTAAATATAAACTATGGATTGTAGCGGGTACTTTCCCTATTCAGTCAGAGGACCAAGCTAGGCCCTTTGGTCGTTGCTACGTTTTCAATGATTTGGGTAAAGTCGTCACCTGGTATGATAAAATCCACCTTTTTGATGTTCAGGTAGATGACGCACAGGGTAGTTATTGTGAATCTCGTTTTACCAAAGCGGGCAGCGAAAGAGTTTATTTTGACTCGCCATGGGGCAAAATAGGTTTAGCGGTGTGCTATGATTTGCGTTTTCCAGAGTTATTTAGACAGCTAGAGGCCGATGGTTGCACGCTATTTATAATGCCAGCAGCCTTCACTTACCAAACTGGTCAACTACATTGGGATAGCTTGATTAAAGCAAGAGCTATTGAAAACCTCTGTTATTTTGCGGCATCGGCACAGGGTGGATTACACCAAAATGGTCGGGAAACATGGGGACATTCCTGTATTGTATCGCCTTGGGGTAAAGATTTAGCCCAAGCACAGCAGGGCGAGTCTATCGCTTACGCTAGTATCGATAGCCATGCACAGGCACAATTACGTAAAGAGTTTCCAGTGTTGCAGCACAAAAAGCTATAATCCAACGCCATTGTAAGCGATAATTGTGATTAAAGAGTGGTATCACTCAAATAGCCGCAACCGCAGACCGATTTATCTTCTTTGGTTACTTTTTCAATTCCGGTTATTTCAGCAAAATTTGGAGCCTAATAAATTTGACTAATCCTCAAACAGCAATTGATACTACCGATGATTTTTTATCGGCTGAATGCATTTCCAAACAGGATCTTGAACGAATTCTGGGCAGTATGATGATTTCTAAAATTGATTTTGCTGAAATGTTTTTTCAGTCAACTCGGTATGAGTCATGGATGTTGGAAGATGGCATTGTAAAAGATGCCAGCTTTAGTAGCGACAGAGGTGTCGGAATTAGGGCTCTTTGTGGAGACAAAACCGGATTTTCCTATTCTGAGGAAATTGCCATCCCTGCGCTTGAGCAAGCAGCTGGCGCTTCTCGTTCAATCGCTAAAGCGGGGCAATCCGGTATTATTCAATTATCAAATAGGCCGCAATCAGAGTTAAAATATCCCAGTCAAGACCCATTAATGAGTCTAACCGAACAACAAAAATTAGCTCTTTTACATCGCTTAGATGCTTATGCCCGAGAGATTGATCCGCATATCAGAGAGGTACTTGCTTCTCTTTCCGGTGTTTATGAAAAGGTGCTTATTTGTGCTTCTGATGGTACTTTTCAATGCGATATTCGCCCACTTGTCAGAGTGAGTGTCACCGTTATTATCGACAAAAATGGCAAAACTGAAAAAGGAAGTTCTGGCGCCGGTGGACGTGATAGTTATCAAATTCTGACTGACCAACTGCTTAAACAGTTAGCGCAGCAAGCGGTTCATCAAGCACAAATCAACTTGGAAGCTATCCCCGCGCCTGCGGGAATGATGCCAGTTATTTTGGGTAGTGGTTGGCCAGCGGTTTTATTGCATGAGGCTGTTGGACATGGTCTAGAAGGCGACTTTAACCGTAAAGGAACATCAGCCTTTGCTGGACTAGTTGGCCAACGAGTAGCATCTCCGCTGTGTAATATCGTCGATGACGGAACTATTTTCGGTCGTCGCGGTTCTCTGACCATTGACGATGAAGGTACACCGACACAAGTGACGCAATTGATTGAAGACGGAATTTTAACTGGCTATATGCAGGATAAAAAGAATGCGAGTTTAATGAATCAGAAAAGTACTGGCAATGGTCGAAGAGAATCCTATTCTTGTTTGCCGATGCCTCGCATGACCAATACCTATATGTTGGCCGGTGAAAGTGAGAAAGAAGAAATTATTGCCTCGGTTAAAAAAGGTATTTATGCGCCTAATTTTGGTGGTGGTCAAGTTGATATCACTTCCGGTAACTTTGTATTTTCTACTAGCGAAGCCTACCTAATTGAAAATGGAAAGATTACCGCGCCAATTAAGGGCGCAACGCTCATCGGTAATGGCCCTGAAGTGTTAAAAAAAGTGAGTATGGTTGGCAATGACTTAGCGCTTGACCAGGGTGTCGGTATCTGTGGCAAAGCGGGCCAAAGTATTGCGGTAGGAGTCGGGCAGCCAACCTTGAAAATAGACCAGTTGACGGTTGGAGGCACGCAGTAATGGCAATAAAAAAATATCACCGAAATATAGATCAACCTGATTATGTTAGCCGTTCACAGATAAAACAGGAAGCACAATCTATAAAGCAATTGGCTATTAGACTGGTTGAATTAACCGATGCAAAGTTAGCGTTACTTCCTCTCTCTGAAACTAGCTTAAAAGGCTTACAAGATTTTAAAAAAATGACCAGCAATTTAGCCAGAAAAAGGCATTTAATGTATGTTGCTAAGTGCCTGCGAAAGGAAGACCAAGAGGCCATTGAATCTTCCTTGGATGGTAATCTGTTTAAACCAAAATCAGAGCCATCTGCTGATTTAACAACAGACAAAGCTCCGTCCATTATTGACTCACTAGTCGGCCAGGATAGCTCGAAGATTGAGGCGGTTATAGAATCTTTACTAAACGACTACCCAAATATACAAAGGCAAACATTACGTCAACTGGTTAGAAACATTAATAATGCGAAAGATGAAAAAAAGAAACAATCGAACAAAACCAAATTGTGCCACTATTTAGGTGAACACTTAGTAGGTGACGATGTTGGATAAAAGTAAAAACAAGCAAATTGATTATAATTCTACCGCTGAATTAAGTCTTCAACCACAAATTCAATTCTTTGAAGATACTGCAGGCTGGTTAATCGACTATGCGCTGAGTAAGGGGGCCACTCAAGTCGAAATCGGCGCCACAAAAAGTACCGGTCTAAGTGTTAGTGTGCGTCACCAAGAAATTGAAACTTTGGAATATAATCGTGATAACGGACTGGGTATTACGCTTTATAGAGGAAAACAGAAAGGCGTCGCCACTACTAGCGATTTATCACGAGCAGAGTTAAAAAAATCAATTGATGCCGCGTTAAATATTGCTAAATACACTCAAGCCGATGAGTGTTCTGGATTGCCTGATAAGGCGTTAATGGCAGTTGATGTGCGGATTTGAATTTATCCATGTGCATCGGATATTATTGGCATTTTATTCCTTTTACCTATATAATGCTTTTTTTTTTTTACTTTATATACTCTTATTCCCCCCTATGAAAATGAATGTGCATTATATTTTTTTTTTTTCTTCTTTTCTGTTATTCTTTTTTTTTTTTTTTTTTTTTTTTATTTTTTACTTTTTTTTTTTTTTT
>JAUZSK010000063.1 GCA_030949565.1 Enterobacterales bacterium
ATTTGATAGGGGCGCATCACCAACAAAGTGTCGCTTACATCAAATACCGAATAGTGCAACAGCACATTCAATAGCGTATTTTTCTGAAAAAATGTCGCCGTAAAATCTTTTAAATCTTTAATCAGCGTATTATCCGACTTCGCCCACTCATGGTGAAATCAAAGCTGTTTTTATCGCGCTGGGTGGTATTGGCGAAATAGCGGCTATCCGTACCATTAGAAATCACGAATATCTGTAAATACTTATACAGTGAGTTGTCGGCATTAAAACTTTCTTTACTGTAGCGATGCATCTTGATTAAAGGCTTCGCGAATCGCTACACCGCGCTTTTTCAGCTCTATTTGCACCAAAGGTAAACCATTCACCAAAATCGTCACATCGTAGCGATTTGCTTGCGACCCCGTTTGCTGAAATTGCTTGATCACCTGTAGTTTATTACGAGTAATATTATTTTTATCCAACAGAGTGATATGTTTCGATATGGCCATCATCAAACACAAAATCAAAAATATAGTCATCATGAATCTTACGGGTTTTGTCACGGCTGTTATCGCTGGGCTTATCTAAATATTGCTCAACAAAACGCAGCCATTCACCGTCTAAAAACTGCACATTGTTCAAGGTTTGCAACTGCCCCCGCACATTAGCCAGCATTTTATCTGGCATGTTTAAACCAGGCATAAATTCATAGCCTTGATTTTGCTAGGTCATCGGATAAGCTCGCCGCTCTAAATCGTCTTCGCTTTGGTAGTTTTCAGCAACCTGCCAATCCTTATGGTAGTTATCAAGGATGATAAAATTGTTGGATTCGGCGATGGTTTTGTAATCCGTCATTGATGTGAGTCCAAAAGGTTATTTTCAGTATGATCTTTTAATGTGTTGTGAATGTTTGGTGCAATTCTCTCAGCACTGTTGAGAGTTTTTGATTGCCGATCTCTGCACGTTCAAAGTGAGAGGCACTCATTTGACGGTCTGGCTCTCTGGATGAATACCCTTCCTTGATGGACAATCTTAAATAATACGCCCGTTCATCGGCGGACTTACAGCGTGAAAAAATAATGGTATTGTGTGTCCAAGGTAATTCTCTCACCAGTGGTGAGAGAGTTTTATCACTATGGTAGGTTTCCAAAAACTGCTTCATTCGCCATAGGTTTTTATCGCTAAAGCCTTTAATTTCAGGTCTTGTTGTACAATGTATGCAGCTAAATCGCGGACGACACCTTTTGCCCCACGCCTGCGAGCTGACTTTATGGCTGATAAATTGACCAATTTGCCAATACAGATCGATTAACCCCGTGTTGATCTGTGCAAAAACCTTTTGGCGTGATTGTTGACTCTGCTGCAACACGTCAGAAAAATCTTTTTGCTGGTGCTTATCACTCGCCTGGATACGCTTGTTCATGGACAGCACTCCAATATTGCCACTGCTTCTTTTTTGGGGAAAGCTCAACAGTAAATCGCGGTAGTATTCGTATTGTTTTTGGCGCAGTTCAATTTCACGCGGTAAACCTTCGCTGATGGAGTGGGTTAGGGTGTCGAATTTATCGAGGATGGCGACAATGCGGGCTTGTTCGGAAAGCGATTTTCCTGGGTTGTTTGGGCATGGGATGGGATTCTTTTGTTAGAAAATTACTAATCCACTGACGTTTATGATCGCTCTTCAACTAGCCCATTAGGTAATGTATTTAAGCCAATAATAAACAGTACTTAAGCATTACCTTAGCTTCATCTTCTGATGTAATCATTTTCATTGCTGATGATTTGGCTTTAAAATCAAAATCAACCCATGTTGTTAGCGGTTGTAAAATCATCAAAAATTATTACGGGATTATCAGATGCTTTATTAATACCGTCAGTTTCTGTATTGTATATCCTAAAATAAAAGTTTTTCCCGCCGTCAAAACTGGAGTATCAAACTCATCATCATAATCTTTTGACTTTACTAGATATTTAGTTGGTTGTTCGTATTGGGTTACATCACCCAAAGCCTTCCACTCCACCTTAACCCCTTTCGTGCTTTTCGTGTCTTTCGTGGTTCCATCATCAAAGCTCAATAACTGATCGCGATAGTAGTTGTATTGCTTTTTCCGTGCGGTCAGCTCGGTGGTCAGCTCGGTGGTCAGCTCGGTGGTCAGCTCGATGAAAGTGTCCAGAATACGGACTATTTCTGCCTGGATGGCGAGTGATTTTTCTGGGTTTTCAGGGCATGGGATGGGGATTTTTTTGTTAGAAAAATTACTAATCCACTGACGTTTATGATCGCCTTCAATTAGCCCATTAGGTAATGTATTTAACCAATAATAAACATACTTAAGCATTACCTTAGCTTCATCTTCTGATGTAATCATTTTCATTGCTGATGATTTGGCTTTAAAATCAAAATCAACCCATTTGTTAGCGGTTGTAAAATCATCAAAAATTATTACGGGATTATCAGATGCTTTATTAATACCGTCAGTTTCGTTTGTATATCCTAAAATAAAAAGTTTTTCCCGCCGTCAAAACTGGAGTATCAAACTCATCATCATAATCTTTTGACTTTACTAGATATTTAGTTGGTTGTTCGTATTGGGTTACATCCCCCAAAGCTTTCCACTCAACCTCAACCCCATCCAGAAATTTCTCCATAAAACGCCTATCACTCATATTCACATAACCCTTTCTTTTTTAACCACGAAAAACACGAACTACACGAAAAGGTTTCGCTGGTTTTATTTCGTGTTTTTCGTGTGGTTCGTGGTTCTATATCAGTCATTTTCAAAGCTCCTCAGTTTTAAATTGGCTATAGCCCTCATAAAAATAACTGACATCAATGCCTTTCATAAACAAAGCGCGATCATCAATTTTATGGGTTAAGGCTTGCTTCAGCAGGGCTTTAATTTCTATATCTTTGACCACACTGCGCTGCATGGCCGATAGGTATTCTTCTTTATCCACAAGATTCCAATCTACCACCTGTTTTATTTCCGTTTTAAGTATCAGATCCAACCAAATGCGGGTCGCACGTCCGTTGCCTTCACGAAAGGGGTGGGCGATATTCATCTCGACATATTTTTCAATGATTTCATCAAAGCTACCTTGTGGCAGGGTGTCGATATACGCGAGTGATTGCGATAGATACATCACAGGGGCAAAACGAAAATCCCCCTTGGCAATATTGACCGTGCGGATTTTGCCTGCAAAGTCGTAGAGTTCAGCAAATAAATAAGCATGGATAAAACTCAGTCCTTTGAATGTGCCACGCTCTGCGTGAGCAATATCACCCGAATCAAAAAGCTGTTTGGCTTTTTGTTTACTGATTTTTTCCTCACACTTTGCTAGCTCGATTTGGTCGGTGATACCGAGTTTGTTATCCAGTATCACGCGGCATCCCCTTCAATCTCCGCCACAATGGCATCAATATCACGGCGTAGCTTATCAATATTGGTTACGGTGGTTTTAAGCTCGGCATTAAGCTGGGCAATATCAATCACTTCGCGGGTGTCTTCGGCTTCGACATAGGCACTGACAGACAGGTTATAGTCGTTATCGGTAATGGTCTGATGCTCGGCACATTGGGCGAGATAGGCCACATCGTCCTTGCGATCAAACAAGGCCATAATTTGCTCGATATGCTTATCGGTCAGCAGGTTATTATTGGTGGCTTTTTTAAATAATTGACTGGCATCAATAAACTGAGTTTTGGTGTCGGTCTTGTGTTTGGACAGCACCAGAATATTGACTGCAATGGAGGTGCCGAAAAACAAATTAGGGGCCAAAGAAATGACCGTTTCCACATAGTTATTATCCACCAGATATTGGCGGATTTTCTTTTCCGCACCGCCTCGGTAAAAAATACCGGGAAAGCAAACAATCGCCGCACGGCCTTTGCTGGAAAGGTAATTTAAAGCATGCAGCACAAAAGCAAAATCGGCTTTTGACTTCGGTGCCAGTACACCGGCGGGGGCAAAACGCTCATCGTTAATCAGGGTAGGGTCATCACTGCCAATCCATTTGACTGAATACGGTGGGTTAGAGACGATGGCATCAAAGGGTTTGTCATCAGCAAAATGCGGTTCGGTTAAGGTGTTGCCGAGCATGATATTGAACTTGTCGTAGTTGATATTGTGCAAGAACATATTCATACGCGCAAGGTTGTAGGTAGTGTGGTTGATTTCCTGCCCCCAAAAACCCTCTTCAATAATATGCGCGTCAAAATGCTTTTTGGCTTGTAACAATAATGAGCCGGAACCGCAAGCCGGGTCATAAATCTTATTGACTTTTTCTTGTTTGTGCATGGCAAGCTGAGCGATTAGCTTAGAGACGTGTTGTGGGGTAAAAAATTCGCCTCCAGATTTGCCGGCATTGGCGGCATAGTTAGAGATTAAAAACTCGTAAGCATCACCAAACAGGTCGATTTGATTGTCTGCAAATTCACCAAATGTCAGCCCCGACACGCCTTTTAATACCGCCGCTAAACGCATGTTTTTATCTTTAACCGTATTACCTAAGCGGTTGCTGGTGGTGTCAAAATCAGCAAATAAACCTTTGATATCGACTTCAGACGGATAGCCATTGGCTGAGCTTTCGATAGCGGAAAAAATAGCGGCTAAATCGGTGTTTAGATTTTCATTATTATTCGCATCTGCGGCAATGTTGGCAAACAGCTGGCTTGGGTAAATAAAATAGCCCTTGGTTTTGATGGCATCGTCTTTAATGTCGTCGGTGATGATTTCATCGCTAAGACCCGCATAATCAATGCTTTCATCACCGCCTTCAATGTAATTAGCAAAGTTTTCACTAATAAAACGATAAAACAAGGTACCCAATACATACTGTTTAAAATCCCAGCCGTCGACTGAGCCGCGCACCTCATTGGCAATTTGCCAGATTTGGCGTTGGAGTTCGGCACGTTGTTGGGTGCTTGTCATGATTTAATTCCTGTTTTAATAAGCCCGGTAGGGGTTAATAAATATCTTATTGAATGGTCTGTTATTCTTAGTGATCACTATTCAAAAAGATAAATCCAATGTTGGCGTGTTTTTTAGTCAAAGTTGGTACTCAGTCCCTTTCGAGCTTGTGCTTTTTGAGCAGTAAATATGCCATAATCCAAACTCAATGGCTTCGATACTCAGGTGAGGCACCTGCTCCAAGCTCAACAAACCAGTTCCACTGTCTGTCTTAGGCTTCTAGTTCAGCATCTATCAGCACGGAGTTTT
>JAUZSK010000064.1 GCA_030949565.1 Enterobacterales bacterium
TCAATGTCATTAATTGCTTTATCGGCAGCTTTCGAAAGTCTTGAATTGCCATTTACCCACCATATTAATACATGAGTATCTATAATGATCACTAGCCATTTTCCCAGTCATCTTCGGCGATTGGTTGAGTAGGATTATCAAATTTAATCACACTTCCTTTTAATAGCTCAAGTGGCGTAGCTTTGTTTCTCCTCAATTTTCTAATTTCTAAGGTGGCTCTTCCACGGTCAGTGATTATTCTAGGACGGCCCGTTTCTTCAATTTCTAAGCACTTGCAGGGCATGTGCTTTAAACTCAGTTTTTGGATATGGGTTGCATGACGCCTCCTTTTCAAATGACTATACAATGTAGTCATATTAAACGTATTCACTATTTGAGTCAATAAATGTGAGGAGCTGGAGCACTAACTTACCGCTTCAAAAAGCCCTTAATCGATGCCCGATAAGCTTCATCATCGGCAATATTATTATGGTCGACATTTTCTATAACCACTTTTGATAATAACGCTGGCTCAAAAGCATTGGCTAGAGCTTCGCTTCTTTCACGAACGATGACTTGATCTTTTTCGGCAATAACAATTAAAGTTTGTGCATAAATTTCTGGGACGTTTTTTACCGATAGGAATTGATCGCGAGCTAACAATTTAACCGGTAAATAAGGATAAAGCTGTTGTGCCACATTGACAATACTGTCATAAGGCGTCACTAAAATTAGCTTATCAACTTTCTTATTGGCGGCTACTAATGTTGCGACCCCGAGCCTAAACTTCGCCCCATTAAGCTGATCGTTTTATACTCTAATTCTTAATTTATCATAAACGTGTAAAGCATCAGAGTAGAGCGCTTCTTCACTTGGATCGCCACTATTATTGCCGTAACCACGATAAGGAATTAAGTAAACCGTATAATCGGGTGAAATGTCAGCCAAAAAAATCAATGTGCTCTTCAATAGCACTGGCATTCCCGCCGTAATATAATAATAAATGATCTTACCGGGATTAATGACCCAGCCGGATAATTCTTGTTTGCCATTATTAAAATGAGTTGTTATCGCTTTAACATAGTTGGCCGGCTGAGGAAAATACAAAAATGATCGCTGAAAAAAATAGAAGTAACTGCAAATTGCTAAATAAGCAAACAGCACAAGAATAATAGTCGAAACAAAAAAAGTTTTCATTTACGGATGCCTTTATTACATATTTTTAAGAGCTAGTCGGATCAAACTCGCCGCGGGTAAACTGTCATCATCTAGCTTACTTATCGCTTGGCTTGCCGCCTGTGGTTTATAGCCCAATGCCACTAAACCACTAATCGCTTCACTAACGTTGTTTTTTGCTGAAACAGAAAAGCTTTGTTTATCGCCATTGCCATCAGTATCACTTTGAGATTCGGCACTGATCTGCCAATCTTTGAGTTTATCTTTCATTTCTATAATTAATCGCTCGGCGGTTTTCTTGCCTACACCGGGAATTTTTACCAATTGATTCACTTCGCCTGAGCGAACATTTTGCACAAACTCAACCGCACTCATCGCTGATAAAATCGCCAACGCTAATTTTGGTCCAACACCGTTAACTTTAATTAAGCTACGAAATAATTCTCGCTCTTCCAAGCTATAAAAAGCAAAAAGTGTATGTGAGTTTTCACCACAGAAAGATGAGTATGCAGAATAACTGGCTGATTAATTTCCGGCAAATTATAAATCGTATTCATCGGCGCTTGGCATTCGTAACCCACACCATTAACATCCAGCAAAATAAATGGTGGTTGTTTTTCTAATAAAATTCCGTTCAATCTTCCTATCATATTATTCTCACTAATGACTAAAACCTACCGCAAGCGCCCACGAGTCACTTTTTTTGCACCCGCTTGATACAACGCACTTTGCATGGCATGACCATGACAAATCGCCACTGCTAATCCATCGGCAGCATCGGCTTGCGGGGTGGCATTAAGCTTGAGCAAACTGGTGACCATGTGCTGAACTTGAGATTTATCGGCTGCGCCGGTGCCTACTACGGCTTGTTTAATTTGCCGCGCCGAATATTCAGCAACGATTAAAGCGTGTTGCGCCATCGCCACCATAGCAGCGCCTCGTGCTTGGCCTAATTTTAATGCTGAATCAGCATTTTTAGACATAAACACTTGTTCAATGGCGGCTTCGTCAGGTTTGTATTGTTGCACGACTTCGGCAATGCAATCAAAAATTTGATTGAGGCGATCCGATAAGATCCCATCTTTCACTCGAATACAACCGCTGGCAATATATTCAACATTTCGGCCGGTCATATTCACCACGCCAAAACCGGTAATGCGTGAACCGGGATCAATGCCAAGAATGATTGGCATTAATTAATCCATTGCCGGTTAAAGTTGCTCATAGGCCTCTGGTGGGATTTCGGCGTTACTGTAAACGTTTTGGGTATCGTCTAAATCTTCTAGCTTATCAATTAAACGTAAAACTTTTACCGCAGTCTCCACATCAAGTTCGGCATGAGTAGCCGGTAGCATGGCAATTTCACCATCTTCGGCAATTAACTGCTTTGCTTCTAACGCCTCTTTAACCGTCATAAAATCTTCTGGTGCGGTTAATACTTCAAATGATCCATCATCATGGTTAATAATATCTTCTGCGCCAGCGTCTAAAGCTTCTTCCATTAAACTATCTTCATCAATTGCTGATGAAAAATAATCTGCCCCTTTTTTTCAAACAAGTAAGCGACAGAGCCAGAGGTGGCTAATTCGCTTCCCGCTTTAGTAAAAGCATGGCGCACTTCGGCAACGGTTCGATTTTTATTATCTGTCATACACTCCACTAAAATGGCACAGCCACCGGGGCCATAACCTTCGTAGGTGAGTTCATCCATGCTCGCACCATCGTCGCCGCCAGCACCACGTTTGACCGCTCGTTCAACGGTATCGCGAGTCATGTTACCACTAAGAGCTTTATCAATAGCCGCTCGTAATCGAGGGTTGTTGTCGGGATCGCCGCCACCGCTTTTAGCGGCAACAACAATCTCCCGAATAAACTTAGTAAATAGCTTGCCGCGCTTGTTATCTTGCGCTTTTTTTCGGTGCTGAATATTGGCCCATTTACTATGTCCTGCCATTTTTATTCCCCGCTGTTTTTGCTATCTTCAAAGTTCTACTAATTTTTTTCTTTTATCACTGTCGCAATAGCTAATTCTTCAAGTTGAGCCGCAGAAACTTTTGACGGTGCTGAGGTTAACGGGCAACTTGCCGTCGTGGTTTTTGGAAAGGCAATCACGTCACGAATGGAATCCGCACCGACCATTAACATGACTAATCGATCGACACCAAAAGCGATCCCGCCATGTGGGGCAACCGTATTTTAGCGCTTCCAATAAAAAGCCAAATTTATCGTCAGCTTCTTGCTTGTCGATCCCCAAAATTTCAAAATAGTTGCTTGCATGGCTTGCTGATGAATACGAATTGAACCGCCACCCACTTCACAACCATTAAGTACCATATCATAAGCGCGAGATAGAGTTTCAGTGGGTGCCGCCTTTAAATCGTCAAGATTATCTTGTTGTGGTGCGGTAAACGGATGATGCAATGCATGCATGTTGGCCTTTATCTTCTTCAAACATTGGGAAATCAACCACCCATAATGGCTTCCAAACATCTTCGACTAAGCCAAGATCTTCCGCCACTTTAAGTCGTAATGCCCCCAATGAATCAGTGACTACTTTATTAGAGTCGGCGCCAAATAATAAAATATCGCCAGCAGCGGCATTAGTGTTTGCAATAATGGCATTAACAATATCATCGGTTAAAAATTTAGCGATAGGTGATTGAACACCTTCGGTACCTTTGCCTGTTTCTTTAACTTTCATCCAAGCTAATCCACGCGCACCATAACGACCAGCATATTCAGCATATTGATCGATTTGCTTGCGACTTAAACTCGCTCCGCCCGGCACACAAATTGTCGCTACTCGGCCATTAGGATCGTTAGCGGGCGCGGCAAAAACTTTAAATTCTACGTCCTTTAATAAATCGGCAACATCCACTAATTCAATCGCCACTCGTAGATCGGGCTTATCACTACCATAACGTTTCATCGCATCGGCGTAAGACATTCTTGGAAATTCACCTAAATCAATATCGAGAGTTTTAATAAACAATTGACGGATCATTTTTCCATCATACCCATAATACCGGCTTCGTCCATAAACGACGTTTCAATATCCAGTTGGGTAAATTCTGGCTGACGATCGGCGCGCAGATCTTCATCTCTAAAACAACGAACCACTTGATAGTAACGATCAAAACCACTCATCATTAACAGCTGTTTAAAAGTTGTGGCGACTGAGGCAAGGCAAAGAATGAGCCTTTGCTAGTTCGGCTAGCACTAATAATCGCGCGCACCTTCAGGCGTTGCTTTGGTTAAAATAGGCGTTTCGATATCGGCAAAATGTTCGTTTTCTAAAAAATCGCGTAAAAACTTAACCACTTTGTTTCTAAATAACAGCTTTTCTTGCATTTCGGGACGTCTGAGATCTAAATAACGATATTTTAAACGAAGCTCTTCAGAGACATCTTCATGACCATCAATCAAAATAGCCGGTGGAGCGGCTTTATTTAAAACAGTAAGATCACTGCCTAAAATCTCAATAGTGCCGGTAACCATCTCTTTATTAATCATATTTTCAGGTCGCTCGCGTACGATGCCCGTTAGCGAAACCACAAACTCACTGCGTAGATCTTCGGCTTTAGCAAACAGCTCCGGTTGATCTGGCCAATCACTACTTGCACAATACCGCTGCGATCTCTAATTTGCAGAAATATCAAGCCGCCTTAACCACGTCGACGATGAACCCATCCTGCAACCGTGACTGATTCGCCCGAAGAAACCGACAATAAATCGCCATTATAATGACTACGCATAACAAAACCTTAACTATGGATAACTCGCCAGTAATTCAACTGACGTTGAAAACCGCGTATATTACTGGATATACTGGAAAAAGTCATCTATTCTTATAGTGACAACTACGTCAATTATGAATGTTTCTTCCTAATCAGCCGATGATGCAATAACCCTAGTTTATGCTTAATCAAAATAATAAAGCAGCTAATGTCAGGATTTGACACTGATTCTAATCCTTTACCCTATAGGCAAGTCGTTCCCAAGCACCATTAAAATACATTTTTACCAAAGCTTATCCTACCAGCGAAGCTTTGTTAAACACTCATCTAATGGTTTAGGAGCAAAGCTGTGGATAAAAATGGAAAAAACATCTATTCTATTGCTGACTCTTATACACAAATAATTTTTTATTAGAATTGAACTTTTTGCATTTTTGATGATCAGATCATTAACGTTAAATAATCATCAAGACTTTAAAAATGCTTATAAAAGATACCGAAGAATGGGCAAATAATTTATTTTCTAGCGCCAAGTTAGGGGATAAAAGACGTACTAAACGATTAGTCAAACTTAGCCATTTAATGGCGAGCAATACAGGCAGTTCAATTGTTAAAGCATCGGGAACACAAGCAGCAATTGAAGGCTCTTATCGTTTTATTCGAAATGATGCAATTGAAGCTGATGACATTGCCACTGCTGGTTTTTCTTCTCTTTTATCAGAGTTGAAATCATCTAAAAATATACTCGCATTAGAAGATACTTCGACATTGAGCTACCGTCATAATGTTACCAAAGAATTAGGTTTTACTGGTGCAAGTAAAAAATGTAAGGCTAAAGGCATGTTAGCCCACTCTGTTCTGATGGTAGATGCTCAAACAGAGCATACCATTGGATTAGCAGAGCAACACCGTTGGTGTCGAAAAGATGAAGATTTTGGCACTAAACATCAACGAAAACAGCGTGAATATAAAACAAAAGAAAGCTATAAATGGCAACGTTCTTCTGAAGCAATGACTGCTAGATATGCCAGTGTCATGGATAATATTATCAGTGTTTGTGATCGAGAATCAGATATTTTTGACTACATAGCTTATAAAGAGAAACACCAGCAACGGTTTGTTGTACGGGCGAAGCACGAGCGGATAGTTACGGGTGACGGAGATAAACTAACGCCCTATATAAATCAACAATCTAGCGAGCTTTCTTACCAAGTAAAAATACAGCAAAAGGGAGGTCGAAAAGCACGTATTGCCAATGTAGCAGTACGCTTTGCATCAGTCACTATTTCACCCCCGAAAAAACAGGCTATGTGTGATGATATAAAAATTAACGCTTATCAGCTGTAATGAAATATCACCACCAGAAGGAGCAAAAGCCTTATGTTGGAAACTATACACAAATGAAGCCGTTAATTGTGCTCGCGGACGCGCTGAAAACAGTTAGATATTATGAGCTAAGGTGGCGAGTAGAAGAGTATCATAAAGCGTGGAAATCGGCAGGAACACAAGTAGAATCTTTTAGATTACAGACACGACAAAATCTTGAAAAAATAATCGTGATCACCGCGTTTATAGCGGTAAGGCTACTACAGTTAAGAGAATTATCGGGTAATAAAGAAAAAGCTAAATCCACTAGCTGTGAAGGATATTTTGCACCACTTGAGTGGAAATTGATGTGGTCAAAGACAGAAGCCAAAGCATTACCTAAAAAGCCCCCCACGTTATATTGGGCGTATTATGCACTTGCTAAGCTAGGCCGTTGGCATGACAGTAAAAGAACTGGAGTTGTAGGTTGGGAAGCGTTATGGGATGGATGGTTTACATTGAATCAACTTTTTAGAAGGAGCAAGATTCATGCAGCAAAGCAGATGGAATAAATGTGATCAAGAGACAGATTCTCATTGAGGTACAAACCTTTAAATATCAACAAGTCTAGCGCCGATTAGGGATAAAACACGGTTCACAAATATGATCAAAGGCCTAAAAATCGACTTATCTCCGGATATGATGTCAAAAATAATCCGTTGTTAAACCGTCGAATTAATGTCACAGCAACCTT
Source organism: Enterobacterales bacterium (assembly GCA_030949565.1). Classification (GTDB taxonomy): domain Bacteria; phylum Pseudomonadota; class Gammaproteobacteria; order Enterobacterales; family Kangiellaceae. Next base: position 6,952 of record JAUZSK010000064.1, read on the forward strand.
GATGCTAATGATTGTTTTTGCTGGGCTCATTTTTATTCCAATTAATATTGCCTTTGACCGACCATTTCTAGCGTTTATCGACGCTATCTTTGTTGTTAACTCATTAGCCACTTTGTATATTTTAATCTATAAAAACAACTCGAAACAGCTGCTTCGTGCATAAGCGCTCTGGTATTCTTCATTATTCTTATTTACTTTATATCGGCTAGCAACAACGACCATTTCGAGCTAGCTTGGACAATGACCTTTCCGCTTTACGTCATACCTGTTTTGGGTAAATCTCGTGGTCTAATAGCTATCTTTATCTTTTATCTAATTTTAATGCCTATCGTCTATTCCGGGATTGGTCAGTGGGATCATGGCGAATGGAACTCTACATCCGTAATGCGGTTTTGCATTATTTCTTCCGCTTGTATTTTTAGCGCCTATTTTTTTGAATCATCATCAGTAAATGCTTACAACGTGATTCAAGACACGCTAAAAAAGGAGCAAGTGTATCTTAAGCAACTAGAAAAACTGTCGACGACTGACCAATTAACTGGCTTAAACAATAGGCGCTATTTTGACAAGCAATTCAAACTCGAGATTCAAAAGGTTCAACGATTTTCCACAGAACTAAGCCTCATGATGTTAGATCTCGACCACTTTAAAACAATTAATGACCAATTCGGACATCCGATAGGCGATCAGGTCCTGAAGGAATTTTCTCAGCTGTTACAGTCAAAAATTCGCGCCACCGATATCTTATCTCGATGGGGAGGTGAAGAATTTATTATTTTAATGCCTCAAACATCGCTTTCCAATGCTGCCATTTTTGCAGAAAAGATACGCTCAATGATAAAAAGACACACTTTTGAAACCATTAGTCAGTTAACCATCAGTATCGGCATCACATCGGTAGAGCTTGACTCAAATGGCGAAAACAATGCAATGAGCAAGGTAGACAAGGCTTTATATCAAGCTAAGCGAGCGGGTCGAGACCGTGTTTTTGTTTCCGATTAATGGCTAATTCTCGCTCTAACTTGAAATTCTGATTACCTAATTTTATACCCGTCTAACTTTGCCATTGCCCACTCCTCTGTGGCCTCTCTGACTCTATGGCTGCGTGGTGAAACGTCTTTTAATATTGAAGGATTAAACTATTTTTCAACTAATCGGCTAAAAACTGGATTTTTTGCCGATTTTTGCCTATTTTTTAATAAACTCAAAGTTAATTCTGTTTAGGATAATCCATGATCCAAGAAAATAACGCTGCCAATACCTTTATATCCGTTGCGCACGTTGCTTCTGAGCTGTTTAAAGCTCAATCCATTGCCGAGGAATTATCCATACCTCTAAAAACGCTCGCGCCCTTGCGGTAAGAGCAGGCTCAACAGCGGCAGGCTTTAATGAAATCACCCGATTTATTGAGGGGCTTTCAAAATTAACCATCGAAGCAGCGGCAAGCGTTAATGTTATTGCTATTTCTCAAACCAAGATTGCCGCTAACCTTTTTAGAACTGGCGGCTTTATTACCCGATTAAATAAAGTGCAATACGAAACCAAAGAAGACGAGTCCGATCCTTAAAAGCCCATATTCGATAAAGTTGAGGGCGAGCGAAAGCAATTAGAACGAAAAATTTCCACTAGTTTAAGAGAGCTAGTTGAACGACTAGAAGAAACAAAGATGCAACTTAGAGCCACCCAAGTGGTATCGGTAGTTTCTCGAGTTGAAGCCTCGAGAGCCAGTGAAGATTTTCAAGCATCACTCAATTCAGTGGCCGATAAAGTGGCCAGTGCCGGTGACTCGCATCAATAGTCATTTAGAAACGGCTCGTAAACACTTGATCTCCATTTACAGCACTAATCTAAAGTATTCCCAAACAACAAACTGATAATAAATTAAACACTAAGGCAAAAAGGACATAATATGAAAGTAATCTCTCTGTACCAAAAAGGAAAGCATAAATGGCTTTGTTTTGGCCGCGATCCCGAAAGAGATGAAAAAATAATCGACACCAACCAATACATGGTAATGAATGGTGATCAATCCATTATTTTAGATCCGGGTGGTATTGAATTATTTTCGCAGATGCTAACCACCGTTTTACGTTATACCACCCTCGATGAAATTACCGCGCTATTCGCCAGTCATCAAGATCCTGATATTATTTCCTCGCTCGGCTTATGGGATCAATGCCTACCAAAGGCAAAACTCTATTCTCCGTGGATTTGGGAATCATTTATTGCTCATTTTGGTATGAATAATATTAAATTTGAAGGCATACAAGACGAAGGCGGTACATTTCAACTGGGCAATATCGCACTGCAATTTGTTCCCGCCCATTACTTGCATTCTTCGGGTAATTTTAACGTTTACGATAAAGAAGCCAAAATATTAATGAGCGGTGATGTGGGGGCAGCATTAGACAAAGACGACGCACCATTTTTTGTAGAAGACTTTGAAGCACATATTCCAAAAATGGAGTTTTTTCATCGTCGCTGGATGCCCTCCAATAAAGCCAAAGATGATTGGATTTCTAGTGTAAGAAAGCTAGATATAGAAATCATGGCACCGCAGCATGGAGGATTATTTAAAGGCGAAATGGTGCAACAATTTTTAGATTGGTTTGAGCGATTAGATGTGGGCATTGCACAGAATAAATAAAAATCACACTCGACTAGATTACGACTAATCGTTTACCGGTGCAAACAAAGCACGCCACATGCTTTTATAGTTTTCATCTTCTGTTCCTATACTCATGTAACTATTAGGTACAGCATCAACTGGGCTCGCGATTGACTCAACTTTAAAGCCATCAACTATATATGAAACCTTTTTATTTGCAATCACTGTTAGTGGTAGTGATTGTTCGCTGTTAGATAATTTTGCTAACCGGTAAATCATCGAGCGAAAGGGGCCTGATCACCTGGGTCGCTCGTACCAACCGCCCAAACAAATCCCTTGTCATCCAAATAAAGATCGGAAATACTACGTTTAGGCAACAATGTATCCCATTGCCCTGGCGCTGATATCTCTATGGCTTTTTGACGCCCATTTTTCTCCAGATGATTTTGTGTGATTCTTTTTCTAAAATACCAAACGCAAAAAGCTATTTTTGTAGCTATCACTCCCGCCTCTTTCACCAAGAACTACAAATAGTTTATTGTTATGTTTGATACACACCATACCTTCAAAATTATCACCGTCTTTTTTATCGGTATTACTAATAATATTGGGGAGCTGATATACATAATTAATCGTTGCTTTTTCTCTTTTAGAGTGATATGAAAGATACGACCAAATTTGTTTTTTTGGTAACCCGATTCAGCAATTAAAAATTGATTGGTTGTTCCCGGTAACTGACAGATAGATTCTAGATCGTTTGGCGCACCTTGTGGATCACGCCAGTCTTCTACTTTAATTTTTGAGTATTTAGGGTGACTGTTTTTTCTTATTTTTAAGATCCCTAAGCGATTTTATCTGATGGACTCTTGGTATCATGAACGACTAAGAAATGTGAATCATCTATTTTAGCCATACCGCTATACGCCATGGTATTTAAGCTAAAGAAAAAACTAATAATCAATAGCAAAAATAGAAAATGATACTTCACTAAGCGAGTCTGTTTCATAAAACATGTCATAATCGGTTTCATAAAAGGCTAACCGTTCATCATTAATTTTTTAATAATAGGAACTGGCGCGCTGCCAAAACTTAAAATTCGTTATGAAAATCTTTTAAGTTAAACTTCTCGCCTTGTTGTTTTTATCGATTCACGAAACTGTAAACTCCTCTGAGTAGCCATTAAAATAACTGGTTAATTGAACTTGGCTCAAGGTGGCTCTTTTCCATTTCCCTTCGGCTTCTGTGCGCTCTTGAAAAGCTTGATTCATGAGTAGATCTAGCCCTTCTTGTTCGCTCATGCCGAGTACCTGTATGCTGTAATCCAAAATGGTATTTATAACAACACGTAAATTCCATTTGCTATACATTAACCACAGCTCAGGCTCTTGATTACCATAGCCAGATTCCAACATCATTCGCTCAGAATAAACCGCCCACCCCTCGATCATGGCACCGTTGCCGAAGACTGATTTAATAATACTGGGAGATTTGTTGGCATACACCAGTTGAACATAATGACCTGGCAAAGCTTCATGAATATTAAGGATCTGTAAGATCCAATGATTGTATTCTCGCAAGTAACTTTCCGCTTGCTCTGGGGTGTAATCATCTAACGGCGTGACATTGTAATAGGTATTTGCGGTCGCATCATAAGGGCCTGGAGAGTTAACTGACGCTCCGGCAAAGCCGCGTTGATAGAGCGGTGTTTCTCTAACCACTAACGGCCTTGAGGGATCAATTTCGATCAAGTCGGCTTGCTTGATAAAATCTCTCTATAATAGGAATTTGGCGTCTGACTTCATCAACAAATTCTTCTCGCTCAACGTGATGCTTTACGGACAAAATGATCAATCATTTGTTTTACTGCCACTCAATTCATTTTTTGGGAAGGATTTTTCTGGAAAATATTTTGGCCAAAGTTGTTGGGCAACTCTAATCATTTGGCTATGGAGCATTTTTTTAGCGGTTAATGCCTTGTTATATAATTGCTCTGCGGTGTAATCGGTAAAAATATCGTACTTGAATTTTTGATCGTAAAGCGCCTTACCACCTCTAAAATCTTTTGCGCCTCCATCAGTGAGTGAGTCTTTCTTTTTTTCTAGCCAGCTAATATAGCCATTAATTGCTGATATTGCCTTTTCTAATTGCTTATTTAAGCTTGCTTTTTCGGCATTTGAAAGCGTTGATTTAAAGCGATATTAGCCGGTATGTCTTTTCAAAACACTGAGAGCTCCTTTATTCTGTTGAATAGCTAGCAAGGTATGCGGCAAAGGTGGGTGTAGTAATATTATTTATTGCCGCTTGATAATAATCTGACACATTAGCCAGTCGTGTAGAGATTGTTTTTAATCGTTCATCTAACGATTTATAATCGGTATTGAGAATTAAGCCAAAACCGCCAGCCA
>JAUZSK010000065.1 GCA_030949565.1 Enterobacterales bacterium
GGCATCAATATCGCTAGCACCCGGTGCTGAGATTAGCACTTTTTTAGCGCCGCCAACAAAGTGTTTAGAGCAACCTTCACGATCTTTAAAAGCACCAGTACATTCTAAAACCACATCGACATCATAGTCGCTCCATTTTAAGTTTTCTGGATTACGATCGGCAAGCATGGCAATGGGATCACCATTAACTGTCATACTGGTTTCATCACCTGTCACGTCTGCTTTAAAACGTCCGTGAGTCGAGTCATATTTAGTGAGATGTACGTTGGTGGCAACTGGGTGGGACGAGTTAATAGCGACTACCTTAATTTCATCTTCTCGACCTAACTCATAGATTGCTCTTAAAACCATGCGGCCGATCCGACCATATCCATTGATAGCTACTTTAACTGTCATGCCTTTTACCTATTTTTTATAAATTAATTGTTTATTATTCTAAAATTAAACTTTTTAATACAAGTGTCTTAACCTAAAAGACCTTTGGCCTTTTCAACCACGTTGTCGACGGTAAACCCAAACTCTTTAAACAGTTGGTCCGCTGGTGCTGATTCGCCAAATTGTTCCATCGAAATCACGGCGCCATCAAGCCCAACATATTTATACCAAAGAGCACCAGTTGCCGCTTCAATTGCCATACGTTTACCGCCACTAACCAACACACTAGCTTTGTAGGCATCGTCTTGCTGATCAAATACATCACAGCTCGGCATCGAAACCACATTAACCTTGTAGCCTTTAAGCTGATTAGCCGCTTCAACCGCTAGTTGTACTTCCGATCCTGTGGCTATAATGGTTAATTCGGGGCTGTCGCCGGAATCCAGCAATAAATAACCGCCTTTTTCGATGTTTGCAACCTGCGCGTCATTACGTGCTTGAGTAGGCAGACCTTGGCGCGATAATATTAAGGCTGTGGGGCCGGTTTGATTGAGAATTGCGCTTTTCCAAGCCACCGCTGTTTCAGTAGCATCACAAGGACGCCAGTTAGTTAGGTTAGGTGTGCTTCGCATCGAAGCAAGTTGTTCTACTGGCTGATGAGTTGGTCCATCTTCACCGAGACCAATGGAATCATGAGTAAATACGTAGATAACCTGTTGTTTCATCAGGGCCGCCATACGAATAGCGTTACGCGCATACTCCATAAACATCAAGAAAGTGCCGCCGAAAGGCAGTAAACCACCATGCAACGTAACACCATTCATAATAGCGCCCATGCCGAATTCTCTCACTCCGTAACACATATAGTTACCGGAAAAATCATCTTTACTGATAATCTGAGACTCATTCCACTTGGTCAGGTTAGACCCAGCTAAATCGGCTGAACCGCCTAAAAATTCAGGAATAACGGCCGAATAGGCTTGAATAGAATTCTGTGAGGCTTTACGTGTTGCAATGGTGCCACCAGCAGCTTGAGTTTCGGCAATATACTGATTGGCATTGTTTTCAAAATTTGCATTCAATCGTCCATTAAGCCGTCGACTAAATTCTGCCGCTAATTCTGGATGAGATTCGGTATAGGCCACGAACATATCGTTCCAATTACTCTCAAGCTTTTGGCCTTTTTCTCTTGCGTCCCAACCAGCCATAATATCTTCAGGGATTTCAAACGGTGCATGCGGCCAATCCAGTTGTTTTCTAACCAATTCAATTTCATCATCGCCAAGCGGCGCACCGTGGCAGTCTTCTTTACCGCCTTTATTTGGGCTGCCAAAACCGATGGTTGTTTTACAGCAAATTAAACTGGGTTTAGAGCTCTCCGCTTTAGCCTGTTTGATCGCTTGCTCGATGGCTTCAGGATCATGTCCGTCAACACCACCCACCACGTGCCAACCATAAGATTGAAAACGCTTAACTGTGTCATCGGTAAACCAGCCTTCCACTTCACCATCGATAGAAATACCATTGTCATCATAAAATACGGTTAATTTTCCAAGTCCAAGGGTGCCCGCGAGTGAACAAACTTCATGCGAAATACCTTCCATAAGACAACCATCACCAACAAAAGCATAGGTATCATGATTGATAATGTCATAACCAGGGCGGTTAAATTGAGCTGCCAATACTTTTTCAGCTAAAGCCATACCAACGGCGTTAGAAACCCCTTGTCCTAGCGGACCCGTGGTTGTTTCAACGCCCGGAGTATAGCCATATTCGGGATGCCCTGGTGTTTTTGAGTGCAATTGCCTGAAATTTTTAAGATCTTCAATGGAAAGAGAGTAACCGGTTAAATGTAGCAATGAGTAGATAAGCATTGAGCCATGACCATTGGATAAAACAAATCGGTCGCGATTAACCCATTCAGGATTATTCGGATTATGCTGAAGATGGTCATTCCACAGCACTTGGGCAATATCTGCCATCCCCATCGGTGCGCCAGGGTGACCGGAATTCGCTTTTTGTACTGCATCCATGCTCAATGCACGGATGGCATTAGCAAGCTGAAAAGGTGATGACATAAATACTCCTTGGGTTAATATTGCTCAAAAAATGGAGGTATTTTGAAAACCGATATTTTCGCAAAACCACGCCATCGGCGCAATCACTTTAAATTATATGGTCAGTATTTAGCCAGTTTAGGTTAGAATTTTCTAATATAAGGCGATTAATTCATCTGTCTAACCCTACAATGTGTAAAGATTTCGACTAGCTGATATTGGATTTGTCCTTAATTTGACTGCTTATTGTCTTGTCTAAGAGTAATGTTTGAAAGGGAATGAGTCTTTTATCCTTGCTCCACCGGATAAGAAAGGGTCCATGAGCTCATACCTCCTTGCAAACTATAACCTGTAAATCCCAAACTATTAATCACACCGGTTGCCGCCTGACTGGAGTTACCGTGGTAACAGCAGACAATAATGGGTATGTTTTTATCGGTTTCATCGACAAATTGTTGAAAATTGTCATTGTCTATTCGAAAGGCATCTTTAATATGCCCATTGGCAAAGCTTGCCGCATCTCTAATATCAATCACTATAGCACTTTCTTTTTCGATAAGCAGCTTTGCTTCTGCTGCTGACACTTGTTTTATCATGCTTTTTAAACCTAGTAAATGAATGTCTATTTCTTAGACAAAATTTCATTTTTAGTTAGTTGCTAATGTTCAAGCCTTTTGAACATTAAATCCCACACTCCATGACCAAGCCCTTCACCCCTTTGCTGGAATTTTGTCACTGGTCGCCCCTCCGGTTTGGGAACATAATCATCAGTTTCCGAGCAGTTTTGCCACCCATTTGCTTGTTGCATGATTTTTAGCATCTGCTTGGCATAATCCTGCCAATCCGTTGCCATATGCAAAATCCCTCCACCACAGATCTTTTTGGCCACCAGATCAGCGAATTCTTGATTAACAATTCGTCTTTTATGGTGCTTTCGTTTATGCCAAGGGTCAGGAAAAAACAGTTGTAACCCTCGCAAACTATTATCAGCAATCATGTGATTTAACACTTCGATGGCATCATGGCTAATCACCCGAATGTTGGACAACTGCTGTTCTTTCATTCGTAAAAGCAACGCACCAACGCCCGGTCTGTGCACCTCAATACCGATAAAGTTTCTATCAGGATGAGATGCAGCCTGCACAGCTAAAGAAGCACCCATACCAAAGCCTATCTCAATGGTCACTGGATTGTCGTTTCCGAATAATCCGGTCAAATCTAGCACTTGATCTTGATAATCGAAACCATAAATCGGCATCATAGACTCAAATGCCATGCTTTGCCCAGCGGTCATGCGACCTTCTCGTTTAACAAAACTGCGGATCTTTCGTGTAATCTGTTGCAATGCACAACCAACTATCTTAATCTGTATGAGATATCAATTATATCAATAGCTAACCGCAAGGTCATTAACGGTTTGTTGCTTATGGCGAATAAAAGATGCAATAAAGCATTGACGATTGATTAGAAAATGCTAGTTTTATAGCCACTTGAACTAAATATCTCTCAAATTCAGTTATTTTTGATTTCTACGACCTCAATTATGACCCGTAAAACTGACTAAACGGACTACCTCTACCTCATGTTTCCTTCGATCCCCAATTATCATGCTCTTGCAGTCCTTATACTAACTGGCATCGCCTTGTACCTCTTTCGCCGTGAAGATATTCAGCTTGAGTCTAGCTGTTTGGGCGTGTTGATTATTTTAGCCGTTGGTTTTGAGCTCTTCCCGTTTGCGGACAAGAATGGCGAACATATTGAATCGATTGATTTTTTCTATGGCTTTGGACATGAAGCATTGATCGCCGTCTGTGCATTGATGATAGCCGGTCAAGGCTTGGTAAGAACCGGCGCATTAGAACCTGTGGGCCGAATGCTGGGTAAATTGTGGCGTGTCAGCCCGATGTTTTCACTACTTGTCACCCTTATTGTCTCTGGAATTCTGTCAGCCTTTATGAATAACACACCGATAGTGGTGTTAATGCTACCCATTTTAATCAGCGTAGCGGTAAGAACAAAAACCTCGGCTTCTGGATTATTGATGCCCATGGGCTTTGCCACTTTGGTTGGCGGTATGTCCACCACGGTTGGCACTTCAACCAATTTACTGGTAGTTGCGGTCGCGGCAGAACAAGGTATGGCGAGAATGGGTTTATTTGATTTCGCAGTCCCTGCTTTGGTCGCTGGCAGCGTTGCCATTGCTTATTTGTGGTTAGTCGCGCCTAAAATGCTGCCCGAACGTCAGTCTATGCTGGATAACGAAGATCCCAGAATTTTTACCGCTCACTTGACCATTGATGAAGATGGTTTTTCGGTAGGTAAAACCTTAGCGGAAATCATTCAGCACTCAGACGGTCTGCTTAAGGTGGATCGAATTCAGCGTCAAGGTACGAGCTCCGATATTCGGATTATGCCAATGCCTGATGTTATTTTACATGCCGGTGATAAGGTAAGAGTTTCCGACACCGCTGAAAACCTTAAAGATTATGAAACCATACTCGGTGCTAAGCTTTTTGTCGGAAAGCAGCAAATTGATGAGGATCATCCGTTAACTGCAGAAGATCAACAGCTGGTTGAAGTCATTGTCGCACCCGGATCGCCGTTAGCAGGATCTACCCTAAAAAATATCCGTTTTGTCGATCAATATTCGCTAGTTGCGGTTGCCCTGCATCGCGAAGGAAAAGAGGTCGACCTGTTTAAAAAACTCGGCAATGTATCGCTGCATGTAGGTGATATTCTACTGGTGCAAGGAGCCCGAGAAAAAATCGCTGAAATGAAGAGAAAAGGTGATTTTTTAATCCTTGATGCCACCACCGATCTACCTCATACCTCTAAAGCACCGATTGCATTAACCATTATGTTAGCCATTGTGACCTTCGCCGCAGTCGGTATTCTACCCATCGCGATCAGTGCGCTGCTGGGGGTTCTTTTGCTTTTAATGACGGGCTGTATCAATTGGAGTGAAGCAGGAAGGGCACTCAGCACCCAAGTAATTTTGATCGTGGTTGCCAGTTTAGCACTGGGAGAAGCGCTACTGGTCACCGGCGGCGCAGACTACCTTGCGGAAGTCTTTATCTATTCCACTGCAGGCTGGCATCCCGCCTTTATATTAAGTGGCTTAATGCTACTACTGGCTATCCTGACTAATATTGTTTCAAACAACGCCGCAGCGGTCATAGGCACGCCTATCGCTATTAGCGTCGCCTCCCAATTAGGTTTACCACCTGAGCCTTTTGTTATCGCAGTATTATTTGGTGCAAACTTCAGCTACGCGACGCCCATGGCTTATAAAACCAATCTTCTCGTCATGAATGCTGGTGGTTATCACTTCTCTGATTTTATTCGAATTGGTGTGCCGCTAGTGATTATTATGTGGATTACTTTATCTCTATTTATACCCTATTATTATGGAATTATATAACGAGGTAGGAAGCTACTTTTCTAACAACTAAAACCCATGACAAAACAAAACCCTGAAGGCTTCTCCACTTCAATGCTTAAATTTTACGACCAACAAGGTCGTAAGGATCTGCCGTGGCAACAAAACAAGTCCGGTTATTCGGTATGGGTTTCAGAGATCATGCTACAGCAAACCCAAGTTAAAACGGTTATTCCCTATTATCAGAAATTTATGCGGCATTTCCCCACTTTGCAGTCCTTAGCGGAGGCCGATATGGATCAGGTGTTAACCCTGTGGGCAGGTCTCGGCTACTATTCTCGCGCTCGCAACCTTCATGCTTGCGCCAAACAATTGTGGCATAATTTTAATGGTCAATTCCCACAAGATTTAAAAACGCTTATGTCACTCAAAGGCATCGGAGAATCAACCGCTGGTGCTATTTTATCCCTTGCTTATGGCAAGCCCGAAGCCATTTTAGATGGTAATGTAAAGCGCGTACTGGCTCGTTACTTTTTAGTCGATGGCTGGTACGGAAAGACTTCGGTGATGCAACAACTGTGGCAATTATCCCGTCAGCTAACCCCCAAACAGTGTACTGGCGAGTTTAATCAAGCCATGATGGACCTTGGAGCCGATATTTGTAATCGCGCCAATCCTCGTTGCCTAGTATGTCCACTAAAAAACCAATGCCGTGCTCATCTAGAAGGCAAAACGGCCGAATACCCTCATCGAAAACCGACAAACAAGATACCAACTCGTAGCGCGGACCTGCTTTTAATTCAAAGAGATCAGCAAATTCAGCTACAAAAACGCCCTCCGAGTGGTATTTGGGGCGGTTTATGGAGTCTGCCCGAGTTAGAAACCGACAAAAACACCGATTTCGATCAGATTGGCCAGTTTACACACACCTTTAGCCATTTTAAGCTGCAAGCCAGCGTGCAAAGTCCTAGCAATAAGGCAAAAACATCGACTAAATCCTTTTTAATCGCTGAAAATCCGATGCTCGCATGGCATAATCTGAATCAACTGCACGAAATTGCCTTACCGACACCCATCAAGCTGTTTTTGCAGCAATATTTTAAGCTAACCGAGTAAAATACTATGGTCTTTTGCCAAAAACTGAAAAAAGAAGCCGATCCTATCGCTTTCGCCCCTGTTCCCGGTGAGTTAGGGCAGAAAATACAACAAAATATTTCACAAGAAGCCTGGCAACTCTGGATGAAACACCAAACCATGTTGATCAATGAAAAACACCTCAGTCTAGCCGACGCCAGTGCTCGAAAATACCTCACCGAGCAAATGGAGAAATTCTTCTTCTCCGATAACTACGACGGTATTGATGGCTATGTGCCGGAATAAAATCCCTCGCCCTCAGGAGGATAGCTAGGGCTGAGGCAGGGCAAAGA
>JAUZSK010000066.1 GCA_030949565.1 Enterobacterales bacterium
GAATCCACCGCACTGACCAAATAGAAATAGCTGGTTGCAGCGGTTAAACCGCTATCACTATAACTAGTGGCCGCGATAGGAAATCCAATGTGTGGTCGTTGCGCCACCAGCCACATCTCGTCGATAGACCTTGTATCCCGCCAAGTCCGTTTCACTATTGGCGCTCCAGCTTAAGTCAATCTTGAGACTGCCACCACTAGCCACTAGACTAGCCGGAGAAATCCGGTGCCGTGGTATCAGCGCCACCACCGTTACAAACCCCTTCAAAACGCAAGATACATAATCTGGGTGATCGACAAAGGATTGCGATTGGTCTGGAAAGCATAAACGGCATCATTATGGCGACGCTCAAAATCATCCACAGGGTCCATTTTGTGCCAACTAATTAAAGTTGATAGGATCCCCATATAAGCGACCATTTCATTACCACCGGTAAAAGAATTTTCACTAATACGCGATCATTAGTTGAAAATGAAGGTCCGGTTCACTCGCACCACTGATGCCATGAGTACCGCCTTCATAACGCACATCCATATACATCAGAGCACGCGCCACATCTCCTTTTCGGCTGTCCCATGTTTCCCAACTTCCCGCACTAAAATCACCAAGGGTCCAGTTTGAATCAGTAGCACCACCACCACGCCCATTGTTAGCCACCGTTACATCTTCAATGTACCGCTATTGCAATCATCATAGGGCTTATTGCTGCGGGTCAGAGATTGTAACCACTATCGGCCAAAAATAGATGATGCATGTCGGTGTAGGGATAATTTGTATCACCATTACTTGGAAAACCATAAGACTTAGGCCAGGTATGCTCGCGGTTATAAAAATTATTACCGCCGGTCACTTTGGTATAGGTTTCATTTTTATAAAGGGTGATTATTTTTGTCGCATCGTCAGGGTTTTGATCCGCCGTTTCCAAAATATCCCAAGTGTCTGTAGTGGATGCTGTATACGGAAATCTCTGATGATCTTTGATAATATCGTGCAAGGTTATACGTAGGCTGGCTGCATTGTTTGCGTCAACAGTGTCGTAATATCCGACAGGAATTGCTGCACTTAATGTAAAACTAAAAAAGCTAATGGTTAGACCAAAGCAAAAGGCTAACAGTTTCCGTTGTGTATTCATTAGGCTATATCCCTTTATAAGGTAATCAAAGTGGTATTTAAGCCTCTAATACTACACAAAAGAGACGCATTATTCGATACACTTTTTTATGTAATATTACCTAGAATGTATCATATTCGGCCTAATTTTCGTCGATACTTGGACTATTCCTAAATATATTATCGACAAAAGCAGCGATTTTGTGCATTGAGCATTGAGCATTGAGCATTAAATTTACTTCTGATCGGCATTTTCTGCATAATCCTCCGCTACCGATGCGATAAGCGCTAACATATCTTTAAATATCGGGTGGTTTAGTTGGCTGGCCATGTAATCGGATAGCTGTTGCTGGTCTATCTCAGGTTTTTCCGGTAAAAATAGCAGAGGTGTTACAAAAGCCGGATATTCCGGCTCTTTAAATGAAATGGCTATACAAGGTTTTTGAGCAAATTGGCTAATGATAAATTCTGTTTTCATCATTTACACTCATCACTTGAAGAGCTCGATTTGGCAAATTGAGAAAATATTTCTTGGGCGCTTAAAGTTTTGTCCGCTTGATCCTCGGTTGTCGTTTGTCTAGTTTTCGGCAGTTTTCTATTGGATAAATCGACCTTAACTTCATCCACTTTAACTAACTTTTGACGATAATTATCTAAGGCTTGTTCAGATAGTGGTGCAGTACGTACAAAATAATTAAGCTGTGAATTGTTACTAATTTTTATATCGTTTTCACCTCCTAGCAAAATGCCAAAGAATGCCACACGGCATAGAGTATCGCCACGAATAAAATACCCTTGCCCTGCTGCTAGGTCGGTTAACTGTCTGGCTTTTAATCGATCATCATGCTTGATTTTTAACTCCTTAGAGCGTTGATATCGACCGATTTTATGTTTATGTTCTTTAAATCCGTCCAGTCTTGCCACGTAGCCCTTACCGGCTGCTTTAATTACGCTTTCTATGGTCTTTTCATCTTTTATTTTGCCCACAAATAAATTAGCCGTATTACCATAGACATTTGCAAACTCCTTTTCATTTTCCTTGATCAGTGATGAAAGCTGCTGCGCACAAAAGGACAAAGCAAAGCCCATAGAACGAACCAGTGCCGCCGCCGCACCCATGCCAGGGGCTTTGCCGCCGTACTGAGGATATTCATCCAAATCAATGGCAAAAGGAAAGCGCGCATTGGTGGGCATACCATCTAGTAGGGTTTGTTTGCTACCTCTGACATTAGCACTGATGCCTTCCGCAAACAAAGGCCTGAGTGAACCCATCATAATTTTTGCCATCATGGCAAAAGAATCCTCATCCCTTTCTAGCGTCGGCATAAACTGTAAACAAACCAATCGATCCAATGCGACATTAGCGATTTCAATTTCCTTAGTAGCAATAAACTTAGGATTAAAAATATGTTCAAACTCGAATAAAAGAACCTGAAATGATTCAGAAAGCTGCATCGATAAATAACCCCATTGCTCGGTAAAAACCGATAGTGATAAAGGCGCTTCCAATAATTCTTGATCAAAAGGATCTTCGATTAAATTTTGAATCGTTGCTAAACCTACTGGATTAAGTTTTACTCGATAGCGCTCCCACAATAGGCTTTCTACATCCGTTTGATAATTATCTTCTTGCAGTAGATCAACACATTTTTTATGGATGTAATACTTGGCTAAATCCAACGAAAAATTGGGGGCTTCATTAAGATAACCCCTTACTAGGCGTTTAGCCTTTTCCGAAATCCGGGTATCAAAATACAGAAAACAGTAGGCTTCTGAGGCAATAAATTCTCGAATAAAAGCCAGGTCGAGCACAATGATGTTTTTTGATTCTTTATCTTTAAGTGCGACAAAAATACCGTACAGCAAAGTACCGACTTTTGCGCGCCACATATCACCTTGTCCCGAGGTTTGTCTAAGCAATCCCATAAAAATAGTACGAAGCATTTCTGGCGTGCTATTGCTGACAAGGTCAAGACTATTTGACACACGCTTTAAATCCACCGTTTGATCCAGTGGGTCTTGCTGCTTTCCCACCAGAAAATTAACCAGCACTAGGCTTTCAACGCAACCCATTCGGCGTAGCATACTCAACACCTGAAAATAAAGCTCATTAGTACCTTTAGCATCATTAAACAAAGCACCTGAACCATTGCATAAATAACAAAAAAGCTTGCCTAGTAGGGTGACTGTTTTTCCCGATCCGGTTGATCCTAGACCAAGCGTATGAGTTAGATGATCCTTGCCTGATTGCCATAGCTGGGTTTTTCGATCTAAATCAAAACCGACATAAATTTCACCCATGCCACGACTTTTTTCGACTCTGTAGCGTTTTCGAGGAAACCACAAGGGACGTTTTTTCGGATAATCGGGTGGATGGCGGAAGTTTTTAGGAATTTTCACTTTGCCAATAGCGGCATTAACTAACCATAATCCAACTAAAAAAAGAATTTCCGGTACAAAAAGCAGAGGTAATTTAAGAAAAGGTTCTAATAAAATAAATAAAGCGAAACAAAATAATAGGAAGGCTGAAGCTTCACCTATTTTTTCTTTAAAACGAACATATCCTCGACGTGTATCCGGTGTTAATCCTTGTTCTGAAATTTCACTAACCAGCAAATTAGTCGCCTCAGGCATAAATGTTATGCTCCGCACAATCGTGTTTTTGCATGGCCTTAACGCTATGCTCTAACTCAAATAAAGCCAGTTGAATTTGTGGTTTCTTTATTGCTTTGTCTAGTGCTGTTTCATACTGAAAATGAGAAACAATTCCAACCACTTCATACCAAGATAAACGGGAGCGAACACCATAAAGTGCTAGATACATTAAGCGATCTTTCTGATGTAAGATAAAGCGAAATCGTTTAGGAGGCATAACGCCTTTCTTTTGAGTTTCCTTAAGCAGCCCCATCAAAAATGTTCGCTGATAAAAATGACGTTTAGACAGTCGCTTGATGACCAAGTTTTTTTCTTTAGGATCAGAAAACCTAGCTAACATAATCGCCACGACTTTTTTTAGATGATAAGGAAAAAGACTAATTTTGCTCGGTAATTTAGGACCGAGCTGACGGCTAAATACACAAGTTGCTATATCTTGACGGTAATCTTGCCATTGCCCACCTTTGCAAATGGGTCGATTGATCTCCTTGCGACTGATTCCAATAGGAGGATAGCATGAAATAAAAGGAACCAGTGACACTGGCATACGAAAGGCATTTTGATTAGGTGTTAATGAGAAATCATATTCCAGCGGTATATTGCTTGGATCAAAATGTTCAAGAAGCTCTTCACCAGGCACTGTGGGTACAATTTTTTTTAAATAGTTTTCAGCAGATAGTTTTTCTGCGCCCATATTTTTGTATCGACTAACCTGATAACTGGCAAAAAAGAGTGACAGGGCAATGATAATTCGAGTAGCCCACGTATAATTCTGCTCTAAAGCCAAGAGCGTTGCCAAAGAATATTTCGAGGACGCGGTGGATTGCACCCAGTTTAGAGCTTCAGAAGGCTGATAGCCGAGAAGTTGCTCCAAACTATCGGGGATTAAATAATCAGATAATATCAAGGATGGGAGTCGAAATGCTTTCCAAGCCAAAGCGATAAAATCAAAATGATAATTAACAAATACCATTAAGCCTGCAACTATCACTATTGCCGAATAG
>JAUZSK010000067.1 GCA_030949565.1 Enterobacterales bacterium
AAAGACCTGTTAGTTTTAATCTAGCTACTGACAACTACTTTTAATCTCGAATATCGAACCTACCCAATCACATCCATTTTCATCCAAGGTTTTAACGCATCCGGCACTCGGATTTTACCCTCTTTGGTTTGATAATTTTCTAAAATAGCCACCAGCGTTCGCCCTACTGCCAATCCGGAGCCATTAAGGGTGTGTAAAAGTTCCGGCTTACCGGTTTCAGGGTTTCTCCAACGCGCTTTCATACGCCGAGCTTGGAAATCTCCCATATTGCTACAGGAGGAAATTTCTCGATAGGTATCTTGTGCCGGCAACCAGACTTCGAGATCGTAGGTTTTGGTAGCACCAAATCCGATATCTCCTCCACAAAGAATTATCTTGCGATAGGGTAACTCCAATAACTGAAGGATTTTCTCCGCATGTCCTGTCAGTTCTTCTAAAGCCGCCATTGAATCTTCAGGTTTAACCACCTGTACCAATTCAACCTTCTCGAACTGATGCTGACGAATAAGCCCTTTAACATCTTTACCATAAGATCCAGCTTCACTGCGAAAACAAGGTGTATGCGCGGTTAATTTAATCGGCAAGTCTTTGGCCTCGACAATGGTATCCCTTACACTATTAGTCAAGGGAACTTCTGCCGTAGGTATCATATACAGTGGATTCCCGTCTTGTGTAGTGCCTTGTACACTAAATAGATCTTGTTCAAATTTAGGTAGCTGAGAGGTGCCAAACAGAGACTCTGGATTGACTAAATAGGGTACATAGGTTTCTTCATAACCATGTTCAATACTATGGGTATCGAGCATCAGTTGGATTAACGCACGATGCATTTTTGCTATCGCGGAACGCATCACAACGAAACGAGAACCACTCAATTTAGCGGACATGGCAAAGTCAATACCATTTAATTTCTCACCAAGTTCTGTATGATCCAGTGGTTCAAAATCAAACTCTGGTGGTTCACCCCACAGTGAAACTTGTTGATTGTCATCCTCAGTCAGCCCTGGCGGAACATCATCACTGAGTAGATTGGGTAAACCGTGAAATAAATCATCTAACTGGGATTGCACCTGATCGAACTGAGTTTTTGTCAGCTCTAATTGTTGTGCGATACCGCTGACCTGATCCATCAAGTCTTGCGCGTCCTCTCCAGTCCTTTTTGCTTGACCGATTTTTTGTGAAAAAGTCTTGCGCTCATTTTGTAGTGACTGAGTTTTAACCTGCAATGCTTTACGTTGTTCCTCTAGCGCTAAATAATTATCTTTGTCTAACTGGAATCCGCGACGGGCTAAATTGTTAACCACAGCATCTAATTCATTCCTAAATAATTTGGGGTCAATCATATGATTTCCTAAAAATAATAAATACAAATCGTGGCAATTAAATAACTATGCCTAATAAATAACTATGTCTAACTACCAAAGCTACCAAGTTTAGCACCCAACATAGCACCAATAAAAATCGCCATCAGGCATAAAATATAATTTCCACCGATATTAATCATCAGCTTAAAAAATTGTTGTTGGTGATAAAGTAAAAAACTATCCAAAGCGAATGCCGAAAAAGTGGTGAAAGCACCTAAAAAGCCTACAAAGAAGAATAAAAGTTTGTCTGTAGACCAATGATTGCCACTCGTTTCAAGCCACATATAAACAAAACCAGACAAAAAGCAACCAACCACATTAACCAGTAGGGTACTAAAAGGAAACTCGCTGGCGGTGACACTGGGTAAAAACTCTCTCACCCAATAACGACTCATAGCGCCGAGTGCACCACCGGACGCGACCACTAAACTCGGGATAATCTGCGAAACCATTGCTTGCATTGGGTCTTCTCATGGTTGAAATACTGCTCGCCATCACCCTTTTTAATGGCTTGCGACTAAAGGATTAGGATTAAAACACAAGCAGTTATTATTGAGCAAATAATTTGCTTATTTATCGCTAAACTCTTGGCTTTTTTGGGCTAAATAGGCCATTTTCTCGCTTATTTTCTTTTCTAAAACCGCGATCAACTGGCTGGTAATAGCCAGCGGAGGCCTTTTCTGGGGGTAAATAAGTCTGTCCAGCGGAAAACCCTTCGGACTCATTGTGATCATAGCGGTACTCTGTTCCATAATCTAAGGATTTTAACAATTCAGTTGGTGCATTACGTAGATGCAATGGGACCTCAAAACTGGGCTCTTTTTTAACTTCAGCCATGCAAGCGTTAAATGCGCTGTATACCGCATTGCTTTTGGCAGCTACAGCGAGATAGATAACCGCCTGAGCGATGGCCAGTTCACCTTCCGGGCTACCCAATCGCTGCTGTACATCCCATGCATTGATGGCTAGCTGTAAGGCTCTTGGATCGGCATTACCTATATCCTCACTGGCCATACGCACCACACGTCGAGCAATATATAGCGGGTCACAGCCTCCATCGAGCATCCGACAAAACCAATAAAGCGCACCATCTGGATTAGAGCCTCGAACCGACTTATGCAAGGCTGATATTTGATCATAAAAAGCTTCACCCTGATTATCAAAACGACGATGATTATCCATCAGCAAGGGCTCAATTTGCTTTCTATCGATAACTATTTTCTGACTGTCTGATATTTCTTCTGAATCTGATAATTCATTGCGGCTAGCTGGACTTTGAGGCGCCGATATCTGGATAGCCATTTCCACTAAATTTAATAAACGCCTAGCGTCCCCATCGGCAAACTGAACCATCAATTGTTGTGCCTGTGGGTGAATACTGATGTGATAGGGCTGGTCGTTACGACTATTTTCAAGCTTAATCGACCTTTGCAGCACCAA
>JAUZSK010000068.1 GCA_030949565.1 Enterobacterales bacterium
ACAATATAAGGACAAATGATGCTTTAAGTGGTCATTTCGAGATTAAAAACATTAACAATAACTGAGTAATACTATGCAAATTAAGACACTGGAATTAGACGAGTTTATGCAAGGGCTAATACGCCGTAATCCTGGTGAAACCGAGTTTCATCAAGCGGTTCAGGAGGTTGCTGAAGATATTATTCCCTTTGTTAACCAGCATCCACAATATGGCGATGCAGCATTATTGGAAAGAATGACAGAGCCCGATAGAATTATTTCTTTTCGTGTTTGTTGGGCTGATGATGAAGGCAATATACGAGTCAATCGAGGCTATCGGGTACAATATAACAATGCCATTGGACCATATAAGGGTGGTTTAAGATTTCATCCCAGCGTTAATCAAAGTGTCCTTAAATTTTTAGGTTTTGAGCAAGTATTTAAAAATAGCTTAACAACTTTACCTATGGGTGGAGGCAAAGGCGGGTCTGATTTTAACCCGAAGGGAAAGTCTGACCGTGAAGTTATGCGATTTTGTCAGTCCTTTATGACTGAGTTACATAAGCATATAGGTCCTAATCGTGACGTGCCTGCCGGTGATATTGGTGTTGGAGCAAGGGAAATAGGCTATTTATTTGGTCAATATAAGCGTTTAGAAAATGAATTTACAGGTACTTTAACCGGCAAGTCGTTAGAATTTGGTGGTAGCCTCATTAGAACCGAAGCAACGGGCTATGGGACGGTTTATTTTATGGAGTTGATGCTTAATCATCGTGGCGATAGTTTGAAAGGTAAGGAGGTTGTTATTTCGGGGTCTGGAAATGTGGCCCAATATGCCGCGGAAAAAGCCATTCAACTTGGTGCGAAAGTTTTAACCATGTCTGATTCCGGTGGCTACATTTACGACAAGGATGGTATTTCAGAAGAAAAACTAGCCTTCATTATTGATCTTAAAACGATTCGTCGTGGAAGAATTAGTGAATACGCGGAGAAATTTGGCTGTGATTATCATCAAGGTAAACGTCCTTGGGATGTTCCTTGCCAAATCGCATTGCCTTGCGCGACGCAAAATGAGATATCAGTGGAAAACGCTAAAACCCTAGTAAAAAATGGAATTATCGCAATTGCTGAAGGGGCTAATATGCCGACCTTTATTGATGCTATTCATGTTTTCCATGACAACAAAGTACTATATGCGCCAGGTAAAGCTTCAAATGCGGGCGGTGTTGCGGTTTCTGGTTTGGAAATGTCCCAAAATAGTCAACGAATATCTTGGTCACGCAAAGAGTTAGACGAGCGCTTACGAAATATCATGTCTGATATCCATCAACAATGCCTGAAATATGGTGGCGGTAACGGTTATGTGGATTACGTTAAAGGCGCATGGCCTGCTGGATTTGTTAAGGTCGCTAATGCCATGTTGGCCTATGGCGTGGTGTAGCAAGAAAACAAGACTGGATTAAAATAAAAAGCCCGCATTTAGCGGGCTTTTTAATTGGCACAAAATCAATAAGTGTTAGTCATCACCCGCACCTGTAGGCTCGAGTAGATGCTTCACAAAATATTATAAATATTCAAATACAGAGAGACTGTTGCGCGAATATAGTTGGTTTCACCGCCGTTAATAATACGGCTGGTATCAAAAAGTATGAATCCAGACATAATGACAATAATTGCTGCGCTCAAAGCCATGGATAAGGCAGGGATCTGAAAAAACCAGTTAGCAATCATAACCGCTATCGCGACCAGTAAACCAACAAACAGGAAGCCGCCCATAAAAGAGAAGTCTTTCTTAGTGGTAAGAACATAGCCAGAAAGTGATAAGAAAATAAAGGCTGTACCACCCAATGCCTGCATGATGAGTGAACCACCATTGGGCATAGCGGCATAATAATTAAGCATCGGCCCTAAAGACGCCCCCATAAGCCCAGTAAAAGCAAAAATCCAAATGATGCCACTGGCTTTGTCTGCTTTGCGATTAACCACAAAGATTAGTCCGAAGGAAACAAGCATCATGATCATCGCTGTCCCTTGACTGATTTGCATTGCCATGGTGGTTGCAGCGGCAATGGCGCTTACCAATAACGTCATCAGATAACAATAAATAGGTATTCTTAAGTACCTTATTGATTTCAATGGAGTGGCCGCTATCGCGAGCCCTTTCAATGACGGGTGAATTTTGTCTCATAGCTGTTGCTCCGTATTAATGTGTAATTCAAAATTAATTGAAACTGATATCTTTATAATAGCGATTAAAACTAATCATCCCAAGCCCTTAGGTCAAGTCTTTTCGCGGAAATTGTAACATTATTTGATCATTTCAGCCTGCGGAGAAAAAAAATCATGATTTTAAGCAATTTATTCTTTAATCTGTATATAGATTCATGTAATATGCGCGCTCTTGGAGAGATGGCAGAGTGGTCGAATGCACCGGTCTTGAAAACCGGCGCGGGTTTGTAGCCCGCCTAGGGTTCGAATCCCTATCTCTCCGCCAAATACAAAAAAGCCCGCTACCTAGCGGGCTTTTTTGTATTTGGTGGAAAGTTAAGGGTGAGAAGCCTGGTCAGGGTTCGACAAAATTGTCGGGAACAATTTTGAACGCCGTAGGTACGGAGGCGGCCCGCAGGGCGAAGCGCAGGACAGCGCGAAGTCATCCCGCCCAAGGCCGAGGCAGCAACGTATTTCTTTGTTCAATCTCTCCGCTACTTAGCGGGCTTTTTTGTATATCCAGCATTATCGATGGGGTATATTTTTCAAACTATAAAGCAAATAATCCCAAAACTTCTGCACTGACGCAATATGAGCTCTTTCATCGGGCGAGTGAGCACCTTTTATGGTCGGTCCGAAGGAGATCATATCGAGATTAGGGTAGGGTTCACCTAATAAGCCACACTCTAGCCCGGCATGGATCACTTTAACTGCCGGCTTTTTGCCAAATAAATTTTCATAGGCTTCAATCATGGTATTCAAAATAGCTGAGTCTGGATTAGGTTTCCAACCAGGATAGGCGCCTTCAATTTGTGTCTCGGCGCCGATAAGTTCAAAGGTTGCTGCGATGGAACGGCAAGCGTAGTCTCTAGCCGAGTTAACGAGGCTACGGGCTAATGATACCACTTCAATATATTGATGATTGGATTTAACGATGCCTAGATTATTTGAGGTTTCCACAATCCCCTCAAACTGATCGCTCATACGGATCACACCATTGACACAGGCGGCGACGGCTAGACAAAATTGATGTTGTAAATCTTTAGTAAAAATCTTGGATGGTACTTCTTTCTGGATTAACTTTATTGATAAATTGGGTTCGGTTTTGCCATACTCTTGTCGCATTAACGATTCAAAGTCTTTGATAGTTGATTCCAAAGCTTGTCGATTAGAAGGGGCTATCGCTATTAGGGTGAAAGATTCTCGAGGAATTGCATTACGCAGCGTACCACCATTAAATTGTGCAACAGCGACACCTAAAGCTTCGGCATGGGTCAGTAAAAAACGATTGACTAATTGATTCGCATTAGCACGACCTTGATCAATATCCAGCCCAGAATGTCCACCACGCAAACCTGTTACAGCAATTTCAAACCCTATAGAGTCGTGTGGTGTTGGTATTGTCTTTAGTGGGATTTTAGCAACTATATCAGCACCACCAGCACAACCGACATAAAGCTCACCTTCATCTTCAGTATCTAAATTCATTAAAATATCGGAGGTTAGAATTCCGGCTTCTAAACCGAAAGCACCTTTCATTGATGTTTCTTCTTCAATGGTACATAAAAGCTCTAAAGGTCCGTGTGGAATATCGTCAGATAGCATTACCGCTAACCCAGCGGCTACCCCCAGCCCGTTATCGGAGCCGAGCGTTGTTCCCTGTGCCTTTAACCAGTCACCATCAACATAGGTGGTAATGGGGTCGGTAACAAAATTATGATCAGAATCGGCATTTTTTTGTGGCACCATATCAACATGACCTTGCATAACCACTCCGAGTCTATTCTCCATGCCTTTTGTTGCTGATTTTTTAACGATTAAATTACCCGTTTTATCAATAATTGTATGTAAATCTTTGGCATCACAGAGCTCTTTTATATGATCTCGAAGCTTTATTTCATGCTTGGACGGGTGAGGAATATCACAGATATGTTTGAATAACGACCAAACTTGACGGGGTTTTAAGGTATCAATTTGACTCACGAATGTACTTCCTTTTATGTTGATTTGCTGTCTTAGGCATAGTAGCTAGGTGGTTTATAACCAACAGTTATATTATCACAGGATATTACCCGTTTAAAATAGCTTATAACATAACTCAAATACTCATACAGACCTATATCAATAAATAGGCTGAATTCGACTTTGTTAAGACTATTCTGACATAGGATGAAAAACGACACTAAACTGGTTTTAAATAGGTAAAATAATTCCATGTCATTAGTTAAAGAATGCTAGTTTTTTTCGATTATTTATCAAAAAGACCACAAAGTATCTAAAATTATTGGTTTATTAGGGTTATTTTGGCTTTTGTTGTTTGAATTAACTTCAATTTTTGATATCTTATGTCAGTTTACAAGATTAGGCCATAGTCCTTATCAGTTCAGGATAAAACAACTAGACATACTTTCTCTTGAATATTGGAAGTGTCGCTAATAATAATATTTATGGAAAATTGCTTTAGATGGTTAAAAACAAGCTAGCAGGATGCTTTTTTCTTGTATTTTGCTTAATTTCTTTAAAGGGACAGGCCTCCAATAGCGAATTGGCGGGTAACCATATTCCTCATTTAGATCAGGTGATTAACCTTGATGGTTCACTTGACGATAAAGCGTGGGCATCGGCGCTTGTTATCTCAATAGCCTATGAAATTGATCCCGGTGAGAATATAGCCGCAGCGGTTGAAACCCAAGCTTTTATATTTGAGGATGGTGAATATCTCTACATCGGCTTTAACGCTTATGAACCCTATCCAGAAAAAATTAGGGCTTATTTATCAGAAAGAGACGATCTTTGGCGTAGTGATTATGTGGGTGTCACCCTCGATACCTTTGATGATTCTCGCCGTGGCTACCAATTTTTTACCAACGCCATTGGCGTACAAGCTGATGCGATTATTGATGAAGTGGCGAGCAATACTGACGTTGGATGGGATACTATCTGGCATAGCGCTGGGGCTCTTAATCCGCAAGGCTATCAAGTTGAAATGGCTATTCCTCTTAAATCGCTCCGATTTGCCCAAAACACGAACCTTAAAGAGTGGAAAATTAAGTTTTCTCGAACTTGGATCCGCGATGTTAAACATGAATTCAGTAGCGTAAGACATGACCGCAATCGTGATTGTCAGCTATGTCAGTTCGATACCTTTGTCGGTTTTGAAACCATTACCCCAGCGAAAAACCTGACGATTATTCCGGCTGTTACTTTTTCAAATAATCAGACCCGTGCTGAGCCTTTTGGATCACCTTGGGTTGGTGACGGAGTGGTTGACCGAGAAAGCATTGATGTGCGCTGGGGAATTAATCAAAATGTATTTCTTAACGCCACCATTAACCCTGATTTTTCACAAGTTGAAGCCGATGAGATTCAATTGGAAGTGAATAAACGATTTGCTGTTCGCACCTCGGAAAAGCGAGCTTTCTTTTTGGATGGTTCGGATTATTTCTCAAATTGGAGTCGATTGGTTTACACCAAACTGTTTGGTGAACCAGAATACGGTTTAAAACTAACCGGTAAGTCGGGTGAGCATAGTTACGGTTTAATTTCTCTCAGCGATAAAGACACCACTTTTTTACTGCCAGATAATCAAAGTTCTCGATTAGTCAGTTTGAATGGCGTGGTTAGCAATAACAATATATTAAGATACCGCTATGACTTAGGTAAAAAAGGCAATGCGGGTTTTACCTACACCCAAAGAGAGGGTGAGGAATATAGCAACAAGATGTTGTCTTTTGATAGTAAATACTGGTTTGGCGATAGTGACTATCTAAAGATTCAGTTAATTGACACTGAAACTCAGAATCCATTAGTCGTTCAACAAAATTATAATCTGCCTGCCAATCAATCGGGACAAGCATATTCCGTAAACTATACCCATTCAACCAGAGATTGGGGGTTTATTTAACTCACCATAACTTTGGCAAGGGTTTTCGAGCCGATTCAGGCTTCGTCAGCCGAAGCAACTGGCGCGCAAGTTCACTGCAACTCGATCGCAATTGGTATCCAAGCAACCAAAATAAATGGTGGAAGAATATAACCGCAAGTTACACTTTTACCAAGTTTTTGATACTGATGGAAAACAGCTAAATGATATTCGTTTTTACGGTATGACGGGTAGTGGTATTTACCAATCTGAATTTGGTATAATCCATAAAACAGATATTCAAAATTTTGTTGCTCAAACGATTCCATCCAATGCTCACCCTAGTCTACTGTTGCAACCTTATGATACTCAACTTAATACGCTTTACGGTCAATTTACACCGGTGGCTGGTTTTGATCTTGGGTTAACCATTGAGTGGGGCGATGACATTGATTTTTCTACTGGGCGACAGGGTAAGGTAACCACCCTTGTGCCGACAGCCGAGTATCAAGTGAATGACCATTGGCGCTTAACTCTGGATTACACTAATCAAAAATTAGAAGTTGACAACATGGAAGTATTTAACGTCCATATTGGCAATTTTAGAGCCGCTTATCAAATCAGTGTTAACAGTTTTCTACGTCTCACGCTACAATCCAGTCGTGTGGGCGTCGATCGTTCTTTAGCCAGCCAATTACTCTACTCCTACCAACTTGATCCTTTTACGCTGTTTTACTTCGGTTATTCGGACAATGGCTATCGAAGTAACTCTCTACAAGAGTTTAAACGTTTAGACAGAACCTTGTTTGTTAAGTTTTCTTATGCGTGGCAACTATAGCCGATCTCTCTATAAGAGTTAGGGGCGATCCTTTCCATCCTAGACACAATAAAATGGTGACAATAAATAGTAGTCTCTGATAAAATGCGCCGCTATTTTATGACTCAAATATTTTATATGATGCAAAAGCCACTAAATTTTAATGTTACATTGCTTGTTTTCAGCCTTATCGGACTGTTGCTTTCTTCAAGTTGCTTGGCGCAGGATGTCAATAATGAGGACACTGACAAGGCCGCAGACAAAATTGTTGCTGGCAAAAATGCTGAAGAGAAGTCCGCCTGGAAATCAAATATCGAATTTGGTTATGTCGCTACTAGCGGTAACACTCAAACCACCAGTATTAACGGTCGCTTTGCATGGAGTTATGAAGTTGAGCATTGGCGTCATTCATTTGACCTCAAAGCTATTTTTGGTTCAGCCGAAGATACTAGTAGTCAATTGGTTAAGACCAATGCGGAACGGTATTTTGCCGAAGCCAAAACGGACTATAAATATACAGAAAAGGGCTATGCCTTTATTCTTGCTAACTATGATGATGATCGATTCTCCGATAACGATTATCAGGCATATGTTTCTGTTGGACGCGGTCTAAGCATAAAATTTGCTGAAAACTCTGATTTGGATGTGGAAATAGGTTTGGGTTATCGAGAGACCAGAAAGAAACAGACTTTAACATTACCCTCAGAAATCCAAAAAGAAACAGTGTTTAGACTAGCGGGGCATTATATTTGGAAAATTTCTAAAAACTCACAATTTGAACAAAAACTCTCTATTGGTGTGGGTGCGGATAATAGCGTCACAAAATCCTATTCAGGATTAAGTGCCAATATCGTTCAAAACTTAGCGCTTAAATTATCTCTAACCGCAATTCATCAGTCTCAAGTAAGAGTGGATACTCAACAGTTAGATACGGTCACCGCCTTCACTTTAGTTTACAATTTTTAATGGTCTAGCAGTTTAGCAATAATTTTTCGTAATCCTTGTTGCGCGAGTTTTTTACTCGGATTACAAGCTGTATCAGATAATTGTTGGTTGAAACGTTTGGCAACACTATGCCAGTTTTTGTTTTGAAAGAGTTTATACATCAAAATTTGTTTTTCCCATGGGGTTAAATTTTGAGTACTATTTTTTAATATCCAGTAATCGATGACGAAATGGTAAAGATGCCATTCGACCATTTCAAAGCTTCGCGCCTGCTCAATATAACGCTTAACTTCCTTTAAATTGTAATGCTGTCGATCATTACTTTGTTGACGCAATGATTTTGAGCTAAGTGCTGAGAATTCCATAGTGCAGGCATTATGGAATGTAGGGGCGATTTGTTGGTCGATAATTATTTGCAAGTGCTGAGGATCGAACGAACGATAATTAGTTGCTAAAGCATGTAAAAATGATTGGTTAAACTGATTTAGTGATTGCTTGAAATGCTCTTTATTTTGCGCTTGGCAGAGCCATAAAAATTCAGCCGGATGGCTACCTGTTGAAGATTCTTTTTTGAGCGCAATTCGGGTACATTGAAACTCACAGTGATACCAAAAACTGAGCACATCTTGGAACATTGCATAGCTGGCGCCAAGGATATCTACCGAGGCTTGTTTTGCCTGTTGTTTAACCTTATCAATTAATTCGCTAGCGACATTCTGACGTCTAAATTGAGCTAAGACTGCGATTCGAATTATACGCCAATAGTGTAGACAGCCCGCTAACTCAATCCCTTGGTAAGCCATTAGTGATTGAGGTAAAAGATGACCTTTGAGGCGTTTACTCCCTTTTTCTATGGCAGCACATAGCTCTTGATCTAATTGCCCTTCATCACTCAGGACACAAGCAGCTATTAATTGTTGTCCTGCAAAGCTGGCAAATACAAGCCAGTTAGGATCGCTTAACAAGGATTCCAGATCACTCGGCCGTGTTTGATAATGAGCCGTGACTAGTAACCTAAAAATGGTTTTCAATAATTCCTCATCGTCATTCAGCTGTTGCTGGCTGATCGCTTTGCAATGAATGCTAGGTATTGACTGTTCAATCCGTTTTTGTTGTCTATCTTGGCTAGTATTTGCTAATAAAAAGGCATTATTGATCGCTTTCTCTAACGGATCATTAGCACTCCAGCGCATGGGTATGGTTAGTTCTGCTCGATTAATTTGTCGAAATAGTTTACTTAAAAATGGTATGAAGCGTAGTTCAAATCCTTGTCCATTGCCTTCATAACCATCGAGAGTAGTCGAAAAAATAAGACGGTTACTTTTGCTTGCTATTTTCTTGAGTAGCTGTACCGGGATGCTTCCAGCTTCCTCTACAATAAAAAGCTGGTGACTCGGTTCTAACTCAGCCAGTTGATCAGGCGGTATAAACTCAATAAAGTTCTCTGCTAGAGATTGATTGAGGTCAATTGTATCGCCACTCAAATTCTGTAACCTTTCAAAATAATGAGTGTAGAATACTTTCAAATTGGATTTCCGAGTCGAACAGATAGTGATTGCTTTGTTTTTTTCATAAACCAGTTCAGCGCAAGCGATACCTAAAGCAGCCGATTTACCTCGACCACGGTGGGCACTTAATATTAAGGGACGTCTTGCGTGACCGGTGGCACATCTTTTTATTTGCGAAATGACTTGCTGCTGCTGTTGCAATGCTTGGTTAGAGGGTATTTGTTGTGGAAAAGCTTTAACTGTGGCGGTGTCCTCTAACCGTTTATGTTCAGTCAGAGAGGTTTCTAATTCGGGTTTAATGATTGTAGAATAGCGCTGTAAACGGTTAAGGCAAGCGAGGCCTCGGTAAGCATTATCATCAACTATCTTTTTATTTAAATTAAAATGCTGTGGCAGAATTACCAAAATGGTCCCCTTGGCAACAAGGCAACCACAAATAGCGCAAAAGCTATTAACATCAAAGGATTCTCTGGCATCAAAAATGATTAGCTTCAATTCTTGCCCTAAAAACTGAGTGGCTTTCGCTATTTTTTGGCGGGCTAAATTATCAGGGAAGTTTGTTGTAACATTTTTATCCGATGCTAAATTGCTCAATAGCAGACAGCCTTTGGCTGATTCTATGTTAGCCTGTATATTCGGATAGGATTGCCCAATTCGTTTAGCATCGATGGGAAGCTGCTGAATAAATTGGAGTTGCCTAAATTGGTCGCTGTTATCGGTGGTCATATTATCATCATCAATGTTTGCAGCTATGAGTATACCCTAAAGGATTCATTCTGATCATTAAAATGATAGCTACACGCTAGTGCTTTAACCGAAATTAATCAGTAGAATCACGATGATTAGCGCCAGCTCACAGTATGCATAGTGATATAAAAAACTGGCTCATCGCCCACAAGGTGACCACTCAATTTTTTATTGGGCTACTCATGCCCTGCTTAGCTTTTTGTTTCAGCACTCGGTTCACCAATCCTACAGGTTAGTTTAGGTTTAACAATTTTTTAACTTGTTCCATCTTAGTTGCTTTAGATCTGAAATGAGTTGGTCAAATCGAGATGCTGAATGACGCTGAGATAGTTTCTTTTCAATTCGGTTGATTTTTTGAGTTAAAGTTTGACAGATGTTTTCATCTGACTTGTTCTGCGGGCTGGATCGAGAGGGCGTTATTTGCCTTATTATAGGTTTTACCATTTTAGTTTTTATACTGGGAATAGGTAGCAAAACAACTCGTTTGGTGGTTTGGATTGGGCTTTCCGAATCGCTGAAATGCATGCCGCCATTAGGGTCAGTCCATTGATAGATTTCGGCAGAAAGCTGGCCTAATCTGATTCCGTTGAGTAGTATCATTATTATAATGCTAATAAATATCTTCATAAACAATCCTTGTTATAGTGTAGAGAATGATTTCCAAGCGAAAATAAACTTGGATTTAAGTCAAACTTATTAAGTTTTAGTCTAAATTGTCATTTTTAGAGTGCTAAACGGGCTTTTAGCGAACTAAATTGCCGCAATTTATGCGGTGAAGACAATTTAGGGCTTCATTATCCTAGAATTGGTATAGAATTAATGTAAGCCATATCCTATTGATTTGTAGGAAATTAACCATTTCTGCTGTGAGAGATCGTCCATGGTGGTACTTTTTGGCAATAGAAAATTATTTTTAGCCTTGAATACTAATAAATACTCAAAACAGGACAATTAATGAAGCTAATCCGGATTTTTCTACAAATTGAGAAGGATATACTCGAAGGTAATTTCAATTTGCCAGCGCTTCCAGCTATCGCCTTTAAAGTTAGAAAAGCGGTTAAAGATCCATTAATGGATTTGAATAAATTAGCCTCTATCGTGAGGTCTTGATCCTTCCTTTACCGCTTATTTGATCAATTTGGCTAATTCGCCGCTATACCGAGGGGTAGGACGAATTGAATCGGTACCACTTGCATTGTCGCGGATGGGCATGCAGTCTACTCGTACTAGCGCTTTGGTTTTTGCCATCCGTTCTCTATTTAGCACCCAAGATAGACTAACCAAAAAGCTCTTAAGCCACGTTTGGAAACGAGCCTGTCGAGTGTCTGCGTTAGCTTTTGTGATAGCTGATAACCTTAACAGCGCGGATCCGGAACGAGCATCGATTGCAGGTCTACTACATAACGTAGGAATGATTCCAGTAATTATTAAACTGGTAGAGCAGGGTGAAAGTGAGCAAGAGATTTTAAAATATTGGCAAAAGATAACGATATTTTCTAAAAAAATAGGTGTAAGGGCGATTTCCAGTTGGGGTTTAACCGATGATTTGCGCCAAGTTGCTGCTGGGATTATGGAATGGGAACAAAATCATGGTGAACCACTGGTTGATCTGGTTAATTTAGCCATTTGGCACAGTTACCTAGGCACCACAGAATTTAAGAAAATGCCCAGTTTAGAGCGCTTAGCCTACTTCAAAAAAAATCCTATGCTGTCTTTAGACAAGGGTGAAAGTTTATTATTTGTTAAGGAGTCTCAACAGGAAATTAAGCAAATGATGCAGTCACTTAATGGTTAATAGCAATTTAGTTTAGCAAAGCCTCTCGCAATACTCAGGGCAAGATCGTACTTTATTGAACTTTTAGGTAAATTGGTGATCAGATCAGTATCAACCACGAGGAGATACTGCTCATGACATTTATAGACCATTTTACTTCAATAGAAGATCCACGAACGAATATTAACGTTAAACATGACCTTAGATGTGCTATTTTTAACGGTAAGTGCTGTATTATCAGGTGCAGAAGGCTGGAAGGACATTAAAGAGTTTGGCGATAACAAGCTCGATTGGCTAAGACAATAATAGAGACTTTAAAAACGGAATACCTGGTCGATGACACCATTGCTCGGATCACTAAGGGCAATCGAGCCTGCACAATTAAGCCGGGCATTTATTAATTGGGTTAATGAAGTGAGGGTCGATAAGGGGCAAGAACAAATAGCGCTTGATGGAAAAACATTACGCCGTTCATTTGATGGAGATAGGGCAAACCGCATTACACAGTATTACCGCTTGGAGTCGCTCACAAGGATTGGTTCTTGCTCAATTAAAATCGACGGGTAAAAAAAATGAAAATGCTTCGGTTATTGACATGCTCAATGTGCTGAATATCAAAGGTGCGTTGATAAGCGCCGATGCGATGAATACACAGAAAAATCGTCAATACTATTGTTGAAAAGAAAGCGGACTATGTGCTTTGTGTCAAATTGAACCATAAGAAATTACGTCATGAAATTGCCGGTTATTTCCAGGTAAAATCAAGAAAACACCTGAGTTTATTGAAGAGTTTGAGGAAGTTGATAGTGGTCATGGTCGCATTGAAGTTGGGAAGTATAGGCAACTCAGAGTGAATGAATGGATTAGTGGAGGCGAGTAATTCGGTCCAATATTCAAACCGGTTATTGAGGTTGAGCGAGAGCGACATTTTAAAGGTGAAGTGGTGCAGCAAGAAACCTTGTATTACATTAGTTCTTTGGCGCCGGATGTGGAAAGAATAGGTAAAGCCATTCGCAGTCATTGGGGAGTGGAAAGCACCCATTGGATCCTTGATGTGACGTTTAAAGAAGATGACTGTCGGATCGGAAATGGTGACGGAGCTGAAAATGTTAGCTGTTATCCGACGATTTGCTTTGAACTTAACGAAACTACACCCTCAAAAAATAGTATGAGAGGTAAATTGAAGCAGGCAGGATGGAGTGATAAATTTCCGCTCTGAACTAATCTTTGGTCAAAATTAGTACAAAGTATGCGGTTGCCCTGTCGCAATACTCGATTGAAAGCATAAAAACTAGTGTTTAAGCTTTTTTAGCGATATAATTAATACCGATAAAGTAGCCAAAGCAATAAATCAATTACTGACTATTGAAGACTATTTAAAACTATTTAAAAGGCCTTTTCGTTAGCAAATACGCTAGCTAAAAATTAGATAACCCTAAGATAACCCATAAGAGAGTATGACCATGGACACTATCGATAAGATTAAGTCTCAAATTGAACAAAACAAAATTATTTTATATATGAAGGGCTCACCCGAAGCACCTCAGTGTGGTTTTTCTTCACAAACGGTTCAGGCTTTAATGGCTTGCGGTAAAGAGTTTGCTTATGTTGATATTCTGCAAAACCCCGACATCCGAGCAGAATTGCCACAATATGCCAATTGGCCAACTTTTCCACAATTGTGGGTCAATGGAGAGCTTATTGGCGGTTGTGATATTATTATGGAAATGCAGCAAAATAATGAATTAGCACCACTCATTCAGGCGGCTTAATTTTTATTTAATTCGCGACAAGATGATAAGGTGTTAACAATATAATAAAAGAGACCTTCTATCATGGAAATCCTGTCACCGGCTAGTTATGTAAAACATTGGGCTTCGGTCAAGCCGGAGCAGTGTTTTTTAAATCAGGCAAAAGGTGAACACTGGACTGCCACTAGTTGGCGCGATGCCTATCAACAAGTGGCTCAATTGGCCTCTTTTCTACAAAAATACCCCGCCAAAAGCAAAATTGCCATTTTTTCTAATAATTGCAGTGATTGGTTTTTAACTGATTTAGCCATCATGGCCGCTGGGCATATCAGTGTTCCCATTTATCCTTCAGCCAGCGTTAAAACCATTAATCAGATTTTAACCCACAGCGAAACACAGTTAATCTTTATCGGTAAACTCAGCAGCGATTTTGATCTCACTCAAATAGCCTCAGAGTTGGATAAAATAGCCATCGATAAACCGATAGATGGCCTTTGTTTTTGGAAAGAGAGCATTAAACAGTGTCCACCTTTGCAGGCGTTTTATCAACCGTCAGTTAAGGACACAGCCACCATTGTTTATACCTCTGGCACTACGGGCGTTCCTAAAGGTGTGGTTATTTCCTATCGAGCCATATCCTCAGCGGTTAATAGCATTCAAAAAACCATCGAAATTGATCAATCTGATCGTTATTTTTCCTATCTTCCCTTGGCTCATATCATGGAAAGAATGGCGATTGAGCTCACCAGCGTGGTTTATGGTTGCCAAGTTTCTTTTGTTGATGATCTACCTCATTTTGCGATCAATCTTAAGCAGACTCGCCCTAGCATGTTCGTCGCGGTTCCTAGAATTTGGGTCAAGCTAAAACAGAAAATTGAAGCAGGCTTTGGCGGTGAGTGGTTATTTGAGAAACTCACCAATCTACCGATTTTTGGAAGCTGGCTAAGGCGCTATCTGGTTAAAAAGCTCGGCTTCGACAATCTGCGTTATGCCATTACCGGTGCTGCGGCTATTTCAACCGATACGATTCACTGGTGGGAGCGTTTAGGCGTTATCATCTATGAGGCGTATGGTATGAGTGAAACACTTGGCATATCCAATGTTAATCGGCCTGGCGCTAGAAAAATTGGTACCGTTGGACAGGTGTTTGAATCTTGCCAAACCATGATTGCAGCCAATGGCGAAATACTACTCAAAGCCAGTTGTCATATGGAAGGCTACTACAAGGAAGCAGAGCTAAGTGCTATGGCAGTACAGGATGGTTGGCTTAGAACCGGTGATTTAGGTGAAATCGATGCGCAAGGCTACTTGAGCATTAAAGGTCGAGTCAAGGAGATCTTTAAAACCAGCAAGGGGAAATATATTTCACCGGTTCCGATTGAACAACAACTGGAAAATTTATTTGCCGTTGACCAGTGTTGTGTTTTTGGAAGTGACTTGCCGCAACCCATCGCGGTGATTGTTGTGGATAAAACACAATTACCTAATAAAAAGCAGTTAAATGAATACCAAGCAAAGTTGCAACAGATCAATCAAGGCTTAGAAAAACATGAAAAACTGTCCGCATTGCTGATCAGCAGCGAAGAATGGACCACTGAGAATGAAATGATGACGCCGACTCTAAAGATTAGGCGACAACCAATAGAAGATCAATATTTACCCTTGTATCGCCCGACTTCAAAAAACGCGACGATTCAACGAGTGGACTGAAGTAACGAGTGGATTGAACGCCGTAGGGATTATTTTTCAGAAGATCTATTTCCAGTGCCCTAAATTGCTGAGCAAAGTTGTAAACATCTGTTAATAAGGCATTTACCTAGGCTCTGTAACCAGTTAAAGTGATATCTATAATAGAATCAATCAATAAAGCGAAATAATAAAATGGTTGAGCAAAGCCCTCAAAATACAGCCAGTAAAAGTGAGCTGCTAAATAAATTAAAGATCGATAAAGCGTTAAAACAGCTGCCCGAAGGCTATAGTTTGGGCAATTTATTGATGCTATGCGTCAGTTCATTGTTACTGGGTTCTTTATTGAGCTATTATTTTTTTGCTAAAGATCAATCGAGTCGGCTAGCGTCGTCTAACCCAGTGAAGTCTCGTTTGATGACTGACGATCAGCAAAGCAATACTACGAGCTCAACCAGTCTGCCCCAAAGCCTCGTTGAGGCTCGCACATCAAGTAGTCAAACATCGCACAGTCAAACATCGGTCAGTCAAACATCACGCAGTCAAGCATCGGGCACTGAAATATTATTAAATGCATCCGGTTATATCACCGCTCGACGCATGGCAACGGTTTCATCGCAAGTGATGGGGCTAATTAAGCGGGTTAATGCGGAAGAGGGGATTTCAGTGGTCAAAGGGCAGGTATTAGCGACACTGGATGACGCGATACCCAAGGTCAGTCTGCAACAGGCAAAAGCTCAGTTAAAATCACTAAGCGCTCAATTAGAAAGTGTTAAAGCATCGATGACTGAAGCGGCTCTTAATTACACTCGGGTTAAAAATAATCAATATTCTAGTGACGCTGCCAAAACCTTAAGCCTAACCAATCGAAAGAAAGCCAATGCCTTGGTCAATCAAATTTTGGCCGAAATAAATGTCGCCACAATTAATGTAACACGCCAACAACAGTTGTTAGAACAGTACACAATCCGCGCTCCCTTCGACGGCGTGGTGACAATGAAAAATGCACAACCCGGTGAAATAGTTTCCCCAGGTTCAGCCGGTGGCGGCTTTACCCGTACCGGTATTTGTACCCTGGTGGATATGTCATCCTTGGAAATTGAGGTCGATGTAAATGAGTCTTATATTGGCCGAGTTTACCCCAATCAACGAGTCACAGCGAGTCTTGATGCTTACCCTGATTGGTCAATCCCTGCATCAGTGATCGCCATCATCCCCACCGCTGACCGTGGCAAAGCAACGGTCAGTGTGCGTATTAAAATTGAATTAAGAGACAAGAAAATACTTCCTGATATGGGCGTTAAAGTTGCCTTTCTCAAAGCCGAAAATGAGGGTTCATTATGAGCGAGAAAAATATTTTTAAACTAACCAATCTAGTCAAGCGATTTACCAAAGGTAAAGAAACTTTAAGTATTTTTGAAGATCTAAACCTGAGCATTAAAGAAGGCGATTTTGTGGCAATTATGGGACCATCAGGTTCCGGTAAGACCACCTTGCTCAATATGCTCGGCGGTGTCGATCAGCCGACTTCCGGTGAGGTTGAATTTGATGGCAAAGGGATTGAAAAATTATCGGAGAATCAGTTAGCCAAATGGCGCGCTAGCAATGTGGGCTTTATATTCCAATTCTATAATTTAATGCCAATGCTTAATGCCCATCGAAATGTCGAACTGCCACTATTACTGACTCAATTAAAAAGTAAAGAACGCAGTCAGCGAGTAGAAACGGCACTGGAATTGGTGGGATTAAAAGACCGCGCTAAACATATGCCGGGCGAGCTTTCAGGCGGACAACAACAGCGCGTGGCAATTGCACGGGCAGTCGTATCTGACCCAAAACTTTTGCTATGTGACGAGCCAACTGGTGATCTGGATCGTCAAACTGCCGATGAAATTCTTGAAATGTTGCAACTATTGAATCGTGAATTTGGAAAGACTATTATTATGGTCACCCATGATCCTTCTGCCGCAAAATTTGCCAATCGGGTATTGCACTTGGATAAAGGTAAATTTGTCGAAAAGGAGTTGAGCCTATGACTGATTTATTTCTGGTTTATAAGAATTTAACCCGGAAAAAAATGCGTTTATTTCTCACTTGTTTTGCTATATTTATCGCATTTCTTATTTTCGGAGCGGTGTCTGCGCTAAAAGGTGCTTTGGATTCTGGAGTAGAAATGTCGGCGGACAACCGACTAGTCGTTATTAATAAAATTAATTTCACTCAGCCCTTACCCTTTTCCTATGTTAATAAAGTAAAAGCGCTTGACGGGGTTAAAAATGTGACGCATGCCAACTGGTTTGGCGGTTACTATCAAGAGCCGTCAAAACAATTAATGACGATGGCCGTCGAAGGAGCGACCTACTTTAAGGTTTATGATGAGTTGACCATCGAACCTGAAAACTACACTAATTGGATGAAAAATCAAACAGGGTTGTTGATCGGTGAGCGGATCGCCGAGCAATACGGCTGGAAGGTGGGTGATAAAATTCCTATTTCCTCTAATATATTTTCACACAAGGATGGCGGGCATACCTGGCAATTTACCATTCAAGGGATCTTTAAACCGCTCGACCAAAAAACCGATACTAGCTATGTGATTTTACATTATAAATATTTTAAGGAAACCCAAACATTTGGTGGTACATCTGTGGGCTGGCTAATCTTAACCACTCAGTCTCCCAGCCTAAATGAGCAGGTTGCTAAAGCGATTGATGCAAACTTTGTTAATTCGGCGGCGGAAACTAAAACCAGTACGGAAAAAGCTTTTAACAAAGCTTTCATCGAGCAAATTGGTAATATCGGGTTAATCATTTATGGTGTAGTTTTTATGGCTTTTTTCACCATTTTAATTGTTGTTGGCAATACCATGGTACTTGCGGTTAGAGAAAGAACCAAAGAAATCGCGGTGTTTAAAACTTTAGGTTTTAGCTCAATGAGAATTTTTAAAATGATTTTAACCGAGTCTTTTTTGCTGTCTTTTATCGGTGGGCTATTGGGGATGGTGGGTGCTTACCTAGTGGTTGGCGGGGTGTCTAAAGGATTGGCGGGTATTTTACCTAACCTACTCATTGGACCTAATACTTGGGCACAAGCCATCGGTTATATGCTGCTACTCGGTTTTGTTACTGGCATCATTCCTGCGATCAATGCTCTTAGACTAAATATCGTAAGTGCCTTCAGTCGTGCCTAGTGAGCGTTCAAAACAAGACGGTTGTCATCAGTCAATTGTATTTAAAAGGTGGAGTTAATTATGAACTCATTTTTATCACAGTCCTTCGCGGTTATTCGGATGAACCTACTGAGTCTGCCGCGGCGCTTATGGATGTCACTTGCCATGATAATAGCCAGTGCGGTGGTGGTGACGATTTTGTTAGCTTTTTTGGCCATGGCAAGAGGCTTTGAAGTCACCCTCAAGGGTGCTGGTTCGGACGACATCGCCATGTTTCTGCGAGATGGGTCGGCGGCAGAGCTTAATAGCGTGCTGAGTAAAAGTCAGGTTGATTTAATTGAAAATGCACCAGGGATTGCCAAGGATAAAACGGGAGTCATTTTATCTTCAGAGTTATATGTGATTGTCGATGGGATCAAAAAGACCAGTCAAACGGCAGCTAATATACCCTTGAGAGGGACTAGTCAAACAGGGATTAAGATGCGTCAAGACTTTAAGTTGATTAAAGGGCGACTGTTTAATACAGGAACCACCGAAATGATCGTCGGTGCAGGGATCCTTAGACAATTTGATGGATTTGAATTAGGAAAAACCATTCGTTTTGGTAAAAATAAATGGCAAGTGGTGGGTGTGTTTTCAACCGGCGGTAATGTTTTTGAAAGCGAACTCTGGTCTGATTATCGGGTGATTCAAAACCTCTATAATCGTGGCAGTAGTGTACAAAGTATTCGCGCCAAACTGGTTGAGGCTGGCGATATTAAACAGATAAAAGAGTATATTAAAAATGATCCACGGCTCAATATTGATGTTGAAACGGAAGCCGACTATTTTTCAGCTCAAGGTAAAAGTCTTAACTATATGGCTATTTTTGGTAAAGTCATCAGTAGCATTATGGCGCTTGGGGCGTTGGCCGGTGCATTGAATACCATGTATACCTCGGTGGCTGATCGCTCCCGCGAAATAGCGACGCTACGCACCATTGGTTTTAGCAATAGCTCGGCCTTTGTCGGGACGCTGTTTGAGTCATTAACCTTGTCCGCATTGGGTGGTCTACTGGGCGCATTAGGTGCCTTTTTACTGTTTGATGGTATGTCAACATCGACCCTTGGTGGCAGCTTTACCCAAGTGGTGTTTAGTTTCGAATTATCCCAAGATTTGATAGTGCAAGGCATGAAAATGGCGCTTGGCATTGGTTTAGTCAGCGGATTCTTTCCAGCATGGAGAGCGGCAAGAATGCCTGTTTTAACTGCTTTTCGAACAGAATAGCTTTTAGCAGCCACAGTCACTATCTGACTTAAACGCTTTTATTTGCACCATTTTGGTGCAAATAAAAGCCTTAATAGGGTTTTGCTGAAGAATATGCACCAAAATGGTGCAAAAATAACTATTTCTCACAAGAAATGCACCAAAATGGTGCAATCAATGTTTTAATAGAGGCTCAAAATTCTGCCAGATTGCCAGATTGCCAGATTGCCAGATTGCCAGACTGTTAGACAGTCAGTTGGTTAGATTATTAATTTGTTAAATACGGGATTGCCAATAGTGACAGTCCACCAACAACCAACACTAGTTTGCTGCACCATCCTAGAATTATAATTTGCCACTATCACATTAAGTTAGGTTGCTATTAATACATGACTCAAACAGCTTTAAATAATAAAAATAGAAAACTAGCGCGCGCATTGAGTGGAACCGGTGTTTTCGGTAAGGTTTTTTGGATAACCGGTGCCTCTTCTGGAATCGGCAAAGAACTGGCGATACAATTGGCTGATCTCGGCGCAGTGCTAATTCTTTCTTCGCGTCGTGAAGACACTTTATATCGAGTGAAAGAGAGTCTTAGAAACTCTGAACAACATCAAGTGATAGCCTTGGATCTCGCGATGAGCGATTCACTTGAAGCCAAGGTCGATCAAGCTTGGTTAGCTTTTGGGCATATCGATTATCTGGTTAATAACGGTGGTATTAGCCAGCGCTCCTTATGTTTAGAAACTCAGGAAGCGGTGGACCGACAAATTATGGAAGTGGATTATTTTGGAACGATTGCATTAACCAAGCAAGTGGCCAAACGAATGATTAATGAGGCGGGTGGTACTATTATCAGTATTTCTAGTGTCGCAGGCAAAGTCGGATCACATTTTCGCAGCGCTTATTCTGCGGCAAAGCATGCGCTAATAGGATTTATGGATTGCCTACGTGCAGAAATTAGCGACCAAGGCGTAAGAATACTCGTGGTTTGCCCCGGCTGGGTACAAACCGATGTTAGCCGCAATGCACTGACC
The DNA here is from genome assembly GCA_030949565.1 of Enterobacterales bacterium. Classification (GTDB taxonomy): domain Bacteria; phylum Pseudomonadota; class Gammaproteobacteria; order Enterobacterales; family Kangiellaceae. The sequence continues at coordinate 20,726 of JAUZSK010000068.1, forward strand.
GGTGATATGAGCCAGTTTGGTCAAATGGATCATGAAATTGCCAATGGTATGCCGGTAGATATCTTTGTTAAAAAACTACTGAAAGTGATTGATTCTAGCCGTGAAGAGGCGGTCATTGCCAGCGGATTACCGTGGTTTGCCTATCAAATGAGACGTTTGTTACCGAATCAATTTCATAAACTGATTCGAAAAATATATAAAAGATAGTTTTTATTGGGAGATGAAAATGTTTAAAAAAATTCTATTGTGGTTTTTGGCCATTATTCTATTTTTTGCCGTTTTAGCGGGTAGTTTTGCGGCTCATGAATGGTATGGAAAGCCTTGGTTCATTAATAACTTCTTTAACCGCTTTGCAATGAAAGTCGTTTTAGATAGCCCTGAAACCTTAACTTCGCTGCATTTTTTGGAAGCTATGGGTATCCATGGGCATAATGCGAAACTAGATGATGCTAGCCCAGAGTCTACCACTCAGTTTTTTGAATTCTTAGAATCCGAAAGAGGCGTTTTACAATCCTACGATGATGCATCTTTAAGTAGTGAACAGCTCATGTCTAAAAAAATAGCCACTTATCTATTGGATTTGGTGTATGAATCGAAGGAATTTCGATTTTATGACTACCCAGTCAATCAGCTTTTTGGCGTGCAAAATGGCTTTCCGTCTTTTATGCAATCACAGCATCAGATTAATTCTGAACAAGACGCAGAATTTTATATCGCTCGTCTAAATGAATTGCCGAGAAAATTTTCTCAAGTTTTGGACGGTATTAAACTACGGACCCAAGCCGATATTATTCCACCTAAGTTTGTCATTGAACGAGTAGTGGATGAAATGAGCAAATTTGTGGCGACCAAAACCGAAGACAATATTCTTTATGTCGCCTTTGAGAAGAAACTTAACAAGCTCGATAACCTAAACAGCGAGTCTAAACAGAAACTGCTCAATCGCGCAAAGGCGTCAATTGAACAGGCAGTTTATCCGGCATACGTTCAATTAAACCAGTATTTTGAAGGGCTTGGTGACAAAGCCACAGAAGATGATGGTTTTTGGAAATTGCCGAATGGTGATAAAAGCCTACCGGTTAGCGTTAAAGTTTTTTACCACCTCCAATTATAGCCCAGACTATATTCATCAATTAGGACTGTCGGAAGTTGATCGAATACAAGCCGAAATATTACAAATCCTTAAGCAACAAGATTTTGATACCAGCCAAGGTTTTGAGGTCGCAATTAAATCAATGGCGGATCAGCCGCGTTTTTATTATCCTGATACTGACGCCGGTAGAGAGCAGATTTTAGCCGACTATCAAAAAATCATTGATGAAATTGATGCTGGTATGGATAAAGCTTTCCGCATCAAGGCCAAAGCGGGTGTTAAAGTCGAACGAATTCCAAAGTTTAAGGAAAAAACTAGCCCTGGAGCCTATTATAATGGACCGGCCATCGATGGCTCACGGCCTGGGATTTTCTACGCCAACCTGTATGACATTAAAGCAACGCCAAAATATGGAATGAGAACCTTAGCCTACCATGAAGCGATTCCAGGGCATCATTTTCAGATAAGCGTGGCACAAGAGTTAGAAGATATACCGCTTTTCAGAAAATTTGGACTATTTACCGCTTATGTGGAAGGCTGGGCACTGTATGCCGAAAGAGTCGCTTGGGAAATGGGCTATGAATCCGATCCCTTTGATAATATTGGCCGCTTACAGGCAGAGCTATTCCGTGGTGTTCGTTTGGTGGTGGATACGGGCATTCATGCCAAGCGCTGGACAAGGCAAGAAGCGATTGACTATATGATGAAAAACACAGGTATGCCTGAGTCTGATGTGGTGGCCGAGATTGAGCGTTACATTGTTATGCCGGGACAAGCTTGTGCCTATAAGGTCGGCATGATGAAGATCCTTGAACTGCGCCAGAAGGCTAAAGACGCGCTCGGCGATCGCTTTGATTTAAGAGATTTTCATGATGTGGTGTTAAAAAATGGCGCTGTTCCTTTGGATATATTAGAGGAGTTTGTTGACAACTATATTCAACAAAAGTCTGTCTAAATAGTTCGCTATATCAATTGGTTAAGCTATTTTAGCCACCCCAAAAAAGGTGCGTAAGCGCCTTTTTTTATGAGTGGTGCAAAATTTAGAATTTACACTATACTTATTACAATCAGCAAGCTAACTGACTAAAGGGGTTAAGCGCGTGCAAACCAACATGATCGAACTTCGTAGTGAACCGAGAATAATATCCGATCAAACCATTAGCATCAAATTTAAAGATCGTGGCGAAGGCAAGAAAAATTGCACTCATATTTGTAGACCACAAGATGTATCGGCTGGTGGATTAAAACTTTTAACTCATTGTGCCATCGCGCTGGAATCAGAAATCCCATTAGAAATTGATTTAGGTGATACCTGGGCGGTTATTGAAGCCATTGGCCAGGTGAAATGGTGCTTAGAAATTGACGATATGCCGACTTATTACTTAGGAATCAAGTTGGTTAAGCTAGAAAAGTCAAATCGTCAAGTATGGAAAAAATATATCGAGAAACTCTAACTTTTTAATAATTAAAGAGCATATGATGAAAACAGACAAAAGGAAACACCCAAGGCAGGAGCGTGAAGAAACAATCTTTATTGAAGTCTTAGCGGCCAGTAGTCAAAACAAGGATGATAATATTCTTTTAGAATGTACCACCAAAGATATTTCCAAAAGCGGCTTAAAAATAACCGCAGAATATCCATTTATTATCGATTCTATTTTAGAGCTCATTATTTCATTTGAAAGTGGAGGCTATAAGTTTTTATTAACGGGCCAGGTGAAATGGTATGAAGAAGTCAGTGATAAACGATATATTGCTGGTTTTGAGTTGATTGAAGCTGAGCATTCTGATTTTATGGTTTGGCGTAATATGTTTGATGAAGAGCAAAGTCTGCAAGCTTAATTTTGTACCATCTCTAACATTCTAGCTGCGGCTAAGCATTTATTTTTCTACCTGTTAAACTTGTAGCCTGTGTTCTAATCGGTTTTATCAACCATTGATAATGGGTTATTCTATCGGTTTAGCCCAAAACTTGGCCCAGCAGAATTTTAATTGCAATAAGGCTCCTTTAATGAAAAAATTTAAACTAATATTATTTGTTACATTTGGCGGCATGATTGTTCTTCAACTGTTTTTTGATCGAGATTTCTCTCAATTGAAATATGCGTTTGCTAAATATCAGCATCAAGGGACTTTAAGTCAACTGACGGGTGACATTAAAAGCATTTTTGCTGGTGGAAGAATTAACTTGAATGGTCTTGCTGTCAGTCAGCTTAAAGAAAGAGTCATCTACGTCTGGACTGATGCTGAGGGAGTGGTTCATAACAGTGAGCGCAAGCCGAAAGACGCAGATTTTAAAGTGGTTAAAATGGGAGCAGGGCTTATTAGTAGCCAAAAAGCGCTGTCAAAAGAAGAAATTCAAAAGCAACTAAAGGCAAAGCCCAAATTGTAGAGAGCTGATTTAAATACGCTTTAAAGGTATTTCTTTTGATTAATGGTCTTTAGATGTTTGGCTTTCTTTAGTAAAACGTAGACTGAACCTCCACCACCTTGTTTAGGTATTGCAGAATGGAAGGCGATCACCTGAACTATCTGTTTTAACCAATGGTTAACATAACTTTTGAGTTTTGCTGGTGGGTTGCTACGATGGCCTTTGCCATGAGTGATTAAAAAGCAGCGCAGGGTGTCATTTTCGGTTTGACTGAAAAGCTCAAATACCGCCTGGCGCGCTTGCTGCACGTTATGCCGGTGTAAATCTAGATGATAATCTTGTGGATAGGCACCAAGTCTCAATTTTTTAAATACTTGTGGCTGAATACCGCTGATTTTATAACTCAATAACTCATCAGGTTTCACCTGTTCAACCTCTCCATCCGTTAGAAAATTGACATATTTCTCGGTGCTCCTGATCGCCGCTTGTTTACGGTTTTTAATCGCGGCTGGTTGATTTTTGATTATTTGAGATTGCGAATGAGCTATTTTATCTTGCTTAATCGCTGCAACATCGGCCATTTCGACCAAAAAGTCATTAATATCGTCACTCATGGGATCCCTAGCATCGCTTCTTTATTGGTTTATTTTATTACTAAATGATAATAATGCAATTATTTGACCTGATTAAAGTGATCATTAAGCAATAACAATCAGCGCTTTGAGCACCAAACCACTGTTAGCTGTAATTTACAGGTGCAAACAAGGGTAGAAATTACTATAATCATCCTGTGTAAGTAAAAAAGTGAGATTAAACATGATTGCAGGTCAGTTTGATGTGGTATTTCGTGGTCAATTGGTAAAGAGTTTTGAGCTTGAGCAAGTGAAGGATAATCTTGTTCAACTGTTTAAGTCTTCCCCTGAAGCGGTCGATAAGCTTTTTACAGGCAAAGAAGTTTCAATCAAAAAATCTCTAGACTATGCTACTGCTATGAAATATCAATCCGCGCTTAAAAAAGCCGGTGCTTTAGCTTTGATCAAAGAGATTGAAGTCGAATCAAATACAGTGCTTGACCAAGCGGCAAACAACTTGAGTGATACAAAACCAGCAAGAGCTCAATTTGGAACAACGGCTGCCAGTTTTACTGATGCAACACCTAAAGCAACAAGTGCTTCTGCGCAGGCTACCGCTCAACCGTCGAACAATGCCAAAGCCGAACAAGCGATTGTGGCGCAACCTTCTTCTATCACCGCTAGCCCTAACCCAACCAATGATGAGCTAGCGTCTGAAAAAATAATCGAAACAGCACCCCCATCGCAAGCGGAATCGCCTTCAGAGGCGGCTGAGCCCTTTACTGTTGCCGAGGTCGGTGCTTCAATATTGCCGGATAAAATTTACGAAAAGCGCGATGTTGATACCAGCGCATTGTCGTTAGCGGAAGCCGGAGAACGAATCATGCCTGATATACCTAAGGATGAACCTGCCGCACCCTCAGTGGAGCACCTAAGTTTAGTTGATAACGAAATCGATTAAAATCAGCCTGCTTGATAAGCGTTATCGGCTTTAAATGAATGACATGATTATTTATTCGCATCAAACCAAAAGTTAGTCGCACCTGCCACAGCTACGGGCATTAGAACAATGTTTATGACCGGTATCATAGTAAACAACATGACCAATAAGCCAAAAGAATAAGCGGCTCCGCGGTTTTGCCTAAGTAGCTCCAAAGTTTGATTAAAAGTCTGACGATGGTTGTCCTGAGGGTAGTCTACATACTGAATGGCCAACATCCAAGCATTAAAAATAAACCAGATAATTGGTACTAACGGTGAGATTGGGGTGAACAGAAGAATTAAGCAGAGTAATGCTCTAGGTATAAAATAGGCCAGTTTGCGCCATTCTCTACCGATTAAACGAGGGATATCCTTAACGAATAGCGACCAACTGAAAGTTTCAGTTTGACTAGCTGAGCCCCTTAGATGGGTTTCAACCGCTTCAGACAGCAGGCCATTAAACGGTGCGGCAATCCAGTTGGCTAACAATCCAAAGGAAAAAAAGACCAGAATAAAAACCGCGATCACAATCATCGGCCATAGTAGCCAGTCAAGACTAGTGACCAACCATTCTAAGCCTTCAGCAGGCCAGCGGATATACCAGTGAGGATTGGACACATGACTCTCTAACCAGCTAGGTAAGCTGGTATACCAGTCACTAATCAGGTTAAAAGCGTAGATAGTTGCTAGTGTTAATAAAATAAAATTGATCAACAGTGGGATAAAAACAAACCTTTTAATTCCCGGTTTCCAGACTAAACTCAAGCCTTTGCTTAAATATTGAGCACCTTGCAGTGGTTGATGATTCATGATGTCACATATATCTCGATAAATTGGTAAATTGAGTGTGCAATAGCAGCGAAATAATTTAAACTATCGGGATTAACAAAACCAGCTATAAATTGTAATATTTTCTATTATCTTTGTTGCTCGGTGGCGCTTTTCTAAAGCCAGTAAATCAACGAATTATAGATTATTGAGATATAAATAAAAACACATGCGATTAAAACAAATAAAACTTGCGGGATTTAAATCTTTTGTTGACCCTACAACGGTTCCATTTCCTGACAATTTGACAGCCATTGTTGGTCCAAATGGTTGTGGAAAATCAAACTTGATTGACGCAGTGCGTTGGGTAATGGGGGAATCCTCAGCCAAGCATCTGCGTGGCGACTCCATGACAGATGTCATCTTTAACGGCTCAACAGCGCGTAAACCTGTGGGACAGGCTAGTATTGAATTAATGTTCGATAACTCTGACGGCACTTTAACCGGAGAGTATGCGAGTTATGCTGAGATAGCGATCCGTCGAACCGTATCCCGAGACGGTACCTCTCAGTACTATCTGAATGGCACTAAATGTCGGCGTAAAGATATAACCGGTATTTTTCTGGGTACTGGGCTAGGGCCCAGAAGCTATGCCATTATTGAGCAGGGTATGATCTCACGCTTAATAGAGTCAAAACCTCAGGAATTACGAGTATTTATCGAGGAAGCTGCGGGAATATCAAAATATAAAGAAAGACGCCGAGAAACGGAAACAAGGATCCGCCATACTCGGGAAAATATGGAACGATTGACCGATATCAGAGAAGAGCTAGGTAAACAATTAGCACATTTGCAGCGTCAAGCCAAAGCGGCGGCAAAATATAAAGAGTTTAAACAGGAAGAAAGAAATTTAAAAAGTGAATTGTCGGCGCTTAAATGGCAGCAATACAACCAACAGGTTGAAGCTCTAACCGCCGATATTAGCAAGCTTGAAACCGAGTTAGAAGCGCGGATTGCGGATCAACGCCATGCCGATAAGCAGATTGAACAAACCCGTGAAAATCACATCGAACTATCTGATGAGTTTAATTCAGCGCAAGGTCGCTACTATGGTATTGGTGCCGATATAGCGCGGTTAGAGCAGGGTATTTCTCATCGAAAAGAACGTCAAGTTCAATTGAACCAAGATTTCGAACAGGTGAGTTCTTCGTTAAATACCGCATTAGAACAAATGACTCAAGATGAGCAGGCTTTAGAGCTGCTTAATGGTAGACGCTTAGAGATAGAACCCGAACTGGAAATTTACCACGAAAAAATGGAACAAGCGCTGGAAACCCTTACCCGTCTTGAAACTGAAATTTTAGAGTGGGAACAAAATTGGGAAGACTATAACAAGATCTCAGCTGAAAATAGTCAAAAAATGGAAGTGGAACGAACTCGAATCCAGCATTTTGAACGTGTCATTGAGCGTTTGGCTAAACGAATAGAAAACAACGAGCAGGAGACTCTATTACTCAATCAACAACCGATCGAAGAGGATGTTATGAATGCATTGGTTGAGCTTTCCAAAGTCGAACAAGATACTGAAAATTTATCAGAACATGTTGAGCAATTGTTCGAGCAAACTTCCACTAAAAGAAAAATACAAAAACAGCACCAAATATCCATTGATGAGTGCCGAGGGAAACTACAAAATATACAAAGTCAGCATATTGCACTACAAGCGGTACAGCAGGCCGCGTTCGATACTGACGATAAGGGTGTGGTTGACTGGCTTGAGCAGCAGCAATTATCGAATACTAAAAAATTAGCACAAAGTATTCAGGTTGATAAAGGTTGGGAATCCAGCGTTGAAATGGTATTAGGTGATTTTCTAGAAGCTTATGCTTTAGATGATCTCAATGATGTTTGTCATAAAGTTGAGCAGCTCACTTCTGGTAAGCTGGTTTTTGTCGGCAAGGGCAATGAAAATACTTGGTCCAATTCGACTGCCAATCAAACTTTAGCCAGTAAAGTGAAACAAGCCGAGGCGGTTTTGCCGATGCTTGAGCAGGTGCTGGTTGCCGATAGTTTAGATCAAGCGATTAATAGTCGAGCAACTCTAAAGCCGCATCAATCAATTATTACTGCGGATGGTTATTGGTTAGGAAAAAACTGGCTTAGGGTGGCCAAAAAGAAAACCGAAGAAAAAAGTCTACTTGAAAGAGAAACTGAGCTTTCCCATCTAGCGGATGAAATGGATCTACTGCAAGAAAAACTCGATCAAATACAACAGCTAGCGGATACAGATTCTGAAGCACTAGTTGATTTAGAAAACCAATGGCAACAAAAGCAAAAAGAACTTAGCCAAAAGAGTAAACTTTACAGCGACCTAAGAGCACAAGTCGGTTCCCAGCAGGCCAAGATGGAACAGATGGTTAAGCGAAAAGATGCCTTAGCTAAAGAAAAAGTAGACCTAGAACAACAACTAAAAATTGATGAAAAATCCCTATCAGAAAGTCGGGTTAGTCTAGAGGCTTTGGTTGATGCTATGGCTGATGATTTGCAGCAGCGGGAAAGTTTAAGTTCACTTAGGGAAAGCAAAAGGCAAGCTCTCGAAGAGGCTAAAAACCAATCAAGGACAGCTAAAGATAAGCGCCATGAATTTGAGCTTCAGATTGCCAATATTAAAGCGGAAATCAACTCTAATCAGTCGACTAATCAGCGTATGCATAGTCAGGTCACTGAAATGCAAACACGAAAAATATCCTTGCAAAAACAATTAGAAGAAGCTAACTCTCCGCAAGATGATCTTGCTCTAGAGTTAGAGCAGGCGTTAGATAAGCGTATTGCTGCAGAAAAAGATTTATCAGCCGCAAGAGATAAGCTTGAAGAAGTCGAAAAATTGGTTCGGGTGTATGACAAGACAAGAAGTGAAGCAGAGCAAGCAGCGCAAGCGGTTCGTAGCCGCTTAGAAGGTTTGAGAATGCAGTGGTCTGAAAATACCACCAAGCAAACCACCCAAGAAGAAAACATCAGCCAGCATGATGAAGATATAGAGCAAATTTTAAGCCGTTTAGATGAGGAAGCAACGCAAGACCTATGGCTTGAAAAGCTAGAAAAAGTTGCAGCAAAAATTCAGCGTCTCGGAGCTATTAACTTAGCAGCGATTGAAGAACACAAAGAGCAGTCTGAGAGAAAGATATACCTTGATGCTCAGCATGAAGATCTGGATGAAGCGTTGCAATCTTTAGAGTCTGCAATTCGTAAAATAGATAAAGAAACTCGAACTCGCTTTAAAGAAACATTCGACCAAATTAATGCCGGAATCAAAGAGCTGTTTCCAAAGGTTTTTGGTGGTGGCCATGCTTACCTAGAAATGACCGGAGATGACTTGTTAGACACTGGCGTCACAGTCATGGCTAGACCGCCCGGAAAAAGAAACTCGACCATCCATCTACTCTCAGGTGGTGAAAAAGCTCTCACAGCATTATCTTTAGTTTTTTCAATATTCAGGCTAAATCCTGCACCTTTTTGTATGCTTGATGAGGTCGATGCGCCGCTCGATGATGCCAATGTAGGGCGCTTTTGTAAACTTGTAAAAGAAATGTCAGAACATTTACAATTTATTTATATAACGCACAACAAAGTCACAATGGAAATGGCTCATTCTTTAGCGGGGGTAACCATGCAGGAGCCTGGCGCATCCAGACTGGTTGCAGTTGACGTTGATGAAGCGGCTAAATTAGCGGGTGTATAATCAGTAAATTTGAGTCAGTAGGTATTTTGATTGGTAATTGAGTAATAAGCTTGAGGAAGCATTAAAATGGATTGGCAAATTCGGCTTGCTATTGTTCTTGTTGGCGCATTGCTGATAGGATATATATTTTTTGATTTTCGGCGCAAGAAAAAACGCCAATTGGAAAATGAACGCCTTAAAAGGCAGTTTAGTCAAGATCCCGATCAAGTGGATGCTGCTGGTTTTGACTTGACCGGCGTTGGTACCGCACGAAGGATTGTAAAGTCCGACCAGATTGAAACTAAAGTTGATAGTGATAGTGAGACAAGCTCAAAACCAAAAGCAACCGATAAAGTTTCGAAAAAAAACATAAAACAAGAACCGATCATTTCGATTGACCAAATTGAACTTGGGGAATCGATTGATGATTATATTTTGGAAAGGAGTCTACCAAAAGGTCACAGAATAAAAAACAAAGTTGTAGAAACAACTGGGACGTTAAATAGCAAGAAAAATAGTCAGCCAAATGCCGAACAAAAAAATCAAAACTCTGAGCAAGTACCTGAGCTAATCCTCAGTTTAATTTTGCAAGCGGAAAATAATAGAAGTTATCGAGGCAGTCAATTGATACCACTTTTACTATCGCAAGGCCTAACTCACGGCGAATTTAATATTTTTCACAAATATCAAGATAAAGATACTAGTGAAACAAACAAAGGTCTCAGCCTATACAGCCTCGCTAACGCTTTTAATCCGGGCTCATTTGATTTGAATAATATTGATTCGATAGAAACCACCGCTTTAGCCGCTTTTGTTCGAATGCCTGGGCCGGAGCAACCGTTACAAGCCTATAATTCAATGCTAAAAACTATCGAGTTTTTACAAAAAGAACTCGGTGGTAAAGTGTTGGATGAAAACCGTTCAAGTTATACGCAGCAAACACATAACCATCGTATTGAACTAATTCAAGACTATCTCAATAAACATTGATGGCTACGGTCTAAAATGCCTGTTAAAGGCATGAAATTTTCGGAAACTAGATGATTCTATGAGTAATTTATTGCCAGAAATGCCTGTTAATGATGAACAAGCTACCGAATTAATATCTATCTTAATTCAACAAATTGAAGAGTATAATTTTCAATATTATGTTCAAGATACACCCAGTGTACCGGATGCAGAGTATGACCGTTTAATAAAAAAACTAACTCATCTGGAACTCAAATTCCCTCATCTTGCCGACTCTAACTCACCAACTCAAAAGGTTGGAGGTGAGGCGTTAAAGGGGTTTAAGCAAATCACTCATGCTACACCGATGTTGTCCTTAGATAATGTTTTTGAAGAGCAAGAGTTTGAAGCCTTTGCTAAGCGGATTGTGGAGCGCTTAAAGTCGACTCAAAGTGCAGATAAATTAGATTTTGTTGGGGAACCTAAGCTGGATGGTTTAGCCATTAGTCTTGTTTATCGAGAAGGTAGGCTACAGCATGCGGCAACTCGAGGCGATGGTCGAGTGGGTGAGGATGTGACGCATAATATAAGAACCATCGCTAGCGTACCACTTAAATTACGTGGTGATTTTCCGGATTATTTGGATGTTCGTGGTGAGGTGTTTATGCCGCGAGAGGTTTTCTCACAGCTTAATCAACAAGCGATTAAAAACTCCGAAAAAACTTTCGCTAATCCACGCAATGCGGCAGCTGGTAGTTTACGTCAACTCGACCCTCAAATAACGGCCAAGCGAAAATTAGCGGTTTATTTTTATGCTATTGGTTCGGCGCAGGAAGGATCTTTAAAGTCTAGCCATCAGCAGCGATTAAATCAGCTAAAGAGCTGGGGGCTTCCTATTTGTGCAGAAATTAAAAGGCTACAGGGTGTTGCCGCTTGCCAGCAATATTACCAGTCTATTTTAAATAAACGAGATCAGCTTCCCTATGATATTGATGGTGTTGTTTTTAAAATTAATTCAATTGAACAACAGAGGGATTTAGGTTTTGTTGCCAAAGCCCCACGTTGGGCAATTGCACACAAATTTCCTGCCCAAGAAGAAATAACTGAATTGCTAGCGGTTGATTTTCAAGTTGGAAGAACTGGTGCCGTTACTCCGGTTGCACGGCTTAAGCCTGTGAATGTTGCTGGCGTGATAGTCAGTAATGCAACGTTGCATAATATGGATGAAATTGAACGATTGGATATTAGAGTGGGTGATAAGGTCATTATTAGGCGAGCAGGTGATGTTATCCCACAAATTGTATCGGTCGTAAAACAACAAAGAAAAACCGAAAGTGTTGTTATTGATAGGCCTAATCATTGCCCAGTATGTCACTCTTTGGTAGAAAAAGAGGCTGACCAAGCAATCTACCGCTGTACTGGAGGATTAATTTGCTCCGCCCAGCGCACTCAATCAATTATTCACTTTTCATCTCGAAAAGCGATGGATATCGATGGTCTAGGTGATAAATTAATTGAGCAACTTTGTGATGCTGAACTAGTTAATAATCTCGCTGATCTTTATCGATTGAAATTTGAACAGCTAATAGAACTTCCAAGAATGGCTGAAAAGTCAGCCAATAATGTATTGGATTCTATTGAGAAAAGCAAACAAACGACTCTTGCAAAATTTCTCTATTCGTTGGGTATTCGTGAAGTCGGTGAAGTAACGGCAATGAATCTTGCCAACCAATATAAAGAACTCGATAAAATAATCGTTGCAGATAAGGAATCCTTTGAGTCGATTAAGGATATTGGTCCGGTAGCAGCCGAACATTTGGTCAACTTTTTTGTTAATGAGGATAATCGAAAAATAGTTAGTGATTTAATTCAGTTAGGTGTCAATTGGCCGAGGATAGAAGAAAAACGGACGATCAATTACCTTTGTTGGGACAAACTTGGGTGTTAACCGGTAGTTTATCTGAGATGACTCGTCAACAAGCAAAACAGCGCCTGATTGACTTAGGAGCAAAGGTCAGTGGTAGCGTTTCGAGTAAAACCAGTTGCCTATTGGCGGGTGAGTCGGCAGGGTCAAAGTTAACAAAAGCAGAATCTTTATCAATTAAGGTTATCGATGAAACAGCTTTTTTGTCTTTACTAGATGATTTGTCTAACTGATGTTAAGCTGTGCTTGATTAGTTTTATATCGCTTTTTACAAGTTGTCGAAACACAATCAATAAAAATAATGATTCATAATAAAAGAGGATAAAGATATGCCCATTTTAAGTTTATATTCCGGCCTGCTAGCGGTTATTTTAATTATATTATCAATGAAAGTAGCCATGGCGCGGAAGAAAAATTCAGTTGGTATTGGAGACGGTGGCAATCAAGAACTTTCACGGGCTATTCGAGTGCAAGGTAATTTTATTGAATATGTGCCCATTGCGCTAATACTACTGGCTGTTTTTGAAACTAATGGAGGTAATAGTATTGTTGCCCATGTAGCTGGTGGCAGCTTGCTAATTGGTCGATTATTGCATGCTTATGGACTTGGTAAAAGTGCTGGTATTTCTATAGGTCGAGGTTTAGGTATGCTTTTAACTTGGCTTACTATTTTAGCGCTTGGCCTAGTTAATATTTATTATTTTATCTCGGCGTTTATATAGCCGGCTTGTTATGACAAGCAATGACCACTAATGCAAACTGTTCGTTTTAACTTTTATCAAGAAAAGAGATAAAGCGCTAAAATTATCTCTTTTCTTGATAATTTGTGCGATATCTCTTACGAGCAGATGAGTCAATCTCTCACATCCTTTTCAGCTTTTGTCTATTGTATCTTAATCGAGATTGCGCCATCATAGCAATATCTTATTGGCACAAGATTAAAGGGAATTAATGATGAAGGCACAAAAACACCAATGGTCAACTTTTCAAAAAGGGCGTATTAAAATCAAAGCCTGTTCAACCTGTGGTGAACTACATCTACCAAGTAATTCGGAACAAAGTTGCTTAAATAATAGGGTGTTAGAGAGCCCGATATTTCAAGCAGGCTATCGTCTGCATAGCGATCAACCAGTGGGTAATTGGCAGTTAGCTAAATAGATCAGCTAACTTGTTACAAACCTAAAGTGGCGAGGTTAGTTGTTGGATTATTTGTCGCCAAGATACTTCTGCAACCAGCGGTTGACCTCTTGATGCCACTGTATGCTGTTGTGGGGCGATAATACCCAATGGTTTTCATCCGGGAAATAAAGTAACTGACTATCAATACCTAGTTTTTGCAATGCGGTAAACGCCCCTAAGGACTGTGTTTCAGGGATGCGATAATCCAGTCCACCCTGAATAACAAACATGGGCGTTGTCCATTGACTGACAAAGTTTACCGGATTATATTTTTCATACATTTCAGGTTTGAGAGTAAGGACCGCCATTTTCCCATTCCACAAACCATAATTCTTCAGTGGAATAGTACATCATACGATTGTCGAAAACACCATCATGATTCACCAGACATTTAAACTGATTTTGCCAGTGACTTTCGATCCAGTTGATCATATAGGCGCCATAGGAAGCGCCTAGAGCACAAGCGTTGTTACCATCGATAAAGGTATATTTATCAAGCGCGTAATTAAGCCCTTTTTTTAAATCTTCTAACGGCCGACTACCCCAGTTTTGACTGATGCTATCGGTGAAAGCTTGTCCGTAGCCAGTAGAGCCATGAAAATCAATCATCACCGCCACATAGCCTTTGCCCAGTGTAGGTTTGAGGATTCCAGCGATAATGAAAGTGATCGCCAAAGCTACCTTGAGGACCACCATGAATTAGGAAAGCCAAGGGGTATTTCTTTTTAGGGTCAAAATTGGCGGGTTTAACCACATAACCATAAACTTTTTCATTATTCCAACCCTTGAATGAAAACTGCTCATAGTCACCCAAAGCGATGTTTGATAATAAGTCTTTATTATGGGACGCAATCATTTTTGCGTTAGATCCATCGAGATCAGCAGAATAAATTTGGCTAGGATGTTTTAGATTATCTTTTAAATAAATTAACCTATCTTTACTTAAACTAAAGGATGAAGCATAGCCGCCGACAGTCACTTGCTGATGCTTAAGGCTAGCGATATCGAGTTGCCAAATCACCTTAGTTCCTAAATGATTGCCATTAAGGTAAATACTTTGACTATCCACTGAAAAAGAAAACGAAGCAAATGAACGATCCCAATCGGCTGTTAAGTTTTGTTTTTTACCGCTCGATAAATTCAACAATATCAAATCCAGTTTATCGGACTCAAATCCTGGTCGTTGCATGGCTAAATAAGCAAGGTATTTGCCATCGGGACTGGCAATGGGTTGAGTATCCCAAGCAAGGTTATCTTGGGTCAGGTTAGTGGTTTTTAAATGATCCTCTACATCGACTTGATAAATATCAAAATTGGTGGAACTGGGTTCTTTTGCATTTTGAAGTCTTGCAGTAAAATAGACCGATTGATCATCCCTAGAAAAGTAGAATATTCTTCATCACCACCAAAGGGATCCGGATGGAACATT
>JAUZSK010000069.1 GCA_030949565.1 Enterobacterales bacterium
AGAAACGCGTAAGAGAAAGAACCGTTCAGCTAGAACATGAAATCCATGAAAAAGAACTAGCCAAAAAACAAGCGGAAGATCTATCTTTATCTGACTCGTTAACAGCGCTGCCTAATCGGAGGGCTTTTTTAGCCGAACTCGATGCCGCACTCGCACGTAATCAGCGCTACAGTAAACATTCATTTTCACTATTATTTATCGACCTAGATGGCTTTAAAACCATAAATGATATTCTCGGTCACTATGCCGGTGATATTGTTTTAATCGAAATTGCTAAACGATTAAGTGGCTTAATTAGGGCCAATGATTTTTGTTCTCGCCTCGGCGGAGATGAATTTGTTATCCTGCTGGACGATATGAATACTAAACAACAAGCGGTTAATATTGTTAATAAACTACTAGCAACTATATCCGCACCAATCTCTTTTAATAAACAAGTCATGGCGGTTTCAGCCAGCATTGGGGTTTATCTACATAAGGACTATTATGGCGATGCCTCCAGCGTTTTAACTATGGCAGATGAAGCCATGTATGAAGCAAAAGCCAGAGGCAAGGACTGTTTTGTTTTTTTCAATCATGATCTGCATAGACGAGTTCGTGAAAACACTAGTTTAATTCAGATGCTTGATCAAGCCATGAAGGATAAAGAATTCGAAATCTATTTCCAACCTATCTGTAATATTAACGGGGTCATCATCGGTGTAGAGTCCTTAGCTCGATGGATTCATGAGGGTGAAATGATTCCACCCGAAAAAATTCATTCCGCTTTTAGAGCAGCGTGGGTCGATTAAGGAGTTCACCTATTTCGTTATTGATAAAGTGCTGGAAACGCTCAAATGTAACCCTAACTTTCCTCATGTTTCTATTAACCTGTCAATCAAGCAATTTTATTCTGATGACTTTATTCAACATCTCGATAATATTTTTAGAGGCTTCGAAGAGCTACAACCACATATCAGTTTTGAGATCACCGAGTCTTTATTTCATGAAGATCCTAAAGTACTACTGAAAGGAATTAAGCAATTAAGAGCAAGGGGATTTAGGATATCTATTGATGATTTTGGTACTGGTTATTCTTCTTTTTCTTATATACGAAATTTCACTGCAGATATTATAAAAATAGATAGAGCTTTTGTTATCGATATAGAAAGCAATGAAAAAAACTATGATTTACTTAAAGGTATGGTGGCTTTATTACAATCCATGAATGCCGACGTCGTTATCGAAGGTGTCGAAAATCAACAACAGATGGATAAAATAAGGAAGTTTTCTCACAGTGTTAAAATACAAGGAAATTATTTCCACTACCCCATGCCTCTCATTAATTTATTAGTCGCTGTGGACCGGCAAGATAAAGTGGCCGAATGGGATATTAATAGCCACAATAACAATCAATTGGTTAATCACTTTCTTGAAATAAAAAAACACCAACCGCAATCTAATGAAGGCTTTGCTGGATGAATTAACCACTTTTGTCGGATTACTTAGCCCAACGGGTGAGATCCTTTATATCAATAATACATCTACCAATGCCACCGGGTTTAGTCTAACCGATGTTGAAGGTAAAAAGTTTCAGAATATTGACTGGTGGAGTTATTCGGACAAAGAAATGAGCAAAATAGCCAGTGATATTAAATCTTGTGCCGCAGGTAAAAGAACACTACGTGAAATTAAATTAAATACCAAATCAAATGGCGAAGTTTGGATAGAATTCAGTTTACACCCTATATTGGATGAAACTGGGAAAGTTATCTACCTAGTGCCCGAAGGTCGCAATGTCGACCATTTCAAAAAAGAAAGCTTTTTAATTAAAAAATCATTAGATATTATCCAAACATTTGTCGGGATTTTAAATAAAGATGGTACAGTCTGCTACGTTAACGATGCCCCTTTACAAAAAGCTAACTTGACAAAAGAACAGGTGATTGCCAATAAATTTTGGAATACGGGGTGGTTTCAGAACGATAGCAATCTGAGACATAATATAGAGAAATACTGCGCTCAAACAGCCAAAGGACAGATAATTTCGACCGAAGTTGTAGCGCTATTTGAGAATAAAAAAGCAAGAGTGCGCTTGAATATGAGGCCGATATTCAATAGAAAGGGTGACGTAATAAGGATTGTCGCAGAAGGACAGTTAATTTGTTTTGAATCTTAGTTGCGAAACAAGGTCAATTTATACTTTTTAATTCCGGTTATACTCGAAGTACTTTATCGGCAGTGACGCATATCGTTTTTACTTTCATAAAAAACAAAAGTATAATCCAGACCAGAGTTATTAAATTTTCTTGCCATCAAATACTGGCTATTTAGCCCTATTCGACATATACCCAAAATCACTCAAGTTGCAGGGTTGTTTTTGAGTAAATAATATTAACCGACTAAACCATAGCTAATTAAGGAATTTCCCATATGATTTACCAAGCAAGCTGCCACTGTGGCGCGGTTAAATTTGAATTTGAAGCGCCGGAGAAATTGGAAGTGGATGAGTGTAATTGTTCCATTTGCCGTAAAGCAGGTATATTGCATCTTATCCTGCCCAAAAAACATTTTAAATTACTATCGGGAGAAACCGACCTAACCAACTATCAATTTGGTACTAAAATCGCCAAGCATACCTTTTGTAAACATTGCGGGATAGAGGCTTTTTATACCCCTCGATCTAATCCAGATGGTATCTCTGTCAATGCCCGTTGTCTTGACACAAAACCAAAGGCGATGAAAATAGTTCCGTTTGATGGTCAAAATTGGGAAGACAATGCGCACAAGTTAGCCCATAAAAGCGTCGATATTTAAGACCCAATTAGGAAGATAAATTTTGCCGCATTTGAGCCAGGCGATCTTTACCTTTTTCACGCTTTTCATCATCACTCAGCGGTACTTGATCCTCCTCCCATTCGAGATCTTCCTGTGGTAATTCTTCTAAAAAGCGACTGGGAGCTGAGCTCACCATTTCACCGTATCTTTGACGCTGTTTAGCGACAAAAATAGTTAGCGTTTGCTCGGCTCGCGTAATCCCGACATAAGCCAGGCGACGCTCTTCTTCGATATTGTCCTCTTCGATGGAGGTTTTGTGTGGCAGGATTTCTTCTTCCATTCCGATCAAGTAGACATGAGGAAACTCTAAGCCCTTGGATGCATGCAGTGTCATTAATTGCACCTCATTAGCATCCAATTGTTGCTCTTCATTTCGATCCAGCATTTCCCTTAAACAAAGGCGACTAACGGTTTCTGAAAAGGGATTTTCAGATTGTGCATTTTTTTCTAATCCTGAACCAATCCAAGACAGCAGCGTTTCTACATTGCTCCAGCGGAACTCAGCAGCTTTGGGAGAACTAGAATTGTCAAATAAGTATCCATGATAACCAATATGAGCCAATAGCTCAGTAAAAATGGCTAAACTATCACCACGCATAATATTGTCGCTAGCTTTAGCGATTAACTCTCCAAAACGTCTAACAGCGGCCAAACCTCTACCTGAGAGTGTTTGCTCTAAGCCGGTTTCAAAAATGGCTTCAAATAGGCTAATATGGCGTTGGTTGGCATATTCACCTAATTTTTCCAGTGTGCTTACACCGATTTCTCGTCTAGGCACATTGGCGATACGAACAAAAGCGTTGTCATCCTCCTGATTGATCAGAAGACGACAATAGGACATCACATCTTTAATTTCTGATCGCGCAAAAAAGGAAGTGGTACCGCTTATTTTATAGGGGATCTGTTTATCCACCATAAATTTTTCTAACAAACGAGATTGATGGTTGCCACGATATAGAATCGCAAAATCTTTAAAGGGTGTTTGCTTGTTGATGCGACGATACAGAATTTCTTTGGTCACTCGATCCGCTTCATCGTTATCATCTTTAGCCGAAAGTATTCGGATAGGGTCGCCAAATTGTTTATCCGACCATAGTTTTTTTTCAAAAATATGCTGGTTGTTAGCAATAAGGCAGTTAGCCGACTTTAAAATACGGCCAGCAGAACGGTAATTTTGCTCTAATTTGACTAGTTGTAAATTAGGATAATCCTGCTGTAAAAGCTCTAGGTTTTTCGGCTGTGCACCACGCCACGAATAGATGGACTGATCATCATCTCCGACCACAGTAAAGTGACCAAATTTTCCCGCTAAAAGTTTGACTAATTCATATTGGCTGGTGTTGGTATCCTGATATTCATCCACTAGCAGATATCGAATACGAGCGTTCCACTTTTCCCGAATGGCTTCATTATTTTTAAGCAGTAGGGTTGGCAATAAAATTAAATCATCAAAATCAACCGCATTAAAGGCACGCAAACTTCGACTATAGGCTTCATAAAGCTTGGCAGATAATAACTCTTCTTGGTTAATGGCTTTTGCGATCGCCTGTTGCGGCAGCAATAGGTCATTTTTCCATTTTGAAATGGCATTTAGGATCAGTTGTAGTTCCTTTTTATCAAAGTCTTCACCTTTTTTACACAGATCACGAATTAACAGCAATGAATCTTGATCATCAAAGATAGTAAAATTGGCGCGCATTTCGAGCGCTAAATGCTCGCGGCGGATAATATTGAGTCCAAGATTGTGAAAAGTTGAAACACGCAATCCTTTGTTTTTGGTATCACCCAATAATTTAGTCACCCGCGACTTCATCTCCTTGGCTGCTTTATTGGTAAAGGTCACCGCCGCTATATGCCGCGCCTGATAGCCACAATTTTTAATGAGATGAACGATTTTTTGGGTAATCACCGCCGTTTTACCACTTCCGGCACCCGCTAACACCAATAAAGGTGACTCCACCTGCTTAACGGCTTTTAGCTGTTGTGGGTTTAATTTAACGGCTGACAAGAGTGAATGAATCCTGTGGGATCGGTCGAATGCAAAGGGGCAAGGATTATAAAGCAATCCTAGATCGAATCAAACTGATTTTATTCAAACTCAATAGAGGCAGAACCACTAATATCCAACAAGCTGCCTCTATTAATTTGTTGCAGCGGTTAGCCTATCCATCCATTGATTCGTGATTTTCTTGAAAGTAGCATCAAACCGATAGCAATAATAACAATCATTGCCGGCATGATGGCTCCGCCGGGTCCATAAACATCCCATGCATCAGATACAACAAATGAATAAAACATTTGTACCAAAACCGCTAAAAATGATAAAAGGAATATGGGGCAAGCCAATTTATTCTTGAGCAGTAGCATCAAACTTCCGAGCGCACCACCAAACACGGCAATAGCAAAGGCAATGGTGTACCAAATTGGCAGTTCGTTATACATGGCTTGTTCAATTTCGCTGAGTTTAGCTATCATTTCATCAGTCATGGTGACTTGCATGTAAAATGCCATCACTCCCATTAGGTTCCAAACTAAAGCCAGACTAACGAGTGGCAAAAACCATTTCGGTGCTTGTTGCTGATTAATATTGACATCATTCATGTGTCTCTCCTCTTGCTATGAAGTTTTATTTTAATGTTTCCTGAGCTTTTCTAAAATTCGCAGAATATCGCGCCAACTTAAAATTCCAATTGGCTTATTTGTATGATCAACAATCGGTATACAGGATATATCCGATCGATTAAAAATTGCGATAGCATCATATATATCTGCGTCACTAGCCAGACTTTTCGGTTTTCTCGACATGATTTGGTGAGCCCGTTTATTTAAAGTCGCAGCATCTTTTTCTGTTTCCGACGCAGTTCCGATGTTCGGACTAAGCGACTTAAATAAATCACGATCAGAAATAATCCCAACCAATTGTTTATTTTCAACGACCAGTAAGTGATGAAAATGTGTTTTCGAAAATATCTGTTTGATAGCCTTAGTATTATCATCCATAGAGACGGTAACAACGGCTTTTGTCATTATTTCTTTAACCTGCATATTCGACTCCTAAAGCGCAAGAATATATTGAATAGAACCACAAGTAGTTTAAATTATTGGTCGATTGCACTTAAAACATGAAATCAGCCGATACCCGTTACCAATCAAGATGCCAGTTTCAATATTCTAGCCGCACAAGCATCTTTTATTTTTTTACTTCGAGTGAAAAACTAATGTATTCTTAGTCTTGGGCTTTATATTTTGCCGCTTGCATTAAGGCTTCGGGTGTCGCAAACCAACGTTTTTTAAAAGCGCGTATTGGTAAGCCGGTGACTATCGCCATCAGCAAACCAGGCATAAAAATGAATAATCGAGGGATACTTTGCCCTTGTTTCGGTGTTTTTCAAGCTAGTTGTCGCCTAAAGTTATAAATTTATGCCGCCCTGTTGATTTGTTCCACTAATTTTGGCTTATCTGGATTTAAGTAGTACCTCACCGACAGGTTGTCCCAGTTTCTTGTCTCACCACTCCAACGGATCAGGATGGTGTAATTTCTTAGCTTCGTTGATAGACACATTCATGTCTGAGCTATTAGTGATCTTAATATCCTCGCCATTGTGACGCTGCTCAGGTGTCACAAATTTGATCGCACTATGCAAGTGCTCTTTGATTATACCAAGCGAATAAAATCCAGCCACCCAAGCATCTTGCTGTTAGAGTAAGCCATCGAAGTGGCTCTCTGGATAGTTCAGGTCGATATTTCAATGTGTCGAAAATGCAGACTCTGAATAGGGGTTATCATTGCTCACCGATGGACGACTAAATGATGGAATCATCACCTAACTCTTGCAGCGTTGCCAGCAGGGTTGCTCCTTTCATCGGACTGCCGTTATCTGAGTGCAATACCACTTGATCTTTCTGGATGTTTTCTTGCTCACAAATAGCCGTCATTAAGTCTGCCGCTAAGGCGCTCGGATTCTATGTCTGATAAACCTGCCAGCCAACAATCTTCCGGCTATAAATATCCAGTCACCAGATAGAGGTACAAGAACACGCCTAACACGCGAGTTGGCAAGTAGGTGATATCCCAACTATAAATTTGATTCGGCTGTCGTTGCCGTGAATGCTCTGGGCTTGCTTCGGTCGGCTTTTGTTTACTTTGATTTTAACTCGGTGCTTTAACTGTTTAGCTGGCTTTAAGCACCCGATAAAATGTTGACTCTCGGAAGCGATATATGCACCCTTCGTCCGCTAAGCAATGGCACGATTTTACTCGGAGTGATAAATCCGCATATTCATCTTCATTCGCCATGGCAAATAACTCGTTGATCGCTCTAACTCATTTAGCTTGTTTTTGGGCTCGTGATTGCGCATCTAGTCGTCCATCAATCTGGTTTTGCTGATTGGCGCCAACGTTGGAATGTTTTGGCACTAATACCAATGATATCACAGCGCATTTAGATTGTCGAGCACCAGTCGTCACACGCTTCGGTTATTAATGATAGGATCGCCTCTCGCTCACTGCTCATTGTAAGTTGTCCTCGTCGTTTCCCCAAATCGCATTGACTTTTTTTTGGAGGACTAACAAGGCCGCCGTTTCAGCGAGCGCTTTATCCTTGCGATGAACTTCTCTTTTAAGCGATTTGTTTTCATTTTTCAACGCTTTCAGCTTCGCTTTTTCTGTTGGGGACTGAACGACTTGGCTAGAGGTGAAATCCTTTTTCCACTGGCTCAAATGATGTCGATGGAGACCTTGCTCGCGACAAATTGAACTGGCCTCTTCATCGCTTAACCCATCACATTGAATGATAATTTGAAGGCGTTCTTGTAAACTCCAATCTTGAGGTCTTTTTTCTTTTGATTGACTCATTAATCCAACTTCTGTTCCCGGCTCTAATGCTTGCTCTCGTGACTGTACTATCCACTTATTCAATGAGGATAGGCTTACCTGTAAATCATTGGCTACTTGTGACATCGTTGTCCCATTGGAACGACTCAATACCTTCTCTACGGCTTGTATTTTAAACGATTGACTAAATTTTGCTCTCATTTTTTGTACCTCTAAGTAAAATATTAGAGGCGACAACTAGTCTGACACAGGGGGGTTTTAATGAATCCCATATTAAGTACCCACCCACACCACCGACAATCAAACTGATTAAAAACGCTCCCAATGTCATCAGTATTAATTTTTTGTACTTGGCATGGGCCAGCGCTTGTTCATTTTGTTGTGTATTATTTTTAGTCATAGAAGGCTCTTTATTTTTAGTGTTATTAGCTATTACGACTCAATATACTATAAAATAGCCATTCTGTGCAAAAATACACCTTGTTTTGACTAGAGTTCTTGTCGATTGAAGATTAAAATAGCATCACCTAAGGTTAACTAACAGGCACTAATAAAAATGATCCAGACCAATGATTCTATCCCTTCAATCGATCTAAAAACGAGCCTTGCTGGCGAAGTCAGTGATGCCAATACCACACAAGTTTTCGCTCAAGGAAAAAGTGTTATTTTTGGATTACCCGGTGCTTTTACTCCCACCTGTTCCAAAGCGCATCTACCAGGGTTTGTGGTCAATGCCGATAACATAAAAGCCAAAGGTGTTGAGCGTATTGCTTGCCTATCGGTCAATGATGCCTTTGTAATGACCGCTTGGGCCAAAGCCAGCAACGCGGATGAAATTACCATGCTTGCCGATGGCAATGGCGACTTTAGCAAAGCCTTAGGGCTTGATTTTGACGGCTCCAAATTTGGTATGGGACTAAGATGTGCTCGTTTTGCTGCGATTATCGATCAAGGCGTTTTAACTCATCTATTTGTTGAAGGTCCTGGCGAATTTGAAGCCTCCTCGGCTGAAAATATTTTAAAACATCTGTAATCAATATTCACCAAAAAATACCTGTGGTTGCTTGATAGAGCAGCCACAGTTTTGCCAATTACCAAGGCAAAATTGCACCATTGCTGTGCCAAAAAGTTCCTGTATTATCTAAATTTAACGCTTCAATACGCTCAATCAACCGGCTTGCCGATAACTCAGCACTGATATCGCCATTATAGTTAACCATTTTGGTTTGAACATATCCGGGATGTAAAATCGCCAACGCAATGCCGCGTCCTTTCAAATCCACCGCCAGTGATTTGGAGGCGACATTTAAAGCGCCTTTTGACATACGGTAACCATAACTGCCGCCGGAACTATTGTCCTCAATCGAACCCATACGGCTAGAAATCATAGCTATTTTACTTGCCTTTTCTAAGTTGCCAAGTAATGCCTCTACCACTCTGAGAGGACCCAGCGTGTTCACTTCAAACTGCTGACGAATAGCGTCATAATTAAGACTATCAAGACTTTGGCTTAAATAAATACCGGCATTATTGATCAATAGGTCGATCTTTCTGGCGCCGACTTTTTGTTTTAATCGAGCGATAGCATCTTTTTGTATGACATCAATGGAATCTATTATTTCACATTCTAACGCTTGTAGTTCAGTTGAAGCATTACGGCAAACGGCAATGACCTCATAACCTTTTTGCTGGTAGGCTACACAGAGTTGCAGCCCTATCCCTTGGTTTGCTCCCGTTATTAATACTCGCATCCTCACTCTCCTAGCTAATTAATGAGCATTTACATTCAATTAACTACCCACTTTAAACTGCTGTCGATAGCCTTTATTAGAATATACATTATAGGCGATGCCAATCAAACTAGGCAATATCCAGGGTAATATCTGCCAACCGCCGGTCAAAATTTCAGAGAAAAGTGCTTTTCCTCCAAAAGCAAAAAATGCGGTATAAGTACCAATCCCAGCTCCTATAATATTTCCCATATGCGCCATTATCCACTCTCGACTTTTAAGTTTGCGCTTAAATATATAGTGAAGACTACCGAAAGATATAACGATACACAGCACCGAAAAAATCTTAAAAAGCATAATCTGTTGCTGCATTCCAATGGTTAGCATAATCACTCCCAAGCAACCTAGAGAAAAAACAGTCAGTACATGTGCTGGTTTTCTTAAAATACTACGATCTGATTTTGCCTCTAGCACTAATAGAGATTGCCTAACATTAGTAAAGACGAGCCAAGAAAGCATCAGTAAAAAGCCAGCAAATATTCGTTGCTGCCGTATAATTGATTCAATTTTATCCGCTGGAGGTAGCGCATCAGCATAGCGAACGGCGATCGGGTCAAGCAACACTAAGCTGGTCATAATAAAGCCACTTATCGCAACAGTATACATTGCGTTGACAAACCATCGACCTGACTTTTTATGTAAAACGCTGCCCTTTTTCGCTAGCAAGGGTAACCAAAACGCCACCAGCGCAACGGCTCCAATGATAATATGCGTATAAAGTGCTATGTAGTATAAAGATGATTGCATGGATTTTTTCCCTTTTTAATTGAATTGATACAAGTTTATACTCTTGATTTATTATCCGTAAGTGCTAAAAGTCACCTATTTCAAGCATGACTTTTGGCCTATTCCTTTCGTTTCAGCTTTCTGCGACAATATGACTTTCTAATTACAACTAACATCGGGTGGCAAGGGTGAAAACCAAATATCTTTCTTTCGGCTTACCTGAATTTGTCGGGATGGGTACTTGGCTGTTAGTTTTCTCTATCAGCCTCTATTGGGTTTCCCGTGCGGGTCCGGTTTATCAGGATCATTTATCGGTACTAATTGCCGCGTTTGTTATCTACCTTGTTTGTTTTCTGTTGCTAAGCAGTGATAATCGCTTTGGCCGTAGCATCCACAATAAAGCCATATTATTATTGATCCAGCTAGTCGCTAGCTACCTCCTCATCTGGTTTTTCCCGATTGATTTCTTACCCATTTTAACCATTATTTGGATCTCTTTAGTCAGCCATTTAGTCTCTTTAAAGCGCTCAATCATTATCCTATTATTGGTCGTTTCTGGTTGGTACTTAATTGAAACCTATCATTGGCAACAAGCGGTCATAATGAAAAGCTTACTTTATGTATCCTTTCATTTTTTTGCCATCATGATGAGTCATCAAACAAAAATAGCCGAGCAAGCAACTGAAAAAACCAATCAATTAAACGCTGAATTAATCGCAACTCAAAATCTTCTTAATCAGGCTTCACGCTTGAATGAGCGGACGCGAATCGCCAGAGATTTACATGATCTCGTCGGTCACCATATGACAGCTTTAATCATAAACCTACAAATCATTAGTCATTTAACTGAGGACGATACCAAGAAGAAAGTCGACCAGTGCCATGCTTTATCAAAGCTATTGCTCAGCGATATTCGAGTGGCTGTTAGCAGTTTACGTCAGAACCAAACATTAGATTTTAAAGCACTGTTTCAAACCATGATTAAGCAAGTTCCAAAACTAGAAATCCATGATGACATCAAAATAGATTTTGAATTGGAGGATATCCAACTAGTTACCAACCTCCTATCAATCATGCAAGAAGCAATTACTAATTGTTTAAAACATTCCCATGCAACGAAATTATACTTGAAGATGTTCAAGCAAAATAAAACTTTGTTTTTAGAAATATCGGATAATGGACAAGTCAAACCTCCGTTGTTCACTGGCAATGGGCTAAATGGCATGAAAGAAAGAGTCTCTCTATTAAAGGGGAATATTGATTTTACTATTGAACAACAGGCACTCAAAATTAAAATTCAACTTCCCATCAATAGGGAACTCGCTGCGTGAGCATACCGATTTTATTGGTCGATGATCAAACCCTCGTGCGAGAAGGCATCCGTAACCTGCTTAACCTTTCCGATAAAGTCAAAGTCGTCGGTGAAGCTATCGATGGAAGTAAAGTCCTTGAAAGCATCAAGCAATGTTCGCCACAAGTTATATTATTAGATTTATCCATGCCGATAATGGATGGGTTAGAGACTCTCCAAGCATTAAAAGATCACGGCATTTCAATACCAGTGATCATTTTGACCACCTTCGACGATCATGAATTTATCTTAAAAGGCTTGCAACTCGGTGCCAAAGGCTATCTTTTGAAGGACATTTCTTTAGCTAATCTGGTGATAGCGATTGAGTCGGTGCATCGAGGTGAAAAACTCATACAGCCGGCACTCACTGAACGGCTGATTCAAGGCCTACAAAATATTGAATCTAATTTTAAAGCCCCAGCCTCTACCCAAAAACTAACACCCAAAGAGCTTGAAGTCATACGGCTGATGGCCAGCGGTTGTTCCAACAAGGAAATAGCACAAGCTCTGCATAAATCTGAAGGTACCATAAAAAATCACGTTTCAAACCTGCTAGCTAAATTAGGTGTTAGAGACCGGACTCGCGCGGTACTTATGGCGATTGAGCAGGGGCTAATATGAGAATTTGATTGATATAAATCCTCTATTTCCCATTTTTTGACTATAATTAGCCTATGTTTGGATTATATTTTTAGTACAATGAGCGAACAACATAAACGAAGCAGTATTCGTTACCCTATAAAAATGAAAGTGAAAATCAGTTCCGAGCAATTTGGCACCCGACAAATGGTGACTGAAAATTTCTCTGATGGCGGTATTTTTATTCGAGATCCTCAAATTGCCCAACTAAAAATGGGAGACACCATCAAGGTTCAATCTGATGAAGGTTTAGAGGATGCGCCAATTCTAAATGCTAAAATTGCTTGGGTCAGCTCCGTCGGCGCAGGGCTGGAATACTTACTCGCATCGCAAAAAGAATAAACCGTATGAACTATTATCACACGGCTTAAATCGTTTTAAATGAGCTCATAGATTTCTATTTTACTCAATTATTAGCTTGTTAGTTATGAATTATCATCTGTTCGATGTTTTTGTTTCATCGCTCGACGTTGCTGTTTCATTTCCAACAATTGAGCCTGCTGTTGTTCATTTAAAAGAGCCCGTATCTGCTGCTTTTTATTCATGTGCAAAATCATTAGGTCTGCTTTTATTGCTGCAATTTGTTGAGAGGTATCACGAATTGCTTGCTCATCAATTGCATCAGACTTGCCTAGCATTTTTAAATTTTTATGCTGCTGTTTTAAGGATTTTCTTAAAGGTTTACTTAGTTCTTTGCCTGATTTTACTATTTGTTTTACAGACTTAACCTGCTCTTTACTTAAATTCAGCGGCTCTAAATGCTTTAAGATGCGTTTTACAGTCATTTTTGAATGCTTCCCCCCGGCATAAGAATGTTTGGAATGACCTTGTTTTCCAGACGGGTTAGCGGCTAGGTTTAGAGATAAGAAAACAGTCATCATGGCGGCAAATAGGGTGACACTTCTAGTTGAAAATTTCATCATTGATTCCTCTGGTTATTTGATTCAAGGCAATCGATTGATTTTTCGATACGAATGCCTGCTATTATCTATAGAATTGAGAAAAATCACTCATTTCATAGTTTATTAGTATAAGCTTTTAAAAGTAAAGATAGGTCAATCCATTGTAAAGAAAAGTAAAGAATAATGAACAAATGTTTTACAGTTTTGCGGATATGCTAAACTTATCGCATGAAAATACTACTTGTTGACGATGATATCGAGCTGTGTTCGCTGCTAGAAGAATATATGCAGCAAGAAGGCTTTTCGGTGAGCCTTTGTCATAACGGCCAACAAGCCATCGAAAAACTCGAATCGGAATGCTTTGATCTGATGATTTTAGATGTGATGATGCCGATACTTTCCGGTTTTGAGACGCTTCAGGCAATTAGAAAGAAAAGCCAACTGCCGATAATTATGCTAACTGCCAAAGGTGATAGGATTGACCGTATTCTTGGTTTAGAAATGGGTGCCGATGACTACGTGGCAAAGCCCTGTGATCCAAGAGAGTTGGTAGCAAGAATTAAAGCTGTCAGTCGTCGCACCTATCAGACAAACAATTCACAACAAGCTATAAAAAATTTATCCGTTTTAACGATTAACGACCTGTCTCTCGATCCTGGTAAGCGACAAGTAAAGATCAATGATCATATAATATCCTTAACTTCAACCGAGTTTGACTGTCTTCATCTTTTAATGACTAATGCTGGGCATAGAGTGACACGAGAGCAACTTAGTCAACAAGTTTTAGGTAAAAAAACTGCAACCTTTTGACCGCAGTATTGATATGCACATGAGTAATCTAAGAAAAAAACTCACGCACGATACTCTACCCGCCGAACGAATCAAAACTTTACGCGGTAGCGGATATCAATTACTTACATCTAACTCTGAAGGTGATGCATGAAACGCCCTTTTTTAAGAGTGTCTCTATTCTGGAAAATATTTTCAGTATTTTGGCTTAGTTTTATTTTGATTTTTCTGTTCAGCATTCTTTCTACACAACAAAATAGTGACACCATTCATTTCAGACAACTACCACCCCATTTAGCCGCACAAATTGATAAACAGATCCATCGTATTACACCGCTTCTAGAAAAGCGAAAAATAAAATCGAAGAAATATCAACGACACCTTAAACTGCTGGATAAAAAAATATTAAAAAGACTCTTTTTACTTAATATCGAAGGGGCCGATTATTGGAATAAGCCTATTCCGAATATATTATTGAAACTTCACGAAAAAGTTCAGGTTAAAGGCATACCCATGAGTGCATTTAAAAAACAAGTGTTATTTTATGGGGGGCAATCCTTTAAAATACAAAACAATCAATACCGAATCTACTCTTTTCAAAATTTGTCTTTAATCAGTCGAAGCTACTTTGGTTTGTTTATTAAGGAATTTTCACATAATCTCTTGGTTGCTATATTCTTTGTGAGCTTTCCCTTAAGTTTGTTTTTAGCTTGGTTTTTTACCAAACCCATTAAAGCACTAAGAAACGCAATCAATCAAATGTCTATTGATTTGAACAAGCAACAAACACTTGCTCCCCTATTACAAAGAAGCGATGAATTTGGTGATCTTGCGAGAGATTTTGAATCAATGGCCAATCAATTATCTCACACCATCAGTTCAAAAGAGCAACTAGTGCGCGATGTATCGCATGAACTCAAATCACCCTTGGCAAGACTACAAGTCGCCGTCGCTCTTTCTGAAAAAACGATTAAGCCTGAAGATGCTGTAAAATTTGAACGTGTCAATCAAGAAATTCAGCGTATGAACCTATTAATTAATCAAATTCTCGATTTTTCAAAAACCGATGTTAATCAATATTCTGCTAACAAATTGCCTTTAGACCTCAAGCAACTTATACAGCTATTAGTTGACGATATCACCTTTGAAGGGCAGCAAAAAAACATTCAGTTTAAGTTAGGTCTTGAAGAGCATCTTTTGATTGAAGCTGACAAAAGCATGATCATAAGTTGCTTGGACAATATCTTAAGAAATGCGTTGCATTACGCTACCAGCAAGGTTTCGGTGATTGCCAAACAAGTCATATTTGATGGGAAAAATAGAATCGAAATTGTTATATCCGATGATGGCAACGGCGTTGAGGAATCACAATTAGAACAAATTTTTGAAGCTTTTTATCGCCCTGATAATCACCGCTCTCGTCAGGCCGGTGGTAGTGGTATCGGGCTGTCAATTGCCAAAAAAGTGGTCGAGTTTCACCAAGGACGCATTCGTGCAGATAGTCTACTACCACAAGGATTTAAAATTTCCATTTGTTTTTTAGCACATACCAGTACACAATAACGAAATAAGAATAGACACTATTATGATTCAGCTAGTGTTCAGCCGCGTTCGACTAGACTAGGTTTATTGCATAGCGAAGTAATATTTTGAAAACTATTTTGTCAATTAGGAGATAACAATGAAAAACTCACAACTCATTTTGATAGCTCTCGTAGCCACCAGTTTATTGGTCACTCAAGCCAACGCTGCCAAAGCGAATTTTGATCGGAGCAAACCACATGTCACTAAAAACAAGAATGATTGTGATGATTCATCGACCGACAAAAGGGCCAAATGCCTTGCTAAAAAGGGCAAATATAAAGTTGGCGGTGGTCATGTCACGGTTCTTAAAAACAAACAAAAATCAGCCGTAGGCTACAATACCACTCGTTCGAATCGCTCCACCAAAGCGAATCCAAATCCGCCAAAATCGAAACCTGCTGTAGACAATAATTGTGATGCAAAAAATAACTGCAATTAAGGCTTATAGTAGCTTGGATTAAGCCTATAAATACTTAGGACTTATCAGCCGCAACTAGCCACTTTCAACCAACTTTTAAATTATAATAGCCATGGAGTTATTCAATGAAAACAACTAAATTTACACTCGTTTCAATTTTAATATTGTGTTTATTCTCGACTCAAGCCGAATCAGCCAAAGCCAATTTTGAACGAACAAAACCCGATATATTAAACAAAGCGGTTGACCCAGACAGCGACTGTGATGGCTTACCTACGGGCAAAAGGGCACAATGCAAAGCGAAAAAACAGAGCAACTGTAAAAAGTGCAAATTGAAGTTTGTATTAAAAAAAGGAATAGCGGCGCCCAAACCTAATGCTAAGCCCACAAATATCAAAGCCCGAGCCCACAATGCAACCCGCTCAAATAAAACAAGTGCAAGTAAAGTTGATAAACCGACAGAAATTTGTGCCGGTCGAGATGATGATTGTAATGGTTAAATAACCGCTGATTAAGGTTGGCTAAAAGTTAAACCCAGTAAACACTTTTAGTCATCACCTTTGCCATCGCTTTCATACTTTGTTTTATCGGGTAAGGAAGATCGGCACCTCCGGCTTCTATCGCTACGGTTGCGTGATGAAGCTCATCTTGCTCCATTTGTTCTATAATCGCTCGGCTTTTTGTATCCTCTGGCGGCAACTCTTTTAAATGACTTTGCAAATGTCTCACCACTTGATATTCGGTTTCAGCGACAAAGCCTAAACTCCACTTATCGCCAATTAGTCCTGCAATAGCACCCATCGATAACGAACCCACATACCAAAGCGGATTCAGTAAACTGGTGTGGCTATCCAATTGATTTAAACGTGTCGCACACCAGTCAAGATGATCATTTTCTTCCTCCGCAGCTTGTTCCATCTTTAGTCTTACTTCCGGTAACTTGGCTGTCATGCTTTGCCCTTGGTACAAAGCTTGTGCGCAAACCTCACCGCAATGATTAATGCGCATTAATCCAGCTGAATGTTTTCGCTGTGATTCTGAAAGATCAAGCTGTTCAACCTCACTCGCTGGATTGGCTCTTGCTGTCACTTGATAACCACCCAAAAGCGTTCTCAGCGCATTATCTGCAAGGTTTATAACATGGTCAACCGGAGAAAATTGGGGCATGATTCAATCCTATGGTTTTATTATGTTCAAAACATCGTTATTATGTTCGTATCCTTTATAATTCTATGTGATTTTTCAGCAGATCACCATATTAGACAAAAATAAATTTAAAATAAGCAGTAAAGCATAGGGAAACAACAATGAGCGGAAAAACCGAGCTAAATGATTTACGCCTATTGGTTCAATCAAAAAGCCCCATTATTACCATTGAAACCCATGAAGAAAAACGAGCACTCGAATTGATCACCCAGCTTGCGATCCACTTTAATAAGCCCGTGTTTGATTGGGACCGAGTGGATGGTCTTCAACGCTCTGATGTAACGCTTGATCTCGCTGAAATTGAAGGCAGTAAAGAACCTTTGCAAGCCCTAACCCATATAAAATCTGTTAAACGACCAGCAATTTTTATTCTGTGCGACTTTCATCCCTATTTGCAAGATGGTCCGAAAATAGTTCGCCTCATAAAGGAGATCGCGCTTAATTACCCGCAAATTAGTCATACTCTCATTTTTGTTTCCCACCAGATTAATCTGCCAGCAGAAATTAAACGCTATTCTGCACGCTTCCAATTAGCCTTACCTAGCGAAGAGCAACTAGAAGATTTGGTTCGAGAAGAAGCCAAAAGCTGGTCTAAAAGTAATCGCGGTCAAAAGGTGACAACCGATTCTGAGACCTTAAAGAAATTAGTCCGTAATCTAAAGGGGATGAGCAAAGGTGATGCGAGAACTCTGATCAGAAATGTAATTAGTGATGGCGCCATTACAGAAGAAGAATTGCCAGCACTTAACAAAGCAAAGTTTGAGCTACTAGACATGGATGGCGTATTAAGTTTTGAATATGAAACCTCAAAATTTTCTGAGGTAGGCGGGCTAGCGAATCTTAAAAACTGGCTTAAGCAAAGAAAAGCAGTGTTTCTAGACCAAAATATTCCACTCGACCCGCCCAAAGGATTAATGTTGTTGGGTATTCAAGGGGGAGGCAAGAGTTTAGCCGCCAAAGCGGTCGCTGGCGCTTGGGGATTGCCTCTGTTGAGACTTGATTTTGGCACTCTGTATAATAAATATCATGGCGAAACAGAAAAAAATCTTCGGCTTTCTTTAAAAATGGCGGAGCAGATGGCGCCCTGTGTACTCTGGTTTGATGAAATAGAAAAAGGTTTATCCAGTGGTGAAAGTGATGGTGGTACCTCGCAAAGACTACTTGCCACGCTGCTCACATGGATGGCAGAAAATACCACGCAAGTATTTATTGTCGCCACCGCTAATGATATTAGCCGCCTACCGCCAGAGCTGATGCGCAAAGGCCGTATGGATGAAATCTTTTTTGTCGATCTACCCGATCATCAAGCAAGAATGGATATCTTTAAAATTCACCTAGAAAAACGCAAACAGACTTTAACCGATTTTGATTTATCCAAACTCGCCGATGTCAGTGATGGATTCACCGGTTCAGAAATTGAGCAAGCAGTCGTATCCTCTTTATACCGCGCTTATGGTGGCGGTAGCCCAATGAATACCATCACCGTTAGTGAAACAGTAAAAGATACCAGACCGATATCAGTGGTAATGAGCGAGAAAATCCAAGCTCTTAGGGATTGGGCAAAAGAAAGAACTGTGTTGGCGAATTAATAGTAGCTTAATTTTTTAGCACTATTTATAAAAAGGGGCGCTAACCCCCTTGCAAGAAAACTATTTAACAACCATCCTAGTTTTCTTGTAAAAATCTAGCCTCCAAGTACAATTACCGTCTCCATCACACACATATACATATTTGGCAATTATACGAAATTCACCCGAAGTGTACTCCAAAGTCACAACATCACCTTCCGTTGGTGGTTGGCCTGTACCAGGAATCTTAGCGCTTCCCGCAGAGCCTCCTCTATAAACCATTTCAGCGGCTTGGTATTTTATCGTAACATTCGCTGCATTATCCGGTACTTCTTGACTCACTAGCTGCTCTATTTCAACAGGGTATTCCACTGCCGCCGAACCAGCTATTAAGATTTGGCTAATAAGAAATGACAAAGATAATATAAAAGACATTATTAATTTATTATTCATGTGATTAACTCCTTCTAACTAAATGAAAAACACGGAGTAACCTGATTAACATCCGTGTTATAAAAAGCCTGAAATAGATTTAATTTTCAGGTAATACCAACTATATACATATATATATATATATCGATTGTCAACAACATTTTTTACAGAAAAAAAAGAAAAACTTAATTTCTTTAATCATAACTCGCCATTTTCCCGTTTGATATCCAAAATATCCGAAAAAATTTGGCTTTTGCTAACGCCATTGTTAAGCAGATCATTATAAACTGCCATCACCATGGCTTCTGATCCGGCAATATAAAAATCTTTGCTGGTAAGCTCTTTAGCGTACTCATTGATCGCTAGCTGATGGGGAAAGCCAATTTCACCGCTCCAGTGGTTGTCGGGTTTAGCGATCACTGGCGTATAGCGAAAATTTTGTTCCGAAGCAGTATAATCAAGCAAATATTGATGGTGATAAAGATCCGATGATTGATCTGCGCCCAAAAATAAATGAATTGAACCGCAAAAATCGGCTTCAAAGGCACTTTCCATCATACTTTTCATTGGCGAATAACCGGTGCCGCCAGCAATAAATATATTTTGTTTATCGGGATTTCTTAAAAAGCATTGACCCAAAGGTCCTAGCATTATCGCTACCTGATTCCATTGTAGATATTCTAAAATTTGCGCTGAAAGAGAAGGCGCTGGCATTAATCTTAGATGCAGTTCAATATAGTTTTTTTGCTGCGGTGGACTGGCGATTGACAAGGGGACAGGATCACCTTGCGGCATCTGTAGCATGAGGTATTGGCCAGCTTCAAATTGGTAAAATTCAGGATTACGACTTATCAATCTAATTTGATAGATATTATCGCTGAGCGGTTCAATACCGAGCACTTGACAGTTAAACGCCTTCATAAATCTAATGTTTCCCACAGGGCATCTATTTTTGCCGTGACTTCAGGATCACGCTCAATCGCAGTGCCCCATTCTCGCTGAGTTTCACCAGGCCATTTATTGGTGGCATCGATACCCATTTTGGAGCCAAGCCCTGATACCGGTGACGCAAAATCCAGATAATCAATTGGAGTATTGTCAATTAAAACGGTATCACGAGATGGATCAACCCGCGTGGTGATAGCCCAAATGACATCATTCCAGTCACGTGCGTTGACATCGTCATCGGTCACGATCACAAACTTAGTATACATAAACTGGCGCAAAAAACTCCATACTCCCATCATAATACGCTTAGCGTGACCGGCATATTGTTTTTTAATGGTCACCACCGCCATACGGTAAGAGCAACCTTCTGGTGGTAAATA
This sequence comes from Enterobacterales bacterium, assembly GCA_030949565.1. GTDB lineage: Bacteria > Pseudomonadota > Gammaproteobacteria > Enterobacterales > Kangiellaceae. Next base: position 20,385 of record JAUZSK010000069.1, read on the forward strand.
AAAATCAACTATTTCAGGATATTGTTTTTGTAATAATGGAATAAACACTTCGTTTAACGCCACCCCAAGGATCGCCGGTTCATCCGGCGGTCGTCCGGTATAGGTAGAATGATAAATAGGATCTTGTCGATGGGTTATTTTTTCAATGGTAAAAACCGGAAATTTTTCAACCTCATTATAATAGCCCGTGTGATCACCATAAGGCCCTTCTTCGGCCAGATCATCGGGATAGATAAAACCTTCTAATACTATTTCTGCACTGGCCGGGATCTGTAAATCATTGGATAAACAGTCGGCGACCTTGGTTTTCTCTCCACGCAAAAGCCCCGCAAAAGCGTATTCAGATAAGGTATCGGGAATGGGTGTTACCGCCGCTAAAATAGTCGCTGGATCAGCACCTAAAGCCACGCTAATCGGAAAGGCTTGTCCGGGATGTTGCTGTTGCCAGTCTTTAAAGTCTAACGCGCCGCCACGATGCGATAACCAGCGCATAATCACCCGATTTTTAGCGATCACCTGCTGCCGATAAATACCTAAATTCTGGCGTTTTTTATTGGGCCCTTTGGTGACAACCAAACCCCAAGTAATTAAGGGTGCAACGTCTCCTGGCCAACAGGTTTGAATAGGGATCTGGGATAAATCGATATCATCTTTTTCAATCACAATTTGCTGGCAAGCTGGCTTTTTAACTTCTTTGGCTGCCATATTAAGCACTTGTTTGAATAGCGGCGCTTTATTCCAAGCATCTTTTAGACCTTCTGGCGGTTCTGGCTCTTTTAAAAAAGCCAATAGTTTACCAACTTCTCGTAACTGCGATACATCATCACAACCCATAGCTGCCGCGACACGCCGGGTCGAACCGAAAAGGTTGGTTAATACAGGAATTTTTGAGCCAACCACATTTTCAAAGAGTAATGCAGGACCATCGGCTTTAAGCACGCGGTCGGAAATCTCGGTCATCTCCAATTTAGGATCAATTAATTGAGTGACGCGCTTGAGATCACCTTTTTGTTCTAGGTAATCTAGGAACTCTCTAAGATCTTTATACTTTACTTTAGGATTTAACATGAAACAATGACTATCCGTTCGAGCCGTATAATGACCCGACCCCGCCAATCAAATGAGGTCGGCTGATATTGATGCTTCGAGTGGCCAAGGGTTAAAATATTAATTCTTGCCACGCTGCTTCATGGAATCAAAGAAATCATTATTGGTTTTAGTCATGGCTAGTTTATCAATTAAAAACTCCATGGCTTCGGTCTCTTGCATAGGATGCAGAATTTTTCTTAAGATCCACATTTTTTGTAGTTCTTCTGAGGAGGTTAAAAGATCTTCTTTTCGCGTACCGCTGCGGTTAAAATTAATTGCTGGGAATACCCGCTTTTCAGCAATTTTACGATCAAGATGCAATTCAAGATTACCCGTTCCTTTAAATTCTTCATAGATGACTTCATCCATTTTGGAACCCGTATCCACTAATGCGGTTGCGATAATGGTTAAACTACCACCTTCTTCAATGTTTCTTGCCGCTCCAAAAAAGCGTTTAGGGCGTTGCAGCGCATTGGCATCCACACCACCGGTTAACACTTTACCGGATGAAGGAACGACAGTGTTATAAGCGCGCGCCAAACGAGTTATGGAATCAAGCAAAATGATAACATCTTTTTTGTGCTCGACTAAACGCTTGGCTTTTTCAATCACCATTTCCGCCACCTGTACGTGTCGGCTAGCAGGTTCATCGAAGGTTGATGCTACCACTTCACCGCGTACTGAACGCTCCATTTCTGTTACTTCTTCTGGACGCTCATCAATTAACAGAACAATCAAAAGACAGTCAGGATGATTAGCCGCAATCGACTGGGCAATATTCTGCATCATCATGGTTTTACCCGCTTTTGGCGGTGACACTAATAAGCCTCGTTGCCCTTTACCGATGGGCGAAGCCAAATCGATTATTCGTGCAGTGATATCTTCACTGGAACCATTTCCACGTTCCATCACTAACCGCTCTTCTGGGTGAAGCGGTGTTAAATTTTCAAAAAGGATTTTATTTTTGGCGTTTTCCGGACTATCAAAATTAATTTCGCGGATCTTCAACAAAGCAAAATAGCGTTCACCATGCTTTGGTGGTCTGATTTTGCCAGAAATAGTGTCACCCGTTCTTAAACTAAAACGTCTAATTTGACTGGGCGATACATAAATATCATCCGGCCCCGCTAAATAAGAGGAATTCGCATTACGCAAAAATCCAAAACCATCAGGGAGTATTTCTAAAACGCCATCACCAAAAATATCTTCTCCACTTTTGGCATGAGCTTTTAAGATAGCAAAGATAATATCTTGTTTACGCATTCGGGCGACATCATCAAGACCGGCGTCTTTTGCCATTTGCGCGAGTTTAGTGACGGAAAGTAATTTGATTTCAGATAAATTCATAGAGGGTTCTTGTTGTTTAGGATAGCGTTCAAAGGTTCGCGGTATTCTGCATCAAGGAGTGATACAGGCGGTTTAAGGTATTAGTCTCTTAAGTGTTAATGTTAGATAAAATAATTTAGTTCAGTTTCACAGGTTTGCTACTCAAGCCGACGGGCTATTTCTACATTATTAATTTAAAAATTGTTTTATTCGGTCAGGAGGAATGGCTCGAAACAAGCGACTGAATTAAAAATAGCACTATTTTTATTTATTGTCCAATTTTTTCAGAAAATAGCCAAAACTGGCTGATTACAAGCTAATATTGACGACTATCAAGCTTGATAGTCGTCAAAAGGATAATCATACTAGATATTAGTATCGATAAAGGCCGCCAACTGTGACTTACTCACCGCTCCGACTTGTTGTGCTTCAACGCTGCCATTTTTAACTAAAATTAAAGTTGGAATGCCGCGAACACCATATTGAGGTGCGGTCGCCTGATTTTCATCAATATTGAGCTTAGTAATTTTGAGCTTACCTTGGTATTCAGTCGCCAGCTCATCAAGGATTGGCGCGATCATTTTACAAGGCCCACACCATTCTGCCCAAAAATCGACTAACACTGGGATGTCAGATTTTAACACTTCGGCTTCAAAACTATCATCGGTTAAGTGAATTATGTGCTCGCTCATTACTATTGATTCTCCATTTATAAAATGCGGTTACTAATAAGGCCTTGCTATTGGTTTCGGACTGAGTCTATTAGTGCTACTATCTGCTTTTGACTTATTCAGTCATTGCGATAAACATCAAACTATCATTTATGGTAACTCAATCACCCTATTTTGCAACTAGAGTGTGCAAGTTGCAACCGTAAAAGGGTAAAAGTATGGTATTTTTGTATATAAGCTTGTTCTAAGTCACTTTGAAAGCATTTAAAAGGTAATAAATCTTTATTATGGTCACCCATTTAACAGAAACCCGCTTCGACTCAATGGGCTTACACCCGCAATTGTTAAAAGCGCTTGAAAAACTAGACTATCAATATGCCACGCCGATTCAAGCGGAGGCCATCCCCCTATTGTTAAGCGGAAAAGATGTCGCTGGCCAAGCGCAGACCGGAACGGGTAAAACAAATGCTTTCCTATTGGGTATTTTAAATGAACTTTTGACCTTACCTGAAGTAGAGCACCGTCGCCCTAATGAGCCACGCGCCTTTATCCTTGCGCCAACGCGTGAACTCGTGATCCAAATATATGAAGACGCCAAAACCCTCACTGAGTTTACCGACCTTAAAATATGTGTGGCCTATGGCGGCGCGGATTATACCAAACAAAGGGATGCCATCGCCTCTGGTGTCGATGTGTTAGTGGGCACGGTTGGACGACTAAAAGATTACTTTATGCAAAACGTCTATTCCTTTTATAGCCTAGACTGTGTGGTTTTAGATGAAGCAGATCGTATGTTTGATCTTGGTTTTATCGATGATATTCGCTATTTTTTCCGTAAAATGCCCAACCCCAGTGAACGCCTTAATATGTTGTTTTCTGCCACCTTATCCAATCGAGTAAAAGAGTTGGCTTATGAACACATGAATTCACCACATCATATCCACGTTGAACCAGATGCAGTCACCGCCGGTCAAATTGAAGAATTCCTTTACTACCCAAGTAATCAAGAAAAATTACCGCTACTGATTGGGTTAATGCAAAAATATTTGCCGACCAAATCCATCGTATTTACTAACACCAAACGGATGGCAGAACAAGCTTGGCTTAGTTTAAAAGCCAATGGCTTTAACGCCGGTCTTTTAACCGGTGACGTACAACAAAAAAAGCGTATGCGACTGATTGAGGATCTAAAAAGTGGACAAATTGAAATACTTATCGCCACCGATGTAGCCGCTAGAGGGCTGCATATTGATGCCGTGAGCCATGTCTTTAATTTTGATTTGCCTGATGATGCAGAAGACTATGTACATCGTATCGGTCGCACGGCAAGAGCTGGTGCCAGCGGCATTGCCATATCCTTTGCCTGTGAAGACGCGGCATTCAATCTTCCTGCAATTGAAAAATATATTGACCATTCCATTCCAACGGCGGATGTCACCAGCGAGTTATTGCCGGAGATAAAAATATCGGATAAACCAAAACCTTACCATCGCGGTCGCCCACAAAGAGGCCCGCGTCGCAATAATCGATAATGAGATCGCGTGATGACGTTTGCTTCTGAAAATAACGCTGATGGCCTGACAAACGGTGACACTAGTACAGAACTGAATGTTAGCTTAAAACTCGATGCTCTCGGTTTACGCTGCCCTGAGCCGGTGATGCTGGTTCGTAAAAGTATTCGAAAACTAGAAGCTGGCCAAATTTTACATCTTGTGGCAGATGATCCCTCAACCAAAAGAGATATTGTTAGTTTCTGCCGATTTATGGAGCATCAGCTCATCTCTCAAAAAACCCAGCAGAAGCCCTACCACTTTTGGATTAAAAAAAGTCTGCAACAATAAAGAGCTGGTCATGAATTCAATTCCTCAATTTTTGCAAAAAATGGAACTCGATGAATCTCAAATACCGCCGGTCGAAGATTGGAATCCCGACTATTGTGGTGAAATGGACCTTATTATCAAAGCCAATGGCGATTGGCTACACCAAGGTGCGGTGATTAAAAGAGATAGCATGCGGCGCTTGTTCTCTACCATTGTTATACGTGAAGATGACGATTATTTTCTTATTACACCGGTGGAAAAAGTCGCCATACAGGTTGAATGGCAGCCCTTTGTCATTATTCGTTATGAAATATTGGTGAGTCAATTAAAGGGCGAACAGAATAACCAACCAACCTATGTGTTTTATGACAATTGTGGTAATCAAGTGGCACTTCGCCAGCCTCAGCAGTTAATTTTTTCTTCTTATCAAGGGCAAGACTTACCTTGCATCAATATCAGACGAAACCTTTATGCCGCTTTTAGTCGTAGTTGTTACTATGAGCTGATTGAACAGGCAGAAATAATTGAGAAAGATCAGCAGTTGATCCCAACCATTTATTCGGCTGGTCAGGCTTTTCAGCTAGGGCAGGTTAAACTCGATTAAAATTTACCACTAGGAACTAACTACCTTTAGATTAAACAGTGGCTAGGATAAACAAACTATGAAATTTCGATTTAAAAAAATTCCTCGAATGGCAATTATTTTTTACCTTTTAGGATTTTTTTTGATATTACTCGCATTGAGCAACTTTTTGATCATTCCTCATTTTTTCAACTTAGAATTATTCACTCCACTAGCGACCCAGCAATTATTTATTGCTGGTGCGATCTTGGTAGCCATCGGCTCGGTGATCAATAACCTCTATCACTTCCGGTGATTGGCAAATTTTATTCGATGATAACGTTTACTCGCTATAGCTTTAGCGTAGTATTGGATTTTTTTCTCAGCTAATAACCTTTGCACTTTGGTCAACTGCTTGCCCATCACCTCAACTGCATTTTTCGATAAATGATTGATATGCTTGGCCACCGGGCTATCATTTTCTGCCGCCAATCGAAACCAAATATAGGATTCAAGTAGATTTTTTGCAACGCCTTGCCCTTTGCTAAGCATAAATGCGTAATTATATTGAGCTGCCGGATTCCCTCTAACACTAGCTTTAAAATAGTATTCAGCTGATTTTCTTAAATCCTTCTTAAAATTAGTGCCTCTAGGTGGCTTATAATAATAATTGCCCAAAACAAATAAAGCATCAGGATCGCCTAGCTCCGCCTTGTGTCGTAACTTCGCAAACTCTCCCATATAGATATAGTTCTGAGTACCATATTCTTTATGTCGAGCCGCAGCGACAGGCAGGATAGAAGCAAGAAGAGTACTTATCAAAGCAACCTTCAATAATTTTGATAAAAAACCTAACAATGCTTATCCTTAATCGGTAACAAGCTTAACTTTTAAACTGCGTAGTGGTGCGACAAGCACCCCAGAAAAAATAAATTATCTATATAAAATAATGACTTACCTAATAGTTAAGGCAATAAAATTCGACAAACAGGTTTCATTGCGACATCACAATAAAACTTGCTAACAAGTAAAGGCCCTATTATATTTGTTTTTTATCCAGTATAGGCGATATCATCTCATTTAAATGGTATTCCTAAGCAAAATATCTGTGTAATAATTACACTTTTGCTTTAGAATATCCTTTATTGGTCACAAAAACCTTGGTAAACCTAACGATGAGTCTAAGTGAATGTTTAAACCGATGAAATTAATGGTAACCCAGCATGATTGACGTATCTAGCTTCGATCTATTTAATTACCTTGAACAACAAGAAATGGAAAAAGTCTTGTCGCATGTTCACACCCGTAGTTTCAGCAAGAAAACCCAGATAGTGACCGAAGGTGATACATCCCATAGCCTTTATTTCTTATTGGATGGAAAAGTAAAAGTCTATCTAAACGATGATAATGGCAAAGAAATCATCATCAATATGCATAAGCCAGGCGATTTTTTTGGTGAACTGGGTCTAGTTAAAAATATTCCAAGAACCGCTTCTATCATCACCGTGAGTGCTTGCAAAATAGGTGTTATGCAAGAAGCCGACTTTAAGCATTGCCTAGCTTCTTATCCAGCCTTCTCCATCGCTTTAATTGAAAACTTATCAACACGACTGATCCAAGCCACAGAAACCATGCGTCAACTAGGCTTAATGGACGTTTATCAGCGCATCGCCGTGACCTTTTTAAATCTATCGGAGCCTCGAGGCAGGGTAAGAGTCATCCCACTGAGAAATTAACTCAGCAGAATATTGCCAACCGAGTCGGTGCATCACGGGAAATGGTCGCGCGTATACTCAAAGATTTACGTGAAGGTGGTTATATCTCACAGGACAGTAAAAGTATTACCATTCACAAGACCTTACCGCATTCTTGGTAAAGTTTTGAGTTGCGAAAAATTAGCTCAGGATTACTTACCGAGTTAACACAAGGCTTTACAAGCTTTCAAGCCGACCAACTCTCGATTCTAACCTATTACACAATAGAAACATCAGAAACTACCAGTATCAAGAAATGAAAGAAGTATCAGACAGCCAGCTTTAGCTTAGACAATAATTGCTGCGCCTGCTGTAGATCAAAATCTTTATGGTAAATTAATTTACCAATTAATATACCATCTAAATGGTTGATGTCTTGTTTTAACAACGACTTTAGGTCGTCAAAACTCTCGATGCCACCATTGGCAAAAACCGGAATAGTTACCGACTCGGATAATTGACTCACACGTAAGAGATTGCTTTGATTTACATGACCCGTTGCGGGAATTTCAGTTACCACAAGCCCGACAACACCTTCATCTTCTAATTGCTTGGCTAGTTTCGAGAACTGAAAACAAGGTTCTCCGGATCCCATTCCTACAGCGCCCTGGCGGCTATCAATTTCCACTAAAATGTTGTCTGGAAATTCTACAAAAATATCTTCCAGTAGGTTTTTTTGGCGCATGGCTTTGCCATTAAGTAGCAGAAAATCAGCTTTAGCATCCATCCAAACAAAAGCAGAGCCCAAACTTTTTATGCCACCGGTGACTTGAATGATTAAATCAGGATATTTTTCTTTAATCTGACGCAGTAGGTTAACATTGCAGGGTTCCCCAAATTGGATGGCGTCGACATCTACAAAATGAATACGCGATATACCACAATCCACCCAAGATCCTACTATCTCTATCGGATCTTCAGTGACGATTTTATCTTTTGAGGCTGTCATCTGCTCAGTGTGAACACTTTTACTTTGCCTGACCTCTAACACCGGAATTAACAACATATTTCAATCCAAACTTGAATAGGTGATAATAACAACTATAGGATATCTTCTAAAAATGTGCGAATGGGAACAAAGATATCACTACAAAATGCTAATGGCTACTCAATCCGCACAAAAAAATGAAAGTTTTTCAAATGTACAGCAGAGTATCTAGCCAACAGACCTTTAAAACCAACAGAGTGGAGCCCAACCTTTTGCGACGCACAAAAAAAGTATCACAATCTCCTACGAGGGGTAAAAATCAATTACGAATCATCGGTGGCAGCCTGCGCGGTCGTAAAATTGATTTTTATGTTACCGAAGGGCTACGGCCGACTCTTGACCGAGTCAGGGAAACCCTTTTTAATTGGTTAATGGGCGATATCGCCGGCGCTAGCTGCCTTGATTTGTTTGCCGGTAGCGGCGCACTGGGATATGAGGCGCTGTCCCGTGGAGCAAAGCATGTCAGCTTTGTTGAACCTAATCCATTGGTTAGCCAGCAGATCAAAACCAATCTCAATCTTCTTTCGATTAATAACGCTCAAGTTTACCAGCAGACCGCTGATGAATTTTTAAATAACAACCAGCAAATTTTTGATCTGGTATTTCTTGACCCACCATTTGCTCAAGGCTTGCTACAACCCACCTTAAAAAGACTCTGCCAATCACCGCATTTAGCTAAGCAAGCCTTGATCTATATCGAACAAGAAGCCAAGGCTCACGCCATTGAGTCCAATGACTTATGGCGTGTATTAAAATCCAAGCACACAAGTCGCTTTAATTATCAACTCGTTCAACTCGCTAATTAAAACAACTCTAAATATTATGATACACAAATAGTGGAAATATTAAAAATTATGTATCATTAATTTAGCCTTTTAAATATCGAAATCAATCAAGGTATATAAAATATGGCAATCAATTTACAATTTAATTATGGATGGAATCCGCGGCCGAAAATTCACTTGGGCATTGCTATATTTATGTGCCTAGCTACAGCTATTACTGCAGTCGTTTTCTATTTTAATGCGTCGGAATATTTAGAAACATCAACCATTATCAAGGCAAAGGTTATCGATTCAAAAATCAGTAGCGATGGAATGTACACCCCTATTATCGAGTATAAAGATCCTAAAGGCGGTTATTCTCAATTTACTTCGCGCTTTTCGTCTAAACCGCAAGAATATTTTGTTGGCGATGTTGTTGAAATTTTACTCGCTGCAGAGACTTCTAAACCGCGGCTAAAAAACTTCGTTAACATCTATGGCCTTGCATCTTTTGCCGCCTTTTTTCATCTATTTGCTTTATTAGCTGCTTCGGTATTTATTATTTGAGAGTCAGGTCATCATCAAGAACTACAAGACAACATTGAACAACCTGCTTTATTTCGCGCCCATTCGGGTCGTTTTGCAGCGTAAAAATGATAGTCATTTTGTTCATTGTAGGGATGTTTAATAATTTTTATAAGGGTTTCAATTTCAGAAAAATCACCCTGCTCGGCTTTATCAATGGCAATTTGGGTTAAATAATTACGTAGAACATATTTGGGGTTAACCGCGTCCATGGCTTTTTTTCGATCACGATTATCGCGACCTTGCGTAACTAAACGCGCTAGATAATCTCTTACCCATTGAATCAACGGCTTTTGCACCTTGCTTCTAAATTCATCTGCGTGATAATAGGCTTCTTCAAAACAATTAGCCAACTCGTATTCCGAATAACTTTGCAGAGTCGTTAGGTTGGCTAGTATGCGAAAAAAGATAGTCATATCGGTTTCACTCACTTGTAGAAGCTTGGTTAAATCACTGAACAACTGAATGTCTGTTTTTAGGATTAAAACTATTGAGTAAGCCCTAATTTATCTGCCATCATTTGATGATAATCCCGATGGTATTGGGTTTTGGTAATTCTCTAACGACTGTTGCCAAAAGGTTGTGAATTTCCGGTTGAGTATAAGTTGCGTTGGCTAGTTGTAACAGGTTCCATTGAGCGACTTGTGGTTGTTTACCAAAGCATAGCGCTTGCCTTCTGCATCAGTGGTGATAGGAGTCCAATCCAGATCAAAGTCGTCAATCCAACCGTAAGGGCCATAGTCAATAGTCAGTCTAGAATTGACATGTATCAGTATTCATCACGCCGTGAACAAAGCCAACTCGCATCCAATGCACCATTAAGTCCGCAAGTTGATTGGCAAACACAATCAAACCAAAGCTGATAAGTTTCAACGCAGGGTTTACCCAATTGCGGAAAGTATTGGCTAATACAAAAATCCAGTAGTTGCTTTAATAATCTAGCTCACTGCGCGCTGCATGCA
>JAUZSK010000070.1 GCA_030949565.1 Enterobacterales bacterium
AAAAATAGGGGTCACGTTCATTGTATTATAAAATAACGATTCTCTATTTCTTGAACCAACGGCTTCCAGCCACCTTCACAAATCTCTTTCTTCACTTTAGCTAATGGATAACAAACGCTTCCCGCTTGCTTTAACCCAAAATATTTGGCAATAACCTTATGTGTTGCTTGGCAGTAATGATGGCAAGCATACATCGCAAAAGCTCGATTCGGTGATTGACCCTGCCGCCCATGTTTGCGGGTTAACAACTCGGATTTCTTCATCTGAGTTAATTGACCGAATCAGTTTGATTATTTCTTCTATTGATGGCCGATCTTGTAGAGCCGCTCTTAATGCAATGATATCCGTTTCATCAGACTCTTCTTTTCTAGCCGCTCGATATTCTTTATCACCCAGCACGCCGAGAATATTACCTTTACTATAGAAACGTTTTATATCTTCATCAATGCCTTGCTCAACATAGTTCCGATAACCTTTAAATCGTTGTTTATGACCTAGCATTTGATAAGTTTTATCTTGAACCAGCCAAACTGGCGGAGAGCATTGATTAATGTAGGCAGGATAGCTTGACCAACGATAATCTTCCAATTTATCCACCATTTTGCGTTTAACTTCCAATGGGTTTCGATGGATATATCGAGATAGCTGTAATAAATAACTATTTTCGTCAACTAATACTGATTTATATCGCCCTTTAAAAGAGCGGGCCATCGCGCTTTTTTAAACGATTATGGCGTTGAGTGTAAATGCCATTAATGTGTTGCATAATCCGACTGAGATTAGCTTTTGGCGTTTCAATCAATAAATGATAATGATTACTCATTAAACAATAAGCGTGGATCATGGCATCAAACTGCTCACTGACTTCTTCAAGCGTGTTTAAAAACGCCATAAAGTACCTTTCATCATGAAAAATCGTTTGCTGATTTCGGCCACGATTCATCACATGATGAAACGCACCTTCATATTCTATTCTTGTTGGTCTTGGCATAGTAGGTGACTATACAGGAATAGTAGTTATAATGCAATTTACATGACCCCTGTTTGTACGATTCATCACATGATGAAACGCACCTTCATATTCTATTCTTGTTGGTCTTGGCATAGTAGGTGACTATACAGGAATAGTAATTATAATGCAATTTACATGACCCCTGCTTTCACTAGGCATTGGTAATTCCTCAAAAAGCGGGGGCATTTAATAGAAATCAGTGGTTTACGATGAAATCGCTTAAAGTCGGGATTTTGTTGAGGTTTTGTAATCTATCGTTTAAAAAATCCATGAAAGATATGTCATGGCGCTGGCAAGTTTTTTGAGAGACAAAAAGCATCGACCGCATCTCGCCCATCATCACTCTTTGTGCAGCCACTTATTTTTCGACGTTTCACATACTCACGAATATCCGATTCGCTTTGATTGTTGTGAAGAGGGACTTCTGGCCGCTCTAAACATTTCAATAAGGTCGTTTTCATTTTAAATAAGTGCATAAGCTCAATGTTGAGTTTTTTAAATCCAATCACCTTTTTACACAAGTTATCGAATCGTTTTCTCAATTGATACTTTCGCTGGTGACTGAATTGGCCTCGTTTGGTTTCTATTTTTAGTGTGCCATATAATTTCCAGAACTGTTTCAGTTTCTTTTCCTTTAGGCGACTTTGCTCTTCACCGCTCGGTATGATTTGAGTGAGTTTTCGCTCGGCATGCACCCAACACCCCGCATTATGATTGATATCGAACTGTTTTGCTTCATCGCTCAAAACAATGAGCTTTTTTCTAAAAACATCTTCAGTCAAATAGCCAATCATAGCGGCTTCGGTCAAGGCTTTGTAGGAACCTTTGGTATAGCGCTGACAATCTAAATAGTTAAGCCACTCATTTTTACTGTGATAAAGAACGCCGTTTTTTTAGATCATATTCAACTTGCCACAAACTCCAATTTGAAAAACTCTTTAGTCGTTTAAGATAATCAAGAGCCGTTTGATTCAATCGGTAGCCTATTTGTTGACCTTGTAAAATAGTTAAGAAATTAGCCTTGCTCTTACTCGCGGTGGTTTTAAAAAAAGTAAATTGTTGATTACCTAGTTGGGTACAAAACCCATTTTTACCCTGATGCCTCGCTCCCGTATCATCCACTTGAATGTAGTCACTGTGGCGCAGCCCTTCAAGCAATAGCTGCTCTTTCTCTTTGAGAAAGGAGGCATTTTTTCTTCGTCAGAAGATTTGATAATTGACCACTGGAGATCGAAAATCCCAACTCCCTTAATTGATTAAGTAATAACGGTTGTGTCACGTGATTATGAAAATATTGATAAAGAATAAACTGACGCAACTGTGGGCCAAAATGATTGCTTTTTATCTCCTCGGGTAACGCACCTAAAAGAGTTTCCCCGTTGGGAAGTTTCCATCTTTCTCGCCGATAACAAATATGATGAACTGACATTTTGATTTCTTGAACATAAAATGATTTGTAGCCTTTAAAGCGAGCACCTTCTGGGATGCTTTGTTGTGGTTTTAAGGTGATCGTTTGCGTAATAGGCAGTGTTGATTTAGTCGGGTTCTTTCGCTCCGTACGTTTCCTTTTAGTTTGTTGATAATCTCGATCTTGTTTGGCGATAGTGCTGGGCTTGAGCTCTGGACGCTTAGCACGTCCACTGAGCCGTGCGTTTTCATCCTTTAACGCTTTCACTTCATCGTAATATCGCTGAGCCATTTCAAGCAACTGTGCAGCAACAAAACCGAGATTAAAAGCGACATTATCATGGGTATATTCGATATTCTAATGGCAGGCTAGTGCCGATCACGCCATTTTTAACAAAGACGAATCGGGTATTTCCTGTATTGCCATCGACACATCGTTCCATGACTGCGAGTATACTTGAGGCAATAAAGGGTGATTGTGATCGATTATACCCAGTTAACGTAAGCGATCTCGAAGTTCGTGTGATCTATCTCTCACAAAGCGCCCCCGCTTTTTGAGGAATTACAGCAACAGGATAAAAATAGACCTTTGTTTCTAATTGACGGCATTTATCGACCAGTATTTGTGTTTCATCATCAAGAGAAAGCGTAATCCTCTCTATCTGCGTGGTTAAAATTTGGTAGATCATAGAGTTCATCTATCTCAGATTTACGGGGGAGCTGAATGCGCCGTTTTTTGGTTTTCTTGGCCATGAGCTAACCCTTTGTTATTGTAGCGCATTATCATAGCGAGGTTAAGCGGTGGTTTTTGTGTCTACAGGCTAACTTCGAGGGGATGTGCACTAAACCCAAGAAGGAATTTATCTAATGCGTTTCTTAAAACTGATTTCTGTAGTAATTGTCATTAGCCTGTCTTTATTATCTCAATTTTCTTTTGCTGTCATAGATAAGAATACTAAACAAAATTTTGTTAGAAATGTCGAAAGCGATCAAGAAATATAAGGCAAAAATAACTTACAGTTATACTTTTAGCGGAAAAGACTACGTTTCTAATAAAATTGTTTTGGTTACTTTTCTACCTATATAAAATCTTTTGCACAAAGTATCATTCGTCAATTTCATTATGGAAGTACGCCACTTGCCTACGTCAATCCAAAAAGCCCTCTTCGTCGGTATTAATCGCTGGCGTGAAGTTTTTCATTTGTTTAATATTGGTTTTTTTATTAGTAAACCTTTACTAGTAATTAGCCAGGCTAATTAACCGTTCTGACTACACAATGTCGCCAAGTCGCGCTCTAAGATAGTGGCATCACCGCTGTTTTAATTCAACAATTTTTCGTAAGTGAGTAATACTATCAACATCTATGTTTTCGCAGACAAAGCCTAGGTTTTCTGGGTGTTGATGGGTTAGTTTTAACGACATTTTGATTTGGCTGTTTTCTTCTGATAGCGGGATCTCTAACTGATAAATGGAACCGACGCTAGAGCGAAGCACCCCATGCGGTCTTAAAAAGTACCCCATGGATGGACAGATCGACTATTTGACAGGCAAATATTTGATCATCTTTAATGAGTTTGGCGGTTGCATCAAAGCTTACACGTTGATAATTACGTCGTTCGTCAGTCACTTGCGGTGTCCTTCTTTATAGATAGTCTAATTGACTGTAGCACAAATGAGTGATTTTTGATCAATCAAAGCGCTAGAAGCGTTTAAAGTAGAAAAAAAGTCATGCTTTTTGTATCTCAGACCGTTTTCTTAGATAATGACCCCTCAAACTCAAAATCCGCCAAAGCAGGTAAAAATGACCATTCAATGGTATCCAGGGCATATGCAACAAAGCCCAAAAAGAAATTAGAGAAGCGTTACCTAAGGTTGATTTAGTTATCGAGGTGGTGGACGCACGCATTCCGTATAGCAGCACTAATCCGATGGTGGCTCAATTTCTCTCGGAAACGGTCAATCCTAAACCCGTTATTCGGGTACTGAACAAATGCGATTTAGCGGATGAGAAAACCACTAAACTGTGGTGCGAGGCTTTTGACCTGCAAAGCGGTACTCGGTCATTGCCTATTAGTAGTAAATCACCAGATCAAGTGAAAAAAATCACTCGTTTATGCCATAAAATCTATCCCGACTACCTCGAAAAAGGTAAACCGATTAAAGCGATGATCATGGGAATTCCAAATGTTGGAAAATCCACCATCATTAATATTTTGTCCGGTCGAACAATCGCTAAAGTAGGTAACGAACCTGCGGTGACTAAAAGACAGCAACGTATAGACTTAGACAATGGTATTATTTTATTTGATACGCCAGGGTTTTTTATGGCCAAAAATTGAAAATACTAACAGCAGTTATCGGTTAGCTATTACCGGTGCGATAAAAGATACCGTATTAGAATATGATGATATTGCTTATTATGCCGCAGAATACTTTTCCAAATATTATCCTGATA
>JAUZSK010000071.1 GCA_030949565.1 Enterobacterales bacterium
TATCTGGCTTTTTGGGGTTTTAATTTTTGATATTTGGTTGACTGGTTGCATTCAAGATTGTAGACCAAGCCTATGGTGGCAGGATTTAACTATTTTTCTTCTAACCGTTTTACCTTGTGCTGCCATATACCGCTTATTTTTATATTCTAAAGTTAAAAAGAAAACAGTCTCAAGGCTAGGCTGAGTATCATTCTGCCTTTCTTTCTAAGGGTTGAAAAGCCTTAACTAAGTAAAGCGTTACAAAATAATTGAATTTTGCTATTATTCTGTATCATATTAGCCTTCAAATAGGCCATTTTCGATGAGAAATACCTCAAATATCCAAAGTTATGTACTCGATGAGTGGCAAAATGGCTCAGGAAGAGTCGATCGTCTACAAAATGCAGTCACCGATGAAACAATTGGTGAAGTACGTTCTCTAGACAGTCGATTTGACGAGATCTTAGCCTATGGTCGTGAAACAGCGGGCCCAGTATTAAGAAAACTAACCATTCATCAAAGAGCCGAACTGATTAAGCAGCTAGCGAAATACCTGCTGGATCGCAAGCAGGACTTTTATTTAATTTCGGCTATGACCGGCGCCACTAAAGCCGACTCTTGGGTGGATATTGAAGGCGGCATCGGCACCATGTTTAGCTACACTGGTATTGCAAGGCGCGAGTTAAACAATGACCCTTTTGTGGTGGAAGGCGCGGTCGAACCCTTGTCAGCGGAAGGCCGCTTTGTTGGTCAGCACATACTAACGCCCAAGCAGGGTGTTTCTCTGCATATTAATGCCTTTAACTTTCCTGTGTGGGGCATGTTAGAAAAGATTACGCCCAGTTTAATTGCTGGGGTACCGGTTATAGTTAAGCCCGGCACCGTGAGTTGCTACTTGACCGAAGCAGTGGTCAAGGCCATTATTCAATCAGAGATCTTACCGAAAGGCAGCCTACAATTAATTAGCGGCAGCCTCGGTGATATGCTTGACCATCTGACCGAGCAGGACGTGGTGACCTTTACCGGCTCGGCAAGCACCGGGCAAAAACTCAAAACTCATCCTAATATTGTGGCTAAAAGTATTCCCTTTACCATGGAGGCTGACTCACTAAATTGTTCGATTTTAGCGCCGGATGTATCGGTGGAAGATGCAGAATTTGAACTCTATGTAAAAGAGGTCGCCAGAGAAATCACTAGCAAAGCCGGGCAAAAATGTACCGCCATACGTCGCGCCATGGTACCGGCCAATCTGATGTCAGCGGTGAGTGAGGCTTTGGTCAAGCGTCTTGCGGCGATCAGTATCGGCGATCCATCGAATAAAGCCACCCGTATGGGCGCGTTGGTCGGCAAGTCACAACGCCAAGACGTGTTAGCGGCGGTGGAAAAACTCGCTAAGGGCAATGATTTACTGCTGCAAGGATGGGATTCTGCCGAGCTAGTCGGCATCAAAAAAAGATCAAGGCGCCTTTATGCCACCGACCCTGATTGCTTGTAGCGACCCTCTCAATAATTCCGCTGTACATTCGGTGGAAGCTTTCGGCCCCGTCAGTTGTTTAATGCCTTATGATGGGATCGAGCAGGCGATTGAACTGGCTAAAATGGGCAAAGGTAGCCTCGTCGGTTCTTTGATTACTAAAAGTCCAGACATTGCACGCCAAGTCATCTTAGAATCCGCCGCCTATCATGGACGTATGCTTATTTTAGATGCTGAATGTGCCAAAGAATCGACTGGTCATGGTTCTCCTCTTGCCAGCTTGGTTCATGGCGGTCCCGGACGCGCCGGTGGCGGTGAAGAACTTGGTGGCGTACGCGCGATTAAACATTATATGCAACGCACCGCCATTCAAGGTTCACCTAGCAGTATTATGGCCATCACCAATCAATATTGTAAGGGCGCAAAAACCACTCAAGACCGAGTGCATCCCTTCCGCAAATATTTTGACGAACTAGCGATTGGCGAAAGTCTCACCACCCATCGGCGCACCGTGACTGAAGCCGACATCGTTAATTTTGGCTGTCTATCCGGTGATCATTTTTATGCGCATTTTGATGAAATAGCCGCGAAGGATTCTTTTTTTTTGAAAAGCGCGTGGCTCACGGTTATTTTGTGATTTCTGCCGCCGCAGGCATGTTTGTTGATCCTGCGCAAGGCCCGGTGATCGCCAATTACGGTATTGATAACCTGCGTTTTGTGGAACCGGTGGGCATTGGTGATACTATACAGGTGCGTATTACCGTGAAACGCAAGATCAAAAAGGCGAAAAAAGCCGACGACCGCTATCATACGGGCGTCGTGGTATGGGCAGTTGAGGTGAGCAATCAACATGGCGAACCAGTGGCGGTGTATGATATTTTAACCTTGGTCGAAATGCAGCCGAAACAATAAATTTTTGAGAGTCTTAAAATGACATTTGAAACCATTATATTAGAAAAAAAAATAAGGCGATCACCAAACTAACCCTAAATCGCCCACAGCGACTTAACAGCTTTAATCTGCAAATGCATCAAGAACTACAACAAGCGCTGGATGATATCGCAACCGATGGCGAAACACGTTGTGTTTTAATCACCGGTGCTGGACGCGGATTTTGTGCCGGCCAGGATCTTAATGATCGTAGTGTTAATTCAGAAGCCGCGGAAAAAGCGAAAGCACCCGATTTGGGCAAGTCGGTGGAGTCTTTTTATAATCCGTTAATACGCCGTATCACCAATCTTAGAATGCCAGTGGTCTGCGCACTCAATGGTGTCGCGGCGGGTGCTGGCGCCAGTTTGGTCATGGCTTGTGATATTGTGATAGCTGCGCGTTCAGCTAGTTTCATTTTATCTTTTGCCAAGGTCGGTCTAGTGCCTGACTCTGGTTCATCTTGGCATTTGGCGCGCGCCATTGGCATGCCAAGAGCCAAAGCTTTAGCCTTACTCGGCAATAAACTCAAAGCCGAACAAGCTGAGCAATGGGGGCTGATTTATCAGGTGGTGGATGACGAGCAGCTGGTGGCGGAATCAACTCAGTTAGTCGAACATCTGGCAACACAACCCACCGAAGGTTTGGCGCGCACTAAAAAGTTAATTCATAGCAGTTTTGAAACAAGCCTTAATGAACAATTAGAAAAAGAAAGGCTTGAAATGCAAACGCTTGGCCGCAGTCACGACTATCAAGAAGGTGTCGCGTCCTTTATTGAAAAGCGCGAACCTAAATTCAAAGGCTGTTAGTGATGCATTGCAATACAGCGAGTTAGTTTTTTATTCTGAACCACAATCAAAAAGAGATCCTGTCATGCCAAAAGAGAAAAATATGCGAGAAATGGAAGGCTCAATTCACACCGATTTTATAGACGACATGTCTTACGCTGATTATTTAAATCTAGAACAAATTCTAAGCGCACAAAAACCCTTATCGGGCGTGCATGATGAAATGTTATTTGTAGTGATCCACCAAGCCAGTGAACTGTGGTTAAAGCTTGCCGGCTTTGAACTACTTGAAGCCATTAAAAATGTCAAAGAAGGCGATTTTGGACATGCTTTTAAAGTGATCTCTCGGGTAAAACAGATCTTTATTCAACTCACTCAATCGTGGAATATTTTGTCCACCTTAACACCCGTGGATTATTTAAAATTTCGTGACTCACTCGGACATTCTTCAGGCTTCCAATCTTACGGCTATCGAAAATTAGAATTTCTATTGGGCAATAAAAATAAATCCTTAATTGAAGTGCATAAAAGTAACCAGCCCGTGTATCAAGATCTGAGCCAAGTGTTAAATAATCCTAGCCTTTATGATGAAGTCTTAAAAGTGCTTGCAGCACAAGGCTTAGCCATTGATAGCGTCGCACTTAACCGAGATTTCAGCCAGCCCTATCGTAGCAATCAGTCAGTTCTCAAAGCTTGGCAAAAGGTCTATCAAAATGCCGATCAATATTTTGAGCTTTATGAACTGGCGGAGAAATTAGTCGATATCGAAGATGCCTTTCAACAATGGCGCTTTAAACACATGTACACCGTACAAAGAATTATTGGTAATAAAATGGGCACCGGCGGTTCTTCCGGCGTCAGTTTTTTGAAAAAAGCCCTGGATATTAGTTTTTTTCCAGAGCTTTTTGAGTTAAGAACGCATTTGTAATAAACAACCTAGTAGATTGCCGCGCTTTGCTCGCAATGACGGAGAGGTGGAGCAGGTTCCAAACAGATTGCCGCGTTATGCTCGCAATGACGGAATTTTACGCTCCATCATTGCAGCCTGTTATTACAAGGAATTTAAATAGCCCGTCATTGCGAGGAGGAACGACGTGGCAATCTCTTGAGAGAGTCGAATGTACTCAAACAGATTGCCGCGCTATGCTCGCAATGACGGAATTTTACGCTCCATCATTGCAGCCTGTTATTACAAGGAATTTAAATAGCCCGTCATTGCGAGGAGGGAACGACGTGGCAATCTCTTGAGAGAGTCGAATGTACTCAAACAGATTGCCGCACTATGCTCGCAATGACGGAATTTTACGCTCCATCATTGCAGCCTGTTATTACAAGGAATTTAAATAGCCCGTCATTGCGAGGAGGAACGACGTGGCAATCTCTTGAGAGAGTCGAATGTACTCAAACAGATTGCCGCGCTATGCTCGCAATGACGGAATTTTATGCCTAATCATAGCCACACTATGTTCGTGATGACATTGAAGACAGCTAGAAACCACAAGCGCTAACAAGGTAAGATAATGAAGCAAGGATTCGTTTACATAATAACTAATAAAAATAACACTGTACTATATACTGGCGTTACCAGTGATTTGCTAAAACGCATTTATCAGCATAAAAATAAATTAGTCGCCAGCTTTTCTGCTAAATATAATTGTAATAAATTAGTGTATTATGAAGTTGGAGAGGAAATTGATCTTTGTATTTTGCGAGAGAAGCAAATTAAAGCAGGCTCCAGAAAGAAAAAAATTAGATTGATTGAGAGTAACAATCCTGATTGGCGCGATCTCTATGAAGATTTATTATAACTTCCTTCTTTAATTCGATAGCCCGTCATTGCAGCCTGTTATTACAAGGTATTTAAATAGCCCGTCATTACGAGGAGGAACGACGTGGCAATCTCTTGAGAGAGTCGAATGTACTCAAACAGATTGCCGCGCTTTGCTCGCAATGACGGAATTTTACGCTCCATCATTGCAGCCTGCTATTACAAGGAATTTAAATAGCCCGTCATTGCGAGGAGGAACGACGTGGCAATCTCTTAAAGGTGTCGAATGTACTCAAACAGATTGCCGCGCTTTGCTCGCAATGACCGATAAATATCGAAACCAGACAGGAGTTTATCGGTTATTGTGTATAGTATCCGACTATCGACTTCCTTTATAATAGAGATAAATACATCAGGTCAATCGATTTACAAATTTGAGGAAGCAAGCCTATGAAATCTGTTTTTATCTGTGATGCAGTGCGTACTCCCATTGGCCGTTATGCTGGCTCTTTATCGAGCATTCGTGCTGATGATTTAGGGGCACTCCCCATGACTGCATTGATGCAGCGTAATTCTCAGGTGGATTGGTCACAGGTGGATGATCTCTATTATGGTTGCGCCAATCAGGCGGGTGAAGATAACCGTAATGTGGCTCGTATGAGTCTGCTTTTATCGGGCTTGCCGCAGTCGATTCCGGCTGTGACGCTTAATCGCCTTTGCGGTTCAGGAATGGAAGCCATTGGCGCCGCCGCTAGAGCGATTGCTTGCGGCGAACAAAACATGGCGATTGCCGGTGGTGTGGAGCAGATGTCGCGCGCGCCTTTGGTGATGCCAAAGCCTGAAGCGGCTTTTTCTCGTCGAGCGGAAATTTTTGATACGACGATGGGATGGCGTTTTGTTAATCCTGTTTTTGCTAAGGGTTTTGGCGTAGACAGTATGCCAGAAACCGCGGAAAATGTGGCTGAGCAATTTAAAATTAGCCGTGAAGATCAAGATAAATTCGCTTGTCGCTCGCAGGATAAAACACAAAAAGCGCAGGTAGCAGGAATTTTTGTGGAAGAAATCATGTCCGTTACCATCAAACAAAAACGCAAAGAAGATCGCATTTTTGATCAAGATGAACACCCAAGACCTAGCACTCTCGAAGGACTAGCAAAACTCGCCACGCCTTTTAAAAAAGATGGTTGTATCACCGCAGGAAATGCTTCCGGTATTAACGATGGCGCTGCGGCACTCTTGATTGCTAATGAAGCCCAAATTAAGCAACAAAGCCTCACCCCTCTTGCCCGAATTATCGCCATGACCACCACTGGACTTGAACCTAGAATTATGGGGATGGGACCTCTTAGCGCCAGCCAAAAAATACTTAAACAAACAGGGCTTAGCCTTGATGATATGTCGGTGATAGAACTTAACGAAGCCTTCGCCGCTCAATCCCTAGCGGTGATGCGCGGCCTTCATTTACAAGATGATGATCCCAGAGTTAACCCCAATGGCGGCGCTATCGCGCTCGGTCATCCACTGGGTATGAGTGGTGCAAGACTAGTGATGACCGCGGCCTATGAGTTACAGCGCGGTGGCGGACAATACGCACTTTGTACTATGTGTATCGGGGTTGGACAGGGTATTGCGATGCTGATTGAACGGGTTTAGTTTTAGTTTCGAGCGTTACCCATGTTTCACTGCATTATGTAAGTAATAGATAACAGGGCTTGAGCTTCTAACAAGCTAATTTCCCCATTGTTTTAACCAAAACCTGTTGTAATTAATACTTCCCTGAGAATTTCCAGAAAATACACTAATTTTGACAGACCTGTTAATAGGTGCAATAAACAGGTCTTTAGCGCAAGTGTTTAGGTATAGGTTATGAGCATAAAATTTTCCAAGGATGTGGTTCCTCTGTCTGATCTTAAAATAAACCCCGGCAAGGTGGTTAAGCACTCTAATGAAACTCATCGGCCTATCCTATTGACCAGTCGAGGTAGAGGCGTGGCTGTTATACAAAGTCTCTATAAATATGAAAAAACCGAAGAAGAATTAGCCTTTGTCAAAGCTGTTGCACAAGGCTTAATGGAAGCCAAAGAAGGAAATAGCATTTCACTCGAAGAAGCAAAAAAAAGCTGGGTTTGTCGTTTTTGAAAATACAACTTTCCAGTTCTGCGGTTAACGAGTTAGACGATATAAGATTCTATTATAATGATCTTGGTGTCGCCAATATTGGCATTAAGTTTTTAAAAGATATTTTTGATCATATAGAAACGCTTAATGTGCATCCGAAGATCGGACGAATTGTAGCTGCATTGAAGATGAGAATTTTCGAGAATTAATTCATCCTCCGTTTCGAATTATATATCTATTGGAGCCTACTAAGATAAATGTTATTAGGGTTTGGCGTAGCGAAAGAATACTTGAATTAGCAAGCAATAACTTAAAATAGAATTTCTCGTTCCCATGCTCCCGCGTGGGAATGCATATACACGGTCAACAAAAGTCTCATTTCCACCCTCAATTTAAATAGGCTTTCCCACGGAGGACCATAGAAAAGAAGCACCTTCTAAAACTAACGACTGCGGTTTTCTCTAATTGAAAAGGGTGCATTAAGTATCGGCAACACTAATAGCATCGCAAAATCAAAGAGTATTAAACTAGCATGATAATTCACTCTAAGATGAGTTCCCGCTAACCATAAAGTTAGCAAGAAAAAGGACAATATTGCTCCAACCCATAATACAACAATATTCAAACTGTTATTTTCATTGCTGTACTTTTTCGAGTAAACATTCCTAAAACGCTTAATCGATTGCATAAAAACAATTGCAATACATAGAAATACAAGAATGTTTATTATGGGTAACAAGTCAACCATGATTAATCTAAACGTCTCTGATAAATAAACGCGAACTGAAATAAAAACGATCAAACTAACTAGGATTGCAGCGTAGGTCATTAGTCTAACATTGAAAATAGATTTGCCTTTTAAAAGCCATGAGATAGCGTTGCTACTAATGCTCCAAGAAATTATGGGGACCGATAAATTCAAAGCAATCCAGATTAAAAGGCTTTTAAACACTCCAAAATTTTCCGATAACCATTGCCAAGGTTGCAGGATGCTATCCTCTGAAGTCATGAGAACTAAATGAATATTAATCGGTATCATTGTCACTAAAAAAAATATCGCCTTGCTTTTAAATGCCAGCTTGAGTTTTGCCATCGCGAGATCAAAATTAGAAATAGGTAGCTGGGCGCTAAAGGCTAATATGCGACTAGATTTTGAACCCATATGCGTTTTGCACAATACTGACGGGGTGAATAAAGGCACATAAAATAGAAATATGAGCATTAATAAAATCAAATCAAGCCCTTTTATATTAGACTGTGTTTTGGAAACTAAAAATACAAAAAATGAGCCTAGAAATAAACTAGCAGCGGGCAACATCCATCCAAAGACACGCCATTCATATCGAAATATTGCTTGTTGTTTCGACTGATAACTTGTGGGTAGTGAAAAACCGAAAATTTGCAGTTCAGACAAGTGCCATTTATTTTCAAATATTTGGTTGGTTCTAGCGCTTTTAACGGCATTTATCGCCAGCCAAAAGCCGGTCACCGCTAGAATGACAAGCCCAAAAGATGCCAATTTTCTATTAACCAATGGCTGAGTTATCTCCCGATGCCAAAGAGAAATAAAACACACAGACAATGCAACCACAAGAAATATAAATATAGAAACGGTGAGGTAGGGCGCGTTAAAAAGTCGCCATGCAATAAATTGAAACCAAACAACTGCGATACAACAGGCGGCTAGTATTAAGGCATACTGCGATAGATCATATTCTCCCTGCGCTATGACTAAAAACCATAGAATAACAAATGAAAAACTAAACAAAATACCGAAGCCTATTGGAATCATTGCTAGTTTTGTGGATGAAAAAGGATGAGTGAAAGTAAATCTTGGAAAGCCTGCCATTGCTTTTGAAGGATTAAACTCACCAAATGTTATGATCATTGCCAGCAAAGGCATGATCATGGTTAAAAGAAAAAAATTAAATTTGAAATTCTGTCTCGGCAAGGGAGAATTCAAAAAGTTGGAGGTAAAAAAATCTATTGTTAGTAATAGGGGTATGGTTAAATAGGCAACAAGAATAATTTTTTGATTCTTCTTAATCATTAACCAGAGCAAAGCTGATATTGGCGTGTTTAGAGTCATTTTAACCTCCCTTATTAGCAGTCGTTCGAGCAATAAAAATATCGCTAAGTGACAATTTGTTTTTGCTCAAAATAGGGTATGTATTATCATTCAGTTGGGCTTCTATTTGCTGCTCATCACCATAGAAATTGAGTAACCACTCATTTTCAAGTTGTTGCGAATTAAGCAGCCCAAGGTTTTTAAAATCGTCCCTTAGTTGCTTTGTGTTAATTTCATTATTGCCGCTAATAACAAACCGATAATGATGCGCTAAAATATTATCCATCGAGTCTGAAAGCAATCTCTTTCCCTTATCTAACATCATCAGATGATCACTAACGCGTTCCACCTCTTCTAATAGATGTGAAGAAAAAATAACGCTTCTGCCCTCTTCCGAAACAGTGCGTATAATCGCACCAAGGATATCTCTTCTTACGTTAGGATCGAGGCCTGATGAGGGTTCATCCAACAGCAATAATTCCGGTCGGTGAGCTTGGGCGAGTACCAGCCCAACTCGGGCTTTTTGGCCTTTCGATAATTCTCTAATTCGTTTGTTGGTTTGTAGAGAAAAAACCTCCATAAGCTCCGCCGCATATCGATGATCCCAGTTAGCATAAAATGCAGCGGTATACTTGATTATTTCTTTTACGGTCATCCAAGCAGGTAGATCCGGCTCTTCCGACAAGTAACCAATTTTTGCTAGAACTTTTTCGGGTTCTTCTACCGGATCTTTACCAAAGACTTTGATGCTCCCCTGTTCAGCGATATATTGACCTAAAATATGTTTGATTAGGGTGGTCTTGCCTGCGCCATTTTCTCCAACAATGCCAAATATTTGACCTGCTTTTACCTTGAATGAAATATTATCCAAGGCTGCTTGTTCGCCAAACTGACGGCTCAATTGATTAACTTGTATGATTGTATTCGTGTCTTGCATGCTAAACCTCTTGATCTTGTGCTGTATAATTGGCTGATTGAGAAAGTTGATTTAATCTTTCAACCAATCTCTCGGTGGGTATGTTCATCTGGCGCGCTTCAGTGATTAGGGCGGAAAGCTTTTCATCGATTATCTTATTTTGCTCTAGTTTAGATAATGGTGAAGCCTCACCTGACACAAAAGTGCCTGCGCCTCTTCTTTTATAAATCCAATTGGCAACTTCTAGCTCCCGATAAGCTCGCGCCACCGTATTGGGATTAACCAGTAATTGCTCAGCCAAAACTCTTATGGCAGGTAGCTCTTGATCAACTTTCAAGCGATTAGAGGAGATTAAATGTTTAACTTGCCGAATAATTTGTTGATAAACTGGGACACCATCAGCTTGAACTAGGTGAATATCCATGAATTAACCTTGTTTTCATATTGTATTAATACAATAGTACAATATTGATGGGTTATGCAAGGATTATTTTTTAAATTTATTCTTGGAAAACTCAAAACGCGGTCATCCCATGCTCTGGCTGAGAATGCAGAGGCAATTCCTTGGTACTAAAAAGTCCCATGGTCACTTGACAAAAGAACAATTGATTCCATAATGGAACCGTAATGGTATTCACAGCAGCTAGGCTTATGCCAACATTGACCCTCAAAAATATTCCAGAAAAGCTCTATCTTCGCTTAAAAGAAGTTGCGAAATCTCATCGCAGAAGTCTAAATAGCGAGATTTTATACCTTGTCGAGCAATCTTTAATGCCCCATAAAGTTGAATTAGCTGAAAAAATAGCAGCAGCGAGAAAAATACGAGAAAATAATGCGAGCTATTTGCTGACGGATGAAGAAATAAATACCGCTAAGAATCTGGACCGACCATGATTGTGGTAGATATCAATATCATTGCTTATTTTTATCTAACAAGCCCAAAATCTGAGTTAGCTGAAAAATTACTATTAATTGATTGCGATTGGCAAGTACCAAGACTTTGGCGAAGCGAGTTTCGAAGTGTTGTTAGCCTCTATTTACGGAAAAAAATATTACCCTACGAAGATATTTTAGTCATATTACATGAAGCTGAAGATCTATTAAAAAATAATGAATACGATCTACCCTCGGCTGACATAATGCCACTGGTCAGTTCGAGTCGATGTTCAGCCTACGATTGTGAATTTGTAGCCCTAGCAAAATGCTTGTCAGTGCCACTTGTCACAGAAGATAAAAAAATACTAAAGGCGTTTCCAGAAACTGCGATTTCATTGCAGGATTTTTTGTCGCTGCATAGTGGTAAAAAAATATAGGGTAACGGTTATTGCGTAATAATCTATTTTTAGGTTATGAGATTGCCGCGTCGTGCCTCCTCGCAAAGACGTTTTCTATCAGCTACAAGTCTCCTCTCGTTCCTATGCTCTCGTGTGGGAATGCAGAGGCAATTCGTCGGTACCAAAAAGCGCCATTGTTATCCTTAATTTAATTAGGCGTTCCCACGGAGGACCATGGGAACGAGATCAACCCGCAATATGATACATAATTTGTAGAAATATTAAAAAAACTGTATCATAATAACTTATTAAACCTACTTTTATTAGGCTTTTTGCCTAAATGATTGATTTTTAGTCGAATTTATATAAATTGATGATCCGACCACGAGTTTAAAACTATGCGAAATACTGATGAACATGCTTTGCAAGCAGAATTTGACCGCCGCGTTGCCGCTGAAGAAAAAATCGAACCCACCGATTGGATGCCGGATGATTATCGCAAAAATCTGATCCGACAGATGAGCCAACACGCGCATTCAGAGATTATTGGTATGCAACCGGAAGGCAACTGGATTACCCGCGCCCCCAGCTTGCGCCGTAAAGCCATCCTTTTGGCAAAAGTGCAGGACGAAGGTGGTCATGGATTATATCTGTATAGCGCAACCGAAACATTAGGCATTACTCGCAGCGAAATGATTGAAGCCTTGCAAACCCGCAAGGCAAAATATGCTTCCATCTTTAATTATCCGACACTGACCTGGGCGGATATCGGTGCTGTTGGTTGGCTGGTGGATGGTGCCGCCATTGTCAATCAGATTGCTTTGCAACGCACTTCTTATGGTCCTTATGCACGCGCCATGATCCGCATTTGTAAGGAAGAGAGTTTTCATCAACGTCAAGGCTATGAGTTGATGCTTGAGATGGCGAAAGGCTCTCCGCAGCAAAAGCAAATGGCGCAGGATGCACTCAATCGCTTTTGGTGGCCCTCGCTAATGATGTTTGGTCCACATGATGGGGATTCGGCGCATTCAAGTAAATCCATGCAGTGGAAAATCAAGCGTGAAAGTAACGATACATTAAGGCAGCGATTTATCGACCAGACCGTCCCGCAAATTGAAGTGCTAGGATTGGAAATGCCGGATCCGGAAATTAAATGGAATGAAACTCGCGGTCACTACGACTCCGGTGAAATCAATTGGGATGAATTTTATAAGGTGATAAATGGTAATGGTCCTTGCAATCACCAAAGGATCAAACATCATGTGAAAGCCCACCAAGACGGCGAATGGGTACGCGAAGCGGTGCGGGCTTATCGCGCTAAACAAGCCCGTAAAAAAGATGAGCGAGCGGCTTAGACTCAGTCAATTTTGAACAGCCGTTTCTTTAGATAATTATTTTAGGAATCAGATTATGCCACAGCAAGAACATTTAGCCGTTTATGAAGTCTTTGTGCGTTCCGCAAGAGGGCTGGATCACAAGCACGTTGGTAGTCTGCATGCCGAAAGTCCGGAGCATGCGCTGATGTATGCTCGAGACTGTTATCTGCGGCGCTCCGAAGGGATCAGTGTTTGGGTAGTGAAAGCCTCGGATGTCACCGCTTCCCAAGGCGATGATGTTGCAGATTTTGTTGAGCCGATGGATGATAAAGACTATCGTCATGCAACACATTATGTGTTGCCCGAAAGCGTTAAAAATATGTAAAGGTGACGACAAAACTATGTCTAATAAATCAAACAATCTTTACCGCTTTTTAGTCGCTCAAGGTGATGATGCGATCATATTAAGCCATCGACTCAGTGAGTGGTGTAGCAATGCACCCTATTTAGAAGAAGACTTAGCTTTGACTAATGTGGCTCTAGATTATCTAGGACGAGCGCGACTTTTTTATCAATATGCGGCTGAATTAAAAGGCGGTGATGAAACTGAAGACAGCATTGCCTACACCCGTGATGAACGCCAATACACTAATCTATTAATTCACGAATTACCGATCAATGACTTTGCCTATACTTTGTTAAGACAATATTTCCTAGATGTTTTTTACGTCGAATATATGACCGGGTTGTGTCAATCAAGTGACCAACGGATTGCCGCCATTGCAGGAAAAAGTGTCAAGGAAAGTCGCTACCATCTAAAACGTAGCCAACCATGGATTACCCAGCTAGCGGAGGGTACTGAGGAAAGTCGTCGACGCATTTTAGATGCCTTAACGGAGCTTGAAAGTTTTGTCGGCGAATTGTTCGAAATGCCAGAATGGGAACAGCAGTTAGTGACTGATGGAATCGCTTTTGATCGTCAATTGATTCGTGAGAAATGGGATCATCAAGTGCAAGCACTACTTTCAGCATCGGATATTAATATTTTAGACAGTCAGCTTAAAATTGGTGGTGGACGAGAGGGCATTCACACCGAATTTTTAGGCCATCTTTTGTCTGAAATGCAATACCTACAACGCGCCTATCCCGGGTTAAAATGGTAGCCGTTAAGCAAGCAATTATTGATAGCGTTTCACCGGAATATGCGGAAAGAACAGCCCTGCGAAATGGATCATCCTATCCGCAAATTTGGAAAATTTTGGATCAGGTCTACGACCCAGAGTTGCCTGGTTTAAGCCTTTGGGATCTCGGAGTTTTACAAAGCATTGAACAAAAAGAAGATACTTGGGAGATTGGGATTACACTCACCTACAGCGGCTGTCCGGCAGTAGAATGTATGCAGCTGGACATTATTAGTGTGATGCGACAAGCAGGCTATTCAAATGTTAAGGTTAAAATACTCGTATCACCGATTTGGAGCAGTGAAATGATGTCCCCCCAAGGGCGAGCGCATCTGAAATCAATCCAAATTGTGCCGCCCAACCCACAGCAACTGGTTAGCTGTCCAATCTGTGATAGCCACAATACCAAGGTGATTAGCGAGTTTGGATCGACGGCTTGCAAGGCGCTCTACCAGTGCCTGGATTGTCAGGAAGCGTTTGATTATTTTAAATCTTTTTGATTTCGATTAGACAATATTAAATCGGGTAACACGGAAAAACAAAACCATGAGTAACGACTTTTATTGCTTAACCATTAGCCACTGCGAAAAGCTGACTAAAGATTCTTTGCTTGTGAGCTTTGACCTACCGACCGAATTGCAGTCGAAGTTTAACTATCAGCAGGGACAACATTTAACCTTAAAAATGATCATTGATGGCGAGGAAATGCGTCGCAGTTATTCTATTTGTAATGGCGTTAATAGGCAACAATTACAAATTGCGATTAAAGCCATCGATCAAGGTGTTTTTTCAAACTATGCGTTGCAAAACTTTCACGCGGGTATGAGCATAGATATCATGCCACCTCAGGGACATTTTTATTCAGAACTAAAATCAAATGCATCTAAAAACTATTGTTTGATCGCGGTAGGTAGCGGTATTACACCTATCTTATCTCACCTTGAGTCGATTTTAAGCTCTGAACCAAACTCTAGAGTGACCTTGCTTTTTGGTAATCGCCGTAGCGCAGAAATGATGTTTCGTGATCAAATTAATTTTATTAAAAATGAACACTTAGCGCGATTTCAGTGGCTTAATTTCTTCACTCAGGAAGAAAATGATGCGGTACTGCTCAATGGTCGTATTTCACCACAAAAAATAATTGATCTTAATGATAAAAAATTGATGGCTATTGAACATATCGATGAGGTATTTATTTGTGGTCCCGAAGCATTAACCTTAGATTTAGCCAAGGCTTTTGAATTTTGGAAGGTTAGCCCTCATAATATTCATTATGAATTATTTTTCTCTGCCGCGAGTGAAAAAAAGTCGGTAAAAAAACAAAAAGAACGAGCACAAAAATACGGTGAGAAGGTTTCTCAAGTGACTTTAAAAATTGCTGGGCGTAAAACCAAAATGCCTATCGAAATGGGTGGTAAAAACATTCTTGATGCAGCTATTGAGCAGGGTGCTGACCTACCTTTTTCTTGCAAAGCCGGAGTCTGTGCAACCTGTAAAGCCAAAGTAATCTCAGGAAAAGTTGACATGGATACTAATCATTCACTGACCGAACCTGAAATTGTAGCAGGTATGATCTTGACCTGTCAATCTCACCCTGCCAGTGAATCAGTTGAAATTGATTTTGATTTTAGTTAAAACAAACAATACCTTAGATTGATGCAAAAAAAGGAAATTATTATTATTAATCTACAAAAATTTATTAATAAACGTATTGAAAAGGCTAATATTAGTTGTCGTAGTTTTTTGGTCACTCTTTTTGGTGATGTGATCAGCCAACATGGAGATTGGGTGAGCCTAGCAAGCCTTATTAATGTGATGCAATATTATGGATTCAATGAGCGTTCGGTACGCACCGCAGTGTTTAGATTGACTAAAGAAGATTGGCTAATCGCTAAAAAAATAGGTAGAAGAAGTTATTATAGCTATACCGAAAATGCACGCCGCCAATTTCTTAAAGCCGAACAAAGGATCTATAGTCAGTCTATCTATTCCTGTGGTGACCAATGGCTTATTGTGTTTCCCAGTTTTGTTGAAGATAAAAAGTTAGTGCTTTTTAAACGCCAACTAAAATGGCTTGGCTTTAGCTCCTTAACCAGTGGTGCTTACGCTCACCCTCAATGTGCACAGGAAACCTTAGAGGAAACTATTTGTGAACTAGGCTTAACGGATTCTGTGATTACCTTTTGTGCTAAAACCTTAGATAAAAATGCCACTCAGGTACTTAAAAACCTGGTTCTTGAAAAGTGGCAGTTGGAAGATTTAGCACAGCGTTATGAAAAGTTTATTCAGATTTATCAGCCTTTAATGGATACTATCAAAGAGATCTTGCAAAAAGCTGATTGTGATCGTGATGCTGAAAGTCGGACTATTCATCTGCAACATCTATTTCAATTTAGAGTATTATTAATTCATGAGTATCGACGTATTTTATTAAAAGATCATCAACTAGCACCAAGTATGTTGCCCACCGACTGGCCAGCCAAGCAAGCAGTGGATCTGGTTATCGAAATATACCAAGCACTCATGCCGTCCTCTTGCCTATTTATTTGCCAAAATCTAAGCAATGCAGAGGGTCATTTACCAGCAGCCAAGGCTGCGTTTTATCGCCGTTATCAGCGGTAAAAAGGCGTTTGTTTCTAAATCGAATGAAACCATCACAATGAGTAACTAAATCCATGAAATCTATTAACTCCTTTGTTAGCGTTAGCCATGACCAATCTATCGGGTTGTTACATATTGATTATCCACCGGTTAATGCACTGAGTCAGCAGGTGCGTCAGGGTTTGCTTGAAGGGCTCGACTATTTTGAAAAGGATGCATCAACGCAAGCTATATTGCTGGTTTGTCAGGGCAAAACATTTATCGCTGGCGCAGACATCAAAGAATTTTCTAGCGCGCCGCTAGCGCCTCATCTACCTGAGGTGGTGAATTGTATTGAGGCTTGTCTTAAACCAGTCGTCGCCTGTATTTTTGGTACTACCCTTGGTGGTGGCTTTGAGGTGGCTCTTGCTTGCCACTATCGAATTGTAAAAGCAGGCAGTAAAGTTGGTTTTCCGGAAGTTAATTTAGGCTTAATTCCTGGTGCTGGTGGTACTCAACGTATCACGCGCTTGGTTAGTGTGAGCCGAGCACTTGAAATGGTCACCAGTGGCCAACATTATTCGGTGGATTCTTTAACTGCAACAGATTTATTCGACCAAAGGGTTGAGCTGTTGGATAAATCCAATAATCGCAATCAAGACTATCTCCAATCTTGTATTACCTGGGTTACTCAACAATTAGCTAGCAATCAGCTACCTCTCAAGAAAACCGCTGATCGTCCCATCGATAATGATATTCAAGACTGGTCTCAAAGTTTAACCAAGATTGAAAATAAAGCCAAAGGTCGGCAAGCACCAAATATCGCAGCGCAGGTGTTGCAAGCAGGTTTAAATTTGTCAATCGGTGATGGTATGCAGCTTGAACGAAAGGCTTTTTTAAGCTGTAAAAGCTCCCCAGAGTCAGCTGCTTTACGTTATGTATTTGGCGCTGAACGCCAGGCGGCAAAGTTTGTTGCCGATACTGATCAGACAGATATTCAAGCCTATGAGGTATCTAAAGTGGGCGTTATTGGCGGTGGCACGATGGGATCTGGCATAGCGACCGCTTTTTTATCGGCTGGTTTTCAGGTTTCACTGATTGAGCAGAATCAGCAGGCGCTTGATCTAGCGCGACAACGAATCGAATCCAATTTTGCGCGTAATTTAAAGTCAAAACGCATGACTCAGGAACAGGTGGACGGCTATTTAAAGCAACTGGAGTTAGCGACCGACTTTGCCATTTTGAGTGACAGCCAATTGGTAATTGAAGCGGTCTTTGAAAATATGTCGGTGAAAAAAGAAATTTTCCAAACTTTGGAAAAGGTTTGTAGCGTTGAATGTATCTTAGCCAGTAACACTTCTTATCTTGATATTAATGAAATCGCCTCAAGTGTCAGCCGAGCAAAACAGGTGATTGGCATGCACTTTTTTAGCCCGGCCAACATTATGAAACTGGTTGAAATAGTACGTTCTAAAAAATCAGGCCCAGAGGTATTAAAAACAGCCTTTGCGGTGGCTAAGCGGCTCCAAAAGGTGCCGGTGGAAGTAGCTGTTTGTTTTGGTTTTGCGGGTAATCGAATGTACACTCGTTATGGTCGTGAAGTCCAGCAAATGCTGCTAGAAGGTGCCAAGGTGGGGCAGGTTGATAAGGCTCTTACCGATTGGGGTATGGCGATGGGGCCATTAGCCGTGGCCGATATGTCGGGATTAGATATTGGCTATCAGGCTCGCGCTACGCAGCCCTTTCCTAAGCACGACAAGGGTTATTTTAAACCCGCCGAATTGATGTTTGAACTTGGACGCTACGGGCAAAAAACTCATGCGGGATATTATCAATATTCGGATGCAAAACGAATGCCGGACCCGCAGGTGGACCAACTGATCAGGCAGAAAGCAGAATCATTAGGAATTTCGCAACAGGCATTTAGTGACGAAACCATTGTTCAGCGCGCACTATTGGCTTTAATCAATGAAGGTTTTCAGCTATTAAAAGATGGTATCGTTAAACGGGCTTCTGATATTGATGTGATTTGGCTTTATGGATACGGATTTCCTCGTCATAAAGGTGGCCCAATGTTCCAAGCGCAGCAGATGGGAGCCGATTTGATTGAGAAATGTTTCACCTCTTGGCGAGCAGAGCAAGGCGTTGAGATATGGCCGGAGATTGATTTTTCTTTGTTGCAATAAGAGTCGTTACCCACAATTATCTAATGGTTATAGCGGTAGCATGTAACAGAACTTGCCACTATAATAGCGCTTGTCGGCATCCTTTCGATGCGTTATTAATGAGGAAATAAAAATGGCAACTTATGAATGTAGTAAATGTGGAATGAGTGTTAACGCAACCTGCGGTAAATGCGATGCAGCGCTTGAGAATGATAGTTTAACTACTGATGATGGTCGTGAAGTACAGATTTCAAAATGTCCAAACGGTCATGGAAAAATTAAATCACCCATGTGCTGTGGCCAAGACATGAGTTGTAGTTTATAAAGTTTTGTAAGCGCAAAAAACGTGAGTCAGGTTTATCTGCTCACGTTTTTTATGCCCGATGACTATTTTTTTGTAAAATAATAATTATATTCTTCAATCAAATTTTGTATTTTTGTATTCTGTTGGATCATTGGCGCCACTTCTTCAATCGTTTTACTTGCCCATTCAAATAGCTCAGGGTCCAGAGTATTGCCATTTGGTCCGGAAAATAGATTTTTTACATCTGTCACATTGTAGGTGAACTGATGGTCAAATAATTTTTCGCCATTGACAAAAATTTCATACCTTAGCACAAAATCTTTATTGGTAACGATAGGGATAATACCCAAGGAACCACCAGCCAGCATCGCACTAAAAAAAGTACCGGCGGAACCTCCTGCTGTGTCATGGTTTTGAATGGTTGTTCTAAAATAAATAGGGCTGCCATATAACTTAGTTTTTAACCCCTTTAATAAGGATTTTTGTTGTAGTTTCTCAGAAATTCATCGTTAGGAATATTGGAAACGTAGTACATGGGTAGATTGTCGGGGCTCAATATAGCATCACTTTCAGTCTTCTCTGCATAAACCGAAAAACTAAAAACCGCGATAATACATAGCATTAAATATTTCATGAGATATCCCTATTGAAAGCAAACAAGTTGAACGGTGGATTCTAATGCGACTTCTGCATCGGTTAAGTGCTTTTTCTTTTTACTAAAGTGGCTATAGTTAATTTTATTTTTATCTAAAAACATTTTGAAATATTTAATATCTAATCCAAAATTAACATTTTGCGATAGCACGCCTTTTTCTGCGAGTGACTTACTATTTAAAGTGCTAGTCACAATACCAATAACTTCGCCTTTATCACTGACGATGGGCCCACCACTGGAGCCTGGTTGAATAGGGGCTGAAAACTGGAAAAGACCTAAGGAACCTTTGAGTGCCATTTTTTGAGCTAACATTGCCGATGGTTAAGTTAGGAGATGCTTCAAGTAAACCTTTTAAAGGATAGCTAACAGTGGTTACTTTTTCACCCAATTTTAAAATTGGCTTTTTGCGGATTGTTAAGAAGCTCGTAGCTGGAGTTTCAGTAGACAAAACTGCAACATCTAGCAGATTACTTTTATATTGAGTTGTTGCCATCGTTATTTTGTCACCAATTTGAGCTTTTGTAATGAGACACTCGTTGATAACGTGAGCGGCGGTTAATATTTGTCCGGTTTTGTTAATAAAAAATCCCGTACCGCTACTAACCGGGGTTTCAAGATTCACTAAGCTCGCTGGATCGATAGATTTCATTGCTTTACGGGCAGATAAATCTCGACTCATAGGATCATATTTATTTAAAAATTTAGCGATAATAACTTGTAACACTCGAGTCGCCGCATTTTGAAACCCAACCGTATGGTTTTGATAGTTCATATCCATTTTATATTCTTTGGTGCCTTCTGAAATAACATTGCCATTGGCATCAACCCATCGATATTTAATAATTGACTGAACTTCACCATGTTCTATTTCCCAATCAGGATCGAGGTCTAATAGCAATCCATATTGTTCGTCTGATTTTAAATTAAGTAGTTTAGTATTAGAGAAGTAGGTGCTGGTAACATTAGCAATGGCTGCGGCAAGTGCTCTACCCGGCTCGACTCGCTGCCCGACTACAAAGAAACTAGACTTAAGGTGGCTTTGTGGAGCATAGACAACCAAAGGAACGTCCACAGGATATTGTACATTTTTATTAATAACCATACCTTTAGGTAAGGATTTTGGATTGACTGGTGCTGAACCACAGGCACTTAAATACCAAACAAAGAACAAACTAAATATCACGGAATAATTAAATCGGTGAGCAGCCATAGGAAATCCTTTACTAGAAATTACTGAATGAGAGAGTGATTATTACTTAATTAGGCATCATAACAAAGTGTTATAGCTTATCCAATCAATAATTAGTGGCAATATTTACTTTTAGTAGGAGTATTAAAACCAGCGATCTTTCATTTTGCCATATTGAAAATAGCCCCATTGTCCCATCCTTCTTAAGGATGCAAGTGGGAATTTTTTCAATTCAGAATGATAAAAGGGAAGGCTTGGTATTGATTGTCCGGCCACCAATTGAGCTAATCGCTTGCCTGCTTGAGCGGCAAAAGATACACCATTACCACAGTAACCGGCGCTGTAATAAACATTCTGTTGATCACCAACCTGCGTGATGTGCGGCATATCATCCAGCGAGATATTGATCCAGCCTGACCAAGCATAGTTTATTTTAATTGCTGCAAGCGACGGGAAACTCAACTTCAGCATTTTTAGCAACCGCTGTGGGTAGTAGGGATCTTGCGCTTGTTTACCGGTGATAGCGCCACGACCACCAAATAAAAAGGCGATTGTCCGGTAATTTTCTAAAATAATATTTCAAGGCGCGAGTATCCATTACCACATTGGAGCTCAGCAGATGGCAGTCGCTGATTTGATGATCATTGAGCGGTTCGGTTACAATAATTTGAGATAACACAGGCAGACTTCGGCCATCAAGTTGAGAGTGTAATCCGTTAGCAGTATAGCCATTGGTTGCAATCACTAGCTTTTTAGCTCTGATTTTGGCTTTAGGTGTCTGTAATATTTGCCAGTCTTTTTGTTGTGATATTTGGCTAACCGGCGATCCTGTATAAATCGCCACACCCGCTTGTTGTGCCAGCGTTTGATACCCCCAAGCCAGACGCAACGGATTTAAACCAAAACTATCCTTAAAACGAATAGCACCATAGGCCAATGGGCTGGCAAAGTAATTCTGTTGGATATGCTTGGCGGTTAAGAATTCACAATCTTCATTGAGCAAGCGTTGCATCAATTTTACTTGCTGTTGTAAAGGTTTAACCATCGCAGGTTTATGCGCCACTCGCAGATAGCCTTTCGACTGAATTTGACAATCAATGCTGGTCGAGCGATGAATTTCATCAATCAGTGCATTGGTGATTTCAAGGCCGCGGCTGACCTCATCATAAACATTTTTCGCAGTCGATTGGCCCCAGCGTTTTATCATTTGAGGGTAGCTCAAGCGACCGGTAGACTTTAAAACAA
Source organism: Enterobacterales bacterium (assembly GCA_030949565.1). Classification (GTDB taxonomy): domain Bacteria; phylum Pseudomonadota; class Gammaproteobacteria; order Enterobacterales; family Kangiellaceae. The sequence goes on from JAUZSK010000071.1 coordinate 21,948, forward strand.
AACCAGCATTGCGACCACTACAACCCCAAGCGCTTTGGTTCGCTTCAAAAATATGAGCTTTAATGCCGTGGATTTTTGCTAATTGATAAGCGCAACTTAATCCTGTGTAACCAGCACCAATGATCGCAACGTCAACATCCATGTCATTCTCAGGAGCGCTATCCGACTGCGGCGCATGACCAGAAATGGCTGCCCAATAACTATCGGGATAAGCAACATTACAACCTGGACTTGTATCGATTAAAGGATCATACATACTGTTTTGCAATCCATTAAAAAGAGAATAAATTGGATTATATACCCATTATCAATCAAGATGCAGGTTTCAGTGTTCAGCTACGGAATTTGAACAAGGCATAGCTCGCAGGGAATGGCTAGTCCTTTCCAAGCGCTATAACGCCGTGCAAGTTTTGTAGCTAAGCACCCGTAGGGCAGGGCTAGAAACAAGCCTCTTCTTTGTTAAGTCATTTTCAGATAGAATAATAACTAGCCCTAAAATGATTTGCCTTAAATAGGGGCGTTTCTAGCCTTGCTGAATTAACCATCTTGATTGATAACGGGTATTTCAGCTTGCTTATGGCAAAATAGCTTGAATTAAAAAATATTGCATAAAAACTATGACAGCATCTCTCAAATTAACAGCCTTAACGCCTGATTATTTCGATAAAACCATTGCTTTAGGTAATCGAGTGCATGGCGATGCCTATCTAACAGGTGAAATCATTGATAAAGTCTATCAGAAAAGTTTAAAAGATAGTCTGAATTGTAGCTATGTGATGTTGGACGCTAATGCGGATAACCGATTGGTGGGTTTTCGCTTAACCTACGCACCGACTAAGTGGCAATTAGACCAGTGGTGTTCGCCTGATCTATGGCAAATACCGATAGAGCAACTATGTTATTTTAAAAGTAATACGATTGATCCTGATTACCGTCGTCAAGGGATTGCCAGAAAATTACTCAGTGCTTCAATCAGTGCAGCCGAAAAACTAGGGGCAAAAGGTGGGATCTGTCATACTTGGATGCAAAGCCCTGGTAATGCCGCCTATGAGTATTTTGTGCATTGTGGTGGGCAGCACTTAAAAACCTATGAAAAACGCTGGCTGCAAGACAGCATTGAAGGTTACCGCTGCATTGTTTGCGGTGATGATGCGCTTTGCCATTGTGATGCAGGCGAAATGATATTGTATTTGATCACTTTAGATAGGCTGTTGTTATGAATCAAAAATCAGAAAAAGAGCCGGTGGGTAAAGTATCTTCCACCCTCGATTTGCAAAGTTTTTTGCCCTATCGAATGTATCGCTTGGCAGCGCAAATGGCGCAAGCCGGTCATAAATTATCTGATCTACTTTTTAGAACGGGCGTCTCTATTGGTGAAAGAGAATGGCGAGTGATATCGGTTTTAGGTTCCTATGGAGGATTAACTAACAGCCATGTAGCAGAAGCACTAAGAACCGATGCTGCAACAGTTACCCGTGGGGTCAAGGTACTTAAAGCATTAGGTTTTGTGGCGACTAGAAACTCCAAAAAAGATCGACGCAAAGTATTAATATACCTCACTCAAAAAAGGGGCTGATTTCCACGATCAGATCACACCTAAACGAATCGAAACCGGTGAACTCATAGAGTCCTGTTTTTCTGCTGAAGAAAAAGAGCAACTGCATCACCTATTAAACAAACTGGATCGTCACTTAACTCATTTAGAAAATGAATTTGAAGATGAGTGGGAGTAAAAATAGTGCAAAATCAATAGATTAAACTAAAATCGAATGGAATTTCAGCCTATCTTCTTAGCTAAAATAAACTAATTCGCTTGACTAAAATCAACCAAATCGCTAGTGTCATGCTTTAATCAATTCAGGAAATTACTTTATGAATATGAAAAATATTAATCCGTTGATTGCAATAATTATTTTGGCTACTTTTTTCCTATCCGCTTGCGAATCAGAGTCGACGGATAAACCTTCTGCTCAATCTAAGTCTAAAATAAATTCTAAAAAAGAGGCAGTAGAGAATTCCGCTGATCTAAAGCGATTATTTAATCGAGCCAATAGCACATTTTTTAAAAACAGAGTGGTTACCGCCACTCAATTTGGTGTGTCTGAAGCCCTAGCCGGTTTTCATTATCAGTCAGAGATGAACGATTATTCCACCGCACAAGAAGCTGATTTTCGGGCTCAGTTAAGGGGCATCTCAAATAGCTTAAAAGAATTATCAACTGCGGATGCAGGAGATGATGAAAATCGTCGAGTGGTGGCGGATATTATCGATTATTTTGCAGGAGATGATAGGATTTCGATTGGCTATATCGATCCTTGGATGGGTCATTCTGCATTTTTAGTTAATCAAATTAATGGGCCATTGATCGACATTCCAAATTACCTAATAAACAGCCATAGCATTAATCGTATGGCAGATGCAGAAGACTATCTTGAACGATTGGAAAAGTTCCCACTGATGATCAAAACTATCGAATCAAAGTTAAAAAATGATGCGCAACAAGGTTGGATCCCGCCTAAAATTATTTTGAACAAGACCATCGGTTATTTAAGAGGCTTTGTTAAATTAAAGCCAGCCAAACATTCCCTAGTCACTAGCTTTAAACAAAAACTTGAAAAACTGACGGATTTAGACCAAAACAAACGCCAAGCGATGCTGCTTCGTGCACAAGATGCGCTTGAAAAAGGCATTTATAAAGGTTACTTGTCGGTCGCAAGTATTTTAGAATCTTACCTCGACAAGGCTACTGAAGAGTCTGGTATCTGGGCGCAGCCTCAAGGTGCTGAATTTTATCAGTATTCTATCAGAAAGCTTGCAGATACTGACATGAGCCCCGACCAAATACATCAAGTCGGTTTAACGGAAGTCAACCGAATCATCGGTGAAATGGATCAAATTCTTAAAGCGCAAGGCTATAGCAAAGGTAGCGTTGGTGAGCGCATGACAAGTTTAAATCTAGAAGATCGCTTCTTGTATCCTAATAATGATCAAGGAAGGAATGAATTACTAACAGAGCTCAACAAAATTATTGCACAAATTAGCCCTAAAATGGCGCAGCAATTTGCGACTAGCCCCAAGTACCAGATTGAAGTAAAACGCATCCCCGTGGCAACCCAGGACACCGCTGGCGGCGGTTACTATACACCACCAGCGATGGATGGCAGCTTACCAGGTATCTATTGGATTAATTTACGGGATACCAAAGCCAACCCTAAATTTGATTTAAAAACGCTCACTTTTCATGAAGCGATCCCTGGGCATCATTGGCAAGTAGCGCTCAATATGGAACAAGACAACCTGCCCTTTTTACGACGCATTGCCCCCTACAACGCTTATGTGGAAGGTTGGGCGCTTTATTCGGAACAGATCGCTTATGAACTAGGAATGTATCAAGATGATCCTTTCGGTAATTTAGGTCGACTAAAGGCCGAATTATTCCGTGCCGTTCGGTTAGTGGTTGATACCGGTTTACATGCGAAAAAATGGTCGAGAGAAAAAGCCATCGACTATATGGAAAGTGTCACGGGAACTGAACATGGTGATGTGGTCAGTGAAATTGAACGCTACATGGTATGGCCAGGTCAGGCCTTGGGTTATAAACTAGGAATGCTTAAGATTTTATCTTTGCGTGAACTAGCTAAAAAAAGAACTGGGTGAGCAATTTGATATTAAACAGTTTCATGATCTGGTATTACTTTCTGGGGCAGTACCTATGAAGGTGTTAGAGCAAAAAGTAAAGCATTGGATTTTCACTAAAAAGCAAAGTTAGCAATTATCGTTACCGCTGGCAAAATAATGTTTCATTGCATATTGTGAGGTAATCATCACCAATGATCAGTCGTTTCCAGGTGGAAAAATCCCACATATTTCATCGAAAGAATTTGTGGCGTCCTATATTTAAACTTTCTAAAGAATCAATGAGGTCAATGTTTGACCGCATTGAATTCTGATCAAGCAATTGACCAAGCTTAAGTGGTCTGCTATGGTCATTTTTCTCAATTCTAAATGAAAAACCCCATGCTGCATATCGCTTTATTTGAACCTCAAATAGCCCCGAATACCGGTAACATTATGCGCTTGGCGGCCAACAACGGCTGTCAATTGCATTTGATTGAGCCGATGGGGTTTGATTTAGATGAAAAGAAGTTGCGACGAGCGGGGCTTGATTATCGCGATTTAGAGAATACTCAGGTGTATAAAAATTTCGCTGATTTTAAAGTGGCGATGGCTGATCGACGCATCATTGCTTGCACTACCAAGGCGACCCAAACCCACGCAGATTTTGAGTATCAAGCGCAGGATGTTCTGCTGTTTGGTGCAGAAACGCATGGTTTATCAGTGGAGGCTATAAATTGTATTGCGCCAGAATATCGGGTTAGAATTCCGATGATGGCCAATAACCGCAGTCTTAATTTATCAAATTCAGTGGCGATTATCAGCTATGAAGCGTGGCGACAGTTAGGTTTTTCTGGGGCGAATTTTATTCCCGAAAATATTTGAAGGGTAAGGGCCTTTGTATATCAAGATGACAGATTGGTAAGTTGTGGTAGAGCGCAGCGAAACCCAAAAGCTGCGAGAGATTGAGTTTGGTATTTATCTGTATCTGATTTGTCACATTCAGCCGAAGAATCACGTCTTTGCGAGCCTAGCGTGGCAACCTGCTAAAGTATTGTATCCTGTTGATTCGAAATTTTTAAAACCAGAGATTGCCGCGTCGTACCTCCTCGCAATGACGGCTTTAAAGTTGACTGTAGGGTAATTTTGTTATTTTGTAACTAGTTGTAGAGCGCAGCGAAACCCAACTTATTACGTTTAAAGCTCTCATTCTATCGCTAAGTAGCCAGTGAAGATGAACGCTAATCAAAAATTAAATGTCGAACATTCGGCAGATATTTCTCAAATGATCCGGTATTAAATGCCACCACTTTATCGCCCGATTTAATTAAGCCTTGTTCAATAGCGGGTTCAATTGCCGCCAGCGTTGCGGCACCTTCGGGGCAGATCCAGATACCGTATGTTTGATAAGTATCTTTTAAATTCTGAGCAATTTGTTGTTCATTGACTGCTATCGCACTACCGCCACTTTGATGAATAATCTGCAAAACTTTAAAGTGGCCAACGCCTCCGGGAACATTAAGCCCAACCGATAATGTATGGCCAGGCACTACAGGTTTTGGATCGCTCTCGCCTTGTTTAAATGCCTGCACCACGGGAGCAGTATTTTCAGACTGTACTGAAATCACTTTGGGTCGCTTGCTACCGATAACGCCGAGGGTTTCAAGCTCATCCCAAGCCTTCCACATGCCTAAAATTCCAGTACCGCCGCCGGTGGGATAGAGCACCACATCGGGCAGTTGCCATTTTGTTTGCCCTTGATCAGGTTTGGGCTCGGCTAATTCTAAACCTAAGGTTTTTTTACCATCAATTCGCCAGCCGGGTTCTTGAAAGGTCGCCATATTAAAATAGCCTTGAGGTAGATATTTTTGCTTCATCAGTGCCCCTGCTTCTTTAATGGTGCCTTTCACTAGCTCTATTTCAATGTCATTACGCATTTTGGCAAGCGCACTGACTCGTCCAAGGATCGGCATCGGCGTATCATCGGGCATAATAATGACGGCTTGCATGCCAGCTTTGATGGCGTATTCAGCTAGCGAGTCACCCGCATTGCCTTGGGTTGGAACAACTAGTTTATTCAGTGCAAATTGATGCGCCATGGAGATTGCCATACTCATACCGCGATCTTTAAAACTGCCGGTAGGGTTTGCACCATAACCAGTATGAGGCTGACCTTCATCCTTTAAAAATAATTGAAAGCCATGTTTTTTTGCGTGTGTATTTTTGTGTAGCGGGATTTCGGGGGTGTAGCCTTCAGACAAACTAATGATGTGCTTTTGATCATTTGTATCTGAAATGTCTAGCGGTAATAAACTACCAAAGCGCCACATGGATTTTATCTGTGGTTGATACCAAGTAAGATTGGGCTTTTGCTGTTTAATGGCCTCAAGATCGAACTGCATTTCAATCGGTTTTTGATCCGCTGGGCAGAGGTTCATGAGTTGTTGTGTGGCGTAGATTTTGCCACAAAAACTGCATTGTTGATGTTTTACAAAGCTCATATTTTTCCTTTTTAATTTTTATATTTAATAATCTTCGATGCCAAATTGCTTCATTTTTCTGGCCAAAGTATTTCTTCCCCAGCCTAAGTGATTTGCGGCTTCGCCTTTCTTACCGTCGCTCACTTTTAATGCGCTTTCTATGAGCAGTTTTTCCACTTGTTCTTGGGTTGAAATAAAAATATTTTGATCACCATCATCAAACCGATTATTGACATCGTTTTGGAATTGTTTTTGCCACTTATTGTCGTCATCGATTAGTTGGTCATCGGCTAGTTCTGTAGGAAGATCCGTCGGCGTAATATACTGACTGTTAGCCATCACCGAAAGCCAGCGGCAAGTATTTTCCAGTTGTCTGACATTGCCAGGCCAGCTAAATCGTTTCATCTTTTCAATCGCATCTTCGGAAATCTGTATCTTAGGTTCGTTCAGATCATCGGAAATTTTACTTAAGAAAAAATCAGCCAGTAGTGCAATATCATCGGCTCGCTCTCTGAGCGGTGGTAACTCTAATGGGATAACATTGAGTCGGTGATAGAGATCTTCTCTAAACTCACCGCGTTGAACTTTTTCTAATAAATCTTGGTGGGTTGCTGCAACAATTCTGACATCGACTGATATGGGCTGGCTAGATCCGATCCGATAAAAAGTCCCTTCCGATAAAACTCTAAGTAACCGAGTTTGAGTATCTAATGGCATATCACCAATTTCATCTAAAAACAGCGTACCTTGATCCGCCTGCTCAAAGCGTCCGAGTGAGCGACCGGAAGCGCCGGTGAAGGAGCCTTTTTCATGCCCAAATAATTCCGATTCAATTAAATCTTTTGGAATGGCAGCCATATTGAGCGCGATAAAAGGTTTCTTTTTACGTGGACTATGCTGATGCAGGGCCTGTGCCACTAACTCTTTTCCGGTGCCTGATTCACCCTTGATTAACACACTCATATGCGAGTTAGACAAGCGTCCAATTGCGCGATACATATTTTGCATGGCGGGCGCTTCACCCACAATTGAAAAACGATTACTCGGGGGACTAACACTTTTGATGTTTTCGCTAACCCTTGGTGACAGTGCGCGTTCAACAATTTCACAGACTTCATCTAGATCAAAAGGTTTGGGTATATATTCAAAAGCTCCTTTAGTGTAGGCGGTGACAGCACTATCTAAATCGGAATGCGCAGTCATAATGATAACCGGTAATTGTGGGTGATGATGTTGGCAGTGTTTTAGCAGATCAATACCCGATGCACCGGGCATTCTGACATCGGATATAAGGAGATCAAAATCTTGCCTTTTTAAGTGATCTAATGCGTTGGCAACGGAATCGGTTTGATTGACCTTTAAACCTAAATCGGTCAAGGTTTCATTGAGTACAAAGCGGATACTTGCATCATCATCCACCAGTAAAACCTGTTTGTTCTTAATCGTTTCATTCATAATTTTGGCTCATTTGGTGATTCTTTAGCTGGTTTTATCATGGGTAAATAGAGACTAAATCGAGTCGGGTTTTGGCGGTTTTCTAGCTCAATAATGCCTTGGTGGCGTTGCACTAAGCTTTGCGCAATACTTAAGCCTAAACCACTGGAACTTTTCCCGCTAATGGTTGGAAAAAATATATCGTTGGCAAAGTTTTTAGCAATGCCTGCACCATTATCTTCCACCACAATTTTGAGCACCTGCCTAAATTGTTGCTGCCCAATGGTATGCTGATGCAGCATTCGGGTACTAAGGGTTAATTTCGCCTGGTCGGATTGCTGTGAACTGACGGCTTCTGCGGCATTTTTAATTAAATTGAGTAGTGCTTGTTGGATCTGATTAGGTGCAATACAGATGTCCGGTAAGCTAGGATCATAATCCTTAATCACCTTTATTTTATTCGTCATTTGCAGTAATACGATCTGCAACGCCTGTTCTATCACCCGGTGTGGATTAGCCATTTCGGCCAACTCGGGCTTGGCGGGCATCAGTAACCGGTCAACTAGAGCACCAAGACGATCGGCCTCTTGCACGATAATCCGTGAATACTTATTGGAAAAATTCGCGGGTAGTTTGCGTTCTAGCAATTGAGCCGCACCTTTGATTCCACCGAGTGGGTTTTTAATCTCATGTGCAAGGTTTTGAATCAAATGTTCGCTAACGCGACTTTGTTGTTGAATTTGTAAATCTTTGCGGATTTTTTTAATGTGAGCACTACTTTGAAACTCTAGCAATAGATCTTTTTCTGTTAGCCATTGGCCAGGAGTGATCATGACATTGCTACGTAAAATCCCCTTGGGTAAATGCAGTTCGATTTCTTCAATAAAGGCCGATTGAGCTGGTGCTTGTAGGCTTTTTAGCAGGTCTGGTGTCATTTCACCTTTGACCCAATCGAAAAAATAGATTTTGTTTTGCAACTGACGGTTGGTGATCCCAAGCAGTTGTTCCGCCGCCGGATTCATAGAATTTATAGCAAAGGTTTCATCCAACAAAACCAAAGCAGTGCTGATTAAATGGCTGTCAATTTTAGGGAAAGCTGGTGTCATTATCGGTTAAAAAATAGCCATAGTAGACAGGGATTATAGGGGAGCTAATATTGGAATGCACCAAAATAGTGCAAAAAGTTCTAAGGGTGATCCTTTGCTTTGGTTGAATATGCACCAAAATGGTGCAAGAAATAGTTGAAATTAGCAAAAATGCACCAAAATGGTGCAAAAATTTGAAAAATGGTGGATTAAAGCCTAATGATGCACCATTTTGGTGCATCATTTAAAAGGTTATAAAAGCAAGCCCTAATACAATATACGGCTTTTAATGGTGCCTGGGATCTGCTTGAGTTCCGTAAAGGCATCTTGGCTTGAGCTCTGGTCGATATCGGTAACAACATAACCCACATCAGCGTTAGTTTGTAGGTATTGGGCTGAAATATTAACCCCAGTGGAGGAAAATATATCATTAATCTTGGCTAAAATTCCCGGCTCATTGTGGTGGATATGACAAATCCGGTGTTTACCATCGAGTGCAGGCAATCCAACTTGTGGGAAGTTGACGGTTGACAGGGTCGAACCGTTATTGCTGTATTTGACCAGTTTTTCTGCTACTTCAATACCGATATTCACTTGCGCTTCTTTGGTACTACCGCCTATATGTGGTGTTAATAAAACATTGTCAAATTGGCGCAGCGATGATACAAACTCTTCTTGGTTGGATTTTGGCTCTGCAGGGAAGACATCAATGGCTGCACCAGCAATATCGCCCGATTCTAAAGCCTGGGTTAAAGCATCAATATCGACCACCGTACCTCGTGACGCATTAATCAATATTGCGCCTTTTTTAAGCTGGCTAAAGGCTTCTTTATTCATCATGTTTTTGGTTTGAGCGGTTTGAGGTACGTGAAAAGTTACCACATCGGAGGTTTCTAATAGCTGACGCAGGCTATCGGCTGGGCGTGCATTGCCTAATGAAAGTTTTTTCTCAATATCATAAAACTGTACCTGCATACCAAGGCCTTCTGCCAAAATACCGGTCTGAGTACCAATATGGCCGTAACCTACAATACCCAGTTTTTTACCACGGGTCTCATAAGCATTAGCCGCCGATTTTTTCCACTCACCACGATGGGCGGCAGCATTTTTATCAGGAATACCGCGCAATAATAGGATGATTTCAGCTAATACCAGTTCGGCAACACTGCGGGTATTGGCAAATGGCGCATTAAACACCGGAATACCTCGGCGGGAGGTGGCTTTAAGATCGACTTGATTGGTGCCTATACAAAAACAGCCTATGGCGGATAGTTTAGGCGAATAGTCCAGCAATTCTTGGGTTACTTGAGTGCGTGAGCGAATACCAAGAAAATAAGCATCGGCCATGGCTTCTTTTAATTCATCCTGAGGCAAGGATTTCGCAGCAGTAAAGATATTGTTATAACCATCTTTACGTAACAATTCTTCGGCGCTCGGATGAATGCCTTCTAACAAAACAATTTTGATATTTTTTTTAGCTAAGGAGGTGTTTGCGCTACTCACTGATTTTTCCTATGGGTCTAATAATGCTTATTCAGCATCTAAAGCAAAAGCATAACAAAATAAATACAAATGACTAGTGATTTAGCTGGGTTTGGCTCTTTTTCTATCATAATTTATGGTAATAAGCCTTTTTTACTGTGCTAGGTCCAATTTTCTTTATTTGTCATAAAAGCGTAATATACTTGCCTCAGACTTTATGCCTTATTCGATACTTGGCAGGCGTCTGACCTGATTTTTTTGCTATCGACATTTTTTAACTCTGTGACAGTGGCGTATTTTATGTCTGTAACCATTTTATTAGTCGAAGATGAAGTAGCCATTCGAGAGATGCTACGTTATGCGCTTGAAAGGCAAAACTACCAAGTGATTGAAGCGGGTGATGCCACGCAAGCGAGACAGATGATGATGACCCAACGGCCTGATTTGATCGTGGTGGATTGGATGATGCCTGGTGAATCTGGGGTTGAATTTATTCGTCAAATAAAGCGTGATCAAGTACTATCAGAGATACCTTGTATGATGCTGACCGCTCGGGTGGAAGAGACCGATAAGGTTAACGGTTTGGATTCTGGTGCCGACGACTATATGGTTAAGCCGGTGGCGATCCGCGAATTTCAGGCGCGAATCAAAGCCTTGTTACGTCGAGTTAAGCATTCAAATGACCCGCAAATTTTGCAATCAGTTGGAATAAAACTTAATTTAGCCATTCATCAACTAACACTTGATGGTCAAAGGGTTTCCATTGGCGCTTCCGAATTTAACCTGCTTAAATTTTTTCTAAGCCACAAAAATAAAGTCTATTCCCGCTCACAACTACTAGACTATGTGTGGGGGCAGGGGGTGTTTGTTGAAGAAAGAACTGTGGATGTACATATGTTACGTTTAAGAAAAATATTGAAACCTTTTGCAAAAGACAAGCTGATTCAAACCATTAGAGGCATGGGTTATATGTTTTCTGAAGATGTTGTTTAGGAATAATAGGAACGAGCTTATTTTATGAATTCTGCATGGTCGATAGAATTTAGTCGTATTGTTTTGGTGCTAGTCTCGACCTTGGTGTTTGGATTAGTGTCCGGCTATTGGTTATTGTCGGTGGCAGTCAATGGCGGCTTATATGTGGGTTGGAATGCCTATCAACTTAGACGATTTGAGCGTTGGATTAGATCTGGTGCTCATACCGCCAGTGCGCCAGATGCGAGCGGTGTGTGGGAGCTTATTGTTCAACATATTTATCGCACTCAAAAAGCCAACAAAGACCGTAAAAAACGTCTTGCCCAACTCGCTAGTCATTACCATGCAATTATGTCAGTACTGCCTGATGCGACGGTGGTTCTTAACCAGAATTTAGAAGTGGAGTGGGTTAATAAAATATCTCAAAGCATGCTAGGGATTGACGCTAATCGCGATGTGGGGCAAAAATTTTCTAATATTGTTCGCGTGACGGATATTACTCGGCTGATTGAAAGCGCTCCGGATGCAGAGGAGATTGAAGTTGTTTCTCCAGCAGACATTAATAAGATGTTGGTGATAAAAAAAATCCACTACGGTGAGGGGAAAATCTTAGTCACTGCGCGAGACATCAGTCAAAGGATCGCTCTGCAAAAGCTACGAAAAGCCTTTATCGCTAACGCATCACATGAGCTAAGAACACCGCTAACAGTTATATCGGGTTATTTAGAAATGCTAGTCGATGACGAGGAATTGCCGCCCAATCTAAACAATATTGTGCAAAACACCTATTTGCAAGCGCAGCGAATGGATAATATTTTAGGCGATTTATTGGTGTTGTCAAAATTAGAAGAAAAGGGTTACTCGGAAACTAGTGGTGATATTTTAGATGTGCCTCAACTAATTAAACGCTTAGTAAATGATTTTCAAAAGACCAAAGCCAGATCGACTCATCGTATAGAATTTGATGTTACCGAGGGTCTTAAAGTTAAAGTCGTAGAATCAGAGTTTTATAGTCTATGTCAAAATTTAATCAGCAATGCAATTAAGTATTCACCGCCTGGGTCAAGTATAAGGATCGCTTGGGTGCTTTCCGATACAGCGGGTGCTTGTTTAAAAGTGACAGATAATGGCGTTGGTATAAAACCAGAACATTTGTCACGTTTAACTGAACGTTTTTACCGTGTCGATCAAAATACCACGCGTAAAGTCAATGGAACAGGTTTAGGTTTGTCCATAGTCAAGCATATCATCGAAAATTACGGCGGTTATTTAAATATCGAAAGTGAAATTGACAAAGGTTCTACTTTTACCACCTGCTTCCCAAGCTTTCGTGTCAGCTACCATCAGGACGCAAGCGATAAGGTGTGAACACTTGCCCACCGATTAAAAAAGGCAAGAAATGATCGCTTTGTTAATCTGAAATCTCTAGTCCCAATACCCTTCAAACCTCCTCGTCACCGATTTGTCATATTTTGTAATTTTTCTGACATTTTTATTTCCTACCCTAGTCAGGATTTTAAAATTCTAAAATATATCTAGTGGAGATAGTTATGAAATTTAGCCAAATATTTTCTGGGGTGGCGGTTGTTTCGTTACTTGCGCTTAGCGGGTGCGGTGGCGATATTAATATTGTGGAGGGTGGTCAAACAACACCGATCAATACGCCCCCCCTCCTTCTAGTGGCTTTCAGTGCCCAAGCTTTGCAACAAAAATTAGCGCAATTGCTAGTTATGCCAATGTTTGTGAAATTACGGGCACTTTAACTGCTAATGCAACTTTGACTCGAAATGCATTGTGGGTCTTAAATGGTCGTGTTGCCGTTGGTAATGATCGCGCAAATTCTGCGGTATTAACCGTTGAGTCAGGTACAACTATTATCGGCCGTACTGGCGATGATTTCTTGGTGGTTCGACGTAATTCGAAGATACAAGCCATTGGAACTCAGTCCGCACCTATTACCATGACTTCCTTTGAGGACATTACTGGTGCGGCAACGGGTATTGGCCAATGGGGCGGCTTAGTGCTACTCGGTAATGCTCCGACTAATTTATGTGACGGTCCAGATGCGGACCAGAATGCTTCAGCAACCGAATTGGCTAACTGTTCGGTTAATGCCGAAGGCAATGCTGGCTTATACGGTGGAGATAAACCAGCTGATGATTCCGGTATTTTAAACTATGTAGTTGTTAAATATGCCGGTAAAGCGCTTGGAAGTGGTGATGAGCTAAACGGTATTTCATTTGCTGGTGTGGGAAACGCAACCGTGGTTGACTATATTCAAGTGCATGAAAATTTAGATGATGGTGTTGAATTTTTTGGTGGTACTGTCAATGTAAAGCATTTGGTTTTAACTGGTAATGGTGATGATGCTTTCGATTGGTCTTTTGGTTGGACTGGCATGGCTCAATTTGTTTACACTCAAGCCAACGATACGACCGGTAATCGTCAGATAGAAGCGGATAACGGTGAATTGCAACCCGGTGCTACGCCTCAAACGGCACCTGTCATAGCAAACTTTACACTGGTGGGTGGTAATGTTCCTGCGGCTAACTCAGAAGGCATTCTTCTTCGCCACGGTACGGCAGGTGAGTTGCACAACATTGTAGTGACTGGCCCTACAGGTATGGGTGAATGCTTGGAAGTCGATAGTATGCCTGAAACTCAAGGGCATGCGCAGGATGGCACTCTAACTATCGACCATACGGTGATTGCTTGTAACAATGGCGAAAACTTTAAAGGTAGCGCAACACCATCATTAACGACTGAGCAGTGGTTTTTGGGGCAGCTAGGCAATGTTGCTTACACTGACTCTTCCGCGCTTTCGATGGATGTTAATGGTTATATGCCTACAGCGACTTCGCCACTGCTTGGTGCGGGTGTTGACCCATCAACTTTCGATAGCTTTTTTGATTCGGTTAGTTATATTGGCGCGTTTGATGGCGTTAATGACTGGACTGAAGGTTGGACTGTTGGCGTTAGAGGTGGCTTCCCTGCTAATGTAAAAAGCGCCATGCAATTAGGTCTAGCTGCTGATGTTTCTTCTGAGTTTCCAAGTATCACGAGTAAGCCAGTGTATCGTCTTTCTCTCGACACTGTTTTTACTCAAGATACTACGTTAACTAACGATGCTATTTGGATTTTAAATGGTCGAACAGCTGTTGGAAACGATAGAGCTAATAATGCAACACTTTATATCCAGCAGGGAACAACGGTCGTTGGAGAAACAGGTGATGATTTCTTGGTTGCACGACGAGGCTCTAAGATTAGTGCTGTTGGAACAAAAAGTGCGCCGATTATTCTTACCTCCATTCAAGATGTAACCGGTCAACCAACTGGTATCGGTCAATGGGGCGGGCTCGTTTGTTGGGTAATGCTCCGACTAATCTATGCGATGGCCCAGATGCCGATCAAATTGCTGATGCTGCTGAGTTGGCTGCATGTTCCGTCAATGCAGAAGGTAATGCTGGCTTATATGGCGGAGATAAAGTGGATGATGACTCCGGTACATTAAAGTATGTGGTGGTTAAATATGCCGGTAAAGCTTTAGGTAGCGGTGATGAACTTAATGGGATCTCTTTTGCCGGTGTTGGTAATGCAACCACCGTTGACTATATCCAGGTACATGAAAATTTAGATGATGGAGTGGAGTTTTTTTGGTGGTACGGTTAACGTTCGCCATGTGGTATTGACGGGTAATGGCGATGATGCATTTGACTGGTCATTCGGTTGGGTTGGTAATGCGCAGTTTGTTTATACTCAAGCAAACAATAATACTGGTAATCGACAAATAGAAGCGGACAACGGTGAACTGCAGCCAGCAGCTTTACCACAAACCAATCCGGTGATTGCTAACTTTACGCTGGTTGGCGGTAGTGTTGCGGCACAAAATTCAGAAGGTGTGTTACTGCGTCATGGTACCGCTGGTCGTTTGCATAACGTTTTGATTACTGGGCCAGTTGGTATGGGTGAATGTCTTGAAGTGGATAGCATGGTTGAAACACAAACCCACGCGGAAGATGGCACTTTGGTAATGACCAATTCGATAGTTGCTTGTGAAAATGGTGAAAACTTTAAAGGCAATGCAACGCCTACCTTGACTACCGAACAATGGTTCCTTGGTCAATCTGGTAATCAGGCCTTTACCACCACAGAAGCATTAAAATTACTTGCTGATGGTTATACACCCAAAGCGGGCTCACCTCTGCTAGGTAGTGGTTTGGATGTGGCAAGTACCTATTCTAATCCATGGTTTAAAACAACTGACTATATTGGTGCTTTTGATGGCAACACTAATTGGATGGAAGGCTGGACTTATGGTGTTAATTCCGGCATTCCTAAGAGTGTTGTTGCGGCAGATGTTCAAGGCCTAGCAGTGGATGTATCGGGCAGTTACCCAAGTATTACTGATAAGCCTGTTTATCGATTTAATCTTGATACATCCTTCATCACTGATGCTGTGTTAACCAACGATAAGCATTGGGTCATTAAAGGTCGAACTGCGGTCGGCAATGACAATACGGATAACTCAACACTATACATTGAGCCAGGTACAACCATTATTGGCGAAGTGGGTGATGATTTCTTGGTTGCTCGTCGCGGATCAAAAATTCAAGCACTAGGTAGTGCCTCTTCACCTATTATCTTTACTTCAATTCAAGATATGACTGGTTTATTAACCGGAGTTGGTCAGTGGGGAGGTGTGGTTCTTTTAGGTAATGCGCCGACCAACCTTTGTGATGCCAATGGTGATGATGTGGCGACAGCTGCGGAGCTCGCTAACTGTGGTGTTAACGCGGAAGGTAATGCGGGTTTGTATGGCGGTGACCAACCACACGATAATTCCGGCGTACTACGTTATGTGGTGGTTAAGTATGCCGGTAAAACCGTTGCCAGCGGTGATGAACTTAACGGTATAACTTTTGCTGGTGTTGGCGATGCTACTAGTGTTGATTATATTCAGGTACACAAAAATCTTGATGATGGTGTTGAGTTCTTTGGTGGTACGGTTAATGTTCGCCATGTGGTTTTGACGGACAATGGTGATGATGCCTTTGACTGGTCATTTGGCTGGATTGGCAAAGCGCAATATGTGGTAACAACACAGGATCCCGTTTTCGCTAATCGTGGTATTGAGGCGGACAATAGCGGGCTTCATCCGGCGGCAACTCCCCAAACTCACCCTCTAGTAGCTAATTTCACAATTATTGGTGCAGCCAGCGTTAATTCAGAAGGTATCTTATTACGACATGGTACAGCCGGCGATCTATATAACGTGATTGTTACCGGTCCGGCGCTGATGGGAGAGTGTTTAGAAGTCGATAATATGGTGGAAACACAAGGCCATGTTGCGGCGGGCGACTTAACCATGCAGAACTCTGTGATAGCTTGTGAAAATGGTGAAAATTTTAAAGGTAATGCAACACCGACCTTGACTACTGAAGCATGGTTTTTAGCCCAACCCGGTAATGCGGTTGAACCTAATATGGCCAGTGTGGTGACAGGTTATTTAACCAACACAATAAATCCAGCGATGGACATGAATGCTATTGATAGCTGGTTTGAAACAACAACCTATATCGGCGCGGTTCCGTCTAATAAGGATTGGACAGCTGGTTGGGTTACGGTTGGATTGCCTTAGTAATTAATAACTAGTTATTAGTTTTGGCTTTTGGAAGAAAAAATAGGGTGTCAAACCTTATTTTTTCTTTTCTGAAAATGCTAGTCCAGATTTTATCCGTTGGATCAAGCTTTAGAAAACATTACATGGTTCGGAGTAAAAGATGAATAGTTCTAATTTTATAATAAAGGCCGTTAGTGCGGCAGTCAGTTTTGTATTGCTAAGCAGCCTTCCTGGAGTCGTTTTTAGCGCAGAACAAGATGAAGAAAAGAAACAGCCCATTGAAGAGGTTGTGGTCACAGGCAGTCGCTTACAAGGTAGCGCACAAGCCGTATTGGAAGAGCGAAAAAATCAAGCATTTGTGGCTGATATTCTTGGCTCTGACCAGATTTCTAGAACTGGTGATAGTGATGCGGCCTCTGCGTTGCGTCGTGTAACCGGTTTAACCTTAGTGGATGATAAATTCATTTATATTCGGGGTTTGGGGGAGCGTTATTCAGCAACTCTGTTAGACGGTATGACCGTACCGAGCCCTGACCCCACAAGAAGTGTTTTGCCACTTGATATGTTTCCTTCAAATATCATTGAAAGCCTTAATGTTCAGAAAGCTTATTCACCCAATCTACCAGCGCATTTTGCTGGCGGCAATGTGGATATTCGAATTAAATCAATTCCCTCAGAATCTTTTTTTAATGTAGAAGGAGAGTTAGGAATTAATGGCGATAACTTTAGTAATACGCCTTGGTATAGTGGAGGTGGTAACGACTATTTAGGTCAGGATGATGGAACTCGGGCACTTCCTAGCGCTTTTCAATCAGCCTTTGCCGATCAGGGCATATCAAATTTACCCAATAGTGAGTCGGTTGCTTTACTATCATCTTTAAACAGAAACTTCTCTTCAAAATCGGTTAAGGTCGATCCTAATATGGCTGCCAGCTTATCTTACGGTGACCGATTTGAGCTCTCCAATGATATGGTCGTCGGCTTTATCGGCGCTGTGTCCTATAAAAACAAATGGCAAGTGAGTAACGAAAGAAACGTTAATAACTTAGCTAGAAGCGGCGATAAAATTACTATCAATGAATTTGTTGATGGCGATTCTACACAACACAATGTAAAACTAAGCGGAATGTTTAATATTGGCATCGATATTAACCAAAATCATCATTTTGAACTTAACAACCTATTTCTAAGAGATACTCGTGATCGTTTGCGTGATCGATTATTGGAATCAACTAATACTATCAACGAGCCCAACGAGTCTAGACGGCAACTCGATGTTGCCTATGAAGAGCGAGAGATGGTTTCTTCACAATTAAAAGGTAAACATAATTTTGAACAATGGCATAATTTGGGAGTTGATTGGTATTATGCTAAAAGTAAAGCGAAAAGGCGTGCTCCGGGCGGATTGGAAACTTTTTTCCGTCTTGATTTAATTAATAACCAATTGGTGGAGCAGTTAGCGAATGATGTTAATACGCATTACACTTTTCAATATCTGGATGATGATGTCACCGATTATGGTGGCAATGTATCCATGCCATTTTATTTTGGTGAAAAGATGCTAGAGCTCAAAGCTGGGGCTGATTTTATACAAAAAACACGAACCGCAGAAAGTATTGACATCGCGGTACAGACCTTTGCCATCCCATCCCAGTATCTTATGGGTAGTGATTATTCTCAAATTTTATCCAATGCTAACCTTGCACAAAGTGATTTTACTGTTCGGTTAGATGACCAAACATCAGGTGGCGACAAATATAAAGCAGCGGCCCTAAATGATGCGATTTATCTTATGGCGGATATTGATTTTGGTAATAGCTGGCGCTTAACAGCCGGCGCTCGTTACGAAAATTTCCGTCAGTTAGCGGTCCCTTTTAGACCCCATAGCTCTCTCTTTGATGTGGGAGGTCAAGCACTCGCTAACCTACCGTTTAAAGAAGATAAGTTGTTTCCTTCTTTCGCCGTTACCTACGTTATTGACAGCACCAAGCAATGGCGTTTTAACTATAGCCAAACCGTTATTCGGCCTGATATTAGAGACATTTCAGCCAGTTTCTATGTTGATCCTTTGACCGAATTTCTAGTGCGAGGTTCGACCTCACTTCAAAGTTCAGCGGTTGAAAATACTGATGTAAGGTTTGAATGGTATTTTGAATCGGGAGAAAATTTGTCGCTTGCGCTGTTTCGAAAATCCATTGATAGCCCGATTGAAATGATTGAACTACCGAGTGCCACAGAAGGGGCTCCTCAATTGCTAACGGCTAATGCTAAAGATGGTGTAGTACAAGGTATTGAAGCTGAGTTCCTCAAAGACCTGACCTTTATTGATGATCAATATTCCAATATCTTTATTTCCGGAAATTTAACGTTATCTGATTCCGAAGTTAATATTTGTTCAACCTCAACCTCTGGTAGCGCTTGTCTGTTTGAAGAGCAGTTAAGAGAGGCATTAAATACCACTGAAAGTGTTACTTTCGGTTATTACTAACAATCAACGTGGATTAATAGGCCATTCAAAATGGGTTGCTAATCTACAGCTTGGATGGGACGCCGATAACGGTGAGCATTCGGCGACCTTAGTGTATAACGTGTTTGGCCCAAGAATTATAGTACCTGGTGTCAGCGGGTTTGAAGATGCAAAAGAACAACCTTTTCATTCTTTGGATGCTATATACACTTGGTATGTTAGTTATGACAGCAAGCTTAAAGTTAAATTAAAAAATATTCTTCATGAAAGTAAAGTCATCCAACAGGAAGGCATTGACATACTTAATAAATCGGTAGGTACTGAATTAACAGTGGTTTTTAGTACGGACTTCTGATTTAAATTACTCAATTTGCGGAGCTTAGCTCCGCTTTTTTTTGTTAACGGGTATGTAAGCGTCTTATAAAAGTATATTAGTGCTGGATAAGTTGTCATATTTTAGCAATTTCTAGAAATAATTCGATTCAATATTGGCTTGCAGTATGAACTCAATCATAAAGCTGTCATAAACCTGTAAAATACTTGTAACATTTAACTCTTATACTCCTGCCAATTAGATTTTCAAGCCATGCTTGGTCACTGTAGACCATTATTTAAAATATTGAGGATTACTCCAATGAAATTTTCACCCCTTGCGATATCGCTAGCGATTATTACTATTTCTTTCGCTAGTAATGGACAAAGCGCTGAAAAAGAAGAATTGAAAGAAGCTGTTAAAGGGGGCTCTATTATTAGCCAATCAGCGATTAATTCACAAAAGAAAATTGACCAACTTGCTGGACAGATTCAGGACAAATTTATTCAATTTAAAATGATTTCTAAAGAAGCGGACGGTTTAAAAGTCTTTAATATTCAAATGAAAAGGCAAATTAAGAGTCAGATAAAAGAATTGAAACGTTTGGATGATGCGATGGATCAGGTGACTATCATAGAACGACAAATTACGCCTTTAATGTTACGGATGATCGATGGGTTGAAAGAGTTCGTTAGCTTGGATGTTCCTTTTTTGGAAGAAGAAAGAGTCAAACGTATTCAACGTTTACGCTCCATGATGGACCGAGCTGATGTCACTGTATCTGAAAAATTTCGGCGCGTGCTAGAAGCTTACCAAGTGGAAGTCGATTACGGTAGAACAATTGAGGCTTATTCTGGTAACGCTGTAGTTGAAGGTAAAGAACAACAAGTTAATTTTCTAAGGATTGGTCGAGTCGCATTTATTTATCAAACCCGCGACCATAACAAAATGGGTCTTTGGGATCAGAAGGCTAGGGCTTGGGTAAGTCTTGGTAGTGAATATCGAACTCAGATTATTAAAGGGCTACGCATGGCTAAAAAGCAGTTAGCGCCCGATATGCTTATTGTACCTGTATCTGCTCCAGAAGCTTAGATGAATAATTTTAGGATATAAACTCATGAAAAACCGATTAAATTGCAAAAAAGTTAGCCAACTAGTTATTACTATCCTGGCATTCGCATCTTTATCAGGCGTCGCATTCGCAAAAGAAAAAGAGAACAGTCTCGATAGCTTGCTTGCCAAATTAAAGCAGGGTGAGTATCAGCAGTCGATAGATAATAAAAAGAGAGAGTCTGAGTTTGTAGAGCAAAAATCTCAGCAAAATAGAATGCTAAGTACTGCCATAAATAACCGAGATCAACAAGCAAAAATATCGAACCAATTAGAAACCAAGTTTGAAGAAAACGAGCAAAAAGTTTCGGTTAAAGATGAAGCTTTAAACAAACGTCTCGGCTCACTTAAAGAATTGTTTGGAGTGTTGCAACAGGTTTCTGGAGATGCGAGTAGCAAGTTTAAGACCTCTATTATTTCCGCAGAATATACTGGTCGTGAAGTCTTCTTTGACAAGCTAGCTAAAAAGATGGGATCGTCTTCGCAGTTGGCTTCTATCGAAGAAATAGAAAAGGTTTGGTATGAATTAGCTAGAGAAATGGTTGAGTCTGGCAAGGTTAAACGCTTTGAAAAAGAGGTTACTTTAGCCGATGGTAGTAAAAAAATTAAATCCATTATAAGAGTTGGTACCTTTAACCTTGTGTCGGACGGAGAGTATTTGGAGTGGTTAAACGCTACGGGAACCATCGCTGAGCTAATTAGGCAACCCAGTAGTCGTTTTCTAGATACCATTAACCCGTTAGAAGAGGCGACTTCTGGCGTGGCCGAATTCGCGCTTGATCCAACTGGAGGAAGTATTCTTGGTTTATTAGTACAGGCACCGGATAATCTCGAAAGAGTTGAGCAAGGTGGGACTGTTGGTTATGTCATTTTGGCTTTAGGTTTTATTGCCTTTTTGATTGCCATTGAACGCTATATTAGTTTGTTCATCACAGAGCAAAAAGTGACCAGGCAGTTAAAAGCAAGTCAGCTAGAATTAAATAATCCACTGGGTCGAGTGCTGAAAGTAAAAGAAAAATATAGTCAAGTTGCAACCGACACTCTAGAGCTTAAATTAAGTGAAGCGATTCTAAAGGAAATACCCGCCCTAACTAAAAGAATCACCTTTGTTAAAATTATTTCGGTGGTTGCGCCTCTATTGGGTTTACTTGGAACTGTAACCGGCATGATTACCACTTTCCAGGCCATTACATTATTTGGTACCGGTGACCCTAAACTAATGGCTGGGGGTATTTCCACAGCACTAGTCACCACCGTATTAGGGTTAGTAGTCGCAATACCTACCGTAATGCTTTTCACTTGGTTAAACACAAGAAGTAAAGGCATAATCCATATTTTACAAGAGCAAGCAGCAGGTATTATTGCAGAAAGAGCTGAGCAGGAGGCTTAATCATGCTAAGTCTGTACGAATCTTTTGATATGATTCGCGAGTTTTTAGAAACTGGTGGATTGGTTTTAAACTATATTGGGCTTCTCATTTTTGTAATGTGGGTGCTAATTATAGAAAGAATATTTTACTTGAAATTTGTGTATCAGCCCTATAAGCGTACTGTGATTAATCAATGGAATGCCCGCAGCGATCGAAACTCATGGTATGCCGATCAAATTAGAATCAAGATGATAGGCTGTGCTAGAAGTTCACTAAATCAGTCCTTACCAACTATACAGGCTTTTGTTGCACTTTGCCCTTTGTTAGGTTTGCTTGGCACGGTCACCGGAATGATAGAAGTATTTGATGTAATGTCCATATCAGGAAGTGGTAATGCAAGACTGATGGCATCCGGTGTTTCTAAAGCAACTATACCGACTATGGCGGGAATGGTTGGCGCATTATCAGGTGTTTTTGCCTCTAGTTGGTTAAAGCGGACGGCTAAAACAGAAACTGAATTTTTAGAAGATAAATTATTGCTAGATCACTAGGTGTAGCAACAAGCTGTTTGATAGTAATGATAATTTCTTACATAAACTAAAGAATTTAAGAGGATAAGGTAATGAGAGCGCCTTTTGCCAGATTGATTGAGGAAGAAGAGGACACAGAAATCAACATGACACCTATGTTGGACGTGGTTTTTATAATGTTAATATTTTTTATCGTGACCGCTTCATTTGTTCGAGAGGCGGGAATTGATGTAAACCGCCCAGAGGCTGCAACAGCGGTAATTAAAGATCGGGCGGGTATTCTTATTGCTATTAATGCCAAAGGTGAGGTGTGGATCAATAAGCGTCAAATTGATATTCGTGCAGTTCAAGCCAATGTGGCTAGACTTCATGCTGAAAACCCTCAAGGTACAGTGGTTATACAAGCCGATAAAAAGGCTACTACCGATGTGTTAATTAAAGTAATGGATGGCGCTCGTTCGGCGGGTGTGTATGATGTGTCCATTGCTGCACAAGAGATGTAAAAAACGATGATTCGTTATATTTTAGCCATCTTGTTTGCCTTTGTAATAACCTATGGTTTGTTTTTGGGAATGCGTTATCTGATTATTAATAAAGATAATGTCATTGAGGATGGTCCACAGGGGCGCGTGATCGACTTTGTTCGATTAAAAAAAGATGAGAGCTTTCAAACTAAAAAAAGAAAGCCTAAAAAGCCACCAAAACCAAAACAGCCACCACCACCTATTGAGCAACCAGCACAGCAGGCTGAAAGTTTAAATGGTGACATGGTCAATGTCGGGTTTACTGCAGAAGTACTTGCTAGTACCAATTTGAAATCTGGTTTATCCTTAGATACTGGTGATGGTGAATATCTTCCTATTGTTAAAGTTGCACCAGTTTATCCGAGAAGAGCATTATCAAGAGGTATAGAAGGCTATGTTGTTGTTGAATTTGTAGTGACATCTAACGGTAGTGTTAGGGCGCCAAAAGTGGTAGAAGCTAAACCTGAAGGGATATTTAACCAAGCCGCAAAGAATGCGGTGCTTAAATTTAAATATAAACCGAGAGTTGTTGATGGCCAGGCAACCGAAGTAGCAGGTGTTAGAAATAAAATCACCTTTAAGATGAAATAAATTGAGGAAAGTACTCATGCGAATCATGTCAAAATTGTTAAAAATAATTGTTATAAGTTATATGGTTTATCCTAGTTTTATTTTAGGTTTATTAAATCAGCTACCAAACCAATTTGAATTTTTCGAACCAGGCTATGCCTATGCGGCAGAAAATAGAAAACCAACAACGCGAAAAACACCAGCTTTGCGTGAGCGAATTTACACACAGTTAGCACGTGCGCAGAAACTTGCTGATAATGGCCAAGTTAAAGAAGGTCTTGAAGTTTTAGACCATGTAAAAAGCAGGTTAAAACAACTTAACTCCTATGAAAAAGCTATGTTGTGGAACTTTTATGCATTTATTCATTATGCTAATAATGATACAAATTCCGCTATTAAATATTTCGCAAGGGTTGTGCAACAAAAAAATATTCCTGAATCTCTCGAACTCTCTACTTTATATAGTTTGGCCCAATTATCTTTGGCTGCGGGTGATGCACAGCAGACAATTAAATACATTAGTCGATGGGAAGAAATAAAAGGGCAATTAAACGACAGCTCATTAGTTTTAAAAGCAAATGCCTATTACCTATTAAAACAATATCAGAAAGCGGAGTCAGCTATATCCATTGCGGTTAACCACGTACTATCCAAAGATAAGAAACCTAAGGAGAACTGGCTGGTTTTACAACGAGCATTGCATTATGAATTAAAGAATCCAATGGCGGTTACTAAGATTTCGGAGCAGTTAGTACATTTCTACCCTAAAGCGCGATATTGGATTGACTTAGCTAATATGTATGGGGAGACCGAGCAGCCTAAAAAGCAACTAGCCATTATGGAGGCGGCGTACCAGCAAGGCTTTGTGACTAAAAAAAGGGATATTCAGACTTTATCTCAACTCTACTATGAAGCGGGAGCGCCATATAAATCAGCTAAGTTGCTTAGCGACAGCATCCAAAGTGGTATTATTTTCGCCAATATTAAGATTCTTCATTATCTAGCACAAGCTTGGATTAGTGCTAAAGAAATTAAAAAAGCGATACCGGTGTTAAAACGCGCAACCGACTTAAGTTCAAATGGTAATCTCGATGCCAAGCTAGCCGATCTTTATTATCAAACGAGAGATTGGAAAAGGACTTTACAGGCAGCTAAAGAGGCGATTCGAAAGGGTAATCTAGATAACTTAGGTTCCTTATATATTACAATGGGGCGAGCCTATGTTAATTTAGAGCAGTTTGATCGGGCGATCGAAACCTTCGCTCTAGCAGACAAACAAGGAAAACAGCATAAAGTTGCAAAACAATGGATTAATTATACCCAAACCGAAAAACATAAATATCAAATTTTAGCGCAATTATCTTCGACTGATAGTTAATACTGAGGTTTACTGTATTATCAACTATCAGCCAGCCATTTGTAGATACGAATCAATTTTATTAATCCGCTACTATTGATAAAGTGGGTTAATTGTCTTCCTAAAATAAAAGATCAAAGACTTTGTCCACTGATACAGTCAGCATTAATTTCTTTAATATTTTAACTTCGTAAGAAAATTAAAAAAATCAGGCCCTAATATCGACTTCACAATAGTGATATAACTAAGGTATTGATATTTAGGGTTAATCTATACTCTAGATGATGTAATATTTGGCATAAATCGACTACACTTATGAAATAAAGTGGTAATATAGCTGTCATAATGTCATAAACCTGTCATATAGCGGTAATATATTGGCGCCAATTCCAAAACATAGGGCGATAACCGTGAAAAAACTATTAATAACTATTCCTGTTTTAATCTTCTTGAGCCAAACAGTTAATGCTGAATCAAGCCAAGAGGTTGAACTCCTTAAACAAATCAAAATTTTAACAGAGCGTTTGGATAGGTTGGAAACGCAGTCGATAGCTAATGCCGAGGCTCCTAAAGCTCAGGAATTAGTGGTGGTTGCAACACCAAAACCTGATAAAAAATCGTCTAAACCATCGATAGCGGATCGTTTAACTTTTAAAGCAGATTTTAGAGATCGTTACGAAATCATTGATCAAGAGGGTAAACCAGGACGTGAACGTAACCGTGTTCGGTTAAGAACATCACTTTCAATGAAAGTTGATGAGCAACTCGGTTTTACTTTGGGTACTGCTACCGGTGGAGATGATCCGGTATCGAGTAATCAACCCTTACGGGTGCTGGTTCAACTAAGGACTTACGTCTCGATTTGGCTTATTTTACCCACAAATTTAGTGACACTACGAAGCTAATTGGCGGAAAAATGAAGATGCCTTTTTACAAACCGGGTAAAAATCCGAGTCTTTGGGATAGTGATTATAATCCGGAAGGTGTTGCCATTGCCTACCATGGAGGTAGCATTAAAGGTACCTTGGTAGGCTTTTCGCTTGATGAACGTAAAAAAAAACCACTGATGCTTTGATGTTTGGTGGTCAAATTTTAAATGAATTTAAACTTTCTAATAATGGAAAATTAATTGCCGGTATTGGTTATTATGATTATTTGGGGGTTCAAGGCTATGCGACTTTATTTGATGCAAAACCTCGCGGTAACACGCTTAATGCCAATGGCAACTATTTAAACGATTATAATATTGTTGAAACATTTGCTGAATATAAGACCAAAATGAGTGACCAACCAGTCTCCGTATTTGTTAATTATTTTAAAAATACTGCAGCTCAAACATTGGATACTTCTTACGTTGTAGGAGTTAAACTAGGCAAGGTCAAAGCTGCTGGGAGCTGGGATATCGGATTGAATTATCAAGATACAGAAGCCGATGCAGTTATAGGATTGTTCAATGATTCTGATTTTGCAGGCGGTCATACGGATTCCAAAGGATTTACCTTGAAAGCTGGGTACGGCATCAGAAAAAATGTAAAAATTGGACTGGCCTATATCAATTCTGAATTTGGACAAAGCCTGCCAGTGCAAACAAAATATAATCGTCTACAGTTGGATTTTAAAGTTAAATTCAAGTAGCCAGTAATGAAAAAGACCTTCTTTAGTAGGAGGTCTATCTTTAGTTGTATCAAAGGTCAAGTAAAGTTAGATAGTTTCTTGTTAAGTCATAAAAGAGTCATATTTGTCATTTAATCTACTGTTTAATCGAGTCGCTGCGTAATTTCAAATTGTTTGATTAAATAAATTAGCCCGGCTACGAAGAAGATTAGTTCGTTTTTAGTTTATTTACAATTTAATTTTAAGGGTCATGTTATGAAAAAAATACTATTAACCTTGGCAGTATTTACTGCTAGTTCCTACACTCTAGCCGCTGGTAGAGACACCATCAATGTGGTTGGATCTTCGACGGTTTACCCATTTTCAACGGTTGTCGCTGAACGATTTGGTAAGTCTACCGAATTTAAAACACCTAAAATTGAATCAACCGGTACTGGTGGCGGAATGAAACTATTTTGTGCTGGGGGCGGGTATTGATACGCCTGATATGTCGAATGCTTCACGCCGTATCAAAAAAACAGAACTAGAAAAATGTCAAAAGAATGGTGTTAAAAACATTACAGAAGTCTTAGTTGGCTACGATGGGATTGTATTTGCTAATTCGGCAAAAGCACCCTTGTTAACTGTGACTCGTCGAGAATTATTTTTAGCATTAGCTAAAAGAAGTTCCGGCAAAGGATGGCAGTGAAACGCTAGTGGCTAATCCTTACCAAACTTGGAAAGATATTAATCCAGCTTTTCCTGCAACTAAGATTGAAGTGCTAGGCCCACCGCCAACCTCTGGAACACGTGATGCGTTTGCCGAGTTGGTTTTAGAAGGTGGATGTAAAACTTTTGCTTGGATTAAAGCCATTAAAAAGAAAAACAAAAGCCAATATAAAACAATTTGTCATTCGGTTCGTGAAGACCACGCCTATATTGAAGCCGGCGAAAATGACAACCTTATCGTACAAAAGCTAGCGACTAACCCGGATGCTTTTGGTGTATTTGGTTTTAGTTTCCTTGATCAAAACTCTGACAAACTTCAAGGTTCGAAGGTGGATGGTATGGAACCTTCATTTGATGCGATTGCCGATGGTTCCTATCCGGTTTCTCGTCCTTTATTCTTTTATGTAAAAAATGCTCATGTTGGTAAGGTTCCTGGAATGATGGAATATCTAACCGAATTCACTAGTGAAGATGCAATGGGTGAAGAAGGTTATTTAACCGATAAAGGTTTAATTCCATTGACCAGCGAAAAATTAGAATCTGTGCGTAAAAATGTATTAGAATTGACACCCTTGGAGTTATAGTAAATTAGCTAAATCCATAGGTGCAGTGACTTAAACTAGTCATGGTTGTAGCCAAACGGCAGGGGTTAAATTCTGTCGTTTGGCTTTTACGAGTAAACTGAATGAATTCATCAACATTAATATTTGTGATCCTTTTATTATCCTTACTGAGTTATTGGTATGCGATACAGCGATCAATTAAAGTCGCTGGCGGTATTACAAGGGTCAAATATCTTACCTCGCTACCCAAGCAATTTGGTTTGCTTACCGCTCTTTGGTGTGGTGTACCCGCGTTGGTTGTTTTGTTACTTTGGGGAATATTTGAAGCGAGTGTTATTGACTCTTTGTTGGTAGCTTATTTACCACAGTCGGTGGCTCAACTCAATTCTGATCAACTGGGATTACAGCTTAACGATATACATATACTAGCATCAGATTTAGCAAATGGTAAACTGCTACAGAGCTCGCTTGAACTTTCAAAAAGTGATGCGGCTCATTACCTGTTTCAAGTACAGCAAAATGCCTCGGTCATAAAAGTTGCTTTAGTGGTTTTGGTTTCGGCCTCAGCAACGATATTTATTACTAGCCGTTTTAGCCAAAAGTACCCAGCACGAGTAGAGCTTGAAAAAATTATTACGGCTCTACTTTGGGCCAGTTCTGCGGTGGCTTTGTTAACGACTTTAGGTATTGTGCTTTCAGTATTATTTGAGTCGATACAGTTTTTTCAGTCAGTCCCACCGTGGGAGTTTTTATTTGGAACTGAGTGGAGCCCTCAAATTGCGATGCGTACTGATCAGGTAGCCGGTTCAGGAGCTTTTGGTGCCATCCCTTTGTTTGCTGGGACTTTATTGATTACACTTATTGCAATGTGCTTATCGGTACCATCCGGGCTAATGATCGCTATTTATTTGTCCCAATATGCTTCGTCGCGACTGCGCTCCATTGCTAAGCCAATGCTAGAAATTTTAGCCGGTGTTCCTACCGTTGTGTATGGCTTTTTTGCGGCTTTAACCGTCGCGCCGCTAATCCGTGATTTAGGTTCCAGCGTCGGTTTAAGTGTGGCTTCGGAAAGTGCCTTAGCCGCTGGTCTTGTAATGGGTATTATGATTATTCCTTTTGTTTCATCGCTATCTGATGACGCGATTAGCGCGGTACCCGCTAGCCTTAAAGAAGGTTCGCTAGGCCTTGGTGCAACACCTTCAGAAACAATTAAGCTGGTGTTATTGCCGGCGGCATTACCCGGTATCGTTGGGGCAATTTTATTGGCGCTGTCACGGGCGATTGGCGAAACTATGATCGTAGTGATGGCGGCAGGAATGGCGGCTAACTTAACCGCTAACCCGTTAGAATCGGTGACCACTATTACGGTACAGATAGTGACACTACTCACCGGCGACCAGGAGTTTGATAGCCCAAAAACTTTAGCCGCTTTTGCTTTAGGCTTGATGCTTTTTGTAACCACCTTGGTGCTAAATATTATCGCCCTAAAAGTAGTAAGAAAATATCGAGAAGTTTATGACTAGAGCTGTGCAAAACCCTATTACCGAAAAAGTAAAGGCCAGCCTCAAACGGCGTCATCGCAAAGAAGCCAGCTTTAAATGGTTTGGTCGTATGGCGGTTGCTTTAGGTTTTTTTCTAGTGTTCGCATTGTTGGCCGATATTACGTCAAAATCTTTGCCCGCTTTTCATCAATATTGGGTTAAGCTCGATATTGAATATCGATCGGACTGGCTGAAAATAAATAGTGATGATGCTAAGGGTTTTGCCAAGGCGAATTATCGTAAGGTATTTAAACGATCGGTTTATCTGGCCTATCCTGATGTTAAAAAACGGCGTGATAAAAAGAGTCTTTTTAAACTCTTTAGTAGTAACGCAGAATTCACCATCAAAGATCATCTTATCGAAAATCCGCATGATTTAGGTAAAAATATTGCGATATGGGTAAGGATGGACGATGACATTGATAGCTATTTAAAAGAGAACCTGCCCAATGGCCAGTTAAGTTCTCGTATTAACCAAAAGCAAGCGGATTGGGTGGTGATACTTAAGCAACAAGGGCGTATTGAAAAGCGTTTTAATTTCTCGTTTTTTACCCACAGTGATTCCCGTGAACCAGAACTTGCTGGTATCCGAGGCGCATTTACTGGAACCTTGTTAACCATGTTGGTGACGTTGCTATTATCTTTTCCACTAGGTGTTGCGGCGGCGATCTATTTGGAAGAATTTGCACCGAAAAATCGTTGGACTGATATTATTGAAGTGAACATTAACAATCTAGCCGCGGTGCCATCAATAATATTTGGCCTGCTTGGTTTAGCGGTGATAATTAATATTTTTGGCTTGCCGCGTTCGGCGCCGTTAGTCGGTGGTATTGTGCTATCATTAATGACTTTGCCAACGATTATTATTGCCAGCCGAGCCTCAATTAAAGCCGTGCCGCCATCCATTCGAGAGGCGGCGTTAGGGATCGGTGCTTCGAAAACTCAGATGGCTTTTAGTCATGTGTTACCGATGGCGATGCCAGGTATTTTAACCGGTACTATTATCGGTTTAGCACAAGCTCTTGGAGAGACCGCACCACTTCTAATGATTGGTATGGTGGCCTTTATTGTTGATATTCCAGGTAGCGTCACTGATGCTGCCACGGTGTTACCGGTGCAGATATTTTTATGGGCTGATAGCCCCGAGCGAGCTTTTTTAGCTAAAACTTCCGCCGCGATTTTGGTGCTTCTTGTTTTCTTGTTTGTTATGAATATGAGCGCGTCATTACTGAGGCAAAAATTTGAAAAAAACAAGTAATATTAAGAGACCTTTGCCATAGTCTCATGTAAAGGTCTCATTAAATTAATAATTGAAATGGGTTAAATCTATTCAATCCATATCAATAGAGTTAGGAAATTAAAATGATCGATAGGTCTTCCGCAGAAAGCTTGCTTTCTAAAGGTACAAAAATACAGGAAAGTGTTGGTGAATGTTTTGCTAAAGATGCAAAAATGTCAATGCGAAATGTGAATGTGTATTATGATCAAAAACAAGCGATTAATAATATTAGTTTGGATTTGGCACGTAATCAGGTGACGGCCTTAATTGGTCCTTCTGGCTGTGGAAAATCGACTTTTTTTACGTTGTCTTAACCGCATGAATGACACTATTTCTATTTGCCATATTGAGGGTGATTTTAAGTTGGATGATGAGAATATTTATCATAAAAAAATGGACCCCGTATTATTAAGAGCACGTGTAGGTATGGTGTTTCAAAAGCCTAATCCTTTTCCCAAGTCGATTTATGAAAACGTTGCCTATGGCCCTAAAATTCACGGACTTGCCACCAACAAAGCAGAGCTGGATGAAATTGTTATATCAAGCTTACAAAAAAGCAGGTTTATTTAATGAAGTCAAAGATAGACTTGACTCACCGGGAACGGGTTTGTCTGGTGGCCAGCAGCAACGGCTTTGTATCGCTCGGACTATAGCGGTTAGCCCCGAGGTGATTTTAATGGATGAACCAGCATCGGCATTAGATCCGATAGCTACAGCAGTCATCGAAGAATTGATTGATGAACTAAAGGAAAAGTACACCATTGCGATTGTTACTCACTCGATGCAACAAGCAGCTAGAATTTCTCAAACCACCGCTTATTTTCATATGGGGCAGTTAGTAGAGATGGGTGAAACCTCGCAGATTTTTACTAATCCTAGACATGAGTTAACAGAAAATTACATTACAGGGCGTTTTGGTTAGTAATAAAGATAAAGATTTTTTTGAATTAACCTATTGAAGCCTTAGGAGAAAATAATGGATAACAATTTGCATCTATCACAGCATATTTCAAAACGGTTTAACCAAGAATTGGAAGAAGTGCGAAGTCAAGTTTTGAAAATGGGAGGGCTGGTTGAGCAGCAGGTTTCCGATGGATTGTTAGCGCTGTTAGAAGTCGACCCGGAATTAGCCAAGCAGGTGGTGGACAAGGATACTCTGGTCAATAAAATGGAGGTAGAAATCGATGAAACCTGTACCGAAATTTTAGCTCGAAGACAACCCGCTGCTAGCGATCTTAGATTAATGGTCAGCATCATCAAAACCATTACTGATTTGGAGCGTATCGGCGATGAAGCCGAAAAGTTAGGTAAAAATGCAATCAAACTTTCTCAAGAAGGCGGTTCCGGAAAGCAATTTAGTGAGCTTGCTCATTTGGGTGAAAATGTTAAAAAGATGCTAGCAAGGGCGCTTACGGCCTACGCTCGCATGGATGTGGAAGAAGCCATTGATATTATTCAAAGTGATCAGGCCATTAATCAAGAGTTTGACAACTTATCACGCATTTTGTTATTAAAAATGATGGAAGATCCGCGTGAAATAAAATTCGCACTGCGCATCTCTTGGTGCGCTCGAGCTCTAGAAAGAGTGGGCGATCATGCAAAAAATATTTGTGAATATATCGTTTATTTGGTTAAAGGACGAGACGTGCGCCACACTAGCCTTGATGATATTAGAGAGCAAATTAAGGACTAATAGGCTCTCTGATAATTAGTCTTGTTCGATTTCATAGCTATAACTAATATCCACCGATTTGTTCAACATTAACGCCACAGAGCAGTATTTTTCAATTGAAAGCTCGCAGGCACGTGCCACAGCAGTTTCGGAGATATCTTCGCCTTTAATAAAGTATCGAGCATGGATTTTTGTAAATACAGCAGGCACTGCATCGGCTCTTTCGGCTTCGATTTCGCAGCGACAACGGCTAATCGTTTGTCGTTTTTTCCGCAAAATTAGCACCACGTCAATCGAAGAGCAGCCGCCCATGGAGGCAAGTATTAACTCCAGCGGAGAAGGCGCATCGCCATCGCCATCCATCTCAATTTGATAACCTTTTTCGCTAGTTGCCGTAAATTTGAGTGCTTGTTGCCACTTTGTTGTCATTTTCATGGGATTAAATACCTTTAAATCGGCTAAGTGTGAAAAATGCCATTAATTATGCTTGCTTATTGGGCACTAATCATTAAAAATCAAGGTTAGATCACATAATCAGCCTATAATAAAATGGGGATTGTGGGAACTTTGAATAAATTTCTAAGGTCTGATAAACGTGTGTTCTTGTTTGAGCGGTGGCTTGACGGGCAGATAGGTCACCAGTAAAAAACAAGGTTTAGCCGATTAGATGCCCGAAAAATTCACCTAAGTCTCGTTTCCGCTTTGAAATGGATTAAAATTAACTGCAGCAGGTAGTGTTATGGCATTAATAAAAGAACCGGTTATTCTTCCACACAACATCAAAAATGATGAAACTCTCACTTGGTTTGTGTCTCAGTGTCACAAAAGGCGTTATAACGCTAAAACCACCATTATTTACGCCGGTGATAAACCCGAAACCTTGTATTTTGTGATCAAGGGCTCGGTAACGGTACTGATTGAAGACGATGATGGCAAAGAGCTAGTACTTGCTTACCTCAATTCAGGTGACTTTTTTGGTGAAATGGGCTTATTTGATAGTGAAAACACGCGTAGCGCATGGGTTCGAGCCAAGGTTGAAACCGATCTCGCAGAAATCAGTTATGCTCGATTCCAAGCACTGGCCAAAGAGCGACCTGAAATTATGTTTAAGCTAGCAGAACAGCTATCGCTACGCTTACGAAAAACCAGCCGCAAAGTTGGTGATTTAGCCTTTATGGATGTCACAGGACGTGTCGCAAGGGCACTTCTGGATTTAGCCAAAGAGCCAGACGCTATTACCCATCCTGATGGGATGCAGATTAAAGTGACTAGGCAAGAGCTAGGTCGCATTGTCGGCTGCTCCCGTGAAATGGTTGGACGGGTGCTTAAAGTGCTTGAACAGCAAGACCATATCTATGTTAAGGGTAAGACCATGGTGATCTTTGGTACTCGGTAATTGCTAGAGCAGGTGGTTTTTGTTTTCTTGGCTGAACATTTTAATTCCAGCATTCTTTTTGGGTAAAAAATGCGGTTTCGCACTGTTTCACTTGTGTGCGACAGACTTTTTTCAAGAGCCAAAAAAGTATGCAAAAAGGCCCTGACGCTCGCCGCTAGGCATCGACGCCTACCCTCCTTATTTGATATAAGCTTGTTTTGTTGCACCTAACAGCGATTTTGATATTGAAATCGGATGGGTTGGGCGTGAGGGTTTGAGTCGTGTTTGGCATTTGATTGGAGGGTAGGTTGAATCCATAAGCTAAAATAACTCCTCTTCTTCATCGGCTTGCTCTGTTTCGGGGTTCGAAGTATCATCCAGATGGTCTAAAATGTTTTCTGCTGGCGGTTCAGAGTATTCGGTGGGAGCATTTTCGATTCTAAATACTTCGAAATCGGCTTTTTGGGTGTTGGCGCCTGCTAACTTACCGTTATTGAGATCGATTTTAACTTCCACAATACCATCGGGGCGCGGCAATGTGACTTGCGGTGATCCTTTAAGAGCGTGTTCCATAAAGCGTCGCCAAATGGGTAGCGCAGCTCTTGCTCCAAATTCTCTTTTACCCAGTTTTTTACTATGGTCAACAAAGCCCACCCAGGCTGATGCAACATGCTGGCTATTGTAACCGGAGAACCAAGCGTCTTTATATTCATTGGTGGTTCCTGTTTTACCCGCCAAGTCGTCACGTTTTAGTAATGGGCTTTTTGCATTGTTTAAAGTACGCCAAGCGGTTCCTCGATGAATCACATCCTTTAACATATCGTTAATAATATAACGGTTTCTTTCATCAATTACCCGCGGCGCGATCTTGTCTTTTGCCACTGGTAATAGGGGTAAATTAACTAAGGGTTTTTCCGCATCAAGCGGCCAATTGTTTATTTGAGACTGTTGGTCTGCTAGCGCTTGTTCTTCATCGGTTAGCCGTGGTGGGCTATTTTTCTGAGGAATTTGATCACCGCTAGATGACTGATTGTCAGTGAGTTGAGTCTGCTCAGTTTGAGTGTCTAATTCAGATTCCGTGGCCGCTTCTAATGCTAGTTGTTTTTCCTTTTCTTGCTGCTCAAGAATTTTGATACATTTTTCGCAAACTTGCACCGGCTCTTGCTGAAATAGAATTTTGCCATGACTGTCTTCAATCCGGTCGATGTACCAAGGAACTATTTTATAGCCGCCGTTTGCCAGTACCGCATAGCCTGTAGCAACTTCTAAAGGGGTAAAGGAGGCAGAACCTAAGGCGAGCGATTGAAAGGGTCGCATGTGCTGTCCAGGGAAACCAATTTTTTCGAGATATTTTTTGGCATAGGCTGGGCCAATTTTGCGGATCAAGCGTACTGAAACGGTATTGACTGACCAACGCAGAGCATAGCGCAGACGCATAGGTCCACGATAGATCTTACTATCATTTTCTGGACGCCAATAAACACCTGCTGATGAATCCCAGTCAATAATCGGTGAATCGTTAATTAAAGTGGCTGCTGTCATCCCTTTATTGAGTGCGGAAGAATAAATAAAGGGTTTAATATTGGAGCCCAATTGTCTACGCGCTTGAGTCACCATGTTAAATTGATTTTTATTAAAATCGAAACCTCCGACTAGGGCTTCAATGGCACCATTTTGAGGATTAAGCACCACAAATCCGGCATTGGCATCGGGGATCTGAGACAAGCGATAAATCGCTCGTGGAGATGGCGAGAGAGCACCTTCAACCTTCTCGGTATCTTTGGAATCGATGTTTGTTGTTTCATTGGGTGCTTCATGAGTTGCGGTTTGGATGGTTTCGGCGCTGTTGTCATCGATCACAGCCATTATTTCAAATTGGTCCGTTGCTTCAACGCGAATTACATCACCCGTTTGAATTATCTGGGTCATTTCCGTGAGCTTTTGACTGTCTCGGTGGTTTTCATCAATGTATTTTTTGGCCCAAAGTGAATCCTTCAGCTTAATGATGCCGATAGTGCCATCACTTAATAGGATACTGGCTTGCTCGGTTTGTGATTCAATCACTAGCGCAGGGATCAAATTTCCGATTTGTGAGAAGTCGCTAATCCAAGCCAGCCTATCTTGTTGGGTGGTATTTTCATCTATCTCATAGTGCTGTTCCACCTCACGATAGCCGTGGCGACGGTCGTATTCCATCAAGCTCACTCTGAGTGCTTTTTGCGCGGCAGATTGTAAACCTGGCTCAAGGCTAGTGTAGACTTTTAAGCCACCGCTGTGTGCTGTATCGCGACCAAAGCGTCGAATCATATCCATATGCACCATTTCAGCTAGATAAGGCGCGCTCACAGTGGTTTTAGCGCCGTGCCGTGTGGTCTTTATCGGTGCATTTTTAGCAGAATCATACTGTCCTTGGGTTATCACTTGTTCTTTGAGCATTCGGCCCAGTACGTGAGTACGCCTTTTTAAGGCGCGATCAGGGCGGCTGATCGGGTTATAGATGGATTGCCCTTTGGGTATTCCTGCTAAGGTTGCCAATTGAGCAAGGGATAATTCTGACAGTGGTTTTCCATAATAGACTTCTGCAGCGGCACCAATGCCTCGTGTTCGATGCCCAAATTCAATTTTGTTAAGGAAAATCTCCAGAATCTCGTTCTTGCTCAGTTCTGATTCAAGCTTCCAAGCAACGAACATCTCGGTAAATTTGCGGGAAAAGCGTTTTTCACGGGATAAAAAATAGTTTCTAGCGACCAGCATGGTGATGGTGCTGGCACCTTGTCCTTTAGTGCCAGTGGTTAGCAGATGAACTACGGCTCGTGCAACACCTTTAAAATCGACCCCCGAATGCTGATAAAAGCGTACATCCTCGGTGGAAAGTAAAGCATTGATGAAATCTTGGGGAACTTGGTCTAAGGTTATAGGTATTCGCCGAATGTCACCAAATTCATTAATCAATTGGCCATCTTTAGAATAAACGCTCATTGGTGTTTGGATGCGAATTTGTCGAATGGAATCGACATCTGGCAAACCTGGCCCAACGGCCAAATACAAACCAGTAAAACCCATGGCAGCCAAAACTGAGAAGAGAGTCACTAAATAGACAAATGTTGGGGCATACTTCTTTATGATGTGCATACTCGTTAGTCAATATTGGTTGGTTTTATGGTTTAATCACAAAGTATAACTGTATTTTATGTTGGCTTTCACTATTTAGTCGATGATTGCACCAAAAAAATAGCGATTTTAATGCATAATTGTGCTTAAAAAGGGTGAATTAATCAAAAAATACTGAGTTTCGATACTACAATTGAAATGACGTTGATTGAATATTAGGCAATAAATAAGCCTAGATCAGCAAAAATAACGAGAAATTGCACACATAAAAACAAAAAAAGGGTGAAATTTCTTATAGTTAGGGCTATTATTTAAAGTGAAACATAGTTTTCAACTGTAACTGGATAAAATGATAGGAAAAATCTAAATTATGCTGGCTAAATTATTCAGCTCGAAAAAGTCCGCGTTAGTGGGGCTCGACATTAGTTCTACCGCTTGTAAGTTGATCGAGTTAGGCAAAGTAGGTTCTCGCTATCGAGTAGAGAGTTATGCGGTGGAACCCTTACCTCAAGATGCCATGGCTGACCGCGATATACGAGATCCTGAAGTGGTGGGAGAAGCAATCAAGCGTGTGATCAGTCGATCGGGTACCAGTATTAAGCATGCCGCGGTATCGGTTGCCGGCTCTTCGGTGATTACCAGGTTATCCAAATGGATAAGGGCTTAAGTGACGATGAAATGGAAAGCCAAATTGAAGTGGAAGCTGACCAATATATTCCTTACCCTCTAGAAGAAGTAGCGTTAGACTTCCAAGTGATCGGTGAGTCTGAAAAAGTACCGAATAAAGTTGATGTCCTTCTAGCGGCTTCACGTTCAGAAAATGTTTATAGTCGAGTCGATGCTTTAGAGCTTGCCGGATTATCCACTAAGGTGGTTGATGTTGAGGCCTACACCATTGAACGGGCTTTTAAGTTGTTGGCTAATAAGTTGCCGGATCAGGGTGAAGGACAAATTATCGCCATAGCCGATATCGGTGCAACCAATACCAGTTTAAGCGTGCTAGAAGATTTTAATACAATCTATACCCGTGAACAAACCTTTGGTGGTTCACAATTAACTGAAGAAATACAGCGACGTTACGGTCTTTCTTTTGAAGAAGCCGGTATGGCTAAGAAGCAAGGCGGTTTGCCCGATGATTACGAACCAGAAGTCTTAGAACCTTTTAAAGAAGCAATCATTCAGCAGGTTAGCCGGTCATTACAGTTTTTCTACGGAAGTAGCCAGTATGGTGAGGTTGACCATGTCGTCTTAGCCGGTGGTTGTGCAGTGATTGACGGTCTGGAAGAAATGATTGAAGAAAGGCTGGGGACAACTGCCTCAACCGCTAACCCTTTTGCTGATATGTCGCTTTCTGCAAGGGTCAATGCGCAAGCGCTGAGTGCGGATGCGCCATCGCTGGTTAATTGCTGTGGCTTGGCGTTAAGGAGTTTTGATTAATGGCTAATATTAACCTGTTACCCTGGCGTGAAGAGCAACGCGCTGAACGTCAAAGGCAGTTTGTTAGCGTGTTGGGTTTAGTCGCGGTGCTAGGAATTGTTGTTGTCGGTGCCATTCATTATCTTTATGGTAAAGAGATCGATCAGCAGCGCAATCGCAATAATTACCTACAATCCCAAATTCGTAAACTGGATAGTAAAATTACAGAAATCACCACTTTAGAAAAAGAACGTAAAGACCTGGTTGACCGAATGGAAATTATTCAGAATTTACAAAAAAGTCGCCCACAAATTGTTCACTTGTTTGATGAAATCGTTCACAATATGCCTGAAGGTATGAATTTAATTGAATTAAAACGGCATGGTGAAGAAATCCACTTTAAAGGAATCGCAGAGTCTGCGCCGCGGATTTCAAATTTTATGCGCAATCTAAAATCCTCATTATGGATTACTACCCCAGATATTGAGGGAATAGAAGATGACAAAGAGTCCGGAGCTGGACGTAAGATTTTTATTCTTAAGTCAAAACTTACTACCCCAGATGAAGTAAAAAAGGAGGCCAAATAATGGATATGAATAGCCTCAACGAAATTGATATCAATGATATCGATTTTTCCAATATGGGTTCTTGGCCAGCGGCAGGTAAGGCTGTTATGGCTGCTCTTGTCTTTTTTCTAGTTATCGCTGTTGGTTATTGGATGGTGATTGGCACTGAACTTGATGATTTAGCCACAATAGAGCGAAAAGAGATTGATTTTAAAAGAGATTTCGAGAAAAAACAGGCTAAAGCGGTTAATTTAGAGGCCTATAAACGGCAAATGCAGACTATTAAAGATAGCTTTCAAACGCTATTGCAACAGCTGCCTAAAGCCGATCAAATGGCCGAACTTTTAGACGAAATTTCTTACGCTGCGACCGGAGCGGGTTGTGAACTCATGTCGGCTAATTTTGATAAAGATAAAGACGCTGATTTTTACACTGAAAAGCCCATTCAAATACAAGTGACCGGTGGTTATCATCAACTGGCAGACTTTGTTAGTCGAGTATCGAGACTTCCACGAATTGTCACATTGCATGATTTTACTATTACAATAGGCGATAGCGACCTGAGTAGTTCTCCCGGCGAGAAAATGCTGATAATGAATATCACCGCTAAGACTTATCGTGCAGATTCGGGAGAGAAATAATGCATAATAAAAATAATCGCATATTTTTCAGCAACGCCTTACGTATAACACTGCTCGCGATTCTAACGCTATTGATTGCTGCTTGCGGTCGGTCAACATCTGATCTTGAAGCTTGGGTTGATACCATCAAGGCTAAACCGCCTGGCCGTATCGAGCCAATGCCTGATATTAAAGAATACAAGCCGCATGATTATGCCTCTGCGCATCTGCGTAGCCCTTTTGCCTTGATGCAATTGGAATTAGAACAACAGTTGAGGTTATTGCATGAAGGATGTGATGACTCCATTCGCCCGAATCCCGATCGCCGCCGTGAAGATCTTGAACGATATTCGTTAGACTCAATGGAAATGGTTGGCACTTTAAGTAGCCCAGGCAAGCAGTGGGGACTGATCAAAATGACCGCAGGACCAATTAGCGGTAATGTGGTTAAAGTACAGATTGGCGAATACTTAGGTATTCATCAAGGGCGAATCGTATCCATGGGCGACCAGCAAATTGAAATTACAACATTAGTACCCGATAGCAAAGGTTGTTGGGAACAAAGAACAGTTTATTTAACGCTGACAGAAGGCTAGTGAGCATTAGGAGATTTTATGAGTATTCGGGATAACACCAAACATAGAAAACTAGGAGCCGTAGCAATGGCCTATCAATTAAGACTAAAGCAAAGTTTGGTTATCTTAATGGCATTTTTTGCCAGTGCAATTCAAGCCACCGAGATAACGAATGTTGGCTTTAACGTGATGCCCGGTGACAAGGTTGAAATTCGTGTCACCATGGATTCACCACCACCAGAATATCGAGAGTTTACCACTAATAATCCAGCACGAATTGCCATGGATTTTGCTGGCGTTAGCACCAATTTAAAGAAAAAGACACATAACATTGGCGTCGGTATTACTCGTAGTGTCACCGCTGTGGAAGCTGGCGGCCGCACTCGTTTGGTCATCAATCTAGTTGAAATGACGCCCTATTCTACCCGTATTGATGGTAATGATTTAGTGGTCACCATTGGTAATTCAGCTCAAGCAGTGGTTAGTGAAAATAGAATAGCCTCAAACCAACCAACGACGTCTTCTGTCGCATCCGGCGTTTCCGGTGGCAAAGATATCACCAATATCGATTTCAGAAGAGGCAAAGGTGGTGAAGGTCGGGTTATTATTGATTTGGCTAATGCTAATATTGGTATCGATCTACGCAAAGAAGGTCACACTATTTTAGCCGATTTTGTCGATGCAAATATCGCTGATGAGTTGATTCGAAAACTCGATGTAGTTGATTTTGCAACACCTGCTAAACTTATTTCAACCAGTCGAGTGGGCAACAATGTTCGACTGGCTATAGATACCCTCAATGAGTTTGAATATCTGGCTTATCAGGCTGATAACTCGTTTATTATTGAGCTTAAGCCGCTAACCAAAGAAGAAGTTGCGCGTAAAAAAGGCACAATCACCGGTTTATACAGGTGAAAGGTTATCCCTTAACTTCCAAATTATTCCGGTTCGATCCGCGCTAACTATTTTATCTGAATTTACCAATATTAATATGATCACCAGCGATACGGTATCCGGCTCAATCGCATTAAGGCTCAACCAAGTCCCGTGGGATCAAGCTTTGGCCTTAATCTTAAAAACCAAAGGGCTAGACAAGCGCCAGACCGGTAACGTCATGCTAATTGCGCCAGCCGAAGAGATTGCCGCCAGAGAAGCATTAGAACTGCAAACTCAAAAACAAATTGAACAGTTAGCTCCCTTGCAGTCAGAGTTTATTCAAGTGAACTATGCCAAGGCTGCCGATATGTTAGCTTTGATTATGACCAAAGGCGCCAACTATCTTAGCCAAAGAGGCAGCGTATCAGTCGATGATCGGACCAATACTTTACTGGTTCAGGATACCGCTAAAAAACTTGATGCCATTCGTCAGATGATAAATCATTTAGATATCCCTATTCGGCAGGTGCTTATCGAGTCGCGTATCGTAGTGGCAGACAATGGATTCAGTGATGAGTTAGGGGTAAAATTTGGTATTTCTGATGTGGCTGCTGATGGTGCTGTTTCTGGTGATGTTAATGCCAGTAGTAATTTGTTTTTCAATAATAATCCGAGTGATCGGTCATTACAGGTTAATTTGCCTGTTTCACAAGCTGCAGGCACTATTGGACTTACTTTTGCTCGATTAGCTGAAGGTACCATCCTTGATGTTGAGTTATCAGCGCTTGAAAGTGAATCTCGCGGTGAAGTTATCGCCTCTCCTCGAGTTTTTACTACTAATAATAATGAAGCCTATATCGAATCGGGAGAGCAAATACCTTATTTACAAGCCAGTTCAGCAGGAAATACCAACGTAACTTTCAAAAAAGCGGTATTAAGTCTAAAGGTTACTCCACAAATCACCCCAGATGATCGTATAATCCTCGACTTGCAGATTAATCAAGATACGCGTGGTGAAGATACGGTTTTTGGACCAGCGATTAATCACCGAGAAGTTGGTACGCGAGTGCTAGTTGAAAACGGTGAAACCATTGTCCTTGGTGGCGTTTATCAACAGCGTGTTAATCGCGACGTAACCAAGGTTCCCTTTTTTGGTGACTTGCCTGGTATAGGCGCGCTTTTCAGAAGCACTACAGAAAGCTCTGCAAAACAAGAGTTATTAATGTTTGTCACACCTAAGATTGTCAAAGATACAATACAGTAGCAATCATTAATTTATTGAGCAAAACCCGCTGTTGCGGGTTCTTGTGTTTATTATGTAGGATAAAAGATTAAAGCTAACGCATATGAAAGGTAAAAGAAATATATTTTTAGTCGGTCCTATGGGGGCTGGAAAAACAACTATCGGTAAGCAATTGGCTCAATTGCTTCATCTGGAATTTATCGATTCTGATCAAGAGATTGAAGCTCGTACAGGCGCGCCGATTGATTGGATTTTTGATATTGAAGGTGAGGAGGGTTTTCGCCAACGCGAAAAGGAAATTATTGAAGAGTTATCGCAGCGTCAAGGTATTGTCCTTGCGACAGGTGGCGGTGCGGTGGTGGCCCCTGAAAACCGAAAATATCTAGCCGGGCGAGGTATCGTTGTTTATCTTGAAACTTCTATTGAGCAGCAATTGGAGCGCACCCGTAAGGATAAGCGGAGGCCATTATTGCGCAACTCCAAAGATCCTGAGTCGACTTTAGTGGCTCTACATAAGGAAAGAGAAGCTCAATACCGTGAAATAGCCGACGTTATTGTAGCAACCAATGAAAATTCTATAAAATCGGTGGCTAATAAAATCGCCAGTCAAATTAACGATAACTAGTGACATATTCGCTAGTTATTTTGCATCCAGAAAGTGGGATGTTATATTGATTTTTTTGTTACTGAATAATCAGCGAACTCCATGAATAAAGAAGATCCGAATAAAGCCGCTCTGCAAGCCACAAAGGTTAAGATTGATCCGGTTGTTGACTCTGAAACAAGGATTAAACGGTCTCGCAAAAACAAGCCTATCGTTAGTTCTGAACTAAAGCTCGACCTTAAAGATAATCCCTACACTATTTATATTGGTAGAAACTTGATCCATGATAGTAAGCACCTGCTATCATACTGTCATGGTGATCATATTCTAATTGTGACCAATGATTTAGTGGGGCCACTTTATTTGAAGTCTCTAAAAGCTTCTTTAATGGCTAAAAAAGTACATCACTTTATTATTCCCGATGGTGAAATTCATAAAAGCCAAAGCAGTTACTTTAAGCTGTTAGATTATTTGATTGAAAATAATTTTAGACGAAATGATACCTTAATTGCTCTGGGTGGCGGTGTAATCGGAGATTTGTCAGGTTTTGTGGCGGCTAGTTTTCAGCGCGGTATGAACTACCTTCAAATGCCGACAAGCCTCTTAGCGCAGGTTGACTCATCGGTGGGTGGTAAAACGGCCATTAACCATCCTTTGGGTAAAAATCTGATTGGCGCATTTTATCAGCCTTTAGCTGTCGTGATTGATATTTTGACACTCCGCACTCTGCCCGACCGCGAATATTTTTCTGGTTTAGGTGAAATCATTAAATATGCGCTACTCGGAGAGCAAGAAATTGAGCAGATCTTAATTGATCAATTGCCTGCTATTTTAAATCGAGATGAGAAATGTCTTGAGGCATTAATTTATTTAAGTTGTCAGAAAAAAGCCACAATAGTGGCCAAAGACGAAAAAGAAAAGGGTGAAAGAGCGCTACTTAATTTAGGGCATACTTTCGCTCATGCGCTTGAGACTTTGACAGACTATAAGCGTTATCTACATGGTGAGGCGGTTGCCATCGGCATCCTAATGGCGCTTCATTTAAGTGTGGAAAAGCAGTTAATTAGTGCTGATTTGCTACAGCGATACAAACAACTCATTGAAAGTCTTCATCTGCCTACAATGATTGACCATTTTATTGACCCTGAGCGGTTTCTAGAAGCGATGAAAAAGGACAAGAAAAACCAATCGGATAGCTATCGACTTGTTTTAGTCAATAAAAAAGGCTGCCTACTAGTAGATGAATCAAATAATCAGTTAATTACTTCGACAATCGAACATTTTATCTTGAAATCGAGCTAAATTTACAAGTTTTAGTAATTATCTCAATCTACTGTTTATGATAGAATTAAGGATGAATAAAAATTGACCGCGTCTGTTTGCTAAAGACTCGGTTTTATAACAAGAATAAAAGGATACGGTGGTGGACACCTATATCAGTCAACATAAAAGCCAATTACTTGATTCACTTGAAAACCAGGTGAAATTTTCTCAGCTTGTCGCGGTTATTGTGGGCGATAAAGGCGTCGGTAAAAGCTTCTTACTTGATCAACTGCTTTTAAGAAGTAAAGATGATGCATCGTCCGCTAGGATAGATGCAAGCCTAGCCATGACTGTTGAGCAATTGGCTCAAGCGATTTCGTTACAGCTTGGTTTAAGCTGGAATGGTGACACTATTCCACTCGAGCAGCGGATTAATAATGAGTTAGAGCAAAAAGCCTTTATCGCCATCGATGACGCGCATTTACTATCCGATGATTGTCTTAATTACTTACTAAAACTTAACCAGAACCAGCTTAGTTTCCCCGAATCCATTCTTTTTATTATGTTAGTTGGTCAAGACTCATTGCCCGCGATGATTGAAAACACCCATGAATTTTCATTGCATCATGAAATGTGTGTGGTGTTAACGCTTGAGCCGATTGAAAAAAATGAAACTCAAGCCATGGTTGCAAGTTTGGGGCATTGTGATTTTGAGCATGTTGAAACGCTTTTTGATGAAAAGAAATTGCATTATTTTTGGCAACTATCAAAGGGTAATCCATCGGAATTGGACTATCATATTTC
Source organism: Enterobacterales bacterium (assembly GCA_030949565.1). GTDB lineage: Bacteria > Pseudomonadota > Gammaproteobacteria > Enterobacterales > Kangiellaceae. Next base: position 66,706 of record JAUZSK010000071.1, read on the forward strand.
ACGCTGGCTACAAGAAAATAACCCGATTCGGCAGGTTGAATTAACCACTAAACCTAAAGGTTCAATTGCTAAATCAATTTTTTATACACTGTTGGTAATCGCCTTAGCTAGCGTGTTGGTTTATCAGGAAGAAATTAATCACTGGATCACTCAAGATAGTCAAATAGATGCAGCTAATATCGAAAAAAATAGCCAGCAAGCGGACATCAAAGCAAAACAAATAGGCTTAAATCCAACTTTAGTGCAGCAGCAAGACAAGGATAAACAGCAACCTCTGGTCAATCAGTCTAAACTCAAAAAAGAATTGCGCGAGACGAATAATATCTCCAGTGACGCAGTCATTGCTGTCAATCCGCTGATGACAAAAACCAACAGCTCCAAAATTGATGATAAGAGTGTTGAAGAAACGGCCAAAGCGAACCACGAGCTTCCAGCGCAGGCTAATATTCAACCAAAAACTAAATCTGTTCCAGCCGTTAAGAAACAAGCCATTAAAATTCAATTAAATGCCGCTGAAAATTGGCTGCTTGCACAGCCCGCGGGGGCATTTTCTTTGCAGTGGGTTGGCCTTAGCACACAGCAATCAGCTAAAGAATTTATTGCGGCACATCCGTTAGCGGATGAACTAAAAATCTACCGTCGAATAACCAAGGGTAAAATACTCTACCTCGTGGTCAATGGTCGATTTGCTAGCCGCCTATCCGCCGCACAAGCGATTGACGGTTATCGAAAGCAAGGAATTAAGAGCTCACCTTGGGTTAAACCCCTGTCAGCGATCCAAACCGAAATAAAAGCATTTCAATCAGCGCAACGGTAAGGTAAAATTGAAATCAAATCCGCACTGATTGAAACCACCATTTATGCTAAAAAACACTCGATATATTGATGCCGCATTAAGCAAATCCGTTGATAAAACACCCGTTTGGATGATGCGACAAGCCGGTCGCTACTTGCCTGAATATCGTGAAATCCGCCAAAAAGCGGGTAATTTTATGGCGTTATGCACTAACCCAGAGCTTGCCTGCGAAGTGACGCTGCAACCCCTAAGACGTTACGATCTTGATGCCGCTATTCTATTTTCCGATATTTTAACCATTCCCGATGCGATGGGGTTAGGGCTTTACTTTAAAACCGGAGAAGGCCCTGCTTTTGAAAAGCCTGTTGCAACAGTGGAAGCAATTAATCAACTTTCCGTACCGGATATCTATTCAGAATTAAAGTATGTTACGGATGCGGTTTCAACCATTCGTAAAGCACTTAAAAACGAAACACCACTGATTGGTTTTTCTGGCAGCCCTTGGACACTAGCCACTTATATGGTTGAGGGTGGTACCACCAAAAATTTTGGCAAAGTGAAAGGAATGATGTTTACTGAGCCAAAGGCGATGCACAAGCTATTGGATATTTTGGCTCAATCGGTTATTGCTTATCTTAATGCGCAAATAGAGTCTGGCGCCCAAGCGGTAATGGTTTTTGATACTTGGGGCGGTGTACTTTCCACCCGAGACTATCAAGCCTTTTCATTGCAATATATGCAGCAGATTGTGGACGGGCTTATTCGTGAAAAAGACGGGCAAAAAATACCGGTGACTCTTTACACTAAAGGTGGTGCTGGCTGGCTTGAAGCCATGGCTGCTACCGGTGCTGATTGTATCGGACTTGATTGGAGCATTGATATTGACCAAGCCAGAGCCAGAATAGGCGATAAGGTTGCTTTGCAAGGTAATATGGATCCTTGTATTTTGTATTCAACGCCTGAAAAAATAGAGGCAGAAGTAGCTGATATTCTTGCCAAGTTTGGAAACGGTAGCGGTCATGTATTTAATCTAGGGCATGGTATTCATCCGACCATTGATCCTGACAATGTTAAAGCCTACGTGGATGCGGTGCATCAGCATAGTGTTCAATATCACTCGTAAACCTGTTATTTTATCGGCACAATAAAAAAGACGCAAAAGCGTCTTTTTTATTACCGCTAGACATTGCTAGCCGCCAAGTCCTGGCTTAATTGGTATAGGTACCAATGGTATAGATGGTCACTAGATTACTAGGTGTAGTGATTTTAATGGCAACTGTGGTGGGTCCTGATATAGCGGTAGAGAATGACCATTCTCGTCCCCCATTGTTGTTATCATTGGGCCACAATAAAGAGTTTGGATCGACATTTCCATTAACGATGAACTCAATTTTGGTACCCTTAGGCATCGGCTGATTGTGTAAATCAGAAACAAACACACTAAACACGCCTTCATTGCCAAATGGCACCACGGCGCTACCTCCAACCGGTAAGGTGGTCGCAAACTGTGGGTTACTTCCGGACATAACTAGCACCAAGCTTCTACGTACATTGAGCGATTGCGATGTGGCACAAATCGTTGAGTCGCCACACAAAACACCATTATATTGGCCGTCGGCAATATCATAAAGACCATTAGCATTAAAATCACTTGGAGTTTCGAGTTCTCCACCCAATTGTGTTATATCAAATATTCCATCTTCATTGTGGTCTATAAATGCTTCGGGCAGATCGTAGGGTAAACCTGAAATATTGTTTCCCGCGAACGTTGTTTCTTCGGTGGTGTCAAATCGGCCGTTACCATTTAGATCGGGGAAGGATTCCTCGCCAATTGCCGTTGCTAAAATGGTTGCACGACCACCATAACGTTGACCCATAGTATTAGGTGAATGAGGGACAGCACCTTCAATCAATAGCTCTTTTCCCTGTGGTCGCGGAAATTGGCTGGTCCAAACAACGGTACAAGCACCATTTAGGGTGGTACAAGACGAACCTATTGATCCACCTTCAGCAGTAAAAGAAACCGCCGTACCATCAGGGACGGGGTTATTAAATGCATCAGCCAAACGAGCGGTAATATTAACTGTCGTTCCGTCAATGTCCCAAGCTTCGGGATTAAGTGTTTCTGCTGAGATAGTAAAACTATCCTGATCCGGAATTCCAGTCGAAACAACTAGATTAGTTGATTGTGAAACAATTGGAGGTAGAGTCTGATCAATTTCCGCAGTCACTCGAACCGAAGTCGCTACAGTACCAGAATTGACGATGGTTTGGGCCAACCCCTGCGCATTTGTGGTGGCGCTTAGCGGGCTTAGTGATATTCCGCCAACAGTGGAATTAAGAGAGAAATTAACCAATCGACCATTGATTGGATTGCCATTGACATCCCTCACGCGAAACACCACGGTGGAGCTTTCTGAACCACCAAGACCGCCAGCGCCTTTGATGGCGATTTGTTCCGGTGTTGCGGAAACAAATTCTATACTACCGGCATCGGCGGGCAATACATTAATGCTTCCGGTGGCTGATAAATTAATGCCACCCGCATTGGCTTGAACATTAATTGGGTCATCACCGACACATCCGGTGGCTAAGTAGGTGGTTAATGCGGTGCCATTGACGGTCGTTATCGGTGAACTAATAATCGCTTGAGTGGGCGTTGCAATAGAGCAAGTAGAGGAGAAAACCACATCCACTGGATCGGTAAAAGGCGTGCCATTTTGATCGACAATGGTGACGCTAATAGTCGCGGTACCACCGGCAGATATTTGCGCTACACTAACATCCGCCACTCCAGACTGAAAAGGATTACCACTACCCATTTGTAAATTGGTTGCGCCTATGGCAAACACAATCGAAGCCGTTTCTCCGCTGGATACGCTCGCACTAATGGTGCCGGCGCCTAAAGAACTTGCGGCTAATATATCGACCGTTGCTTGGTTATTGGCATCGGTAATTGCTGTTGGAATGGGGATATTTCCAATATCGGTATTAAAAGTCACGATGGTTTGCGTGGTAATGCCGTTAACGCTGGCAATAATTCGACCTGGATCAGAAGAGGTAACCGTTTGGGTTGGCAAACCGGTTGCTGCCGATACAAGTTGCAATGAGATTGAAATAGTTGAACCGGACGATCCGCCATCACCGGCGGTGGTGAAGCCTATTTTTCCCAATTCGCCATTGCCAATACTGGCTGTTATTTCACCTGCTCCAGCGACATTTCCTGCCTGTAGCTCAATGGTTGCAATACCATTAACATCGGTTAATGCGGTTCCTGATGCGGGATTAAGATTGCCTATAGTGGTGGTAAAAGTTACCAACTCATTAGCGAACAGGGTAGTTCCATCGGAGACCGTGGCTGTCACTGTCGCAGGGTTAGCCGCATCAACACTGGTGCTTGAAATGGCAACTGTCACAGTTTTGGTTGCGGTTCCACCTGTGCCTCCTGTACCAGCTCCTTCTGAAAAGCTACCGCCACTACAGGCGGTTAACCATGAAACCAATAGAAAGCTAGCAAAAATAGAAAGATGACTCGTTAGCGAGGGTACTTTTTTTAACCAATCCATCACAAATTCTCCGGTGATTTTTAATTGAAATCGTCAAAATATAGGCGAATTTAACGATTATAGTACAAATTCTTTAAAACTTGGATGTTCAGCCTACCTAATTGAGCCTATAAATTCAATCGGCAATTCAAAAAATCTCACTAAAAACAATGAGTTCTTAGCTAAACTTAGACTAATTTCTCACTTATTCCAAGTGAATAAGTCTTTTAACTGTCCATTACCTATAAATATTAGCAGTAATCCGTCAAAAACAGGTGTTTTTTGGTCTAAACTGAGGCATTTAGCCGATAAACACAGATTTCACCCAAGATGTGATCCATTAATTATGACAATCTAATAAAATGTGTATCGCATTTAGCCGAAGACCAGAGTTGAAAGGGGTATCAATCAACCTATTGCAGGTAGGTTTTAAACCCGTTAAGATGCTTAATCCTTTAAGAGTGTTACCCAATGGCTTCATCAGCAGGGCTTCAACCATGAATGCAAGACAGGTCTTTTATACTTTTATCCTACTCTCTTCGGCCAGCGTTTATGCGTTGGATCATTTTTGGTCGGTTGATTGGTTGTTTTACTTGATCGCTAGTATTGCTTTGTTAGGCTTCTACGATATGCTACAAACTAAGCATACCCTGTTAAGGCTTTATCCGGTGATAGGCCATTTTCGATATCTTCTGGAATCTATCCGGCCAGAAATTCAACAGTATTTTGTAGAGTCCGATATTAATGGACGACCGGTTAGCCGAGAATTCCGATCGCTCGTCTATCAGCGCGCTAAAGGCGTCAGAGATACGCGACCTTTTGGTACCTTATTTGATGTTTATCGTGATGGTTATGAATGGACCAATCACTCGCTTGCCCCTTGCGATGTTCATAGCGTGAGTTCAAAAGTCACATTTGGTGGGGCAGCAACTAGCCAGCCGTATCAGGCTTCTGTTTTTAATATTTCAGCGATGAGTTTTGGTGCGCTGAGTCGTCATGCCATCATGGCGCTTAACCAAGGTGCTAAAATAGGTGGATTCGCACACAACACTGGAGAAGGTGGGCTAAGTCCACATCACCTGAAACACGGTGGCGATTTAATTTGGCAAATCGGTACCGGCTATTTTGGTTGTCGCACAAGTGACGGGCATTTTGATGAAAAACTGTTTGCGGAAACAGCCTCTCAAGCTGCGGTAAAGATGATTGAAATAAAGCTATCTCAAGGCGCTAAGCCAGGTCATGGTGGCATTTTACCGGCCATTAAATTAACTCAAGAAATAGCCACAATTAGAAAAGTCCCGATGGGGCATGATGTTATTTCTCCAGCGGCGCACTCTGCGTTTAGCACACCCCAAGGCTTGTTAGACTTTGTTAAAAAACTGCGTCAATTAAGTGGCGGTAAACCGGTTGGTTTTAAACTTTGTATTGGTGATCAAAAACAGTTTATGGCGGTTGCAAAAGCCATGCTTAAAAGCAAAATCTATCCCGATTTTATCACCGTCGATGGCAGTGAAGGCGGCACCGGAGCGGCGCCGGTTGAGCTAACGAATTCTGTTGGAACGCCGCTTAAAGACGGTTTAGTGTTTGTTAATAATCTTCTGATTGGGCTGGGTTTAAGAAACAAGTTAAAGCTGATAGCATCGGGCAAGGTTTTTTCGTCGTTTCATTTACTCCGACTATTAGCCTTAGGTGCTGATAGTGTTAACTCGGCCAGAGCGATGATGTTCGCTCTCGGTTGTATTCAGTCCCGCAGTTGTAATTCTGATCGCTGCCCAACCGGCATTGCTACACAAGATCCTAGCCGTTACAAAGCGCTAGACGTCAATGACAAAGCCAAGCGGGTGGCACAATACCATGACTCGATTGTGGAAAATTTACATGAACTTTTGGCGGCTAGTGGATTAGCTAAAAGCAATCAATTAAAACCCGAGCATATTTTTCGTCGAGTTCAAGGGGCGGAGGTTAAAACCTATGCGGAGTTATATGCTTGGTTTAAGCCGGGGCAATTACTAGATGACCCACAGCAAACTAACATTTCAACCTCCTATTTAACTAATTGGCAACAAGCCGATCCAAATCATTGGTAGTATTTTATTAATGCAACACAAGTTTATCGCTCCCTGGTGGGCTAAAAGCCGTCACCTACAAACTATTTGGTCAAGTTTGTTTCGTCGATTACCGGCGCTGCCGCCCATGCGGCGTAAGCGTATTGAATTAGACGATGGTGATTTCATTGATGTGGATTGTTTATTAAGAACTGATGACTCCCAGTTAAAAATAAATAGCCCTAGTCTTTTGTTATTGCACGGTTTGGAAGGTTCAATTGATTCACCCTATATCCGTGGCATGCTTGAGGCTGCGCAAAAACAAGATTGGCAAGTATTCGTTATGCATTTTCGGAGCTGTAGTGGTGAACCCAATCGATTGCAGCGAAGTTATAACTCAGGCGTCAGTGATGACCTTGATGAGGTGGTTAAAAAACTGCTGCAGCAAGGGATCAACATCGACTACATTGTCGGTTATTCTTTAGGTGGTAATGTATTGCTTAAATGGCTTGGTGAACAAAAAGACAAAGCGCCAATTAAAGCCGCGGCTGCAGTTTCCGTACCCTTGATGTTAGATGTGTGCGCCACTGAAATTCATAAAGGTTTTTCAAGACTTTATGAATTTGCTTTGTTGTTTACTCTACGCCGCAAAACCCGACAGAAAATTAAACAATTTGGCAGTGAACTATTACCCGAAGCGAGTTTTGTAACAAAGCTCAACTCTTTTTGGATGTTTGATAATCATGTCACAGCCCCAGTGCATGGCTATAAAAATGCTGAGGATTACTATCAAAAAGCCTCCGCCAGACAGTTTGTAAAACATATTCAAGTTCCAACTTTGATTATACAGGCAAAGGATGATCCCTTTATGAACCACTCAGTGATCCCAGATTGTCACGAAACCCCAAACAATGTTATTCTGGAGGCCAACGAAAATGGTGGGCACGTTGGTTTTGTGGATGGCAACTGGCCATGGCAAGCAGAATACTATTTAGAACGACGAATACCAGAGTTTTTGAGTCAATTTAACGAACAATAAAGCCTTAACCACCATCAATGGCGGCAAACAATGAAAAGACGTTCTTTTGTAAAAAACACACTCGCCACTAGCGTTTTTGCACTTGGTGGCGTTTCTGCATTTCAGTTTTATCAACAAAGTTTGTTAAGCTACCCAAAGTCAGATAATTCGTCCGCCGAACGCTTTAACTATCAATTTCTAAATGCTGATGATCGCTTGGTATTGACTGTGTTAATTCCTGTGATGGTCAGCAATTTATCAAACCTAGCAGAGACGGCTCAGTCGAACTCAAATATTGATTTAATCAATCAGAATATTGACCAAGCCATTGCACAACTAGCATTAAGAACTCAAAAAGAATTACGCGATCTATTTGATCTTTTAGATAGTGCTTTTGGTCGCGTGGTGTTAGCCCAAGTTTGGCTCAATTGGCAATCGGCAGGATCAAAAAAAGTCGATCAATTTTTTACTGAGTGGCGTGATTCTAGTCTTGAACTATTACAAATTGCCTACAAGGGTTTACATAAATTAATCATCGGTTCCGCTTATGCAGAGGATTTTTTATGGCCTGCTATCGGTTATCCCGGCCCGCCACAGCTATCACTTCAAGCAGCGCCATTAGTCAAGCAAGCAGCAGTGATTCAAGAGGCTTCAAATGATTAATTTAAAACAACATAGCCTTAATTATGCGAAACATAAAGCCCCTGCCGAATTAGAATGCGATGTGGTTATTGTTGGTAGTGGTGCCGGGGGAGGAATAAGTGCGGAGATTTTAACCTCAGCAGGGTTATCGGTGATTATTGTGGAAGAAGGCCCGCTACGAACCGCCGAAGATTTTAAAATGCAGGAAAAACAAGCCTACGGCGATTTGTATCAAGAGGTGGCTGGCCGTTTAACCCTCGATAAAGGCATACAAATTTTGCAGGGACGAAGCGTCGGCGGCTCGACCACGGTTAATTGGACCTCCAGCTTTCGCACGCCACATCAAACACTGGATCATTGGGCCGATCAATTTGCGCTAAAGGGATTTAGTTTAGAGCAAATGACGCCTTGGTTTGATTGGGTTGAAAAACGTTTAAATATTCATTTATGGCAGATCCCGCCAAATAAAAATAATCAGCTATTAGCTGATGGCGCAAGTAAACTAGGATGGTCCTCGGCAGTCATTCCACGTAATGTTAAAGGCTGCGCTAATTTAGGTTATTGCGGCATGGGCTGTCCGCTCAATGCTAAGCAATCCATGTTAGTGACCACGATTCCGGCTGCTGTAGAGCAAGGGGCTAAACTCATTAGTCGAGCAAGAGCGGAATCCTTAATTATTGAAAAGGATCAGGTAAAAGGGCTTTGGCTCAGTGCGATGGATAGCCAAGGGCAGGTTAAACAACATAAGGTCACTAAAATTACCGCTAAATCAGTGGTGTTGTCGGCCGGAGCGATCGGGTCACCATCGGTATTGCTGAGAAGCAATGCACCCGATCCCTACGGATTACTCGGGGGACGGACCTTTTTACATCCGGTATCAGCGATCGTCGCTAAAATGCCACAAAAGGTTGAGGCTTTTTATGGCGCGCCACAAAGTATCTATTCGGATGAATTTTTATGGCGTGATGGTGTTCAAGGCGAGCTAGGTTATAAAATTGAAGTGCCACCGATGCATCCCGTATTGGCATCCACTCTTTTAACCAAACATGGTCAACCACATAAAGATTTAATGTCTGATTTACCTTTTTACCAAGCCAATCTTGCATTGATCCGCGATGGATTTAATGAGCAAAGTTTGGGTGGGCAGGTATCACTCGATAACAAGGGTTATCCGCAATTAGATTATCCCATTAATGAGACTTTATGGCGCGGTCAAAGAGCGGCGATGTTATCGATGGCTGAGTTGCAGTTTGCAGCCGGTGCAAAAGCGGTTTTGCCTCTGCATATGGATGCTAAGCTAGTCAATAGTTGGCCACTTGCGAAAAAATTGATCAATCAATTGCCTGCAAACCATCTACGTTGGCAAACCATGAGTGCTCATTTAATGGGCGGCTGTAATTTTGGTGAAGGGGTCACAACTTCAGTGGTTAACTCTGAGGGTCAGCACCATCAACTAGACAATTTAATCCTGATTGATGGCTCTTTGTTTCCAACCAGTTTAGGGGTTAATCCACAACTTACTATCTATAGTGTGGCAGCAAAACTAGCCAGTGGATTGGCACTAAAACTAAACGGCAAGCTAGCCCAACCATTGGCTGCAATAATACAAGCAACTCAATAAATTTCTATTGAGTTAAGGTAAAAGGTAAATGACTATGGCGAACATCGTACTCTATCCCGGAACTTTTGATCCGATCACTAACGGTCACCTTGATTTAATTGAACGGGCTTCACGTTTATTTGATCATGTGGTGGTTGCGGTTGCCGGAAGTAGTAGTAAAAAAACTTTGTTTACTCTCGAGCAACGAGTTGATCTGGTTTCACAGGTGGTTGCTAAAATAGAAAATGTCGAAGTCTGCGGTTTTAATGGTCTTTTAGTTGACTTTGCAAAGCAAAAAAATGCCGGAGCATTAATGCGTGGTTTAAGAGCTGTTTCTGATTTTGAATATGAATTTCAGCTAGCCAATATGAACCGTCGTCTTGCACCCAAATTAGAGAGCGTCTTTTTAACGCCTTCTGAGCAGCATTCGTTTATTTCATCCACCCTAGTCAAAGAGGTGGCGGCTTTGGGTGGCGATGTCACCGAATTTGTACCTGCTTTGGTTAAACAATCATTAATAAAAAGTTTTAAAGGATAACGATGGCTAATCAATATGGTGACCTCGATGCATCCTATCAAGCAGCTGGCGAGTTAGAGGGTATTACGAAATTGGTTGAATGTTTTTATAACTATATGGAACAGCTTTCAGAAGCTAACAACATCCGTGAAATGCATCCAAAAGATTTAACCATTACAAAAGATAAGTTGGTCTGTTTTCTATCTGGCTGGCTAGGGGGGCCGCGTTTGTTTCGAGATAAATACGGCAGAATTAGCCTGCCGATGGCACATAAACACCTTGCGATTAGTATAGAAGATAGAGATAGCTGGCTGCTATGCATGAGTAAAGCCGCAGACGACCAGCCCTATGATGAGAGCTTCAAAAAATATTTACTGCAGCAACTTGCATTTCCTGCAAATCGAATTTATCAAGTTGCCAAGCAATAGTTTGATCGAGTGAAATTTTAACTAATTAAAAAATCGCGCAATAGGCTAAAGTCTGCAGCCATGCCAATGGACAAGCTCTGTTTGTGCGCGCAGGCGGCTAGCTCCGGTGGTAATTCAAGATCCAAACCTAAAATATCATCAACGCTGGATTTAAACTTTGCGGGATGGGCAGTGCCCAAAAAAATCCCAACCTCATCCTCAGACAAGCTTTGTTTTAATCCTTGATAAGCGACCGCAGCATGGGGTTCGCTGGTATAGCCTTTAGCATAAAGGCTTTTTAAACTATTTGCTGTTTGTGTTTCAGAAACTGCGGTGGCGGATAGATTTTTTGGATCAAACTGCTTCCGATTGCATCATATATTCGATGCGGGGCCAATTATTAGGCGCGCTGACATCCATTGCATTGGATAAGGTCGCGATGGTTTTATTGGGTTGCCACTGACCGGTTTGTAGAAATCTTGGAACCGTATCATTGACGTTGGTGGTGGCAACAAAACGTTCAATCGGCAAGCCTAAAAGTTGAGCAATAATTGCCGCCGTCAGATTACCAAAATTACCGCAAGGAACCGATATGACAAGCTTCTTTCTTTGTTCTTGCGGCACTTGTGCGACAGCATCAAAGTAGTAACAAACCTGTGCAATCAATCGACTGATATTGATAGAATTGGCGGAGTTTAAACCAATTTCTTTCACTAGTGATCGGTCATCAAAACTTTGTTTAACCAGTGCCTGACAATCATCAAAAGTCCCCTCAATGGCAAGCGTTTTAATATTACCGCCTAGAGTGGTAAACATTTTTTCCTGTAGCGCGCTAATTTTTCCCTTTGGGTATAAAATGACGACTTGGATATTTTTGATACCATAAAAAGCATGGGCAACGGCCGCACCTGTATCACCTGAAGTGGCTGTTAAAATGGTGATCTTTTCTCCGTTTGAAAATTGTTTGAGGCAATTAGCCATAAAATTAGCACCAAAATCTTTAAAGGCTAAAGTGGGACCGTGAAAAAGCTCAAGGCAATAAATATTGTCTTCTACCGCTACTAGTTTGGCGGGAAATTTAAAGGTGTTCTTTATGACGTCTTTTAATTGTTCATCGGATAAATTTTCACCGACAAAGGGTTTTAGAATCTGTAAATAGCGTGCCTCACTCGGCGCATCAAGCAGCGAATCAACGTCTTCTATAGGGTCTATCTTTTTGGGAAAAAACAAGCCTTGATTTCGGCCTAAACCTTGGCGTACGGCTGTCGCATAGTCGACCACTTGTGTATTATCTTTTAAATTATAGAATTTCATAATGTTCTCTTATTAATTTTCGATTATAGCACTCGCGCGCCCTGTTGATCGGCTTTACAAATATGACTAAAGCTATTTTCATTTAAACAATAAAACTGGTCAAAAAGCTGCTTGATTTTTTCAGCCTGTAGCAGATTATCAGTGACTGCGAAAATAGTTGGACCTGAACCAGAAATGCCCTGTGCCAGCACTCCAAGTTTTAATAGCTTTTGCTGCGTTGTTTCAAAATTATCAAGTAAACCTTTGCGGTAAGGCTCCGCCACAAAATCTTTCATTAACGCAAAGGCTTGTTGTTTGTTTTTTGCGTAACAAGCAGCGATAAAGCCAGCCAAATGGCTGCCGTATGCGATTAAGTCGGCTCTAGCGTATTGTTTTGGCAAAATTTCTCGCGCCATTTTGGTGCTTATCTCGATATTGGGGAAGCCAATCACCCAATAACAATCATCAAATAAAGGTATTGAATGACAAACATTTTGTCCATCATCGATCATCAGCTGCATTCCGCCTAAATAACAGGGGGCGACATTATCATAGTGGATACTGCCGCTCATTTTTCCTTCCAGCGTTCCCATCATGGTGAGCAACTGCTGGTCACTAAAAGGTTTGTTATAAAACTCATTAAGTGCGGTTAATCCAGCAACAACAGAACAGGCGCTGGAGCCTAACCCACTACAAATAGGAATGTTTTTTTCTAGTGTTAGTTGTAATACTTGAGGCACCTGACCGATTTGCTTTAAAGCTTGATTAAATTCTAACAGGCAGTACCAAACAAGGTTGTCTTCTTTATTGGTGGGTAGAATATTTTGGTAGGCCCCTTGGTTAATCAGTTGGTCCTTTTGACCATTGATTGCTAATTCAGCGGAAACAATATCGCCGAGCAAAGTGCCATCAACCGGCGCTACCGCCAGACCTAAATTGTCAAAGCCAACACTCACATTGCCAATAGAAACGGGCGCAAATACGGAAATTTTTGATTGATTGACTGTCATTTGTTTTTCATCGCGATGATTGATAGCTTATATTTTAAGGTTGGTATTCTACTTCCAGTATCTAATCTATATTCCAGATCAAAGTCCGTAAAAGATCCGCAAACAGCCCTGCCGCTGTTACCGAAGCGCCAGCACCGTAACCTCGAATCACAAATGGAATGGGCTGATAATAATGGGTATGAATGGCTAAGGCATTTTCACCACCTTCTACACTGTACAAAGGGTGCGATGGGTCAAAAGATTCTATTTTCACTTGGCACTTGCCTTTCTCAATTTTTGCAACGTATCTCAGCTGCTTATTTTTGGCTTCTGCCTGCTGAACTAGTGCAGCAATTTCTGCATCTAGTTGAGGTAGCTTTTGCATAAATTCATCAGCATCGGTAATTTGACCGAGCTCTGGTGTAATCAGTGACTGCAATTCTATATCTTCTAGTTCCAAATTCATACCCGCTTCACGCGCAATAATTAATACCTTACGGGCAACATCCATACCGTTAAGGTCTTCAGCAGGGTTGGGCTCGGTAAAACCCATTTCTTTTGCTTTAGCGGTGGCTTGTGACAGACTCAGCCCTTGATGTAATTGACCGAAAATATAGGATAGTGAGCCAGACAATATCCCTTCAAAGGCTGTTAATTGATCGCCCGCTCCCAATAGGTTTTGCAGATTATCGATCACCGGTAGGCCCGCGGCGACATTGGTTTCATACAGAAAGCGTCGGTTATTTATATGAGCTGCATTTCGTAGCTGATGGTAGTAGCTCATGCTGGCGGTATTGGCTTTTTTATTGGCCACCACTAGGTGATAATTATTCTGCAAATAATCGACATAGCTCATGGCAATTTGCTCATTACTAGTAGCATCAATGATCACTGGATTAAGCAAATGGTTTTGCTCAACAAATTGATTCAGCGTTTCTAAAGTAAAGGAAATATCTGACTGTTGGAGTCGATCTTGCCAATTTTGTTGAAGATCAATAGCTTGAGGATCTAACAGGAGTTTGCTACTAGTGGCAATGCCATAAACCTTCAACTCAATATTTTTAGCTAACATTGCCGCTTGTTGATCGGCTATTTGCCTAATCAATTCTTCACCTACGGTACCGCAACCTAACACAAAGGCATCGATACTGGCGCGCTTTAAAAATAGATTACGGTGACATATTTTTACCGCTTCATCGGTTCTTTGAGAACGAACAACCGCTGAAATACTGCGTTCCGAAGAATCCTGTGCAATGGCGATAATATTAACCTTGGCCTGCGATAAAGAGGCGAAAAATTTAGCCGCAATTCCCTTTTGCTTTTGCATTTTATCACCGACCAATGAGACAACGCCAAGACCTTTGCTTATAGTGATAGGCTTTAATAGTTGGTTTTTAAGTTCCAATTCAAATTCGGCATTGAGACATTCTGAGGCGGCTGTCACTTGGTCAGACGCGACACAAAAACTAATCCGATATGCCGCAGAGGATTGGCTAATTAAAATCACTGGTAGATTAGCGCGGCTTAAGGCTGCAAAAATCCGGCTGGTCATACTTACTTTACCTTTCATACCAGGACCAGAAACATCAATCATGGCGACACCATCAAGACTGGACACTGCTTTGACACTGGTTGAATCAGTTTTTTTATTGGATATCAAAGTTCCTTCTCGCTCTGGCGCTAGTGAATTTTTTATTAAACAGGGTATCTTGTGCTGGCTAAGGGGGACAATGGTTTTGGGATGCAGTATTTTTGCACCAAAATAACTGAGCTCTATGGCTTCATTAAAGGTCATACGCTTTATTAATTCTGCCTCTTTGACCAACCTTGGATCGGCATTATAGACACCGTCCACATCGGTCCAAATTTCGCAGATATTTGCTTCACAACAAACAGCTAGAATAGCCGCCGAATAATCCGACCCGTTTCGACCGAGAGTTAAAGTGGCACCTTGAGGTGATGCGCCAACGAACCCAGGCATTAAACTAATATTGGATAATTTAGAATAAATAGATTTAAAATTGTCCTTACAGGCTTGGATATTAGCAATGGTATCGCCAGCTTGAATTTCAGCGACCAAGAATTGTTCTGGGTCAATCAGCGACACTTTTAGGTTAAACTGGCTACAAAAAACCCAAGATAGCAGCCTGATGCTAACTCTCTCGCCCATAGATAGAATTTGCGCAGCCGTTTGTGGTGGGCAATGGTCAAGCAGTTTAGCGCCCTTAATCAATTGATTGAGTTTGTTAAATTCGTCCTGGATCAACTGATCTAGATCGGCAAGACTTAATTGGCAGTCACTACCTCCGCTATTTTTATCAGATAAGGTTTGTGCCAAATCATGTTTTATGCTTTGGCTTATAACCACTAACTTCTCGACTAGCGGTTGGCTATCTTGATTGTCTTCGATGGATTCAACTAGGCTGACCAAAAGGTTGGTGACACCTTGAGGCGCAGAAAGAACCACGCTCACTTGGTTTTTTTTGCTTTCTTGCTTAATAATTTCAGCCACATTAAGAAATTTTTTGGCGCTGGCTAAAGAAGAACCACCAAATTTTAAAACTTTCATTTTTCTGTCTCTACTTTTGGGTTGCTAAATATTGCAAAAAAAAGCCCGTGAGTCTTGCAAGAGTCACGGGCTAGTTAGAAAAGGTTTCTGGTCAACCTATGACCCCATATTGTTGGCTAATACCGCCAATAATACCGGTTGAGTCGCCCGTTAGGGTGCCCAAGCGAATTGAGGTTGTTGCTTTGAGTGATATTTTAGTCTTAAAAGTCATATTATACGAACACTAATTTTCCACCGGCTAAAGCCTTTATCAGTTGAGTTAAAACATTAGGCTTAACTCTGCACCCAAGCGCTTTTGATGTCAATCGTGATCCTTCTTTTTGGTTTATAGTTTATGGTTATATACCCGTTATCATTCAAGCTGCATCTTGATTAATATTAGATATAGAACTTAAAGTTATAATCCGTTGACCTAGTGGTTAAAAGCGACTAAATTCAAGCCATGAAAAAGAACATTGCAAACAGCACTTTAATGATTCTAGAACTCCTCCTCGGTCAGCGGATGGGGTGATTTTTGCTGTGAGCTGCAAAATTTATTAAAACCCCGAGCTACTCGGGGTTTTTTTTTTTTGCTTTTTTACTCAAATTAAAAATAAAGTAATCAAAATTAATAACCAAGAACCAATGCAATAGAGTGAGACGATCAATGAACAAGGAACAAAATAAGACGGCTGAATATAACCAAGCCAATAGAACGCAACATCAGCCCACCAGCTCGCAGCGTTCAGGAACATCTAGCCAGCAACGACCAGCACTGAGAGATGCAGAAAAAGTCGATGTTTTTGAATATGAGCCAGCGGGTTTTATGAGTCGCGGTCGATGGTAGCCACTTTATTTGATAAGGTTTGGCAGCAGCATATAGTGACTGCAGAAAGTGATGATACGCCGGCCATCCTTTATATTGATACGCATTTAATCCATGAGGTGACTTCACCGCAAGCCTTTGCCATGCTACGTCAAAAGGGGTTAAAACTCAGACGTCCAGAGCGCACCTTCGCTACCTGTGACCATTCGACACCGACCGTAAAGCCGGATAGTCAGGGCCACTATCAATATCATGGCGAGCAGGAGCGAAAGCAGGTTGAGCAGTTGATCCAAAATTGTGCGGAATTTGGTGTTAAGTTATTCGCTCTAGGTGACGATAAACAGGGCATTGTGCATGTGATAGGCCCTGAGCTTGGAATTACTCAACCGGGTCAAACCATTGTTTGTGGTGATAGCCATACCAGTACCCATGGTGCGTTTGGTGCACTGGCTTTTGGTATCGGTACTAGCGAAGTTGGTTATACCTTTGCCACTCAGTGTATACCGCAGCGTAAACCAAAAACCTTTGGTATCGAAATAACCGGCAAGTTAAGTCCAGGAGTGAGCGCTAAAGATCTTATATTAGCGATTATTGGTGAAATAGGGATTGGTGGTGCCACCGGTCATGTGATTGAATATTATGGAAGCTGTATTGAACAGCTCTCCATGGACCAGCGCATGACAATTTGCAATATGTCGATTGAAGCAGGTGCTAGAGCCGGTATGATCGCACCAGACCAAACTACTTTTGACTACTTAAAAGGTCGGGAATACACACCAAAAGGTGAACAGTGGGAACAAGCCGTTACTGAGTGGAATAAGTTGTACACTGACCAGGGTGCTCGTTTTGACAGTCATATATGTGTGGACGCAAGTCAAATCAATCCAATGGTTACCTATGGAACCAATCCAGAGATGGTGATCCAAATTGGGCAAAATATCCCAGCGAGAGGTCAAGACCAAGCGCTAGAATATATGGGATTTAGTGAGAATACGCCTTTGCTTGGTGCTAAAGTGGATGTGGTGTTTATTGGAAGCTGTACTAACTCACGTATTAGTGACCTACGTGACGCGGCTCAGATTTTTGCTAAAGGTAAAGTGGACAATAACGTAAGAACTTTGATCGTTCCAGGTTCGCACGAGATTAAGAAACAGGCGGAACAAGAAGGTTTGGCCGATATTTTTATTAATGCTGGTGCTGAGTGGCGAGAGCCAGGATGTTCCATGTGCTTAGGTATGAACGGTGATATTATTCAACCACAACAAATTTGCGTCAGTACCAGTAATCGAAATTTTGAAGGGCGTCAGGGAAAAGGCGGCCGAACTATCTTAGCCAGTCCGGTTACCGCTGCAGCAGCTGCCATTAGTGGAAAAATTTGTGACCCACGGGAGATGTTAGCCGAATGAAAGCATTTAATAAAATTTCTTCAGTGGTTGCAGTGATTAACCGCGATAACATTGATACCGACCAGATCATTGGCTCAGATCATTTAAAAATTACTGATAAAGAAGGTTTAGGTAAGCATTTATTTGCTGATTGGCGCTATATAAAAGAGGCTGCCTCGACGCAATTGGTGGATAACCCAAACTTCGTACTGAATCAAGCAGCGACGAAAGATGCTCAAGTATTAGTTGCGGGGGATAATTTTGGTTGTGGTTCATCCCGTGAGCATGCGCCTTGGGCTTTATTAGATCATGGTATCAAAGCGGTCATTAGCTCATCAATTGCGGATATATTTTCCAATAACGCGATTAAAAATGGTTTTCTTCCGATTCAGGTAGGCGCTGACGCACATCAATTTTTATTGGCTCAAAATGGTCAGGCTATTGGCATTGATCTTGAGACTCAAAAATTCAATGTGAGCAAAAAACCATTGATTTTAATCTTGAGGCGTTTGCTCGATATTGCCTGCTAAATGGTATTGAACAATTGGACTTTCTTTTTCAGAATATTGAGCAGATTGATGCTTTTGAACAAGCGCGCGTTACCAGTTAATTAAAACGAACTGATAGCAGTATAGCGAACTAATCATTTAAAGAGTAACCAGCATGAAATATAAAATAGCCAGTTTACCCGGTGATGGTATCGGGCCCGAAGTTGCACAGGCGCTTGTTCCGATATTGGATGCAATAGGTGAGATTTTTTGTCATCAGTTTGAGGTGTCTGAGTATCTTGTCGGTGGCGCGGCGATCGATGCTTGCGGTGACCCATTACCCGATGAAACTTTAGCTGCTTGTAAACAAGCGAGTGCGGTATTCTTGGCCGCTATTGGTGGGCCCAAGTGGGATCAAGCAAAGGTAAGACCAGAGCAAGGTTTGTTAAAACTTCGTTCAGAACTCGATGTGTATGCCAACATTCGTCCCCTGACCATTTATCCATCGTTGGCTGCTGCCTCACCGCTTAAACCCGAAATATTCGATGGATACGGATTTTATTATTGTGCAGAGAGTTGACTGGCGGTATTTATTTTGGTGACAAAAAACGTCATTTAGCCTCAACCGAGGATGAATATGCCACCGATCAATGTCGTTACTCTGTGGGAGAGGTAACGCGTATTGCACGGGTTGCTTTTAAATTAGCCAAACAGCGCGGCAACCATCTCACGTCGGTGGACAAGGCCAACGTCTTAGAAACCTCAAAGCTGTGGCGGCAAGTGGTAACAAAAGTCGCTCAAGCAAGAATTTCCAGAAGTCGAGTTGCATCACCAGTTAGTCGATTCTTGCGCCATGAAACTGATCCATTCACCGTCTGATTTTGATGTGGTGCTAACGGAAAATATGTTCGGTGACATTTTGTCCGATGAAGCCAGTGTCTTGTCCGGTTCAATGGGATTGTTAGCTTCATCATCCGTAGGGAACCGATATGGATTGTTTGAACCTATTCATGGTTCCGCGCCGGATATTGCAGGACTGGGTATCGCCAACCCTTATGCCACTATTTTAAGCATTGCCATGATGCTTGCCTGGCTCGACCTGGCTCAGGAGTCTAAAATAATTGAGCAGGCGGTTACCAAGGTGATTGAGCAAGGTGTATTACCGCGCGACTTAGATCCCACAAGTCAAGTGTCCACGCAACAGGCTATTCAAGCGGTGGTCAATGCGATAAAAAGTCTTTCTAAATAAGAAAAATTAAGAGAACTGAAGTAATGAGTCAACAGCACGATGTGATTATTTTTGACACCACTCTTAGAGATGGTGAACAAGCGCTGCAAGCTAGTTTGACCGCTAAGGAAAAACTGCGTATTGCGTTAGCACTAGAAAGACTCGGTGTGGATATTATTGAAGCTGGTTTTCCCGTTTCTTCTCCCGGTGATTTTGATTCCGTACAACAGATTGCGAAGCAGATCAAAAATAGTCGTATTGCAGGACTTGCGCGCTGTATGGATCAGGATATTGACGCAGCAGCAGAAGCGCTTAAAGTCGCTGAAGCTTTTCGGATTCATACCTTTATCGCCACCTCCACGATTCACATTGAAAAGAAACTAAAAAAAGGTTTTGACGATGTGGTAGAAATGGCAGTGAGGGCAGTAAAACGAGCAAGAAACTATACCGATGATGTTGAGTTCTCTTGCGAAGATGCTGGAAGAACACCGATTGATCTTTTATGTCGCATGGTAGAACAGACGATCAAAGCAGGCGCAACCACGATTAATATTCCCGACACGGTGGGCTATACCATTCCGTCGGAATTTGGCGGTATTATTGAATCGCTTATTTAATCGTGTTCCCAATATTGACCAAGCGATTATTTCGGTTCATTGTCATGATGATTTGGGTTTGTCGGTGGCTAATTCGATCGCTGCGGTACAAGCGGGTGCAAGACAGATTGAATGTACCATTAATGGTATCGGTGAACGAGCTGGCAACTGCGCGCTGGAAGAAATTGTGATGATTTTAAATACTCGCGCCGACCAATTAAAATTAAATACTCGAATTAATCCCAAAGAAATCCATCGAACCAGTCAGTTGGTGGCCAATATTTGCAATATGCCAATTCAAGCTAACAAGGCCATTGTGGGCAACAATGCCTTTAGTCATTCCTCAGGAATTCATCAAGACGGTGTGTTAAAAAGTCAGAATACTTACGAAATTATGACACCCGAAACGGTGGGTTTAAGCACCAATAAATTAAATTTGACTTCGCGTTCGGGGCGTCATGTGATCAAGCATCGAATGCGGGAGCTAGGCTATAGCGAATCGGATTTTGATTTAGAAAAACTTTACCAACGCTTTCTTCGAGTGGCCGATAAAAAAGGAAAAGTGTTTGATTATGATCTTGAAGCCTTGGTGTTTTTCAATAGCCTTAACGATGAAGATGATTTCTATCGGTTAGAATCGCTATCGGTAAATTCTGGTAGCGAAGAGACGGCTACCGCAACTGTTGCGTTACGCTGTGGTGAAAATTTAATTACCGAAGCGGCTATCGGCAATGGTCCGATCAATTCTATTTCCAGTTGTATTAGCCGCATCACCGGTTATGATATTGAAATTAAGGACTTTAAGGTGGCATCAACCTCGCAAGGAACTGACGCGATGGGGCAGGTGGATATTATGGCGACTTGTAATAATATTGACGATCAACAGACTTTTCATGGGATGGGTCTAGCCACCGATATTATTCGTTCGGCGGCGCGTGCTTTGGTTCATGTTGCTAATGATATCCGTTGTTCCACACGGGTGGCAAAGTTAAGAAATGAGTCTAGCAACGCGTCCAATCAACCCTAAGGCCTATCATTAAAATGCCATTAGTCGCCTTCTCAAAATTACCCACTTTTCAGCGTTTGCTGGATGAGCAGCATGATGTACTTTCGTTGGAAAAAGCAACTCATCAAGATATTCGAGAGCAGCATATTGGTATATTAAACATGATGCCGGATGCATCTTTGCAAGCGACTGAACGGCAATTTATGCGTCTTGTTGGTGATTGTAATCAAATTGTTCAATTTTATATCCATCTGTTTACCATTCCTGATATTAAGCGTGGTAAACAAGCACAAGATTGGATAGAACAATACTACGAAGACTTTGAAAGCATTAAACAAAATGGTTTGGATGCTTTGATTATTACCGGCGCCAATCCCGCCTCTGAACATTTAGAACAAGAATCTTTTTGGCCGATGCTGACCCAAGTGATCGATTGGGCAAAATCGATCATGTGAGCTCCACCCTTTGCGCGTGCCTCTCGACCCATGCGGTGGTTCAATATCTTTATGATATTAAACGGCAACCACTAGGACAAAAAAAATGGGGCGTTTTTCAACATCGCGTAACGCAAGAAGTCCATCCTTTGACAAGACATCATCAATACCCGTTTTGATATTCCTCATTCGAGATTTAATCAAATTACAAAGCAACAATTGTCAGAAGTTGGAGTAAAAGTGTTGGTTGAAAGCGAGGCTTGCGGTGTTCATCTGGCGGTCAGCCCAGATGGTTTACAGTTGGTTTTTTTCCAAGGGCACCCCGAATATGATAGCTTTAGTTTATTAAAAGAATACAAGCGAGAAATTGATCGCTGGTTTAACAATCAACGACAAGACTATCCACCATTTCCGGAAAATTATTTTTCAGATGAATTGCAACAAAACCTAATTAATTTTCAAGCCACAGCGATTGACGCAAAAAGCAAGCAGCAAGCATTACCACAATGGGATGAACAATGGATTGTCAAACAAATTGATAACACCTGGCGAGACACCACGCTTTCCACTTTCAATAATTGGCTAGGCATGGTCTATAAATTAACCCATAAAGATGTTTCTCTGCATCTAATGCCCGGCATTGATCCAGAAAATCCGTTAGATCCAGAAGCTATTGATCCTTATCGATAGTGGGAATACATCATAAGATTGACGCCGCTTGGTGATCTATGTTGATTTTGTAATAATCATAAGACCAAACTAAAAATCAATTGGACTTTTAACTCCCGCATTGCCTTGTTTAATCACATGGGTGTAGATTTCTGTGGTTGATACATCGCTGTGGCCAAGTAGTTGTTGGACTGTGCGAATATCAGAACCTTTTATTAATAATTGTGTCGCAAATGTATGTCTGAAAGTATGGCTTGAGGCTTTTTTATTAATTCCTGCGTGTCGAATTGCACGGGTAACAATGCGAGTCAAAGTCGATTTATTTATATGATGTCGCCGAAATTTTCCACTTCTCGGATCGCGGCTAATCAAGTGAGACGGAAAAAGATACTGCCAGCTTAGTTCTTTCGCAGCGAAAGGATATTTTCGTTCTAAAGCATTAGGCATATAAACTTCACCATAGCCGTCATTCAAATCTTTTTTATGCAACAATCGGGTGGACTCTATTCGATTTTTGATGACTTGGGATAAACTTTCAGGAAGCAGGGTGATCCGATCTTTACCTCCTTTGCCATCCCGAACTATAATTTGCTTCATTCCAAAATCAATGTCTTTAACTCTCAGTCGAGTGAGTTCAGATATTCTAAGACCGCTACCATACATTAGCTTTACCATTAGCTGGTAGTCTCCCTTGATTAACCCTATTACCTGCATGGCTTCTTGATGAGTGAATACAGTGGGAATATTTCGATGTTTGCGCGGAAGGCACATAGCTTAGCTTGCCGATATCCTCGCGCTTTAAATATTTTTGAACAGAAAGATTAGTGCATTTAACGCGGTTCTTTGGGTGGACTTAGAACAATTCCTTTGTAATACCAGATGATTAAGAAAAGCTTCTATATCTTGTTCGCCCAGCTCATCGGGGTGTTTCATCTTATGAAAGCGAATAAACTGAACCACCCAGTTAACATAGGTTTTTTCAGTTGCATAAGCGAGGTTTCTAGCCCTAATAAACAGCCGCAATCGATCAATAAATCGAGTTGATGTGTGATCAATATGCTGGGGTATATCGTCCACTAGCAATGCGTCCCTTGAGGCTATTTAATAGCGATAAAATACTACTTATACAAGTAGCTTTCAACCGTTTTTTTCATAAAAATCCAGGAAAACAGCGGAACGCTGCCTTTTTGTCCGAAATCAGCATAATTTCACCTGTAACTTATTGATTTTATTGAAGGTACAAATTCATTCAAATACTTAATGCTAACTGAAAAGCTCAGAAAACAGCGGAAACGAACCTTCTTTGTCAGATTAAAATAGATCCAAAAATGGAGTAACCAACTGATTTATATAGATTAGAACAATAAACAACCTGCACTCTTTCACTTTTAATCAAAAAATGTGATATATTCAACGCTACCGTAGAATTAACTGTTAGGCTTTTCTTTAGTTAGGAGTATATATGGACGTTGAAATAATTAACTTTCCTAAAACAAAAGTTGCGGTTATTGAACATCACGGTTCACCTACTCTTGAAAATGAATCTATTAAGAAGCTTGTTGATTGGCGTAAAGAAAGCAAATTACCACCTTTCGGATATTAACCGTAGTTATGGAATTCATTACAATGATCCTAATACGGTTTTTTACGCATCAGATTATCGAGTGGATTTATGTGTTTCTATTGCTCATGACGTTGCTGAAAATACCTATGGAGTTGTTGCTAAAACGATTCCAGCCCCTACGTTGTGCAAAAGTTCGTCATGTCGGCTCACGTGAAAAATATGACTACAGCGAGAGACTTATATAAAGAGTGGTTACCTAAAAGTGGTGAAACACTTACTAATTTTCCTATTTTTTTCATTATGTTAATGTTAGCCCTCAAATTAAAGAGTCGGATATGATCACAGATGTGTATCTTCCAATACTGTAATCTAGTTCAGCGTACAAAAGCCTAACAAGCACTTCAAACGGAACAAAAACAGTTGGTTAGGTTCCGCTTCGCTTCACATTCTAATCAACTATTTTTGTCCGCTTAAGGGTGCGTTAAAGCGCTTTCTTTATCCCTCTCCCTCGATGGGAGAGGGTAGCGTAACCGGAAACAAAAACAACGGATGTAGTCAAACAAAACCCATCCAAAGCATTTCCCAGTAACAAAATTTGTATTATTATATTACTTTTTTTTTTTTTTTTCACATTACATTTTTACATATTTTATACATATATTTTAAATACTTTTTTTTATATATTCATTCTTTTTTTTATACTTTTTTTTAC